>JADZDR010000049.1 GCA_020850945.1 Acidimicrobiia bacterium | reverse complement strand
TCGTCCGTCTCGACCTCGTCCGTCTCGACCTCATCCGCCGGCTCCTCGGCCTTGGGCTCCGCCTTCGGCTTGCGGCGCCTCGGCTTCTTCGCCGGCTCCGGCTCGGGGGCAGCGGCGACCTTCTTCTTCTTGCGGTTCTTGCCCTGGCCCGGTTCACCAGGTTCACCCGCGAACTGGGCGTGGTGGGGATGTTCCGGCCCTGCGTAGACCTTGAGCTTGCGCAGCATCTTCCTGCTCAGACGGTTCTTGGGCATCATGCCCCGCACGGCCCGCACGAGAACACGGTCGGGGTGACGGGCGAGCTCGTCGGCGAGGAGGCTGCTCTTCAAACCGCCCGGGTAGCCGGAGTGACGGTGGTGGAGGACCTGCTGGCCCTTGTCACCGCTCACGGCGAGCTTGGCGGCATTCACGACGACGACGAAGTCGCCGCAGTCGACGTGCGGGGAGTACTGCGGCTTGCCCTTGCCGCGGAGCAGACCGGCGATCTCGACGGCGAGGCGGCCGAGTGTCTTGCCCTCCGCGTCGATGCAGTGCCACTGGCGCGGGACGTCTTGTTTCTTCGGCATGTACGTCGCCACGGTGGGCTCCCGGGAAACTCGGATACGGACGATGCTTCTTCTTCGGCTGACCTGCCGCGGCAGGAACGACTCGCGCACGTGGCACTGGCGCAGGGCAGACGGAAATCCTATGCCTGGCCAGCGCGCCGGTCAAACGCCCGCCGAGGATACCAGGGGGCTGGCCTGAGACGTCCCGGGGGCACCATGCCAGACTTGTGGCAGATGGTCGAATCATCGAAGCTGTCAGCCCAGAACAGCGTCGCAAGTGCCGTACCGAAGCGTCCTCCACCACCCGGCCTCTCGAAGATCGCGGAAGCCGTGGAGGCGCGCCTCGACGAGATGATCGAACGTGCCCTCGAGGCGATCCTCGTGGAGGTACCTGTCTACAGCCAGCGGGGACCGGACATCGCCGGCGACACACGTCGTGCCGCCGCGTACGTATACGTGTCCTTCCTCGAGATGATCCGCACCGGCCAGCCCCCGAACGAAGCCGTCGCCCGATCACTTGCCACGGTGGGCGCGGATCGGGCGATGCAAGGCATCCCATTGGCCGACCTCCTGCAGGGGTTTCGCATCTCGGCCCGGTCCGCCGCCGAGATGATCGACCGGGTCGTACGGGAACAGGACATCGACCGTGACGCAGCCATGTGGGCGATGGAGTCCCTCGTCGCCTGGATCGACCTCGTCTCGAATCTCAGCTCGCGTGACTACACGCGCACGCAGGCCAGGATTCTGCACGAGAGCGAGGAACGGCGCCGCGGCTTCCTCCTCGACCTCCTCTATGGTGGCATCGCCGGGGACGCGGCCCTCGGACGTGCCGAGGAGGTGGGGTGGGATCCTGCCGCCGACTACTGGGTGGGGATCTTCGGGTCCGGCCACGGCACGGAACCCGCCGCCGACGTCCGCGAAAGGGCTGCCTCGGTCTTCGAGCTCGGCTTCATCGCCCGCACCCGGGGTGACCTCGTGGTTCTCCTGCCTCTGCGTGCAGATGACGACCTCGACACCGTCGACGATGCTGCCTTGGGCATCGCCACCGCGTTCGAGATCCATGTCGGGCTCACACGCCCTCGCTCCGGAATCGACGGTGTGCGCCGCGCGTATCTCGAGGCCGAGGAAGCGCTCGAGATAGCCCGTGCGCTCGACGTGCGCAGCGTGAGGTACGAGGACGCGGTCCTCGACCGCATCCTCCTGCGCGACCCCGATCTCCTCGCCGAGCTCGTCGAGCAGACCGTCGCTCCCCTGCGTGAGTACGACCGCGCACGCAGCACGGAGCTGACCGAGACGCTCGAGACGTATCTCGACGCGAACGCGAGCCCGAGCCGGACGGCCTCGGCCCTGCACACGCATCCCCAGACCGTGAGGTACCGCCTCTCCCGCATCGAGGACATCACGGGCCTGCACATGGACACGGCAGAGGGACGGCTTCTCATCCTCCTCGGCCTCCGCGCGCAACGGCTACTTCAGACATATCCGACCAGGTCAGACGTGACAATGCCCAGGTAGAAGCGGGACCAGTCCAGCTCAATTTGTAAGTTATGACAAAAGTGCTAGCTGATATTTCACAGTTTGTGCAGTGATTCACAAGCGGTGGGGGCCTTAGAGTACACACCAGTTCGCACTGCGGTGCCTCCTCACAGCAGCGCACAGCACGGCCGGGAGAATCCCCCTCCCACATGTGACAGACCCCGGCCGTTCACAAAAGCGAGATTGCCCAATCTCGCCACAGAGGGCCGGTATCTCCCCCGAGCCGGCCCGGATCCCATCCCCCGAGGGATCCGTCTCAACGACGGAGACCCGTTCCGGACCCCCGCCGGAACGGGTTTCTTCGTTTCGAACCCCCGCCTGAAGCCGATAAGTCCTTAGGACGCCGTGCGCAGGCGACGCGAAATATGCAGAGGCCACAGGGGAATCACATCGGAAGCAGGATCGGAGCCGCAGTGCTCACGTGCGGCATCGCCGCCGCGGCACTCTCGCTGCCGGCACCCCCCGCCATCTCCCAGGGCGGCACCCGCGGTGCAGGGGCGACGGCGAGCACCACGCATCCGCTTCGTCACCGATCCCCCGCCTGCAGGCGGCCCAGAGACTGCGCTGGCCCCCCGCCAGGACCCGTGACCGGGCCCGCCACCCCCGCCCCACCGGGCCGTGGCATCCCGGCCTGGAACACGCCGGGATGCGCTGTGCTCGGCCCGCCGACCGGTCCCGTCATCGACGTGACGCCGTCCGATGCCGCACAGCTCGCGGACATCGTGCGCAGCGCCGCGCCCGGTACGACGATCCGCCTCGGCGACGGCACGTACCCGGTCACGGGCGACTATTCGCGCAGCCTCGTCCTCGCCCGGCCCGGACTCACGATCCGTGGTGCGTCGGGTGATCCGACGCGTGTCGTCCTCGACGGCCAGTATGCGATCGGGGCCATCGTCTACGCCCTCGCGGCCGACGTCACGATCACGGACGTGACGCTGCGTCGCGCCACCGATCACCTCGTGCACAGCTACCCACCCGCGACCGGCCCCGATGTGGTCGGCGTCCGGCTCCACCGGCTCCGCCTTCTCGACGCGGGCGAGCAGTTCGTGAAGGTGAACTCGAACGTGGCCCGGTCCCACTTCGTCGACAGCGGGGCACTCACGTGCTCCGAGCTCACGATGACGGCGGCAGGGCGCCAGAACATCGAGCGTGCATACGGCTGCTACACGGGCGGGATCGACGCGCACATGGCCCGGGGCTGGGTCGTGCGCAGCAACACCTTCACCGGCATCTACTGCGAGGACGGCGAGGTCGCCGAGCACGCCGTCCACTTCTGGGTCGGGTCACGCGACACGCTGGTCGAGAACAACTACATGCGTGACGTCGCGCGAGGCGTCGGATTCGGTCTCGTCGAGGCCGGCGAGACGCGCTCCTACGCGGACAACCCCTATCCCGGGCTGTTCGTCGGCCACTTCGGAGGAACCATCCGCAACAACGTGATCGTCGCCACGATCCCTCAGTACGACACGGGGATAGAGCTCGACCAGGCGCGCGGGTCCACGATCGTCCACAACACGGTGCTCGAGGCGCAGACGGCGACCAACTCGTTCAGCTCCATCGACTACCGGTTCCCGAACACGTCGGTGACGATCCGCAACAACCTCGTGCGGCGCATCACGGTCCGCAACGGTGCCGCCGCGACTCTCGGTCCGAACGTGGAGAACGTGCCGGCCGTATGGTTCGCCGATGCCGCCGGCGGGGACGTGCACCTGCGTGACGTGGCGGTCGGGGCTATCGGACAGGCATTTGCCCTCCCCCCGGGGAGTGCCGGTCATGACATCGACGGCACGCGACGCGACGTGGCCCCGCTGGACATAGGAGCAGACGAGAGGTGAGTGCATGAGAATCCGTAGCTTCACATTCCTCCTTGCCGTCATCGCCACCATGGTCGTCCTCCCGTCTGGCACGTCCTCTCCCGCCGTCGAACCCGGCGACGTGAGCTCACCTGCCATCGCCCAGAAGTCCACACGGCTGCGCGACCCCGCCTGCCGTCACCCGCGCGACTGCCCCAAACCCCCCGCTCCCCCCGCTCCAACCGGCCCGACGATCGGTCAGTGCCCCGTGTTCCCACCCGACAACGCGTGGAACACGGACATCTCCGCCTATCCCCTGCATCCGAACTCGGCGAACTTCATCGCGAGCATCGGTGCCGGGACCCGCCTCCATGCGGACTTCGGAGGCGGCGGTGCGTACGGCATCCCGTTCGTGACCGTTCCGGGCTCACAGCCCCGCGTGCCGATCAACTTCACGCACTACCCGGACGAGAGCGATCCCGGGCCGTACCCCTTCCCGCCCGACGCACCCGTGGAGGGCGGGTCGGACCGACACGTGATCGTCGTGGATGTCGACAACTGTGTCCTCTACGAGACGTGGCTCTCCTACTACGTCGGGCCCGGGTGGAATGTGGCGAACGGGGCGGTGTGGAACCTGCGCTCCAACGCCTTGCGGCCCTTGGGGTGGACGAGCGCCGACGCTGCCGGCTTGCCCATCCTCCCCGGCCTCGTCCGCTACGACGAGGTCGCCGCCGGTTCGATCAACCACGCAATCCGATTCACAGTCTCGAGATCCCAGCGCGGCTACATCCTGCCGGCCACGCACTTCGCCTCGTCCTCGACGGACCCGAACCGGCCGCCCATGGGGCTGCGCGTGCGCATGCGCGCCGACTACGACATCTCATGGATCACGGGTCAGGCCCGCGTCATCGCCGAGGCCATGAAGAAGTACGGCATGATCGTCGCCGACAACGGGTCCGATTGGTTCTTCACGGGCGCATCGGACCCGCGCTGGAACGACGAGGACCTCGACCAGCTCAAGAACGTACCCGGATCCGCGTTCGAAGCCGTGAAGACGGGGCCGATCCAGTCCTGACCTACTCACCGCCGATGTCGACGGAAAACGCGTCGTATACGACGTCCGCCCCCCGCTGACGGTGGCGGGCGAGTTGGCCGAGGAGCTCGGTTGCCTCGACGCGGACAGCTTCGGGATCGAGGTCCGCGCCGGCAAGGGCGTCGACGAGAGACGAGAGCGCCGCCGTGATCGCCTTGTGGTCCACCTCGAGACGGCGCACTTTGGCCTGCATGCGCGGTGCGTCGAGGAGGATCGCCTCGAACAGGCCGTCCTCCCCCTCGGTGACCGCGCAGTGCGCGTCGAAGGCATCGCGCAGACGGCGCAGCGGCTTGGCGACGGAGTCGTTCCACCCCTGCACATCGGAACCGACGGGACCGGCGAGGGCTCCCTCGACGTCGACCATGACTTCGACGATGTCCTCTCGCACCCCCCGCGCGCGGGCGAGCGACGCAGGTGTCCTGTCAGGCGTGTCGACCATGGCTCTCCCGATCTCTGCAGGTCAGACGGACTTCACCCATCCTCGTCAGTGACGTCGACCGAGTCAAGGCCGGACCACCTGAATACGTGGGTGGAACCTCAGGCATACGAAACGCTCCAGAGGGTGAGGCCGTGGGGGGGCGCCACGTTGGAGTTCGAGTGGCGATCGCGGGATGCGAGGACTTGCGTGAGGTCATCGGGCGCACGCCGCGCGTGCCCGACGGCTTCGAGCAAGCCCACGATCGATCGCACCATCTGGTGGCAGAAGGAAGAAGCGGTGATCCAGACTGCGACACGGTCTTCGGCCTCCACGTCCACGTGCACGTCGAGGACACGGCGTACCGTCCCGCCGGCAGCCCCCGCCTTGCAGAAGGCCGCGAAGTCGTGCTCACCGACAAGTCCCCGTGCCGCAGCCCGCATGCGGTCCGCGTCCACAGGTGATCGCACCCACCATTCGTATCTGTGCCTGAACGGGTCGGGCTGGGAGGCGCCACTCAACCTGTAGAGATACGTGCGGCTCCGTGCCGAGAAGCGGGCCGAAAAGCCCACCGGCACGGCTTCGAGTGCCCGCAGGGCGATCGATACCGGCGTCATGGCATTCACGGCATGACGCGCCCGCTCGAGGTCGCATGCGTCGGGCACTTCGCACGAGAACACCTGTCCCCACGCATGCACACCGGTATCCGTGCGTCCAGCCACGACGAGTTGCGCAGGGTGTCGCACGAATGTCGCCAGCGCGTCCTCCACGGCCGCCTGCACCGTGGGCAGCCCGTCCTGGCGCGCCCAGCCGTGGAAGTCAGTACCGTCGTAGGCCAGCAGGCCACGTACGAGGACGACGGTCCCCTCCTTGCCCCGTCAGACGAGCTCGATGATCGCCATGGGCGCACCGTCGCCCTTGCGCGGCCCGACCTTCACGATACGTGTGTAACCGCCATCACGCCCCTCGTAGCGGGGTCCGACCTCTTCGATGAGGATGTGGGCAACGTTGCGGTCCTCGATCCGGGCGAGGATCTGACGTCGGTCGTGGAGGGAGCCCCGCTTGGCTTTCGAGATGAGCTTCTCGGCGTAGGGACGCAGCGCCTTGGCACGCGCCTCCGTAGTCGTGATCGCACCGGCCTCGAACAACGACGCGGCGAGATTGGCGAGCATCGCCTTCTGCTGGGTGGGTCCGCCGCCGAGACGGGGACCTTTCTTCGGTTTGGGCATCAGACCTCGACATCCTCGGTGGGGCGGGGCGCCGCCCCCTTCAGGGAGAGACCGAGCTCGTCGAGCTTGGCCCGCACCTCGTCGAGCGACTTCTGGCCGAAGTTCGTGATCGCCAGAAGATCGTCCTCGGTCTTCTCGAGCAGCTCGGCAACAGTGTCGACCTGAGCGCGCTTGAGGCAGTTGCGGGGCCGCTCCGAGAGGTTGAGGTCCTCGATCGACATCTCGAGCTCGGGGGGGAGACGCTGCTCGGTCACGAGCTCGCCGATCTCGAGACCCTCGGCCTCGGCAACCTCCGTGAACAGCTCGAAGAGGCCGAGGAGGGTCTTGCCGGCCGAACTCACCGCCTCCTCGGGTGTGAGTGAACCGTCGGTCTCGACGAAGAGCGTGAGCTTGTCGTAGTTGGTGGCCTGCTCGACACGAGTCGGACTCACGTCGTAGCTCACCTGGCGTACGGGCGAGAAGATCGAGTCGATCGGGATCGACCCGATCGGCTGGCTCGGGCGCTTGTTCTGGTCGGCGTTGACGTAACCGCGGCCCCGCTCCACCGTGAGCTCCATCTCGAGCCGCCCCTTCTCGTTCACGGTTGCGATGTGGAGCTCGGGATTCACGATCTCGATGTCGGCAGTCGTGCGGATGTCGGCGGCGGTCGCCTCGCTCGGACCCGACACGTTCAAGGTGAGCGTGACGGCTTCGTCGATCTCCGACGTGAGGATCACGTCCTTCACGTTGAGGATGATGTCGGTCACATCCTCCTTCACGCCCGGGATGGTCGTGAACTCGTGGAGGGCTTGGCGGAAGGTCACGGTCGTCACAGCCGCGCCGGGGATCGAGGAGAGGAGAATACGGCGCAGGCTGTTCCCGATCGTGTAGCCGAGGCCCGGCTCGAGTGGCTCGACAACGAACTGGCCTTTGGTGCGTTCGGCCCCCTCGACGGGCAGGTGACGGATCTGGGGACGCTGGACGATCAGCACGGGAGGAGGCTCCTTACTTCGAGTAGAGCTCGACGATCAACGATTCGCGGACTGGGGCATCGACCTGCGCACGCGTCGGCAGGCTCGCGACCTCGACCTCGAGCTTGTCCCGATCGAGGCGCAGCCACTCGGGACCGGCCGGTGCCGTGTCGAGCGCGTGGCGGATCACGATCATGTTCCGGGCCTTCTCGCGCACTCCGACGACATCGCCCTGACGCACACGGTAGGAGGGGACCTTCACACGACGTCCGTTCACGCTGACGTGACCGTGGCTCACGAGCTGGCGCGCCTGCGCGCGGGAGGCCGCGAAACCCACCCGGTACACGACGTTGTCGAGGCGGCGTTCGAGGAGCTGGAGAAGGTTCTCGCCCGTGACTCCGGCCATGCGGTTGGCCTCTTGGTAGTAGCGGCGGAACTGCTTCTCGAGGACACCGTAGAAGCGTCGGGCCTTCTGCTTCTCGCGGAGTTGCAGCATGTACTCGGACTCGCGGATACGTGCGCGTCCGTGCTCACCCGGTGGGTAGGGCCGCTTCTCGATCCGGCACTTCGGCGTGTAGCAGCGCTGGCCCTTGAGGAACAGCTTCTGTCGTTCACGACCGCAGCGCTTGCAGCGAGGCCCTGTCTCTCTTGCCATTCTCCGGTTCCTCGGCTTCCTTCTACGTACTTCGACTACATGCGGCGCCGCTTCTTGGGGCGGCAGCCGTTGTGTGGCACCGGTGACACGTCACGCACACCGGTGACCTCGAGACCTGTGTTCTGGAGGGAGCGCACGGCGGTATCCCGACCCGAGCCCGGTCCGCGCACATAGACGTCGACCTTGCGCATGCCATGCTCCATCGCCCGCTTCGCGGCCTGCTCGGCAGCCATCTGCGCTGCGAAGGGCGTCGACTTGCGAGAGCCCTTGAACCCCACGTTGCCCGCCGACGCCCACGCGATCGCGTTGCCCTGCAGGTCGGTGATCGTGATGATCGTGTTGTTGAAGGACGTCTTGATGTGTGCCTGGCCGTGGGCGACGTTCTTTCGCTCCCGCCGCCTCGGCTTGCGGCCACCCGCCTTGGACTGTGCCATCCGTGAAACCTCTCGGTCGATACCCGTGGTCGTCGCGCGTCAGTGCTTCCTGACCTTCGCCTTCTTCTTCACGACCTGACGCTTGGGGCCCTTGCGGGTCCGGGCGTTGGTGTGCGTGCGCTGCCCTCGCACAGGGAGACCGCGCCGATGCCGGATCCCCTGGTAGCAGCCGATCTCGATCTTGCGCTTGATGTCCTGGTTCACCTCACGCCGCAGGTCACCCTCGACCTGGTAATGCCCCTCGATCCAGGTACGGAGCCGCCCCACCTCGTCTTCGGTGAGGTCCTTCACGCGAGTGCTCGGCTCGACGCTCGTACCGCGACAGGTCTCCGTCGCACGCGACCTTCCCACCCCGAATATGTAGGTGAGGGCGATCTCTGTTCGCTTGTCCCGGGGGAGGTCGACTCCGGCGATGCGGGCCATGGATGGATGTCCTCTTCTCTCAGCCTTGACGCTGCTTGTGACGCGGGTTCTCGCAGATGACCATGACGCGGCCGTGGCGTTTGATCACCTTGCACTTCTCACAGATCTTCTTGACAGACGGTCTTACCTTCATCGGTCCACACTCAGTCACTTGTACCTGTAGATGATGCGGCCCCGGCTCAGGTCGTATGGCGACATCTCGACAAGGACCCTGTCTCCGGGAAGGATGCGGATGTAGTGCATGCGCATCTTTCCCGAGATATGCGCCAGTACCCTGTGTCCGTTCTGGAGCTCCACCCGGAACATGGCGTTGGGGAGCGGCTCTACCACCGTTCCCTCTATCTCCAGAGTGTCTTCCTTCTTAGCCATGCTGTGGAGCCAAGCGCGCGCAATCCTTTCGGGCCCAAACGGACGGAGAAGTGTACCACTCGACCCTTGGCCAGGCCACATGGGGCCCTTCACATCAGTCGAGGACCGCCTGCAGTCGAGCTGTCACCTCGTCGACGGCGCCGACTCCGTCCACGGTGACCACGAGACCGCGCTTCTTTCGGTAGTAGTCGACCACGGGGGCCGTCTCCTTCTCGTACACGAGGAGACGGTTCCGTATCGTCGTCTCGGTGTCGTCAGCGCGGCCTTCGTCCCGCGCGCGTCCCGCGAGTCGTTCGAAGAGCGTCTCGCTCGGTACCTCGAGGAGGATGACGCTGTCGATCGGACCGTTGCCGGACGCGGTGTCGAGTGCCTCGGCCTGTGCCACCGTGCGTGGGAACCCGTCGAGGAGGAAACCATCCGCGCAGTCGGGCCGGGTGAGGCGCTCCATCACGAGGCTCACGACGACGTCGTCCGGGACGAGGTCACCCGCCTCGACGCAGGTGCGGGCCTTCTCGCCCGTCGGTGTCTGCGCCGCGATCGCCTCGCGGAGCATGTCGCCGGTCGAGATCCACGGGATCCCGTACCGATCCCGGATGCGCGCGGCCTGCGTTCCCTTGCCGGCGCCCGGTGGGCCGATGAAGATGATTCGCCTCAACGTGTCCTCGAGCGATGGGCGGTTCCGAATCCGTCATTTTCGCCGCGCGGGCGGCCCGCGGGCAAAGTCGCAGGGGCCTCAGCGGCTCGTCGAGAGGAAGCTCTCGTAGTTGCGCATCATGAGCTGGCTGTCGATCTGCTTCATCGTCTCGAGCGCCACACCGACGGTGATGAGCAGGGATGTGCCGCCGAAGGGGAACTGGCTGATCCCCCAGGCCGCGATGAGCACGGTGGGGGCGATCGCGATCGTGGCAAGGTATAGGGCACCGGGCAACGTGATCCGGTTCAGGACGCGTGCGAAGTACTCGGCTGTGGCGCCACCCGGGCGAATACCCGGGATGTAGCCACCCTGCTTCTTGAGGAAGTCGGCCTGGCGCTGCGGATCGAACTGGATCATGTTGTAGAAGTACGCGAACCCGATCACGAGCATGAAGTACGTCGTTATGTACACCCAGTTCGTGCTGTTCACGAGGTACGTGTTGACGAAATCCTGGATCGACTTCCCGATTCCGTCGGCGGGCAGCGCCGACGCGAAGAGGGTCGGGATGTATAGGACGGACGAAGCGAAGATGACGGGTATGACTCCGCCCGTGTTCACCTTGAGGGGGATGTAGGTCGAGCCGCCCGCGGTCATGCGTCTCCCTACGATCCGTTTCGCGAACTGCACCTGGATGCGCCGCTCGCCGGATTCGATGAACACGATCGCCACGATCATTGCGAGGAGCACGAGGATCAGGACGACGAACTTGGCCTGGCCGGCCGACCACACCGCCGCACCCGTCGCCGGTAGGGACGACACCACCGACGCGAAGATGAGGATCGACATGCCGTTGCCGATGCCGCGCTGGCTGATGAGCTCGGCGAGCCACATGATGAGGACTGTCCCCGTCGTCATCGTGATGACGACGAGCCCGTACTTCCACATGGGTGGGTTCGGCCCGAGGATCTGGATGTTCGTGTCCTGCCCTTGGGAGCCCCCGAAACCACCGAGGTTCCCCCGCGAGAAGAGGTAGGCGAATCCGCTCGACTGGATCAGGGCGAGCACGAGTGTGAGGTAGCGCGTCCACTGTGTGATCTTCTTCTGGCCGGTCTCGCCTTCCTCACGCCATTGCTCGAGCTTGGGGATGACGACCTGGAGGAGCTGCATGATGATCGACGCCGTGATGTAGGGCATGATGCCGAGGGCGAACACGGCAACGTTCGTGAGGGCACCGCCCGAGAAGAGGTTGAGGAGTGAGAGGGCTCCACCACCCTGCGCTGCGTCCTGTAGGCGTGTGAGCTCGTCGATCTGCACACCGGGCACGGGTATGTACGAACCGACCCGGTACAGGACGATCACGAAGAGGACGAACAGGATCTTCTTGCGAAGGTCCGGGACCCTGAACATGTTGGCGAGCGATCCGAGCACCGCTGCGCTCCTCTCTGGTTAGCGTCGAATCTCGCGCCGACGCGCAGCGAGCCTAGACCACTTCCGTGGTTCCACCCGCGGCCTCGATCTTCTCGCGCGCCGACTTGCTGAAGGCGTGGGCCTTCACGGTCAACGCCACGCTCAGCTCACCGTCGCCGAGGATCTTGACGAGCCCCTTGTGGTGGACGAGTCCTCTCGCCTCGAGCACGGGGGGTGAGATCTCGGTCCCGGCGGGGAACTCGGCGAGTTGCGAGACGTTGATCACGTTGTACTCGACCCGGAACGGGTTCTTGAACCCCTTCGCCTTCGGGAGGCGTCTGTGCAGCGGCATCTGGCCACCCTCGAACCCGAGACGGGACTGGTTGCGGGCGAGCTGACCCTTGGTCCCACGGCCGGCAGTCTTGCCGCGCCGCCCGCCCTCGCCCCGTCCGACGCGGATGCGCTTCTTCTTGGACCCCGGCGCCGGCTTGAGGTGGTGGAGCTTGATCACGCCTGCCGACGGATCGCCCTCGTCCTCGTCGACCTCGTTGTCCTTCTCGACGTCTTTCTCTGCCATCAGAGCTCCTCGACTCTCACGAGATGGCTGACACGTCGTACCATGCCGCGTATCTCGGGCCTGTCGTCCTTCACCACGGAGTGGCGGATACGGCGCAGCCCGAGGGCGCGCAGCGTGGCACGCTGCTTGGGTGGACAGCCGATTGGGCTGCGCACCTGTGTGATTCGAAGTCGTCCAGCCATCTCAGTCTCGCTTCTCCGGCTCAGGAATCCTCAGGGGGCGCGGTCGCTACGAGGGAGGTGTCGCGGTACGCCTTGAGCAGCTTCCGCGGTGTGATCTCCTCGGCCGTCTTCCCGCGCAGGCGGGCGACGGAATCAGGTGAGCGCAGACCCTCGAGGCCGGCCATGGTGGCGTGCGCGACGTTGATCGCGTTCGGCGACCCGAGGGACTTGGCGAGCACGTCCCGGACCCCGGCGCACTCGAGGATCGCCCGCACGGCACCTCCTGCGATGACACCCGTCCCGGGCGAAGCCGGCTTGAGGAGGACACGGCCGGCCCCGTCCTCACCGATGATCGGATGGATGATCGTCGATCCCGCCATCGGCACACGGATGAAGCTCCGCTTCGCCTCCTCGATCGCCTTCTGGATGGCGATGGGTACTTCCTTGGCCTTGCCGTACCCGACACCGACGCGGCCTCTCCGGTCACCCACGACGACGAGGGCCGTGAACGAGAAGCGACGCCCACCCTTCACGACCTTTGCCACACGGTTGACCGTGACAACACGCTCCTCGAAGGGACTGCGATCGTCCTGTGCCATCTGATGGGGCTCCTCTCGATACCTAGAACTTCAGCCCTGCATCCCGAGCGGCGTCGGCAAGTGCCTTCACGCGCCCGTGGAACAGGTTCCCGTTACGGTCGAACACGACCTCGGCGATGCCGGCTGCGACAGCACGTTCGCCGACAGCCTTGCCGACCTGCGTGGCAGCGTCGCAGTTCCCACCGGTGTCGATGCCGTCCTCGAGGGTCGAGGCCGCGACGAGCGTGCGGTGTGCCGTGTCGTCGATCACCTGCGCGTACATGTGCCGATTCGACCTGTACACGACGAGGCGTGGCCTCGCGGTCGTGCCCCGGATCTTCTTGCGCACACGACGCTTGCGACGCAGCCGCTGGGCGTGCCTTGGATGCATCCTCGCCATCACACCGCTCCCGTCTTCCCGGCCTTGCGGCGCACGTGCTCGTCGACGTAGCGGATGCCCTTGCCCTTGTAGGGCTCGGGCTTGCGGACCTTGCGGATGTCTGCTGCCACCTGGCCGACATGCTGTTTGTCGATACCGCTCACGATGATCCGTGTCGGCTGCGGGACCTCGAAATCGATGCCGTCGGGGGCATCGATCAGGACCGGGTGCGAATAGCCGACCTGGAGCTCGATCGCCTTGCCCTTCATCTGGGCGCGGTAGCCGACGCCGACGATGTCGAGCTCCTTTCGGTAGCCGTCCGTGACACCCACGACCATGTTGTTGACGAGGGATCGGACGAGACCGTGCAGGGAGCGCACTGTGGGCTCGTCGTTCGGCCTCGTCACGAGGATCGTGTCACCTTCGCGCTCGATCCCGATCACGTCGGGAAGAAGGCGCTCGAGGCTTCCCTTCGGTCCCTTGACCGCGACCGTGGACCCGTCGATCTTCACCTCGACACCGGACGGGATCTCGATTGGTTTGTATCCGACGCGACTCATCTGATCACCACACGTAACAGAGGACTTCCCCGCCGACCTTCTGCCGGCGAGCCTGCTGGTCCGACATCAGACCGTGGGACGTCGAGATGATCGCCACACCGAGGCCACCCATCACGCGGGGCAGCTTCGACGACTTCGCGTAGACGCGCAGGCCTGGTTTGGACACCCGCTTCAGGCCCTGGATCGCCCGCTGGCGGTCGTCGAGGTAGCGGAGGCGGATGTCGAGGACGTCCTGCCCGCCGAGGTTGCGGTCGTGCCGCTCCTCCTCGCTCTGCGCTCTCACCTCGAACCCGTCGATGTAGCCCTCCTGCTGGAGGATCTCGGCGATCGAGACGCGCAGTTTGGAGGTGGGCATCGCCACGGAGTCGTGGTGGACGATGAGCGCGTTGCGGATCCTTGTGAGCATGTCGGCCACGGAGTCTGAGACGATCATCGCTTCACCTCACCACGAAGCCTTCGTGACACCCGGCAGCTCACCGCTGTGCGCCATCTCGCGGAAGCAGATGCGGCACAACCCGAACTTGCGGAACACGGCGCGGGGCCGCCCGCAGCGGCGGCAGCGGGTGTAGGCGCGGGAGGAGAAGGCCTTGGGCTCCTTCCCCTGGGCGATGCGGGTGTGGTCGTGCTTCACGGCCGCCGCGACACTCTGCTGCTTGTTGATCAGTGCTTTCTTCGCCACTTGTACTCCATCAATTCCGGCGGAAGGGGAAGCCGAATGCCTCGAGCAAGGCGCGGCCTTCGTCGTCGGTCCGAGCCGTGCTCACGATCGTGATGTCCATCCCGCGGATCTGGTTGACCTTGTCGTAGTCGATCTCGGGAAAGATGAGCTGTTCGGTCACGCCGAACGTGTAGTTGCCGCGCCCGTCGAAGCTCGTGGCGGACAGGCCACGAAAGTCCCGGATGCGGGGGATGGAAAGGGAGATGAGCCGGTCGAAGAACTCCCACATGCGTTCTCCCCGCAAAGTGACCTTCGCCCCGATCGACATCCCCTCGCGGAGCTTGAAACCGGCGATGGACTTGCGGGCACGGGTGACGGCGGGCTTCTGCCCCGTGATGATTGCAAGGTCTCCGACGATCCCGTCGAGGATCTTGGAATCGGTGATTGCGTCCCCTACGCCCGCATTCACGACGATCTTCTCGAGACCCGGCACGTCCATGACGTTCGCAATGCCCAACTCGTCCTTGAGTTGAGTCTTGATCTCGCTGTCGTAGCGCTGCTTGAGTCGTGGCGCCATCAGTTGCTCTCCAGTTCCTCGCCGCACTTGCGGCACACACGGAACTTCTTGCCGCCCTCGTCGATGGCGTAGCCGACGCGGGTCGGCCCGCACGCCTTGCAGATCAGCATGACGTTGGAGACATGGATGGGCATGTCCTTGTCGATGATGCCCGCCTGCTGCGTCTGTCGCGTCTGGCGCTGGTGACGCTTCACCATGCCCGCACCCTCGACGATCACCTTCTCCTGCTCCGGCAGAGCGAACATGACCACGCCCTCGTGCCCCGCCACCCCGTCCTTGCCGGCGATGACGCGGACCCGGTCGCCTTTGCGGATCTTCATGTCAGAGCACCTCCGGCGCGAGGGAAACGATGCGCATGAACTTGCGTTCGCGCAGCTCACGGCCGACGGGGCCGAAGATGCGCGTGCCGCGTGGCTGCATCTGCTCGTTGATGAGCACAGCGGCGTTCTCGTCGAAGCGGATATAGCTCCCGTCGGCGCGACGCTTGGGCTTCTTCGTGCGCACGACGACGCACTTGACGATGTCGCCCTTCTTCACATTGGCGCCGGGGATCGCCTCTTTCACAGTGGCCACGAAGATGTCTCCGATGGAGGCGTAGCGCCGCTTCGACCCTCCCAGCACCTTGATGCAGAGCACCCCCTTGGCGCCGGTGTTGTCGGCGACACGCAGCCGGGTTTCCTGTTGGATCACTTGGCACGCTCCAGGACCTCGACCAGACGCCACCGCTTCGTCTTCGAAAGCGGACGTGTCTCGGTCACGCGTACGCGGTCGCCCACGTGAGCGTCGTTCGCCTCGTCGTGGGCGTGGAGCTTGCTCGTCTTGTTGACGATCTTGCCGTAGAGGGGATGCCGGACACGTCTGGAGACGGCGACCACGACGGTCTTGTCCATCGCGTCACTGGTCACGACACCCTCGCGGACCTTGCGGCGATTCCGGGGGTGATCTTCACTCATGCCTTCTCCTCTTCGGAGTCCTCGTCGTCGGAGTCCTCGTCGTCGTCGGAGTCCTCGTCGTCGGAGTCCTCGTCGTCGTCGGAGTCCGCCTCGTCCTCAGGCACCTCGGTCTCGGAGTCCTCAGGCACCTCGGTCTCGGAGTCCTCCGCCACGTCCTCCGCCGTCGCCTCGTCACCCTCGTCGGGCTCTTCTTCCTCGGGTGTGGGCGCAACGATCTCGACGCCCTCACCGGCATGTTCCGCCGCGGCCTGTTCGGCCTGGCCGAGAATCTCTCGTCTCGCCGCGCGGCGCCGGCGCCGGCGCTGGCGCCAACTCACACGCTCCGTGCCTTCCGCGGCGGCTTCCTCCTCGAGCTCGACGACCTCGGCCGTGGCCCGCTCACCGAGGATCGTGAGGATGCGGGCGACCTCGCGCCGGAGCTCACCGAACCGGTTCGTCCTGTCGAACTGTCCGGTCGCGAACTGGAACCTGAGGTTGAAGAGCTCCGCCTTGGCATCGGCGAGGCGTGCTTCGAGCAGGTCGGTGTCGAGCTCGCGCAGCTCGGCAGCCTTGGTCATTCCGCCTCCCTCGTCACGAAGCGGGTCTTGACGGGCAACTTGTGCCCGGCGAGACGCATCGCCTCACGCGCGATCTGCTCGGGGACACCCGAGAGCTCGAACATGATCCGGCCCGGCTTCACGACCGCAACCCAGTGCTCGGGATTCCCCTTGCCCGAGCCCATGCGTGTCTCGGCAGGCTTCTGCGTCACCGGCTTGTCGGGGAAGACCGTGATCCAGACCTTGCCACCACGCTTGATGTGGCGAGTGATCGCGATACGGGCGGACTCGATCTGGCGGTTCGTGATCCAGGCGGGACCGAGTGCCTGCAGCCCGTAGTCACCGAACTGCACTCTGTCGTGTCCCTTCGACTTGCCCTTGAGACGGCCACGCTGCTGCTTGCGATGCTTGACCTTGCGGGGCATGAGCATCAGCTCTCACCCCCCTCACTGGAGTCCCCCTCACTGGAGTCTCCAGCCGCCTCGGGCGGGGGGGTTGCGTCCGTGGCGGACTCGAGCACGGGCTCGGGCATGCCGCGGCGCACGGTCTCCTCTTCGGGCTCGTCGCCCGTCGGGATACGAACGGGCTGGGCTCCCCGCGTCGGGATGTCGCTCTCGGAATCCAGGGCTGCACCGCGGGACCCTGCTCCGGCCGTGACGGCCGTACGCCGTGGCCTGCGCGGAGCCGCGTCGCCAGCGGCCATCGCGGCCTCGGCGCTGATCTTGTCGGCCGAGCCACGCCGTGGGATGTCGTGATCGCCTCGGAACACCCAGACCTTCACACCTATCTGACCGAAGGTCGTGCGGGCCTCGTAGAGGCCGTAGTCGATGTCGGCACGCAGCGTGTGGAGAGGCACGCGGCCCTCGCGGTACCACTCCGTGCGGGCCATCTCGGCGCCACCGAGGCGACCCGAACACTGGATCCGCACTCCGAGTGCGCCTGCCTTGAGGACGTTCTGGACGGCCCGCTTCATCGCCCGTCGGAAGCTGACACGCCCCCGCAACTGCTCGCCCACGTTCTGGGCGACGAGGCGAGCGTCGAGCTCGGCCTTCTCGACCTCGACGACGTTGAGCTGTACGCGCTTGCCGGTGAGCTTGTCGATGGTGCTGCGCAGCTCGTCGGCCTGCACGCCTCGCTTCCCGATCACGATGCCGGGACGGGCGGTGTGCACGTCGACGCGCAGGCGGTCACGCGTGCGCTCGACCTCGACGCGGCTGATGAGAGCATGCGGTAGCCGCTTCGTGATGTAGTCGCGGATCTTCCAGTCCTCGATGACGTAGTCCTGGTACTCGCGATCGGCGTACCAGCGGGACTTCCAGTCCGTGTAGATGCCGAGGCGGAATCCGTAGGGATTGACCTTCTGCCCCATCACTCCTCCTCGGGGATCTCGGCGAGCTTGACCGTGAGGTGGCTGCTGCGCTTGCGGATGCGTGTCGCCCGGCCCCGTGCGCGCGGCTGCCAGCGCTTCATGATCGGCCCCTCGTCCACGTAGATCTCGCTCACGTAGAGCTCGTCCGCCGAGAGACCGAGGCGGCCGTTCTCGGAGTTGGCGACGGCGGAATCGAGGGTCTTGCGGATCGTCTCGGCGGCTGCCTTGCTCGAGAAGTCGAGGATGCGTTCGGCTTCGACAACGGGCATGCCGCGGATCAGGTCGGCGACGAGGCGCAGCTTGTAGGGCGACGACCGGATGTACTTGGTTACGGCCCGCGCCTCTTGGATCTCGGCTTCGGTGCTCATGCGGACCTCACCTGACCCTCGCCGACCGGTCCTGGCCCGCATGCGAGCGGAACGTGCGGGTCGGTGCGAACTCACCGAGCTTGTGTCCGACCATCGACTCCGTGACGTAGACGGGGACGTGCTTGCGCCCGTCGTGGACTGCGATCGTGTGACCCACCATCTCGGGGATGATCGTCGAACGGCGCGACCACGTCTTGACGACCGACTTGTCGCCCGACTTGTTCAGGACCTCGATCTTCTTGAGCAGACTGTCGTCGACCCAGGGACCCTTCTTCAGACTCCTAGGCATGCGGACCTCCGGGACCGGGTCATCGGCGTCCTCGCTTGCGGCGGCGACGCACGATCATGTCGTTCGAGCGCTTGTTCTTCTTGCGCGTGGGACGTTCGAGCTTCCCCCACGGCGACACGGGGTGGCGGCCACCCGAGCTCTTGCCCTCCCCCCCGCCGAGCGGGTGGTCGACGGGGTTCATGGCGACACCACGAGTGGTAGGGCGGACGCCCCGCCACCGGTTGCGGCCCGCCTTGCCGTACTTGATCAGTTCGGCCTCGGTGTTGCCGACCTGTCCGACAGTCGCCCGGCAGTCGAGTGGCACGAGCCGATACTCGCCGGACGGGAGACGCAGTTGGGCGTGCGCGCCCTCCTTTGCCATGAGTTGCACGGCGGCCCCGGCAGACCGGGCCAGCTTCGCGCCGGCGCCGGGCTTCATCTCGATGCAGTGCACCGTCGTACCGATCGGGATGTTCCGCAGGGGCAGGGCGTTGCCCGGCTTGATGTCGGCACCGGGACCGGACTCGACGACGGCACCCACCTCGATGCCGAGGGGGGCGATCACGTACCGCTTCTCGCCGTCGGCGTAGTGGAGCAGGGCGATGCGGGCGTTGCGGTTCGGGTCGTACTCGACCGCCGCGACTCTTGCCGGAACCCCGTCCTTGTTGCGCTTGAAGTCGATGACCCGGTAGCGGCGCTTGTGCCCGCCTCCGTGGTGGCGTGTGGTGATGCGGCCGTAGGAGTTGCGGCCGCCCTTCTTCGTGAGCTTCTCCGTGAGGGCCTTCTCGGGCTTCTTGCCCTTCGTGAGCTCGGAGAAGTCCGAGACCGTCTGGAACCTGCGGCCGGGGGACGTCGGCTTGCGTTTGCGGATACCCATCGATCACGCCCCCTCGAAGATCGGGATTCGGTCGCCCGGCCGGAGCTGGACCATGGCGTGCTTGCGGTCCGACTGGTGACCCCACGTCCAGTCACCCCGGTTGCGCTTGCGCTTGCCTTTGCGATTCACGGTGTTGACCTTCACGACCTCAACGTCCGTGAAGATCGCTTCGACCGCCTGGCGGATGTGGACCTTGTTCGCGTCGGGGTGGACCTTGAACGTGTAGGTGTTGGACTCCTGGATGAGGCGGTACGACTTCTCGCTGATCACAGGGGCGAGGACGATGTCACGCGGGTCGTTCATGCCTCTGCCTCCTCAGCCTCGTCCCCGGCCTCGTTCCCGGTGTCTGCCGGCGTCGCCTTCGTCCCGTGGCGGGTGGGGGCCAAGGCCTTGTGCGTTGCCGTCGCGAGCGACGACTTCGCGAAGACGACCCAGTCGCTGCGCAACACGTCGTACGTGCTCACCTGGTCACCCGGCACGATGTGCACGCTCTGCAGATTGCGGAAGGACTTGACCGTGATCTCGTCGTCGTCCCAGTTGTCGATCACGATGAGCGCCCGACCGGCCAGACCGAGAGCATCGAGGATTCCGACCGCCCGCTTCGTGGACGGCGACTCGAACGTCCATGCCTCGACGACACGCACTCGGTCCGTGCGGGCCCGGTTCGAGAGGGCGCTGCGCAGCGCGAGCCTCTTCATGCGCTTGGGTGTCCGCTCCGAGTAGTCCCGCGGCTTGGGACCGAACACGACGCCACCACCCGTCCACTGAGGTGCCCGGATCGAGCCCTGGCGCGCGCGGCCCGTGCCTTTCTGGCGCCACGGCTTCGCGCCGCCGCCGCGCACCTCGGACCGGGTCTTGGTGCTCGCCGTGCCCGACCGGGCCGCGGCGAGCTGTGCGGTGACGACCTGGTGCATGACCGCTTCGTTCGGCTCCACGTCGAACACGGCGGGGTCGAGCTCGACGTCGCCGACGACGTTCCCGTCGAGGTCGTAGAGGTCGGCCATCACTCCGAACCCTTCGCCTGCTTGAGCCGCGGCTTGGCCTGATCCCGGACCACGACCACGCTGCCCCGGGGGCCGGGGACACCGCCCTTGAGGAGCAGGAGCTCGCGTTCGGGGTCGGCAGCCACGACCTGGATGTTCTGGACCGTGACACGCTCGTGCCCCATGCGTCCCGCCATGCGCATGCCTTTGATGACACGGGACGGAGTCGCACACATGCCGATGGCACCACCGTGTCGGTGCACGCGATGCGTCCCGTGACTCGCCTTGAGGCCGCTGAAGTTGTGACGTTTCATCACACCCGCGAAGCCCTTGCCCTTGGAGACGCCGACGACGTCCACGCGTTCGCCGGCCTCGAAGATGTCGGCGCTGACCACCTGCCCGGCCTCGAACTCGTCCTCGGGCGAGGTCCGGATCTCGACGGTGTGACGCGGTGGATCGATGCCGTACTTGCGGGCGTGCCCGGCCATCGGCTTGTTCACACGGTTCTCGCGCATCGTGCCGAGGCAGAGTTGGACGGCACCGTAGCCGTCGGTGTCCTCGGTCTTGACCTGGCCGACACGGCAGCCGGCGACCTTCAGGACCGTCACCGGCACGACCCGACCTTCGTCGTCGAAGACCTGGGTCATGCCCATCTTCTCGCCGAGGATGCCTCTCATGCGCCATGCACCTTGATCTCGATGTCGACACCGGCGGGCAGGTCGAGGCGCTGCAGGGAATCGACGGTCTTGGGGGTCGGGTCGAGGATGTCGAGGAGCCGCTTGTGGATCCGCATCTCGAAGTGCTCGCGGCTGTCCTTGTCCTTGTGGGGTGAACGGATCACGCAGTAGCGGTGCCGCTCGGTCGGGAGCGGGATCGGCCCGCACACCGTGGCCTGGGTACGCAAGACGGTCTCGACGATCTTGCGGGCGGACTGGTCCACGACCTCATGGTCGTAGGCCTTGAGCCGTATGCGGATCCGCTGCTGTGCAGCCATCTGTCACCTCATGCCTTCTCTGGCACTGGGTCGAGGCGATGGCTGCCGTCGGGGGTTGCTCTCGGCCGAGCGAGACCAACTCCGGACGGCGCCGCCGCCACAGTCACTTTTCCCTGGCCCGGTCTCGTGCGATCAGGCCGCTATGTATGACATGCCGGGCCTCTTGGGAGGCTCGTGCCCCCTGGCGGGCTGCGCCTGGTTCCCGGTTTCCCCTGCGACCGCACGCGGTCGCATCCTCAGGGTCTGCACACTCGATTCCGAGCAGGCCGGTCGTGATCGGCCGCCGGCAGAAGGGGATGTCGGCCTGAGAACCGTGCCAGCATAGCGCGGGATCCGCAGGTCACAAATCCCGCGGGCGAGTGCTACTTGATGATCTCGGTGACGAACCCGGCGCCGACGGTGCGCCCACCCTCGCGGATGGCGAACTTGAGCCCCTCCTCCATGGCGATCGGCGCGATGAGCTCGATCTCCATGTCGGTGTTGTCACCGGGCATCACCATGTCAGTGCCCTCGGGCAGGGCGATGTTGCCGGTCACGTCCGTGGTGCGGAAGTAGAACTGGGGCCTGTAGCCGGAGAAGAACGGCTTGTGGCGGCCACCTTCGTCCTTGCTGAGGACATAGACCTGCGCCTTGAAGTGGGTGTGGGGGGTGATCGAGCCCGGCTTGGCGAGCACCTGCCCGCGCTCGACATCGTTCTTGTCGATACCTCGCAGGAGCACGCCTGCGTTGTCCCCGGCGTGGATCTCGTCGAGGAGCTTGCGGAACATCTCGAGGTCGGTGGCCGTCGTCTTCACCGTGTCGCGGATGCCGACGATCTCGACCTCCCCCATCTTCTCGAGCTGCCCGCGGTCGACACGGCCCGTCACGACCGTGCCACGACCCTGGATCGTGAAGACGTCCTCGATCGGCATGAGGAACGGCTTGTCGATGACTCGCTCGGGCTCCTGGATGTACGAGTCGCACTCGCTCATGAGCTCGAGGATCTGCGGGGTCCAGTCGGGGTCACCCTCGAGTGCCTTGAGGGCGGAGCCGCGCACGACGGGGATGTCGTCACCCGGGAACTCGTACTCGTTGAGGAGGTCGCGCACCTCGAGCTCGACGAGGTCGAGGAGCTCCTCGTCGTCGACCATGTCCGTCTTGTTCATGAAGACGACGATGTAGGGCACGCCGACCTGGCGGGCGAGGACGACGTGTTCTCGCGTCTGGGGCATGGGGCCGTCCGCGGCGGACACGACGAGGATCGCCCCGTCCATCTGGGCGGCGCCGGTGATCATGTTCTTGATGTAGTCGGCGTGACCGGGACAGTCGACGTGGGCGTAGTGCCGGTTCTCGGTCTCGTACTCGACGTGGGCGATGGCGATCGTGATGCCACGCTCGCGCTCCTCGGGCGCCTTGTCGATCTCGTCGAACGCCATCGACTGCACGGTGGGGTTCTGCTCGTGGAGCACCTTCGTGATCGCCGCAGTCAGCGTCGTCTTGCCATGGTCGATGTGTCCGATGGTGCCGATGTTGAGGTGGGGCTTGCTGCGCTCGAACTTGGCCTTGGACATCTGCGAGTTCCTTCTTCTCCGTTCGGACTCTGCGGAACACTAGTGGGCCGCAGTGTGCGTGTTCACGCCGGCTTCACTCGCCGCGTACACGCGCGACGATCTCCTCTGCCAGAGATGTGGGCACTTCCCGGTACGTGGCGAACTGCATGGTATACGTGGCACGCCCCTGCGTCTTCGATCGCAGGTCGTTCACGTAGCCGAACATCTCCGACAAGGGGACCTCGGCCCGCACCACCTGTGCGTTCCCGCGGGCCTCCATGCCCTCGATCCGACCCCGCCGCCCGGAGAGGTCGCCGATCACATCCCCCATGTAGTCCTCGGGCGTGATCACCTCGACCGACATGATCGGTTCGAGCAGCACCGGATGCGCCGCCTTCGCGGCCTGCTTGAAGGCCATCGACCCGGCGATGGTGAAGGCCATCTCGGAGCTGTCGACCTCGTGGTAGTTGCCGTCTATGAGCTCGGCCCTGATGTCGACCATCGGGTAGCCGGCGACGACTCCGGTGTCCATCGCCTCGCGGATGCCGCGGTCCACGGCCGGGATGAACTCGCGGGGCACGTTGCCGCCCTTGATCTTGTCCTCGAACACGTACCCGCCGTCGGGTCCGGCGTTCGGCACGAGGTTGATCACGACGCGCGCGAACTGCCCGGCACCACCAGTCTGGCGTTTGAACGTCACGTCCACGCGGGAGGCAGGCTTCGTGATCGTCTCGCGGTAGGCGACCTGGGGCTTGCCGACGTGAGCGTCGACACCGAACTCGCGGACCATGCGGTCGACGAGGACCTCGAGGTGGAGCTCGCCCATTCCCGAGATCGTCGTCTGGCCCGTCTCCATGTCCGAGGCGACGACGAAGGTCGGGTCCTCCTCGCTCAGCGCCATGAGTGCCTTGCCGAGCTTGTCCTGGTCCGCCTTCGACTTCGGTTCGATCGCGACCTTGATGACCGGCTCGGGCACGTCGATCGACTCGAGGATGATCGCCTCCTGCGCGGCGCACAGCGTGTCCCCCGTCGAGACGTCCTTGAGGCCGACGACGGCGACGATGTCGCCCGTGTGCACGGCGTCCTTGTCCTCGCGGTGGTTCGCGTGCATCTGGAGGATGCGTCCGATGCGTTCCTTCTTGCCCTTCGTCGCGTTCAGCACCTGCTCGCCCTTGGCGAGGCTGCCCGAGTAGACGCGGAAGTACGTGAGCTTGCCGACATAGGGGTCGCTCATGATCTTGAAGCCGAGGGCACAGAACGGCTCGTCGTCCTTGGGCTCGCGGGAGAGCTCGGCGTGCGTCTTGGGATGGGCCCCCCTCACGGGCGGGACGTCGAGAGGGCTGGGCAGGTAGTCGAGGATGCCGTCGAGGAGCGGCTGCACACCCTTGTTGCGGAAGGCGGTTCCGCACAGGACGGGGGTCACGGAGAGATCGAGGGTCGCGCTGCGGATCGCGCGGCGCAGCATCTCGGGGGAGATCTCGGCGTCGGCGATGAAGGCCTCGAGGACCTCTTCGTCGCTGTCGCCCACGGCCTCGACGAGGTCGTGGCGGGCGGCCTCCGCCTCGGCCCGCATGTCCTCGGGCACGTCGGTCACCTCGAACTCGGTGCCCATGCCGGGGGGCCACGTGTAGGCCTTCATCTCGACGAGGTCGACGACCCCGGCGAAGTCGTCCTCGAGCCCGATCGGGAGTTGGACGACGGCGGGTCGCGCCTCGAGCCTGTCGACGATGGACTGCACCGACGCCCGGAAGTCGGCCCCGACGCGGTCCATCTTGTTGATGAAGCAGATGCGAGGCACGCCGTAGCGGTCCGCCTGGCGCCACACCGTCTCGCTCTGCGGCTCGACACCGGACACGGCGTCGAAGACGGCGACGGCACCGTCGAGGACGCGCAGCGACCGTTCGACCTCCATCGTGAAGTCGACGTGGCCCGGCGTGTCGATGATGTTGATCCAGTGGTCCTTCCACGGGCAGGTCGTGGCAGCAGACGTGATCGTGATGCCGCGTTCCTGCTCCTGGACCATCCAGTCCATGACGGCTGCGCCCTCGTGCACCTCGCCCATCTTGTAGGTGATGCCCGTGTAGTAGAGGATGCGTTCGGTCGTGGTCGTCTTGCCGGCATCGATGTGGGCCATGATGCCGATGTTGCGGAGTCTGTGGAGATCGACGTCTCGTGTCGGGGCGTCTGCCATCGGTTGTTTCCTTCGCGTGGGTCCCCGCGGGCGTCAGGATAGGGCGGGTTCGGTACCGTCGGGACGGGTGGGGAGCGTGCGGAGAGCTGCGGTCTCTCTCGTCACCAGCGGTAGTGGGCGAACGCCCTGTTCGCGTCCGCCATCTTGTGTGTGTCTTCTCTGCGCTTCACGGACGCCCCGACACCGTTGGAGGCGTCCATGAGCTCGCCCGCGAGCCGCTCGGCCATCGACTTCTCGCGTCGCTGCCTCGCGTAGTTCACGAGATGGCGGATGGCGAGCGTCGTGCCGCGCCGCGGATGTACTTCCACCGGCACCTGGTACGTGGCACCTCCCACGCGCCGGCTCTTCACCTCGACGTGGGGCCGCGAGTTGTCGACCGCCTTCTTGAGGAGCGTGAGGGGATCCTGGCCCGTGCGCTCCTGGCTCATGTCGAGCGCGTTGTAGACGATGCTCTCGGCGAGCGTGCGCTTGCCTTCGAGAAGCACCTTGTTCACGAGTTGCGTCACGAGCACCGAGTGGTAGATGGGGTCGGCGTCGAGGCGACGCCGCGGGGCAGGACCCTTGCGTGGCATCGGCTCAGGCCTCCCGCTTCGTGCCGTAGCGGGACCGGCTGCGCCGGCGTCCGCCGACTCCAGCCGTGTCGAGTGCGCCGCGGATGATCTTGTAGCGCACGCCGGGGAGGTCCTTCACACGTCCGCCACGCACGAGCACGATCGAGTGCTCCTGCAGGTTGTGGCCCTCGCCCGGGATATAGGCGGTGACCTCCTGGCCGCTCGACAGACGCACACGTGCGATCTTGCGCAGGGCGGAGTTCGGCTTCTTCGGCGTCGTCGTCTTCACCTGCGTGCAGACGCCGCGGCGCTGCGGCGATCCGCCGAGGGCGGGAGTCGCCGTCTTCGTCTTCGCCTTCTCCCGTCCCTTGCGGACGAGCTGCTGGATGGTCGGCACGTGACCTCTACTTCCTGTGATCGCGCGGAACGGCCCACGTCGGGCCGCGTCGGGGCGCAGCCTGCAAACGTTAGATGCTGGCTCCGGAGGGCGTCAACGCCGCCGCCCCGGACGACCTGCCCAGGGTAGTACAAAGCGGGCAGTGTGCGGCCGGGGCGAAGGGTGATCTGGGGGAGTGTTCGGCTCGTCCTCTCCGCGGTCGTGGTCTCGCCGCGCCCCGGCACCGTGGCCGCCAGCCACACATCGTCGCCGTCACGGCAGAGCCCCTCCCCACCCGTCTCGCATCCATCGCCGGGGGACCGATGACCTCGACGCGCTCTACCACCGACGGCGATCCAGGTCCCTGCCGACACGCACCGGTGGTGGCGACTGCGCGCCGGTTGTCCCGTGTGGTCCCTACCCACGCGGCCTTCCGGACCCCCCGGTTTGTGTCACACCCCCCTGTTACGATACGAACATGTGTTCGATACACGCAGTATGTACCGAGGTTGAGGGACCGCGCGAGCTCGGGCTCGAGGGCTGTTCCGACGACGACCTCACGATGGCACTCGGGGGGCTCCACGACGTGCATGCGTCCCTGACGAGACGCATGCTGGCCGTGGTACGTGAGTGCGACCGCCGTGAGGTGTGGCGGCACGACGGTGCCTTCAGCATGGCCGCCTGGCTCGTACGGGCGATGGGCATGAGCTGGTCCAGTGCCCACACCTGGGTCAAGATCGCCCGCCGGTTGGAGGAGCTGCCCGAGATCGCCAAGACCTACATGGCGGGTGAGCTCTCCTTCGACCAGGTCCGCGTCCTGTGCAGGTTCGCCACAGCCGACGACGACGCCGATCTCGCCGACTATGCCCGCGGCGCCAGTGTCGATGACCTCCATCACCTCGCGCGCCGGGCCCGACCCGTCACAGCTCTCGAGGCCCGAGACACCCACCGGCAACGCGGGCTGCACATGTACAACGACCATGAGGCCCTCGGCTTGCGGGTCGGCGGCTTCTTCCCCGCCGACATGGGACCGGGCCTGCGCAGCCAGATCGAACACCGTGCCGCCACATACGGTCCCAACCCCGAGACCGGCCGGTACGACCCCTGGCCCGCGCGGTGCGCCGACGCTCTCCACGAGCTCCTCTGCGGTGACGCACCCGACACCGACAGCTCCGACGACACCGGTGACCGAGGTGCGACGGCACAGAACCCGACCGAGTCGTGCAGTCGCGGCAGGCCCACCGTCGTCGCCCACATCCGCGCCGAAGACCTCCAGGCCCAAGTCGCCGCCGGCACGGGGGGCCACCTCGAAGCGGGCCCGGCGATCTCAGCCGAGACGGCCCGGCGCCTCTGCTGTGACGGCTTCCTGCAAGTCGCCGCCCACCCAGACGACGGCACAACCGTCGCGATCTCGGATACGCACAAGGCGATCCCCGAACGCATCCGCCGCATCGTCCGCAACCGCGACAGAGGCTGCCGCTTCCCGGGTTGCGGCCGCAGCGGATTCGCCGAGCTCCACCACCTCACACATCGAGCCGACGGTGGCCCCACCGTCGAATCCAACCTCATCTGGACATGCAGCTTCCACCACCGCCTCCCCCACGAAGCCGGCTGGACCATCTGTGGCGACCCCAACCACGAGGTCACGTGGCGACGACCGGACGGCAAGACCATCCGAGCCGGCCCGCCACCACACCCCACCTGAGGCCTTAGACAGCGAGGAAGAACTCTGAGTCCACTTCGACGTCGCACACCTCCCGCCGCGTGACACGAACGCCGAGGCCGTGATCACGGAGTAGCTGACACAGGTCATCCCCGTCGACGAGGTCGATCGGTGGCGCACCGTCTCGCGTGGCTTCCTCGCGTGCCTGTGCCGAGAAGGAGCCGGTCGTGATGATCAATCCCTTCTCGCCTCGACCGGTCATCGCCCCACGAAAGTCCCGGACAGCACCGGCGCCGACTGTGCCCTTGTATCGCTTGCACTGGAAGTAGGTCGGGAAGGAGACGAGCGACAGCCGGTAGACACCCATCCCGTCGATACCACCGTCACCGGTCCTCTCGGTCACCTCCACGTTGCGGAACCCGGCTTCTCGGAGGAGACGTTGCGCGAGACGCTCAAAGGCTTCGGGCTCCATCTTCAGGAGACACTCGAGGAGCTCGTCCTCCCATGTCGGTTCGTCGTCCTCAGGCAGACCTGGTTCGTCGGTGCGATTCTGCCGGTACTCCTCGAAGTAGGTCTTGCGCCAGTTCTTGTCGGCCTGGACTGTTTCGGCCTCCGTTGCAGTCCGCCCGAACTCGGTGAGGGCCCACACGCCTCGCGCGCTGTTCTCGAGCGCACCGACGTTCTTCAGGTGGGTCCGTGCCCATGCGAGGCGGTATTCGATCTCTGACTGGGGCCCATCGCCGTGCATGACTGCCTGCTGCTCGGGAGTGAAGTTCTCCTGCTCGATGACCTTCTCTGCAATCTCGCCGATGTTGGCGGATCCACCAAGCTCCCGCATCGCTCGAATCGTCGGCCAGAGGACCTCGTCCCACTTGGGGATCTTTGCTGCCATCCGTTCGATCGTACTGTCCGCGGACGGCAAGGCCATCCGCGCCGGCCCGCCTCCACATCCCACCTGAGACCTGCGGCCCGGCCCCGGGTAGGGTGACGCGGTGACCAAGAGCCTGACCGGTTTCGAGCGGCGTGCCCTGTCGGCACTCGTGGAGGCGATGTTCCCCGAAGGCGGCGAGCTTCCCGCCGGGCTCGAGGCCGGAACCGTGGAGCGCATCGAATCCTGGATGGATCGGTTCACGCCGGGCAGCCGGGGACTCGTGCGGGCGATGCTCGCCGGCTACGAGCTGTCCCCGCTCCTCTCCCGCGCAGCCTGCCGTTTCTCGTCCCTGCCGCCGGCGGAAAGGGAGCGCTGGCTTGCCACGAGCTCGTCTGCATGGTCGGCACGCAAGGAGTCCTACAACGGCATCCGCACGCTCCTCACGCTCGCGTTCGCCTCCTCGCCCGAGGTACGCCGGCGCATCGGCTGGGATCCGAGCCCCCTCGTGCCGGTCACGGAACCGGCCCCGGAGGTGCCGCTCCTCACCGTCGAGCCCGCAGACGCCCCCGCCGACATGGACGTGGACGTCGTGATCGTCGGGTCCGGGGCGGGGGGTGCGGTCGCGGCGGCTGTCCTCGCCGAGGCGGGCCTGTCGGTCGCCGTGCTCGAAGAGGGCCCGCGCCCCGACCGGGCCGACTTCCAGGGGGATCCCGTCGACCGCCTCCTCACCTACTACCGGGACAACGGACTCACGTCGACGCTGGGCCAGCCGGTCATCTCCCTGCCGATCGGACGCGCCGTCGGCGGCACCACCGTCGTCAACTCGGGCACGTGCTTCCGCACGCCGGACTGGGTCCTCGCGAAGTGGACTGATGACGGCCTGCCCGGCCTCGACCCCGACACGATGGGGCCGATCTTCGAGGAGGTCGAAGGCATCCTCGGTGTGGCGCCGGTCACGGACGACATCCTGGGCGCGAACGGGGCCGCGATGGCGAGGGGTGCGGCCGAGCTCGGTTGGTCGGGGGGCCCGGTCCCCCGCAACGCCCGCAACTGCCACGGCCACGGCCAGTGCGGCTTCGGCTGCCCGATCGATGCCAAGCAGGCGATGCACGTCTCCTACCTCCCCCGGGCCGCGGTCGCGGGGGCACGCATCTTCGAAGGCGCCCGCGTGGACCGCATCCTCACCGAGGCAGGCCGCGCCACAGGTGTCGTCGCGGCACTCGACCTCGGCGATGGTGCGGTGCGGCGCATGCGTGTGCGGGCGAGGAACGTAGTCCTCGCGGCCGGTGCCGTGTTCACGCCGGCGCTCCTCCTCGCCAACCGCCTCGCGTTGTCGTCGGGGCAGGTCGGCCGCAACCTCCACATCCATCCCGGCATCGGTGTCACCGCCCTGTTCGACCACGAGCTCACGCCGTGGAAGGGGGTCATGCAGAGCTGGCACGTCGACGAACGCCTCCGCGACGGGATCCTGCTCGAGGCGACCTTCCCCCCACCCGGTATCGGCTACTCGGCGGGTGGGGTGCCGGGCACGGGCCGGGCACAGAAGGACCTCATGGCGCGATACGCCGAGATGGCGTCGATCGGCTCGATCGTGTCCGACAGCTCCAGTGGCCGGGTCCGCGTGCTCGGCCGGGGCAGGGCGGTCACGACCTACGCCGTGGGTGACTCGGACCGCGACAGGCTCGTGGAAGGCATCGCCATGTCCGCCGAGATCCTCCTCGCGGCGGGCGCCGAGCGGGTCTTCCCCATGTTGCCCGGCCTCGACGAGATCAACACCCGCGAAGAGGTCCGCCTCATCCGGGACGGACGCTGGCGCCCCCGGGACCTGAAGCTCTCCGCCTACCACCCCATGTCGACGTGCCGCATGGGGGTGGAACCGGCGACGTCGGTCGTCGACTCGTGGGGGGCCGTGCACGACGTGCCGGGGCTGTGGGTGATGGACGCGTCGATCCTGCCCGCGTCCACGGCCGTCAACCCGCAGATGACGATCATGGCGCTCGTTACCCGTGCCGCCCGCCGACTCGCCGAGGTCGCGGCGTGATCCGTGTGCTCGCCAACATGGCAGCGCGAGGGGACGTGGATGCCGCACTCGCCACGGTCCGCCGGATCCTCGCATCGCACACAGCCGAGGTCGAACTGCCCGCCGATCCCGCCGGCATGTCGGAGGCTGCCGCCCGCGAGGGCGCCGACCTCGTCGTCGTCGTCGGTGGCGACGGCTCGGTCCGTTCGGTGGCCGCCGGCCTCGCCGGTACGGGAGTGCCGCTCTTCGTCGTCCCCGCCGGCACGGGCAACTCGGTCTATCGCGAGGTGTGGGAGGACGCACCGTGGGAGGAGACACTCGCCGCGGTCCGAGACGACCGTGAGCTGTGGGCAATCGACCTCGGCCGGGCCGGACCCGCCCGCCTGCCCTTCCTCCTCGGCGCGAGTGCCGGCATGGTGCGCTGGGCCGTCGACATCGCCGCCACGATGACCGACACGTCGGGTCGTGACCTTTACGCGACAGCGGGCCTCGAGGCCGCGCAGCGGGGCGAGGCCTTCACCGCCGAAGTCGCCGTCGACGGCGAAACGCTCACGTCCGGCCCGCTCATGCTCGCCGCCGTCGGCGGCGCCCGCCATAGGGCGGGCTCGTTCTGCCTCCTCCCGCAGTCCCGCCTCGACGACGGACTCCTCGACGTCTGCACGCTCACCGCAGTCGACTTCGAGCGCCTCGTCGCGCTCATGGCCAAGAGCCTCGACGGCACACACCTCGGCGAACCGGAGGTGTCCTACGCACAGGGCAGGGTCGTCGAGCTCAGGTCGACCGATCCGCTGCCCCTAGAGGTGGACGGCGACCCGTGGGGAGGCGACGACACGGACATGTCGTTCGCCGTCGACCCTGCAGCTCTCACGGTCGCCATGCCGGGTTGACGTTCGCCCGCACGAGTGCCTCCGTCTCGGCTGCGGTCAGGGTGGGCAGGTCGGCTGCGCGGGAGGCGACGTCGGCTGCTGCGTCCGGACCGAGTGTCCGCGTCGCCTCGGTGCGGAGCTTCTCGCGCATGAGTTCACGCATCTCGCCGTGTGAGGAGCGGCCGGCGGCTCCGCGCGGGATCTCGACCGTGCACTCGAGACTCCGTCCATCCGTCGTGTGGATCACGACTCGGGAGGCGACGGACTTGGTGGGATGCGTGAAGTCGTCAGCTCCCCCCTCGGTCAGTTGGCGCCGGATCCCGGCCTCGCGGGCTGTATCCCCCGCCGCGCCGAGGGCAGTGACGAGGAACTGGACGCCCGGCTCCCCCGCCCGCCGCAACGCCGCTCCCACGGGGGCGGTCCCGAGGTAGGCGGGCACGTCCAGCTCGGGGTCGTGCCGAACGGAGACACGCTCCGCGAGTGCCCACGTCTCCGGGTCCGCGATCGCCTCCGGGGAGAAGTCGTCCGACCGCAGCGCCCGCCGCCGGATCGCAACCGCGACGTTGTAGGGCACGGAGAAGTTGAGGGTGACGGCACTGGACGCAGGTCCTGCCTGGTATGGCCGGGAGTGGGCGTCCATGCCGACCGTGAAGACCGATCCGTGCACCTCGATACGATCGACATCGGTCGGGGCGAGGTCGTGGGTTTGCACGAGGTCGAGGGTGGCCTCGACGCACGTGTCGATGTAGGCACAGCCGGGGAAGGTCTTGAACGAGAGCGTCCGCGTGTGCCAGCGCTCCCCCAGGCCGTCCGCCCAGGCGGGGACCGGGACGTGCGCGAACTTGGCGAGGAACCCTTCCGCTGCCTCGACGATGTCGGCGGCGCCGTGCAGGCCGGCGTGGGCGGCGTCGACGGCGTCGAGTGCAGCCCGGATCGACGTCGAGGCGGTCAGGACCTTGGCGTCGGATCCCATGAAGCCCCGGTACACGAACCAGCCGGGTTGGGCAAGGGCGAGGCCGAGCGCGTCCTGGAGGGCCGTGGCGGACAGCCCCTCCGCCTTCGCGCGCGCGGTGGCTGCCCCGGCGAGGTGTGTGTGCGTGGCCGTCTGTCCCCGGTGCGGACCGAGCGTGGCCGCCGCCGTGATCCGGGCCGCGACCTCGTTCGCTGCGACCTGCGCCAGGATCACCTCACGGCCGGACAGGCCGAGCGGCACCGCGTACGCGAGGGGGACGTTCGCCGTCGAATGGCAGACGTGGCCGGCGAAGGCGGTGGCGTCGTAGTCGAGCACCATCGTGAGCGCCGCATGGACGTAGGCAGCCCGCTTGGGCGATGCCAGGCCGCCCGTGGGGAGGAGCGGCGCCGTGCCCGGCTCGTCTCCGGCGGGAAACGCCTCCAAGACACGGCGGCCCAGGACGTGGTTCGCTCCCGCATGCAGCGCGCCGAGCATGCCCACGAACTGGGTCGTGGCCAAGTCGACGACGTCGTCGGGGAGGTCGTCGAAGCCGACCTGCTCGACCCAGGCCGACAGCGTCGAGAGCACAGGTTCCGTCGGCTGATCCATGCGATAGAGCCCAGGGTAGGTGCGACGGTTCAGCGGCGGTGCCCCCGACAACGCGGCGGTCCAGGCGTCGGCGACACACCGACTGGCGAAACCACACCGGAGAACCCCCGCCGCCCCCGAACCGGAAACGACCCTCTGGCCCCCCGGGCTCTGACGGTATGTAGTGTAGATCGTCGTCTGAACAGAGCGTAGATCATTGACTTCACGTCGCGTAATATGGCGTCGAGGTGTAGCGTTGCAGGATGCGGTATCTGCCTCGGGTTGTTGACCGCGAACTCCAGGGGCTGACCGGCGAGTTGCCGGCCCTGCTGATCGAGGGCGCCAAGGGTGTGGGGAAGACCGAGACGGCACGCCGTCTCGCACGGTCCGTGTACATGCTTGACGACCCCGCTGTCCAAGCCATCGCGCATGCCGACCATACGGTCCTACTTCAGGATGCCCGACCGGTGCTCATCGACGAGTGGGAACGTGTGCCGGAGATGTGGGACTTCGTGAGACGGGCTGTTGACGCCGGGGCGGAACTGGGCTCGTACCTGCTGACGGGATCGGCGTCCGTCGAGGGTGTAGCGACGCATTCAGGTGCAGGACGGATCGCGTCGCTGAGAATGCGGCCGATGACTCTGTCGGAACGCGGCGTCGGGAGTCCCACGGTGAGCCTCTCCGAGCTCCTGGATGGCGTGCGCCCCAAGGTCACCGGCCGAACGACAGTCACCCTCGGTGACTATGCCGACGCGATCGTCGACAGCGGCTTCCCGGGCCTGCACGGCCTCTTGCCACACGCTCGACGCAGGCAGCTCGACGGATACATCGACCGCATCGTCACGAAGGACTTCCCCGAGCAAGGCCAACGTGTCAGGCGACCGGCAACGCTGCGCCGATGGATGACCGCGTACGCGGCGGCGTCGTCGACGGCGGCCAAGTACGAGGTGATCCTCGATGGATCCACCGCCGGTGATGCCGACAAGCCCGCCCGGTCGACCACCTTGGTCTGGCGCGACGTGCTCGAACGCCTCGGGATACTCGACCCCGTGCCTGCCTGGTCAACGACGCGCAGCGAGTTCTCGCGGCTCACGGAGGCCCCGAAACACCAGCTCGCCGACCCGGCATTGGCAGCTCGCCTGCTCCACCTGGGAAGAGACGCTCTTCTGCGTGGCCGCACAGCCGAGCCGCGCATCACACACGCCCCGATGCTCGGACTGCTCTTCGAGTCCCTCGTCACACTCGACACGCGGGTGTATGCACAAGCGGTTGACGCGACGGTCTCTCACCTGCGGACCAAGGGAGGTGAGCACGAAGTCGACCTGATCGTCGAGAACGACGATCGCAGTGTCGTGGCCGTGGAGGTGAAGCTCACCCAGAACGTAGTGGACCGCGATGTGCGGCACTTGCGGTGGCTGCGAAACCAGCTCGGTGACGCCTTGCTGGATGCCGTGGTGGTTTCGACGGGTACGCGTGCCTACCGGCGAGCAGACGGCATCGCAGTCGTACCCGCCGCTCTGCTCGGCCCATGAACCACCGCCCCCGAATCCCCCCGCATGGATCTCGTTGTCGTTTCCAGAGGGCGTGTGCGGGCCGACCGGTTCGGCTGGTCGCCCTCCTACGGGTGCCTCACGGTGCCCGCCAGTTCGAGTCGCCCGAGCTTGCGCAGGGCGTCGATCCCCCGCCGGTCGGCTCACGACGGCGGCGTGCGACACCTTCGGTCAGAGGTCGTCCTGCGTGAGGTCGATCTCCGCCCGGTCCGACATGACGTTGCCGGCGAGCTTGCGCAGGCCGCGCCCCGGCTTGTAGTCGGGGATCACATAGCTCGATCCCTCGCTCGCGTTGTTCGGGTCGTAGGTGTTCTTTATGGCGAGCTGCCAGTTCTGATAGCCACCGCAGAGGGGGCTGAAGAACGTGCTCGCCTGCGGGCCGCACGCGTTCAGCGGCAGGGAGAGGAAGTGTTCGGCCGACGCGAGGTTCGTCTCGAAGATGTAGCCGATCACGTTCGCGCCGCTGTCGTCGTCCGTCGGGTCGTAACAGGCGAGCTCCTCGAGATGCGAGTAGGCACCGTTCTCGTAGAGGCCTCCCCACGCGTTGTCCGCACCGTCGTCGAAGAACTTTCCCTCGTCGATATACCTCTTCTTGATCTGGGCGCCGACACGGGCTCCCTTGATCGCGTTGTCCCAGGAGGCGAGCGAACCCATCGCGGTCCAGAAGGTGCCGCCGAAGCGGAACACGCCACGCATGTTGAGACCCGAACGCACGACAGCCTCGTAGAGGAGGGCAGACATCGAGGACGTGAGCTTGCGGTACCCGTAGCGCTTCCCGAACGTCCGGAACAGCCCCAGCGTGCCCGGCGCCGACTTCAAGAGGCCCTTCGCCTTCACGCGCCGCGAGAGGGTGCGGATGAAACGGCCGAGCCAGTACGTGTACTCGTGCGCGGGCAGGTTCGCGATCATGCCGCCGTCGAGCTCGCGCAGGATCGTCTTCAGGACGTCGACCTTGTAGGCGAACTCCTCGGCATCGTCTGCCTGGATGATGACGACGAGCGTGTAGTACAGCTCGTGGACGAACGGCACCTCGTAGATGTCGGCGAACTCGTTGTTGTCGGCCGTGAGGACCGCACCCATGACGGACGGCGCGTTGCGTGAGACGGCGAGGGCGATGCCGGCGTCGCCGAGGCGGTAGCCCAGCTCCGCCATACCCTTCCAGTCGTCGACGATGCAGAGGGCCGAGAGATGGTGCTCGGGGATCTCCGTCTCGTAGTAGGGGGAAGCGCCGCCGACCTCGAGCGCCTCTGGACCCTCCCACGGGTAGAGCTTGACAGCCGCCTTCGTGAAGACCCCGAGGCCACCTAGGGCCCCGGCGAAGCCGCGGAAGACGCCCCGGATCGACGGGCCGGGCCCGTCCCCCGCGAACCACCGACCGGCGGACTCGAAGCTCCCGATGCGCACGATCTCGCCTTCGGGAGTCACCCACTCCGCTCCCAGCAGGTTCCGGCACGAGAAGCTCATCGAGACCCCGTCCCAGCCCTGGCCCATCATCGACGTGGCCGAGGCGAGGACGGAGGTCTGGCCTCCCACGCCGGCGATGTGGGTGTTGAGGCCGACGCTGAACGCCTCCGTCTGGAGCTGGTTGCCGGTCACGTACGGTTCGACGACGGCATACATGTTCTTGGCGTCGATCTCGAGGATGCGGTCCATGCGGCGCAGGTCGATCTGGACCATGCTGTCGGGTTGTGCAGCAGCCCCCCAGGCGCCGAATCCCGTCGACACGGCCTTGAACTGGATGCCCTTGTGGTTGCAGTGGCGGACGATCTCGGCGACGTCCTCGGTGCAGCCGGGCAGGACGACCGCGAGGGGTCTGGCCATCCAGCGTTCACCCGTGGCCGCCTCGGCGAGGTACTGCCAGGCGTAGCCGTCGAGAATCGCCGGCTCCGCCGTCACCCAGCGATCGCCGACGACGAGGGCGAGCTCGGCGACGACCTCGTCTCGGAGTGCAGCCGCCTCTTCCTCCGTCAGTGTCGATTCTCCGCTGACGCCGAGAACGCTTCCCATGATCGGTCCCTTCCTCTCGCTCACTCACCCGCGGTTGCCGAAGGCGGCCTCGGCCAGGACGTCGTAGATGCCGAGAACCTCGACTCCCCTCCCGTCCGTGGCGCCGTCCAGGTTCCGCTCGCAGCCGGGGCAGGCGCTGACCACGATCTCCGCTCCGACGTCGCCGGCCTCGTCGAGGCGCTCGTGCGCCGTGTGCGAGGCGAACTCCGGATATGCCTGGGGCACGCCGCCCGAGCCGCCGCAGCAGTAGGCGTACTCGCGCCTGCGGGGCATCTCGACGAGCTCGAGGCCGGGCACCGCCTGCAGGAGCCGCCGTGGCGGCTCGTACACACCGTGCGTGCCCCGGTTCACCGGCCGCGGTGGGTCGGTGACGATGAGCTGACCCATGATCTTCTTCGTCTCGCCGTCCCAGGCTTGGTACTCCTCGGACCGTCGTCCGAGACTGCACGGATCGTGATACGTGGCGCGGTGCGAGACACGGTGACGGAGAGTCAGGCTGCCGGCGGCGACCGCCTCGTCGAGGACCTCGACCGCGTGTCGCACCGTGGCGTGGAGGTCACCGACCTTGCCGAAGTGGGCTCGCAGGGTGGCGAAGTCCTCTGGGTCGGCGCACACGATCTCCTCGACACCCGCCGTGTTGAAGATCCCGACGAAGTCGCGCGCGAGTGTGTCGAAGAGGTCGCGGTCGCCGATGTGAAGGGCCATCGTGCCCGTGTCGGGTTCGTCGGCGCCGAGGACGGTGAACTCGACTCCGGCCACCTGCAGGAGACGCACGAGGTTGAGGAGGGTCCGTCGCCGGTCCGGGAGGAGAGCGTAGGAGGAACCCACGAGAAGGACGCGCTTGGACAAGCCCGTGCGAACGCCGGTGATCTCGGCGAGCCAGTCGTCCTTGCTCCCGCCCGTCGCGTCGAACGGGTGCCCGTGACCGCGCAGGTTGTCGAGGACCTGTGCATGGGCGGGTAGGGGTCCGCATCGCTCGTGGGACTCGGCGCGCAGGGCGAACATGATCTCGCTGATCTCGATGTCGGTCGAGAACTTGCACGACATGTCGCAGCCACCACACATCGTGCACTGGAAGATCACGTCCCGCGTGCCCTCGGTCACGTCGATACGCCCGTCGTGGAGGGCGTTGGCGATGATCACCCTCCCGCTTCCCGAGTGGCTGTGGTACTTGTACTCGTCGTAGGAAGGACAGATGCTGCTGCGGGCGTGGGAGCGCACGGCGACGAGGGGTGGGAACTTGCAGAGGGAGCAGCGCGGGCACTTGGCTGCGAGGTGGTCGAGGTCGTCGAGGCTCTGGTGCCTGGTCTCAGAACGCGTAGCCATCGGGGTTTCCTTTCAGGCCGAGGCGGCCGGGTGCGAGGATCCGGGCGGGGTCGAAGATCGTCTTGGCGCGTTCGAGGATGTCGACGCTCGACGCGGCCGCCTCGAACGCCGGTTCCGCCCACGCACCGTACGGGCGCGAGAAGAACGCACCCTCGGCCGTGAGGGGCACGGCGACGGCATCGGCGAAGCGCCCCGTCTCCGCCACCTCGTCCGTGCCGGGCTCACAGGCCACGATGAGCTCGACGTGTGCCACCCGTCCTCCGAGTTGGGGTTGGATGTACGTGCCGATGCGGTCGGTGTCGATGCCGGCCCCCGCCGCGTGGACTGCGAACGACGCACAGAAGGCCCCGGCTGCCTCGAGTGTCGTCTGGAAGAAGACCTGGCGGGAGGCACCGCGGCGCCGCTCCTTCCAGTACGGCTCCTCGGAGGAACGCCGGAGAAGGGCGAGAAGGGTCTCGCCCGAACCGAGCGGGGGGTCGACGAGGCGGACCCCGGCCGCCCGCGCCTCGTCACGGAGCATGCGGCTGTACACGGCGTGCCGCCGCTCGGGGAGGTAGTCGAGCCCGCTCACGGACATCACGAGGTTCCACGGCTGCGTGCGGCGTGCTGCCTCCGCCCGGGATCCCTCGGTGGTGCCGACGAGGTCGACGAACGCGTTCGCGTCGACGATGAAGCAGATGTCGACGGCGTTCTTGCGCAGGAGGCGGTATGCGCATTCCACGAGAGGCGTGAGCGTGTCGGATGCACCCACGTGCACGGTCTCGATGCGGGGAAGGACCTCCGCCTTCACCGAGGCCCACGTCGCGATCCCGATCGTGCCCTGCGCCCCCTGCACGATCCGCATCCAGTCGGCATGGCCGGGTCCCATCGGGCCCTTCTGCATTTCACCCGACGCCCACTGTTGGTCGAGGTTGCCCGGGCCTGCCGCCGATCCGGTGCGGAACTGGTCACCCGACCCGTAGACGAGCTCGAGGCAGAGCAGCGGATCCGAGAGATCCCATTGGAAGGCAGGCATGATCGTCGCCTCGCGCTCGATGTGGGTCGCGAGCACCGACTTGCCGCGTCGAGGACAGAGGGGCATGACCGCACGCAGCCCCTCCCTCTCCAGGGCCGGCGCGAGCTCCTCGAACGTGACGCCGGCCTGCACGAGAGTGACCCGGTTGCGGCGGTCGACCCGGATGATCTCCTTCAGGCCCGACATGTCGACGACGAGTCCCGGACCGTCGGGACGCACACTGCGACGCAGACTCGTGGAGCTGCGCGGCCACAGCGGAATACGCTCGGCCCGCGCCCAACGCACGAAGGTCGCGAGCTCGTCGACGCCCGCCGGTGCCACCACCGCGACGCCTTCGGCGTCGAAGCGGTGTTCCCCGACCCCCGGGATGCGTTCGAGCAGATCTGTGTTCACGACTTCTCCTTCGTGTCGGCTGTGTGGGAAGCGAGGATTCCCCGCTCGAGGAGGCGGGCGATCTCACGGTTCTCGTACTCGATGTCGACGAGGGCGGGGAACTGGTTGCCGTAGAGCTGGGCGATGCCGAAGTACCCGAACAGGGCGAGGTAGACGAACCGCACGACGACCATGAGGTCGAAGTCCCGCAACAGCCCCGCCTCCACGTCACGCTCGAAGTGGGGTCGGAAGAGCGCCTCGATCACCGGCACGAGGTCGAGGTCGAGCCCCGTGATGTGGGCCGCGCCGAACTCGACGAGATCGATGATCGCAAGACGTACGAACTCGGCGTGGTCACGTGCGAGGCGGCGCATCATGCCGACCACGTACTCGAGATCCTCCGGGAAGTTTCGTCCCCGCAGGAAGCCCTGCAGGGCATCCTCTTGGAGCTCGGACGCCCGCCGCGAGATCACGGCTGCGAAGAGCTCCTTCTTCGACGGGAAGTGGTTGTAGAGGCTCGACGGGGCCAGCCCTGCCCCGTCGGCAACCTCACGCATGCCGGCCGCCCGCCACCCGTGCTCCAGGAAGACACGCTCGGCCGCGTCGAGGATCACGGCCCGCGTATCCGCCTTCGTGCGTTGCATCTGGGTCTGTACCGGCACGTCTACCCAACTCCATCACGAACAACTGTTCGTCATAGCATATTCATCGCCCGAGACAATTGCAAGGGGTTTGAGCCACTCGTTGATATATGGTCGATAGCTCGCACTTCAGTCCAAGTATCCAGCGAACCACTGTTCGTCACAGCGCCGCGCAGTTGATGGCGTAGAGTCACCTGCCATGAGCGGGCTGTCCCGGCGGGGCTTCATGCGTACTGCTGCTGTCCTCGCCGCCGCATGGGGACTGCCGATCGATGTCGTCGCGGCCCAGATCGCAACCGAACCGGGACCGGCGGAAGTCACGTCCACCTTGGTCGGCACCATCCGCATGGACTCGCCTTCCCCGAGGGGCTACCGCCGGCTCCTGCGGCGGGCCGGCGAGCCGTACGTGGTGCGTGAAGACCTCCTCGGCGACCCACCCGCCCCGAGCCGCGCGAACACACGGCGCTCCCTGCTCTACCTCGGTCACCTCAGCGACATCCACGTCGTCGACGCCCAGTCCCCGGCCCGCGTCGAGCCGGCCCAGATGCTCATGCAGAACGTGACCACGGGCGCCGGGTGCCGCCCCCAGGAGACGCTCTGCGTCTACGTGCTCGACCAGATGGTGCGCGCCATGAACGCGGCGATGTCGAGCCCCGTCACGGGCGCGCCCATGGCCGTGGCAGTCGTCACAGGTGACAGCGCCGACAGCCATGCGCACACGGAGCTGCGCTGGTACATCGACACCCTCGACGGGCAGACGGTGAACCCGAACAGCGGTAAGACGAAGGTGTACGAGGGTGTGCAGGCATGGGGAGAGGCGAAATACGCATACCATCCCGACGACCCGTCAGGTGACGTGTACGGAGAACGGGGCTACCCCGCCTTCGCAGGAATGCTCGAGGCGGCCGTGGGAACCGACCTCGACACAGTCGGCATCAAGGTCCCGTGGCTCACCCTCTACGGCAACCACGACACCATCTTCATGGGTCTCCTTCCCGTGTCCTGGATGCAGGAACAGGCCGCGCGGGGCGGCCGCAAGGCGTCGACAGCCGGCCCGTTCTTCGCCTCCATCTACGGGGCAGGCGTGTCCGGCGATCTGGCAACTCGCCAGGCCTGGTCGCTCGGATGGGACCGGATCCGCGGCGTGCCGGGGGTCCGTGCCGTCACACGGGACCCGGACCGTCGCATCTACGATCGCCTCGAGTTCATGAAGGAGCACTTCGACACGACCGAGACGCCCGGTCCGGCCGGACACGGCTTCACGCAGGCCAACGTCGCCGACGGGACCACATGGTGGGCACGTGATGTCGCGCCCCGCATCCGGCTCGTCGGCCTCGACTCGTGCAATGTGACGCAGGGCGCCGACGGCTCCATCCCCGAGGCCGAGTGGCGGTGGCTCGAGGCCGAGCTCGAGTCCGTCTCGTCCCGCAGCTACGACTCGTCAGGCGAACCCACCACCCGAAGCGTGACGGACCAGCTCGTGATCGTGTCGAGCCACCACACGAGCTGGACGATGGACAACACGATCCAGCCCGAGCTCGGCCCGACGACCCGGCTCCACACGGGGGACGAGCTCGTCGAGCTCCTCGCACGCTTCCCGAATGTCATCCTCTGGATCAACGGCCACACCCACTACAACCGGATCGTCGCGCACGCGAGCCCCCATCTCGGCGAGCGCGGGGGGTTCTGGGAGGTGAACACGGCGAGCTGCATCGACTGGGGCCAGCAGCAGCGCCTCGTCGAGATCGTCGACAACCGTGACGGCACGATCTCGATCTTCGCCACGGTGCTCGACCACGAGGGGACCGTGCGTCCGTCGGCGCGTGACTACACGCCCCGTGTCCTCGCCGGGATCAGCCGCGAGCTTGCCGCGAACCACTGGATGGTGGTGCCCGAGATCCACCTCGGTTCGCGGGCGGATCGCAACTGCGAGCTCCCCCTGAAGGCACCCTTCGATCTAGCGGTCCTCACGGATGCCGAGCTCGAGCAGTTCCACCTGCAGACGCGGGCACGCCTGGTGGCACCATGAGACGGGTCGCAGTAGCCCTTGTCCTCGGCATCGCCGCCTGCAGCCCCGTGACCTCACAGCTCCCGAGCGGGAACGTGGGCGACGAGTACACGCAGGGAACGCGCAGCGCCTTCCAAGACGTGATCTTCGACGCCGGTCTCCAGCTCAGGACAGGACCCGAATGCGAAGTCACCGCCGACGAGACAGGCCTCGACTGTACGGGTACCACCCTCGACGGCAGGACCGCGGAGGCACATGCCTCCGGAGGAGACAACAACGACCTCGACGCGGCTCGACTCACGGTCCGCGTGGGGAACGAGACGATCTACGAAGGCACCGTCTCCCACATCCTCGAGGCCGCGGACGAGCAGGGAGGTGACGGGTGACGCGAAACCGGCGCGTGCTCCTCGCGGGAACGGGCACGTTCTTGCGCAACCTCGATGTCCTTCTCCTCGGCGCCGTCCTGAACGCCGTCGTGCAGGCCCTTCTCGTATGGGCGGTCCCCGTCGAACGTGCACGGCCGCCGGCCCTCTGGGTGGGGACGACCGTGTCGGTTCTCGTCTGGCTCACCACCCTGTCGGCCTTCGCCGCGACCGGCGTGGCCGGCAGGGGACGCCACCTCGGGGTGGCCCTCGCCGCGAGCACGACCTCGCACGTCCTCGTGCGAACGATGCTCTGGTCGGCGGTCGTCGCCGCGGCCCTCGCCGTCTCCCTCGCCGTCTTCACGTGGCTCGCCCTGGTCGTCGCGTTCGGGCTCGCCTGTGTCCCGGTCGCGGCCGCTGCCTCGCCCCGCGTCCCGTTCCCGGGTGCTCTTCGCGCAGTCACGCACCATGTCGGCCGCATGCTCCTCCTCGGTCTCGTGGTCGCCGCCATCTGGCTTCCGCTCGGTGTGTTCGTCGGGCTCTGGTCGCTGCTCCTCCCCACGCCGCTCGCCCCCTTCCTCGTCGTGGGTGTCGAGGGCATCCTCCTCGCATGGCTGATGGCCTGTCTCGCCGCGATCTACACGGCGGGCAGGGACGCGACAGCGGCGGCTCCCTCGGGCGACGTCGAACCCGAACCACCGACCCCGCAGGAGCTGGCCGTATGAGTCCCATCCCGGTCGACACGCTGATCAGGGATCTCGGTCCCGCCGACGCTGCCAGACGGGCACAGGCCGTCGAGGCCGACGGCTGGGACGGACTCTGGGTCACGGAGACAGCTCACGACCCGTTCCTGACACTCGGTGCCGCGGCCCCGGTCACGGACCGCGTGGTCCTCGGCACGGCGATCGCGGTGGCCTTCGCCCGCACACCGATGACCGTCGCCGTCACGGCCAACGACCTCCAGAAGGTCTCCGGTGGCCGTTTCGTCCTCGGCCTCGGCACCCAGGTCGCGTCGCACATCGTGAAGCGCTTCTCCATGCCGTGGTCGCGCCCCGCCGATCGCATGCGCGAGTACGTGGCGGCCCTGCGAGCGATCTGGGAGGCGTGGAACACCGAGAGCCGCCTCGACTTCCGCGGCGACTTCTACACACACACGCTCATGACCCCGAACTTCGCGCCCTCACCCAACCCGTACGGGCCCCCGGCCGTCTTCGTGGCCGCGGTCGGTCCCCGCATGACCGAGGTGGCCGCCGAGGTCGCGGACGGGCTCCTCACGCACGCGTTCACGACCGAACGCTTCTTCCGCGAGGTCACGCTGCCCGCAGTCGACGCCGGTCTCGCCCGGAGCAGCCGCGCGCGCAGCCAACTCACCGTCTGCGGTGGTGCGCTCGTCGTGACCGGACACGACGACACGGGAATCGAAGCCGCGAAGACGGAGACCCGTGCCCGCATCGCCTTCTACGCCTCGACACCCGCGTACCGACCGGTCCTCGACCTGCACGGTTGGGGCGACGTCCAGCCCGAGGCACGCCGCCTCACACAGGAAGGCCGCTGGGAGAGTCTGCCCGACCTCGTCGACGACGAGATGCTGCACACCTTCGCCGCCGTGGGCACACCTGCCGAGGTCGCTACCAAGATCCGCGCACGCGTCGGTGGCAGTGTCGACCGCCTCGGACTCCCCGTCCTCGCCGAAACAGACCCCGCCCTGCTCCTCGAGATCCGCGATCTCCTCCGGGATGCCGGTTCGAGCTAGGCGCGGGGTACCTCGGACCAGGGCTTGTCCTTGTCGAGGCGGGGCTCACGGGGTAGGCCGAGGACCTGCTCACCCAGGATGTTGCGCTGGATCTCGGATGTGCCGCCCTCGATCGAGTTCGCCCGTGAACGCAGGAACATGGTGCGTCCCGCACCCGGCGGCCCCACGAGGCCGATCACCTCGGAGCGGCGCATCTCGTAGTCGAAGTCGACGCAGCCCGCCGCGCCGAGAAGGCCGACGCACATCTCGTAGATCTGCTGGTTCACCTCGGCGAAGCGCAACTTCGCGATCGAGCCCTCGGGACCGGGATTGCCGGCCCGCAACGCCTGCGCCGCCCGCATGTTCGTGAGCCGCAGAACCTCGGCGTCCATCCAAAGCCTGGCGAGCCGATCCCGCAACACAGGCGGCTTCTCCACCCGCTCCGCCCAGAGGCGCAGGGCCTCGCCGATCGCGCCCGAACCCCGCGCGGGACCGCCACCGCCGGCCGAACCGCCGATGGTCGTGCGCTCGTTCATGAGCGTCGTCATGGCAACCCGCCACCCGTCACCCACATCCCCGAGCCGATCGGCATCCGGCACGCGCACCTCGTCGATGTACACCTCGTTGAACTCGGCCTGACCCGTGATCTGGCGCAGAGGCCTCACCGTGACGCCGGGTGCGTGCATGTCGAGCGCGAAGTACGTGATGCCCTTGTGCTTGGGCACGTCCGGGTCGGTGCGGGCGAGGAGCATGCCCCGGTCGGCCACGTGCGCGAGCGTGTTCCACACCTTCTGACCCGTCACGACCCACTCGTCCCCGTCCCGCACGGCACGGCACGCGAGGCCGGCGAGGTCGCTCCCCGCGCCCGGCTCACTGAAGAGCTGGCACCACTTGTGCTCCCCCGTGAACATGGGGCGGAGGAGCCGCCTGCGCAAGTCGTCACTCCCGTGGGTCACGACCGTGGGACCGGCGAGCGCCAAACCGAAGAAGAGGAGGTCGTCGGGTGGTCGGACACCGGCCTTGTGCAGGGCCGAGTCCACGTTCCGCTGCAGAGTCGGCGGGACCCCGAGGCCGCCGTACCCCTCGGGGAAGTGCACCCAGGCGAGCCCGTGGTCGTAGACGAGCCCACGCAACTCGACCGGATCGGTGCCGGGCGGATCGCATTTCGCGAGGAGGGCTGCCACCGCCCCGTCGACCCGGGCTTGCTCGGGGACACTCATTCCGCCTCCTTCTCGGACACGCCCGCACTGTCGAACGTCGCCATCTCGGCCGCGAGCGCCGCCGCGGCCCGCAACAGGTCCGCGCCCAGTATCGCCCCCGTCCCCTCCCCGAGTCGCAGTTCGAGGTCGAGCAGGGGCCGCAGGCCGAGGTGGTCGAGGGCAACGGCGGCACCCGGTTCGACGGAACGGTGCCCGGCCACGACGAAGTCGAGGACTGTCGCATCCATCTCCGCGGCGGCAACGAGCGCGGCATCCGCGATCACGCCGTCGACCACGACAGGGACACGCAGCGCTGCCCCGGCCATGAGATACCCGGTGAGAGCGGCCTGCTCGAGGCCGCCGACCTCGGCGAGGACCGCCACGGGATCCATGCCCGCGTCGAGCCTCGCGACGGCTGTCCGCACCATGTCGATCTTGTGGGCGAGCATCGCGTCGTCTATGCCGGTGCCGCGGCCCGTCACTTCGGCCGCGTCCCGGCCCGTGAACGCGGCGATGAGCGCAGCCGACGGTGTCGTGTTCCCGATCCCCATCTCTCCCGTCACGAGACACCGGTGTCCCGCCCCGACGAGGTCGAGCGCCACCTGTGCGCCGCTGTCGAGCGCCACCCGCGCCTCGTGGAGGGTCATCGCGGGCTCGACCGCGATGTTCCCTGTTCCCCGCCGGATCCGCTCCATGCGTACGGCGTCCCCCGCGTCGTAGTCGGCTGCGACCCCGACGTCGACCACCACCAGGGACGCCTGCGCGCGTCGCGAGAGCACGCTGATCGCGGCTCCCCCGCTTCCGATGTTCTGCACCATCTGCGCGGTCACTTCCTGCGGCCAGGGCGTGACTCCCATGCGGGCGACGCCGTGGTCGCCGGCGAACACGGCGACTCCGATCGGATCCGGTGGCGGGGGTGGCACCTCCCCCGCCACGGCCGCGAGCCAGACGACGAGTGCCTCGAGGCGGCCGAGGGAACCGCGAGGCTTCGTGAGGCGGTCGAGATGCGCAGCCGCCTGCCCAGCGGCCTCGGCGTCTCGTGGGGCGAGCATTGCACGGGCAGCCTCGAAGGGCCCGCTGGCCTGCGCCAATCCGGCGAGCACGGTCGGAAGGAGACGGTCCTGCACATCCACGTACGCCATGCCGGCCGCCGCCGCGGCTGCGGCGTCCGTTGCCTCGTTGCCGACATAGAGGGCCGTCCCGGGTCCGACACCGAGGCGCTCGCAGGCCACGAGCAGACCCGCCGGATCGGGCTTGGCGGCACCGACATCCACCGACGTCACCACGACTTCGAGCAACGTGTCGAGGTCCACCCGCGCGAGGAGGTGCCGCACGTCGCTCTCCGTCATGTGCGCCGTGTTCGTGACAGCACCGAGCCGGAACCTGCCGGCGAGGGCCTTCAAGTCGGACGCGACACCGCGTCGGAGCCTGACATCGAGGTCTTCGATCGCGGTTCCGGGGGTGTTCTCATGAACGAGGGTCCCGCCCACGTCGAAGAGGATGGCTTCGTTCACGTCTTCTCCTTGGATCAGATCCGGGCCGTGGCGGCGAGCAGGCCCACCGTCTCACCGGCCACGACGGCCGCTCCGAGCACATCCCCCGTGTAGCCCTCGATCCGGCACTTCGCGAGGAGCACGACACCGATCCCCGCCATGCAAGCAGCGAGGACAACGACGATGCCGGCGAAGCCCCGAGCGTAGAACAACAGGGTCACGGACGCGGCGAGGCCGAGCCCGCTGACGGCGATGCCCGCCCCGTCGAGGCGCCTCGTGAAGGCCGAGGCCAGTCCCTCCGTCCTCGCATACGGAACCAAGCCCACGATCGGCACGAGACAGGTTCGCGACAGGCACCAGAGCCCGGCCACGAGCGCGATTCCCTCGACTCCCACGGGCCCGGCGGCCAGACCGGCCCAACGCAACCCGAGGGCGACGGCACCGGTGGCGAGACCGAACGCGCCGACATCGGGAGCCTGCATGACGTCGAGGCGAGTGGCCGCGTCAGGTGAGTGAGGCAGGAGGCCGTCGGCCGTGTCGACGAGACCGTCGAAGTGCAGAGCCCCCGTGAGAATCAGATCGGCAGTCACGGCGACACCGGCGGCGAGGAGAGGTGCCCACACGCGGCCTGCCACCCACGACGCCGATCCCACGGCAGCGCCCACGACGAGACCGACGACGGGGAACCAGAGGAGCGACCGTGGGTCCGGTGACGGCCGCCTGCCTCCGACGATCGTGAGGAAGCCGAACGCAGCGCCCATGCCCGCCTACCTCCGGCGGTCGTCCTCGATGCTCAGCCCGCCTCCGGCGACACCTCTTCGGGATCCTCGTCCTTGCCGATCGAGCGCAGGAACTCGGCGGCGTCCTCGGCGGACATCTCGGCCTCGCCCTCACCCTGGAAGAACGGATGCACGGATACGACCTGGGCACCTTCGGGCAACGAGGGCTCGAGCATCTTGTGCTCGGTCACACCCGTCCCGGCCGGGATGAGCCGCCCGATGATGACGTTCTCCTTCAAGCCGAGGAGAGTGTCGCTCTTGCCCTCGATCGCGGCCTCCGTCAGAACGCGGGTCGTCTCCTGGAACGAGGCCGCAGACAGCCACGACTCCGTGGCGAGGGACGCTTTCGTGATACCCATCAGCTCCTGGCGGGCGTCGGCCGGCTGCCTGCCTTCCTGGACGAGGTTGCGGTTGGTCTCCTGGAACGTCCGTTGGTCGACGCGCTCGCCCGGCAGGAAGGTGCTCTCGCCCGTGTCCTGCACGGTGACCTTGCGCATCATCTGCTTCACGATGAGCTCGATGTGCTTGTCGTGGAGGTCGACGCCCTGGCTCGTGTAGACGTCCTGCACCTCGTCCACGAGGTACTCCTGCACTGCCCGGCTCGACTTGACCTCGAGGAGCTCCTTCGGGTCGAACGGTCCGTACGTGATGCGGTCCCCGGGCTGGACCTCCTGGCCGTCGACGACGGCGAGCTGCTGGCGGCCGCCGAGGTCGTAGACCTCTTCGGTTCCGTCGGTGGCCGTGATGGCGACGATCCGGTCGCGTGTCTCGGGAATCTCCTCGACACTCACCTTGCCGGCGATACGTGCGATCTCCGCCTTCCCCTTGGGGGTGCGGGCTTCGAAGAGCTCCTGCACGCGGGGAAGACCCTGCGTGATGTCCTGCGCTGACGCGATCCCGCCCGTGTGGAAGGTACGCATCGTGAGCTGTGTACCCGGCTCGCCGATCGACTGCGCCGCGATCGTACCCACGGCTTCACCCTGCTCGACGAACCCACCCGCCCCGAGCGCCATGCCGTAACACTTGGCACAGACACCGTGGCGGCTCTGGCATAGGAGGGGGCTGCGCACCTTCACGGACGCGACCCGCGCCGCCACGATATCGACCAGAGCCATGCGTGTGACGAGCTCACCCTCGGGAACGATCACCGTGCCGTCCGGGCCCGTGACGTCCTCACCCGCGGTCCGGCCGAAGATCCTGCTGTCGATGCGGGAGTCGACGGTCGGGTCGCCGTCGGCGTCGTAACGGATCGCCATGTCGAGGCCGCGTGAGGTCTCGCAGTCCGGCTCGCGAACGATGACCTCCTGAGCGACGTCCACGAGACGGCGCGTGAGGTAACCCGAGTCCGCCGTACGCAGAGCTGTGTCGGCGAGGCCCTTGCGGGCACCGTGCGTCGAGATGAAGTACTCGAGGACGGAGAGGCCCTCGCGATAATTCGACTTGATGGGTCGGGGGATGACCTCGCCCTTGGGATTGGACACGAGACCGCGCATGGCGCCGATCTGGCGCACCTGGATCATCTGACCGCGTGCACCGGATCCGGTCATCATCTGGATCGAGTTGAAGGGGTCGGCCTCCATCTCTTCGGCCATCGCCCGCATGACCTCATCCGAGGCCTTGCTCCAGATCTCCTGGAGTTGCTGACGCCGCTCGTGCTCGGTGATGAGTCCCTTCCTGTGGTTCTTGTCGACCTTCTCGGACTCTTTCTCGTACTTGTCGAGTATCTGCCTCTTGTCGCCCGGCACCTTCACGTCGTCGATCGAGAAGGTGAGGCCCGAAACCGTGGCGTAGTGGAAGCCGAGTGCCTTGAGCTTGTCGAGGGTCTCGGCGAGCTGTGCCTTCGTGTATTCCTCGGCGAGCTCTGTGACGAGGCCTGCGAGGTCCTTCTTCTTGACCACGCGGTTCACGTAGGCGAACGACTCCGGAAAGGCGGTGTTGAAGATCACGCGACCCACCGTCGTCTCGACGAGGTCGCCGTTCATCTCCGGCTTGAGGCCTCGCACCCTGATGGAGGCATGGAGATCGAGCGTCCTCGCGCCTCCCCCGTCCCGCGTCTCGAAGGCCATCATCGCCTCCTGCGGTGACGCGAACACGCGCCCCTCGCCGGCGAGGTCGGTCCGTGCCTCGGTCAGGTAGTAGGCGCCGATCACCATGTCCTGGGTCGGTGTCACGAGCGGTCGGCCGTGCGCCGGTGAGAGCACGTTGTGGGCCGACAGCATGAGGATGCGCGCCTCGGCCTGCGCCTCGACGGACAGGGGCACATGCACGGCCATCTGGTCGCCGTCGAAGTCGGCGTTGAACGCGGCGCAGACAAGAGGATGGATCTGGATCGCCTTGCCCTCGACGAGGATCGGCTCGAACGCCTGGATGCCGAGGCGGTGCAGGGTCGGGGCCCGGTTGAGGAACACGGGGTGCTCCGAGATGACCTCTTCGAGCACATCCCATACCTGGGGCCGGGACCGCTCGACCATGCGCTTCGCCGCCTTGATGTTGGCGGCAAGGTCGAGTTGGACGAGGCGCTTCATGACGAAGGGCTTGAAGAGCTCGAGGGCCATCTGCTTGGGCAGACCACACTGATGGAGCTTGAGGCTCGGCCCGACGACGATGACCGAACGACCCGAGTAGTCCACCCGCTTGCCGAGGAGGTTCTGGCGGAAACGTCCCTGCTTGCCCTTGAGCATGTCCGAGAGCGACTTGAGGGGCCGGTTGCCCGGACCGGTCACCGGCCGGCCGCGGCGACCGTTGTCGAGGAGGGCGTCCACGGCCTCCTGGAGCATGCGCTTCTCGTTGTTCACGATGATCTCGGGTGCCCCGAGGTCGAGGAGGCGCTTCAGGCGGTTGTTCCTGTTGATCACACGCCGGTAGAGGTCGTTGAGGTCCGACGTCGCGAAGCGGCCGCCGTCGAGCTGGACCATCGGCCGCAGGTCGGGCGGGATGACCGGCACCGCCTCGAGGATCATGCCGAGTGGGGAGTTCTCGCCGTTCTTGAAGGCGGCCACGACCTTGAGGCGCTTGATCGCGCGCGTGCGCTTCTGGCCCTTGGAAGCCGTGATCTCGGCACGCAGATCCTCCTCGGTGACGTCGAGATCGATCGCATGCAGGAGATCACGGATCGCCTCTGCACCCATGCCGCCCGTGAAATAGTCGTCGTAACGTTCGACGAGGTCGCGCCACACGAACTCGGACTCGACGAGGCGGCGGACTTTGAGGCCGCGAAACGCATCGAAGACGTCGTCGAGATGGGTCTGCTCCTCTTCGACCCGCTCCCGGTCCCGCTGCGTGTCGCGCCGGATGTCCTTCTCCAACGCCTTGCGGCGGTTCTCGATCTCGCGGGCGTCGACACCCTCTTCCTCGAGTTGGGCGAGCTCGGCTTCGGCCTCCTCGGCGTATCGCTGCTCACGCTCGGCGAACGCGGCCCAGAGGTCGTCGATCTCGTTGCGGTGGCGGGCCTCGAGCTCGGGCAGGTCCTCGTGTCGCTTCTCGTCGTTGACCGACGTGACGATGTAGGACGCGAAGTAGATGACACGTTCGAGGTCCTTGGGGGACACGTCGAGGAGATAGCCGAGACGGCTCGGCACACCCTTCAGGTACCAGATGTGCGTGACAGGTGCGGCGAGCTCGATGTGGCCCATCCGCTCACGGCGCACACTCTTGCGCGTGACCTCGACCCCACAACGCTCGCAGATGATGCCCTTGAAGCGGACACGCTTGTACTTGCCGCACGCGCACTCCCAGTCCTTCACGGGGCCGAAGATGCGCTGGCAGAACAGGCCGTCCTGCTCGGGCTTGAGTGTGCGGTAGTTGATCGTCTCGGGCTTCTTGACCTCGCCGTTCGACCACGCTCGGACCTCCTCGGCCGTGGCGAGACCGATCTCGAGCTGTTCGAACATGGCGCCCTCGGGCTGGGCGGGAGTCGCCAAGGACATCAGGCCTCCTCCGCTTCGCTGCGTTCCGGACGTGAGATGTCGATGCCGAGCTCCTCCGCGGTGCGGAAGGCGTCCTCCTCGTAGCTCGTCATCTCGATCTCCTGGCCGTCCTTCGACTTGACCTTCACGTTGAGACAGAGGGACTGCATCTCCTTCACGAGGACCTTGAAGGACTCCGGCAGGCCGGGCTCGGGGATGTTCTCACCCTTCACGATCGCCTCGTAGACCTTCACGCGGCCGAGAACGTCGTCGGACTTGATCGTGAGGAGCTCCTGCAGGGCGTGGGCGGCGCCGTACGCCTCGAGGGCCCACACCTCCATCTCGCCGAAACGCTGCCCGCCGAACTGCGCCTTTCCGCCGAGGGGCTGCTGCGTGATCATCGAGTAGGGCCCCGTGGAGCGCTCATGGATCTTGTCATCCACGAGGTGGTGCAGCTTGAGGATGTAGATGTAGCCGATTGCGATCGGGTGGTCGTACGGTTCGCCCGTGCGACCGTCGTAGAGCTGGGCCTTGCCGTCGTCGCCGATGAGGCGCGAGTCCGCGGTCAGGGGCGGGTTCGCCTTGCGCAACAGGGACTGGATGGACGGATGCGGCTGTCCCGTCGCCGGGTTCGCACCGGCCTCCTCGGCCTCCTCGTCGGACCAGTGCGCCCCGTCGAACACCGGGGTCGACATGTATGCGGCAGGCCTCGAGACGGGTTGGATCTTGCGACGTGCGCCGTTCCCGGGCTGTGTGGGGCCGTCTTCCCACCCGTTGTGCGCTGCCCAGCCGAGCAACGTCTCGAGCACCTGACCCACGTTCATACGCGTGGGCACACCGAGTGGCGAGAGGACGATGTCGACAGGTGTGCCGTCGGAGAGGAACGGCATGTCCTCGACCGGGAGGACCTTCGCGATCACGCCCTTGTTGCCGTGCCGGCCGGCGAGCTTGTCGCCCACGCTGATCTTGCGCTTCTGTGCCACGAACACCCGCACGAGCTTGTTCACGCCCGGGTTCAGCTCCGCGTTGTCCTCGCGGCTGTAGGCGCGGACATCGATCACCTTCCCCCATTCGCCGTGGGGGACCTTGAGGGACGTGTCCCGGACCTCACGTGCCTTCTCCCCGAAGATGGCGCGCAGGAGGCGCTCCTCGGGTGTGAGCTCCGTCTCACCCTTCGGCGTGACCTTGCCGACGAGGTAGTCACCGGGGCCGACCTCGGCCCCGACACGGATGATCCCGCGCTCGTCGAGGTCGCGCAGCACCTCCTCGCTCACGTTGGGGATGTCCCGCGTGATCTCTTCCTCGCCGAGTTTCGTGTCGCGAGCTTCGACCTCGTACTGCTCGATGTGGATCGACGTGAGGACGTCGTCGCGCACGAGACGGTCCGAGATGACGATCGCGTCCTCGAACGTGTGCCCCTCCCACGTCATGAAGGCGACGAGGAGGTTCTTGCCGAGCGCGAGCTCACCTTCGTCGGTGCACGGCCCGTCGGCGATGATGTCCCCCGCCTTGATCTTCTGGCCTTCGGTGACGACGGGCCGCTGGTTGAAGCTCGTCGACTGGTTCGAGCGGCGGAACTTCTGGAGCCGGTACGTCTTCTTCGCACGGGTCTTGGCATCCTCGACCACGACGCGGTCGCCGGCCACTTCCGTGACGGTCCCGGCCTCGTCGGCCACGACCATGTCGAGGCTGTCGCGTGCCGCCCTCTCCTCCATGCCCGTGCCGATGTAGGGGGCCTCGACACGCAGGAGGGGAACCGCCTGACGCTGCATGTTCGAACCCATGAGGGCGCGGTTGGCGTCATCGTGCTCGAGGAAGGGGATGCAGGACGTCGAGACGGACACGATCTGACGCGGGGCCACGTCCATGTAGTCGACCTCTTCGGCGAGCGTGTACTCCACCTCACCCCGGCGCATGCAGAGCACACGGTCGTTCACGAAGTTGCCCGTGCGCTTGTCGATCTCGGCGTTCGCCTGCGCGATCGTGTACCTGTCCTCGCGATGTGCGTCCAGGTAGTCGATCTGCTCGGTCACGCGGCCCTTCACGACCTTGCGGTAGGGCGTCTCGATGAACCCGTAGTTGTTGATCCTCGCGTACGTGGCGAGTGACCCGATGAGCCCGATGTTCGGGCCTTCGGGCGTCTCGATCGGGCACATGCGCCCGTAGTGCGAGGGGTGGACGTCGCGAACCTCGAACCCGGCCCGCTCCCGGGAGAGGCCCCCGGGGCCGAGGGCGGACAGACGCCGCTTGTGCGTGAGCCCCGTGAGGGAGTTCGTCTGGTCGTAGAGCTGGCAGAGCTGTGATGTCCCGTAGAACTCTTTGATCGCAGCCGTGAGGGGCCGGATGTTGATGAGGGTGGTCGGCGTGATCGCTTCGACATCCTGGGTCGTCATGCGCTCGCGAACGACGCGCTCCATGCGGGAGAGGCCGATGCGGACCTGGTTCTGGATGAGCTCGCCCACGGGCCGGACACGGCGGTTGCCGAAGTGGTCGATGTCGTCCGTCGTGTAGCCGTCCTCACCCGCGTGCAGGGCAACCATGTACTTGACCGTGTCGAGGACGTCCTCGGGTGTGAGAACGTGCTCGGACAGGGGGACGTCGTGGTCGAGGATCTCGAACTTCTGGTTGGCCTTGTACCGGCCCACGCGGGAGAGGTCGTAGCGCTTCGACGAGAAGAAGAGTTGCTCGAGCAGCCCGCGTGCCGATTCGACGCTCGGTGGTTCACCCGGCCGCAGTTTGCGGTAGATGTCGATGAGAGCCTCGTCGCGGTCGTTCGTGGGGTCCTTCTCGAGGCTCGCCGCGATGATCTCCGCCCCGTCGAAGTAGTCGAGGATCGCTTCGTCGGTCGTGAGATCGACGCCGGCGAACTCGAGGGCGCGGAGCAGGATCGTCACGACCTGGCGGCGCTTGCGGTCGATGCGCACGCCCAGCGTGCCCTTCTTGTCCGTGTCGAACTCGAGCCAGGCGCCACGCGCGGGGATCACCTTCGCGCCGAAGAGGAGCTTCTCGCTCGTCTTGTCGCGCAGCTCCTCGAAGTAGATGCCGGGACTGCGCACGAGCTGGCTCACGACGACCTTCTCGGTCCCGTTGATGACGAACGTGCCCGACGGGGTCATGAGGGGGAACTCGCCCATGAAGACCCGCTGCTCCTTGATCTCCCCCGTCTCCCGGTTGCCGAAGCGCGCAGTCACGAAGAGAGGGCAGCCGAATTGGATGTCCCGCTCGCGGCACTCCTCGATGGAGTGCTTCGGGTCCTCGAACTCGTGGTCGACGAACTCGAGGATGAGGTTCCCGGAGTAGTCCTCGATCGGGGAGATCTCCCGGAGGGTCTCGGCCAGACCCTCGCTCACGAACCAGTCGAAGGAATCCTTCTGCACATGGAGGAGGTCCGGGACGGGCAGGACCTCCTCGATCGTAGCGAAGGAGACGCGGTCGCGATTACCAGGGCGCGTCGTAGTCGCCAAGGTCATCACTCCTTTTGCGGGCTGGCTTGCGGATCCAAGCGGTCGGCTGGGGCACGGCTGCGCACACGATTCGCCCCGGTGGGCACACTGGAGCGGAAAGTGAGTATAGCCGACAGGCTGGAACGGTCAATCGCGCGAGAACTCACGGCCCCGATCCGGGGTCGTGCTGGGCCTGGGGCCCGATCGTTCGGCCTTGTCTCCGGCCGTGGTGCGGGGCGTCTCGCCCGTTTCGATCTCGGTCAACGTCGCCAAACGGACCCTGGCAGGGATGAGGGGGTCTCCTCTGCCCACCGCGGGCCGCAATTGTGAAAGCGTACGTCGGGTCGGAAGTGCAGTCAACCGTTTGCGAGGGGTCGGACCCCCCGCAAACGACGACGGCGACTACTTCAACTCGACGGAACCGCCTGCCTCCTCGAGCTTCTTCTTGGCCTCTTCGGCCTCTTCCTTGGATACGCCTTCGAGCACGGGGTTGGGCGCGCCGTCGACGAGCTCCTTCGCCTCTTTCAGGCCGAGGCTCGTGATCCCTCGCACTTCCTTGATCACCTGGATCTTCTTCTCACCGGCCGCAGTGAGGACGACGTCGAACTCGTCCTTCTCGGCGGCCTCCTCACCGGCGGGGGCGCCCGGCACTGCGGCGGCAACCGCCACGGGTGCGGCCGCGGTCACGTCGAACTTCTCCTCGAAGGCCTTCTTGAACTCGCTCAGTTCGAGGATCGTCATCTCCTCGAAGGCTGCGAGCAGATCTTCAGTGGACAGCTTTGCCATGTCGGTCTCTCCTTGTCTGATCGTGACTCTCTGACTGCTTTTCGGTCGGGGTTCAGGCGGCCTCGCCCGCGGCGGTCTTCTTCTCCTCGAGAGCACTCACGAGGTTCGCGACATCCCGCAGGGGGGCGGCGATGAGGCTCGCGACGTTCTGGGCCGGCGCTGTGAAGACACCGGCGAGTTGGGCGAGGAGCTCCTCGCGGCTCGGCAGGGCCGCGAGTGCCTTCGTGTCCGCAGCCGACAGGATCGCACCCTCGAGGACGGCCCCCTTCACGACGAGGGCCTCCATCTCCTTCGCGGAGTTGACGAGGGCCTTCGTGGCCTGGCTGACGTCGGCGTCGCAGAAGACGAGGGCGATGGGCCCTTCGAGGAGCGGTACGAGGTCGGGATGGCCGGCCTTGTCTGCCGCGAGACGGGCGAGCGAGCACTTCACGACGTTGAACTCGGCGCCGCTCTCGCGCAGGGACCGGCGCAGCTTCTGCTGCTGGTCCACGGTGAGGCCGCGGTACTCGGCGAGAAGGACGGCGGTCGACCCGGTGAGGCGCTCCGAGATCCGCTCGACCTCGGCGATCTTCTCCGGGCGCGGCTCGCTGCGCATCTCGCGGGGCGGGCCCTCAGCGGTCTGGGTCATCGGCACCTCCTCGTGCGTCCTGTTCGATCTCCGGCGAAGACGCAGACTCCCCGCATCCGGCGCGCGTACGTGCCGCGGGTGGGAGGTGCCTGCGCAGGGAGCCGGGGATATCTGCCCGGCGATTCACGACCTGCGGTCTTCGGCCGACTGCGAAGTCTAGCTGTGCTTTCGGAGCCTGGTGCAAGGTCGGACGGGGGCGGCGCGCTGAGCGACTCAGCCGAGGGCACTGGCGCGAGCGTCGGAAAGATCCGGGCATCGCCGGACACTCTCCTGCAAGAACGGGGAACGAAGGAGGAAACATGAGAAGAGGAATGCTGGCTGCAGTACTTGCGATCGCCATCGGACTGGCGATGACCGCGACGGCCGAACCGGCATCAGCCGCCACTTTGGTGACCAGCGTGAAAGGTACGGCGACGTTCTCCGGGCCCACCACCTACTCCGCCCGCACGTGCGGCGACCCTTGCGTGTGGACTCCCTGGGAGACATACGCCGCCCCCGACGACGCGTGGACCGCGAAGATCGCCGTGAGCTGCTTCGGTGTCTGTTTCGGGAATCTCAGGGTGTCGCCGGTCCCGGGAGGGGACGACTTCTTCTTCGGTTCGGCTGCGAAATCGGGCAACCAGCTCGCTCTCAGCGGAACCTCGATGTCGTTGACTCAGACGCACTCAGGCGTTCCTCGCCTTTACACGCGCAGTGTCAGCATGACTTTCAACAGCGACACCGGCCAGGGCTCGTTCTCCTCGCCGACTCTCGTGACCAATTGTGTGGTCAGTGGTTGGGAACCGGCGTTCTGCAACCAGCTCAAGGACGTTCAACTGTCCGGCAGCCTCGTCTCCGGTGGGATCAACGTCACCGGGTTCTAGCCCATCGTTCTTGCGCGCGATCCGCGCTCCTGCGCGCGGATCGCGCCGCAGCCGTGTCGAATCGCGCGCAGGATTGCGCTTCGCGCGCAAGAACGGCGGGGCTACAGCCCCTACGCCTCGGCTGCCGGCAGTGGGTTGGCGGGGTCGATCTTGACGCCGGGACTCATCGTGGACGAGACCGTGATCCCGCGGATGTAGCGACCCTTCGCCGCGGCCGGCTTCACGCGCTGGATCTCCTCGACTGCGGCCGCGTAGTTCTCGAGCAGCTTGGTGGCGTCGAAGCTCGCCTTGCCGAGGACCATGTGCACGTTCCCGAACCGGTCGTTGCGGTACTCGACCTTTCCTGCCTTGAACTCACCCACGGCGGACCCGACGTCCGGTGTGACGGTGCCGGACTTGGGGTTCGGCATGAGCCCGCGGGGACCGAGGATCTTGCCGAGCTTGCCGACCTTGCTCATCATGTCAGGCGACGCGATCGCCACATCGAAGTCGAACATGCCCCCCTCCACCTGCTCGACGAGATCGTCACCGCCCACGAAGTCGGCTCCGGCCTCCTCGGCGGAGCGGGCCGCGTCCCCCTGCGCGAAGACGGCGACACGCACGTCCTTGCCGACGCCGTGGGGTAGGGCGACAGTGCCCCGCACTGCCTGGTCCGCTTTGCGGGCGTCGATACCGAGCTTGATCGCGACCTCGACGGTCTCGTCGAACTTGGCGGTCGCAAGCGTCCGCACGAGCGCGAACGCCTCAGCCGGGGGATGGACGGCCGACCGGTCGTACTGGCGGATCGCGTTCTCGAACCGCTTGCCGTTCTTGGACATGGTTCCTCCTCGTGGTGCGTGCGGTGGGTCGATCCCACCTCCCACTCGTGGCCTGCTACTGGACGGTCACGCCCATGGAGCGGGCCGTACCCTCGACCATGCGCATGGCCGCCTCGACATCGTTGGCGTTGAGATCCTGCATCTTCTCCTCGGCGATCGTGCGGACCTGGTCACGCGTGATCGACCCCACCTTCTCGCGCAGCGGGTCGCCTGACGCCTTCTCGAGCCCGGCCGCCTGCTTGATCAGGAACGACGCGGGGGGAGTCTTGGTCACGAACGTGAAGGATCGGTCTTCGAAGATCGTGATCTCGACAGGGATGATCTGGCCTGTCTTGCTCTGCGTCTGGTCGTTGTAGGCCTTGCAGAAGTCCATGATCTGCACACCGTGGGGACCGAGAGCGGTCCCGACGGGCGGTGCCGGGGTTGCCTGTCCGGCGGGGATCTGGAGTTTCACGACTGTGACGACGCGTTTGCGTCCCATGGTTCACCTCGGAGCTGAATGCGATTGACCTGGCTTCAGACCTTCATCACGTCGTCGAAGCCGAGCTCGACGGGAGTCTCGCGACCGAAGATGTTCACGAGGACCTTGAGTCGGGACTGATCGACATTGATCTCTGCAATGGTGCCGTCGAAGTCGGCGAAAGGTCCACCCATGACCCGCACGGTCTGGCCGACCTCCCACTCGAGACGGGGCCTGATCTTCTTGTCGGGCTTCACCTGCAGGATGCGCTCGACCTCGCGACGCGAGAGCGGAATCGGCTTCGTGCCCGACGAGACGAAGCCCGTGACACCGGGCGTGTGCCGCACGCACATCCACGAGTCGTCGTTGAGGTACATGCGGACGAGCAGGTAGCCGGGAAAGATCTTCTTCGGCACGACCTTCTTCTTGCCGGCCTTGAACTCGACGACGTCCTCCATGGGGATGACGATCTCGAAGATGTCGTTCTCCATGTTCATGGACTCGATGCGGCTCTTCAGATTCGACTCGACCTGCTTCTCGTGGCCCGCGTAGGTGTGCACGACGAACCAGTCGCCCGGCCGGTCGTACGGACTGATCTCGGGTTTCTCGATCTCACCCTCGATCTCGCCATCGGCCTCGACCGCCTCGGTCTCGGATTCGACCACCTCGGGCAGGGGGGGCGGAGCCGTGTCGACGGCCACAGCCGCCACCTCGACCTCGGTCCCCACAGCGTCTCCCTCGGAGGTGGGCTCGCCTGACGTCCACGCAGCCGCCGTATCGTGCCCGGAGTTGTCCGTCGTGTTCTCGGTCATGATCCGTACACCAAGTCGATGACACGGGAGATGCCCAGATCGAGCGCCCAGATGAGTGTCGTCATGACGACCACGACGATGACGACGATGACAGAGGATGTCGTCACCTGCTGGCGTGTCGGCCAGAGGACCTTGCGCAACTCGCCGATCACTTCTTGCGTGAACTGCTTCGCGCCGACGCGCTTCTTCTGCGCGAGCTGCTGGGGTGACGGACGGCGCGGCGTCTTTTCCTTCGGATCGGTACGCCGGTCCTCCCGGGCCTGCATCCTCTTGAGCTGTCGGTTCAAGTCGGTCTGTCCTCTGGTGCGTTCTTCTGCGTCGCAGGGGCGGAGGGATTCGAACCCCCGACCGCCGGTTTTGGAGACCGGTGCTCTACCGGGTTGAGCTACGCCCCTCTGTCCGGCCACATGTCCGCCCTCTCAGGGCCGACCACATGCACAGGAGGGACATCCACGGTGCCGAGGACTCGCCGGCGAAAGAGGGCACGCGGCTCGGAGCAGTATAGACACACACCCTGGCCATCATCCTCAGGCGAGGTGCGTGCGTCTACCCCGTGCCTGTGCGAAGGTGTAGGCCCAGGGTCTCCATCAGTTCCCGCCCCGTCCGTCTACGTGTGCCGCCCGCCCGCCCGGCCGGCGTGCCAGGGACCCATCCACGCCGCAGGAGGACGACACCGACGACAGCGAGTACCACCGTCGCGGCCACCGCCCCGCCTATCAGGAACCAGCGGATGCGGAGCTTTTGTTCGGGCAGGTCCTCTTCGCTCACGGAGAAGACGTAGGCGAGGATGTCGTCCACGAGCTCCGACGGTGCGGGGGGATGGTCCTCGCGCAGGCGCACCATCGCCTGCTCATACGATGTCACCGACGGGGCCTCGGGCAAGGTCGAGGCGTCTCCGGGGGCGCCGGGATCCGTGGTCTGCGTGCCACCTGCCCGTGTGACACCGGGGAAGTCGATGATGTCGGCGCGCCCCCCGCGCCGCGTCACGCGCAATCGGTCAAGAAAGGGCATCCGCGTCTCCTCTCTCACGACCCGTGACACCATCGATCTCACCATCCGCCTCGAGCGCCGCCCGCAGCCGTCGCCGCGCCCGATGCAGACGGACCTTCGCCGCTGTCACCGTGATCCCGAGCTCGGCCGCAATGGCCTCATGCGACAATCCGTACACGTCCTTCATGACCACGACCGTGCGCTGGGGGACGGGGAGAGCCATGAGATGGTGCTCGAGCACCTCGCGCAGGTGGGAGGACTGTGACACCTCCTCGGGTTCAGGAGACGTCGACTCCGGCTCCTCGATGCTGTCGAGGCTCTCCGTCCGACTGCGCTTGCGCTTGCGCAGGAACGTGTACGCGGCATTTGCGGTGATGCGGTAGAGCCACGTCTCGAACGCCGCGTCACCCCGGAAGCCCGCGAGAGACCTGTGCACGCGCAGGTACGCCTCCTGCAGGACGTCCCGGGCGTCGTCCTCGTCACCCAACAGGCGGAGAGCCAATCCGTACATGTCCGAATACGTCCGACGTACGATTTCCTCGAATGCTGTCTGGTCGCCATTGACAGCTCGCTCGATCAGATCCGCGCCGATCTTCGAGCCGACCGTGACGACCTCGACTTCTTCTTCGACCACGCCGGCCCCCGGCGCGTTTCCGCCCGCCTGCAAGGTATTCCGACCTTCAATCTACCGTCATGTAGCGGAGGGCGGGTTCGAACCGCCGACACAGCGATTATGAGCCGCTTGCTCTGCCACTGAGCTACTCCGCCATCTGGGTGCGCCGCTGGAGAAGGTAGTCCGATTCGGACACCACACAGCGAAACCAACCCCGGGAAGACTACGCGCCCGCCACTCACAAGGATTCCGCCAATCCGAAACGGAATACTCAGGGGGGTTTGTGATTGGCGGACTGGGCGAATGGCGGTCACGACAGCACCCGCGCTTGCAGCACGGGATCGGAGTTTCCGGGACTTCTTCCTCGAGACCATCGATGACGCGTACGCGTTCTGTCTCGCCGGTGACACCGGGTCGAGCTCAGTCCCTGCCGTTCTCGGAGCCGCCTACGCGTCGTATGAGGCCGACCGGGCGGGTGGGACCGGCCGCACCCTCCTCGGCCTCCTCACCCACGTGCGCCGCGCCCGCCTCGAATGCCCCGGACCGCCGATCTCGCCGGCAACGGCTTTCGAGGGCCGGGATGCGCTCCGCTGGCTGCCCGAGCTGCAGAGCACCACCCTCCAGCTCTGCGATCGACTCGGTCACACCTGCTCGCAGGCCGGCATCGTTCTCGGTTGCAGTGAGGCCGAGGTGGCGACAACCCTGGAACTTGCACGGCGCGGGGCAACCGCCGTTTCGCACGCCCTCGCCCTCTGGAACGGCGGCCGGCCGCTATGCAATCGACTTGCTTCCTGGGTGGGCGAGGAAAGCCGGTTCGACACCGACCTCGTCCCACCCCTCCTCCTGCACGCGAACAAGTGTCGAATGTGCAGCTTCGTGATCGACAAGTCCGTGGATCCCGTCTCCGATCTCGCAAGTGCGGGGCCCGACCTTCTACCCAGCACGACACGGTCCCGCATCAGCGAAGAGCTGCAGCGCCGCAGGCTCCTCGCCGACCCGTCCGTGGGCGCGCACGGCATCCCGCCCCGGCGCCGCTCCCCCAAAGGGTCGCGGGCGCTCGCCCTCGCGCTCTCGGTCCTCCTCCTCACCCTCGCCGGCACCTCGGCCGTCGTACTGCGTCGTCACGGCACGGGACCTGCCTCGCAGGATCTGTCGCCCCCTGCCGCCGCCAACGCGGATGACGTTCCTCGTGACCTCGGGGATGGTCCTCCGAGCGCAGCAGCATCCGACCCGGATGCCTCCCCCCCGGCGGCGGACTCCACTCCCCCTCCACCCGTGACGGCAGCACCGCCGTTGACGACGACCCTGCCCACGCCGGTGGGGGACCGACCGCTCGTCCCCGATCGCACGGTCCGCTTCGACGCCGTCAACTCGACGGTCGAAGTGCTCAGGCCACCCGGCGCGACGCCTGCCCTCTACCGGATCACCCTCACCTGGTGGTCGAACGGCGACACGTGCGGCGTAAGCCCCTCGTTCGGCATACCACGCGGCGGCCTGAAAGGCAGCGGCCAAGCGGTCTTCGAGGACGTGCCCACGGGCTCGCACACCATCTCAGTCGAATGCCGATCGGGTGCTCAGGCCGCTGCCGCCACCGAACCGCTCCTGCTCCCCTGACACGGCTCGGCGGCTCTGCACACGCCTCTACCCTTCTCCCATGTCGATGGGAGAACGGCCGGATGTGCCGACGGCTTCGAAGCTCGCTACGGCTCGGACCCTCGGGAGCCTCGTCCTCACACTGGCCGGGGGTATCACACGGGGACTGGCCTCCTCCTCGGTCGGAGGGCCCCGTGACCCCGAGTGGTCCGTGTCCCGCCAGGTGATCCAGGCGGCGATGAAGAGCTTCCTCGGTTTCGCACAGCGGCTCCGCACCGACGAGCTGCGCTCCGTCGAAATGGAGCTCGACCGCATCTCGGGCTGGGTCTTCCCCCCACCGTTCCTGAGGCGTGAGGTCGAGTGGCGCAAGGATGCCGTCCTCGGAGGCATCCCCGGTGAGTGGATCAGGCCCGCTACGCCGCCGTACAGGGGCACGGTCCTCTACTTCCACGGTGGGGGCTATCTGGCCACGGCACCCCTCATGTACGGGGCGCTCGCGACACAGTTTGCCCTGCGGACGCGAACGCAGGTGTTCCTCGCCGACTACCGTCTCGCACCCGAGTTCCCGTTCCCGGCCGCGCTGGAAGACGCCGTCTCCGTGTATCGCGGGGCCCTCGACCGCGGGCACCCGCCCGACAGCCTCCTCGTGGCAGGGGACTCCGGCGGTGGCGGTCTGGCTGCCGCGCTCTGCATCGCTCTGAGCCGCCACGGGCTGCCGTTGCCCGCGGGACTCGTCCTGCTCTCACCCGAGGTCGACCTCGCGGCGTCCGGGCAGTCGCGGCACACGAACGCCGGCAAGGACGTCCTCCCCGACAGGGTCGAGGTGGACGCGTACCTGAACGGGACCGATCCCCGTGATCCGCTCGTCTCCCCCCTCTACGCGGACATGACGGGCCTGCCGCCGATGCTCGTCGCCGTCGGCGAAGACGAGATGTTCCGGGACGAGATCCTCGACTTCGCGGACCGTGCCCGTGCCCACGGTGTCGAGATCTGGCTCGACCTCGAACCGAACGTGTTCCACGTCTATCCGATCATCCTCCCCCTCGCCCGTGAGTCCATGACGACGTGGGCCAACGTCACGACTTTTGCCGAGGCACGCCTCGGTCTCCTCCACCCACCCGGGTTCGCGGCCGACGAGGCCGACGAGGCCGACGCGCCGGCACCCTCGCCCGTCGTCGTACCGTTCGGCCGCACTTCGACTCCCGATCCCGGACGGGAGAGTGCGACCGATCCCACCCGGCCCGTCGCATCCGAGCGCGAATCGCGCGATCCTTGAGGGACTGTCATCGGGAGTGATGCGGAGAGCGGTAGGAGTACCGCTCTCCAGGCACGAACCCAGGGGGGGTTCTTTGCCCGATCACGCGCGTAGGAGGCGTCTTCGCAAGCGGCGTGGCCCGGATGCGGCCACGATCGAGAGCAGTGCCTATCGCGCGATCATCGAGCGCACACCCGACACGATCTTCCGGTACCGGTTCCTCCCCACTCCCGCCTTCGAGTACATCGGTCCCCAGATCGCCGACCGCTTCGGTATCACGCAAGCGGAGCTGTACGCCGATCCGAACTTCGCGTGGGACCGGGCCCTTGCCGGCGACCGGGGGGCACTTGCCATGCTGGGGGAACCCCAGCCGGACGGGATCGTACGCGTGCGGTGCCGCTTCCGGGGAGACGACGGGACAGCAATCCACACCGAGCTCTCCGCAGTCCAGGAACTCGATCCCGAAGGACGCGTCGCGGTCCTCTACGGCCTGATCCGTGACATAACCGCGGCGGTCCTCACCGACGCCTCGCTCCGCGACATGAGCGAGCTCTTCTCAGGTATGTTCGCCAACTCGCCCCTCGGTCTCGCCCTCGTCGACCACACGGGCCGGATCGAGAGCGCGAATCCGGCTCTCGCCCGCATGACAGGAAGGGACACAGCGGCCATCCGCGGGCTCCGCCCCACGACCCTGGTGCAATCGCGCGACGAGCTCGACTCGCGTGACTGCCTCGAGGGGCGAGCACCGGCGTGTCGCGCCCGCCTGCGGCGCAACGACGACGAGACGATCTGGGTCGAGATCACGACACGGGCCCACACGCCGCCCACCACGGCTACGGCGACGGAACGCTCAGAGGGCAGGTACTTCCTCCAGTTCGAGGACATCACGCGCAAGCGTGCCGCCGAGGCACGCCAGCAGGACCAGGCCCGAATCCTCGAGATGCTCGCAAGGGGGCGGCCCTATGCGGACACGATGCGCGCTCTCGCCTCGACGGCGGAGGGCCTGCTCGAAGGGGCGCACTGCGCTGTCCTCTGGACCGAGGGCGAGGGACCCGGACGTCACGTCGCGGCACCTTCGCTACCGGCCGACGTCGTCCTCCGCCTCGAGTCAAAGCATCTGCGACTCGCATGGCTCGCCTCGGAAGAACCGTATCCGGGCATCACGGACATCGCCTCGTCACCGGCCTGGGATCACGCCGCCCCGTCACTCCTCGCAGGCGGCTACACGACGGCGTGGACGGTCCCGGTGACAGTCGAGATGGGCTCGACTCCGGACGGTCTCGTCGTCATGTTCCTCTCCGCAGACCGCAAGCCCGACGAGAGCGAGACCGAGATCCTCGACTTCGTCGCCAGCATCACCGCCATCGCCGTGGAACGCATGCGAACCGAAGAGCTGCTGTCGCACCAGTCGACGCACGATCCGCTCACCGGGCTCCCGAACCGCACTCTGCTCGAGGACCGGCTCGAGGTCGCCCTGTCCCGCATGAGCCGAGGCGAGGGGCAGGTGGCACTCCTCTTCCTCGACATCGACCGCTTCAAGACAGTGAACGACAGCCTCGGACACCGGGCGGGAGACACCCTCCTCACGCAGGTGGCCCACCGGCTCCTCGATGTCGTCGCGTCCACGGACACGGTCGCCCGCTTCGGGGGAGACGAGTTCGTGGTCGTGTCGGAGACGACCGGCGGCGTACACCAGACCGTCACCCTCGCCGAGCGGCTCAGCGGTCAGTTCGCAGCCCCGTTCCACGTCGGAGGCAGACAGGTTCACCTCGCGGCGAGCATCGGCATCGCGATAGGTGAGAGCCCGGACGAAGGGGCGCACCGCCTGCTGCGTGACGCGGACACCGCCCTGTTCCGGGCCAAGGAACAGGGCGGGGGGCGCTCGGAGGTCTTCGACGAGAGGCTGCGGTCGGAGGTTCTCGAGCGACTCGAGATCGAACACCTGCTGCGCGGGATCACCGGCCGCGACGAGCTCCGTGTGCGCTACCAGCCGGTCGTGGACCTCGCGCACGGGTGCGTGACCGGTTTCGAAGCTCTCGTGAGGTGGGAGCATCCTCTCCGCGGCGAGGTCCCGCCGGACCGCTTCATCCCCGCCGCCGAGGAGACCGGACTCATCGTCGACATCGGCGAGACGGTGCTGCGGGAAGCATGCGGACGCCTCGCCGAATGGACGGCGAACCGGCCCGACACGGCGGACATGACGATCTCGGTGAACCTCTCGCCGGTGCAGTTCTCCCAACCCGACCTGCCGGGGCGTGTGGAGGCTGTCCTCGAGGAGGTCGGCCTCGAACCACACCGCCTCTGCCTCGAGATCACAGAGAGCGCGATCATGCGCGACGAGGGTCGCGCCATCCGCAACATGCAGGAGCTGGCAGCGACAGGTGTGCGGTTCGCCCTCGACGACTTCGGCACCGGCTACTCCTCGCTCGGCTACCTCGCCCGCCTGCCGGTCGACATCATCAAGCTCGACCGCTCGTTCGTCGCCCACATGGACCATGCCGACAACGAGGTGACAGTGGTGCTCGCCGTCATCGCCATCGCCGAACAGCTCGGGCTCGAAGTCGTGGCCGAGGGGGTCGAGACCCGGGAACAGGCGAAGATACTGCGAACACTCGGATGCGGCGTCGCCCAGGGCTACTTCTTCGACAGACCACTTGCCACGAAGGAGGCGGAGGACGTCCTGGGTCGCCGTTACGAGATTCCCGACGCGGGCCCACCGCAGAAAGAGAAGCGGAACACCGTCACCCGCCTTCTCGACGACTGGGCTCGAACACTGGATCTCACATCCCAGGTCGAGCTCGATTCCACGGTCCGCAGTGACGAGCAGCACCTCGAGCGGGTCGCCGAGCTCACGCACGACATCGTCTACAGGCTCGACCTCACGCAGGGCCCGCGGCTCTCGTACGTGAGTCCGAACATCGTGGATCTGCTGGGTGTCTCGGCCGACGAGATGATGCGACAGCCTTCCGTCTGGCACGATCTCGTCGTCGAAGAAGACCGTCCCGGACTGCCCGGCGCCGTCATTCCTGCGAGTGGGGATGCCGGCCGGCGTGACCTCCTGCGATGCCGGCACGCGGACGGCCACCTCGTCTGGGTGGAGGCGAGCTACATGGTCATCCGCGACGCGGACGGCAGGCCGCTCACGATCGAGGGGATCGTCCGCGACATGACTGTCCTCGTGCGCGCGCGGCGCCTTCTCACGGAGGCCTTGGACCTCCTCGAGCTCCAGAAGGTCGATCCGCCTCTCGCGTCCCGTATGCGCAGCCTCCTCGTCGAGCTCACGCGTGGGCCCGTCGGCTCCGGCTCCTGACGGAAGCGGATGCCCCTCCGCGAGTCCGGGGGGTCCCCCTCACGAGCCTTCGAAATGCCACCAGCACTCGCCGGACCCGAACGTGACCTGTTCCCCGGCGGCGAGCATCGCGCTGCCCGTGGCGTCCCCCTGACCGAGGATCGTTCCCGAGGTGATGTCCGCCCGCACGAACGTGCAGGCGGGCATGTCCGCCGCCCACCGTCCGGGGGCGATGTTGTCGCCCACGACGTAGATGCCCGGCGCGTGGTCCGCGAGCCGAACCGGGAGCGGGCTCCCTGTCGCACCGTCGCGGGCTCTCTGCACGAGCATGTCGCGCTCCACCGTGAGTTCGGCCACGTCACGTTCCAGCGCGTCCACGCGGGCGCGGGCGCGGTCGCGTCCCGTCCGCGCGGCGTCGAGATCGCGGTTCACGCGTGACGTGGTGACCGTGGCGCCGAGCACGGTGATGGCGAGGAGGAAGCCGAAGATCAGGAGAACTGAGACGGCCTCGATCGGCCACTTCGGCCCACCCACGGGCAAGCCGTCGAGTGTCGTGTGAGCAGCCCCGGTTCGGCCACGTGTGGTCCCTCTCCCAGGACGTGCCTCGTCGGCGGCGTCCACGCCCAGTCCTCCCGATCCTCCGAAACTGCCCGTCGGCCCACCCACCCCCTGTCGCGGCCCGGTGCGCCGGTCCAGGGCAGGTTAGCACCGGCCTGGGACCGGCCCCTGTCGTGGGTCAGCGTTCCCGCACGCGTGCAGCCACCCCCTGGCGCGCTGCGGCCGACGTGAGCAGGGACACCGTGCGGGGAGGCAGCTCGTGGAGCACGAGCTGCGCGGCCCTTCTCTCGGTGAGGACGACCCGCACGAGCTCGTCGCAGAACTCGTCGTCGGGGACGGACTCGCCGCGGCTCTCGACGACGACCAGGCAGTTGTCGGCCATCCCCGGCACCGGCGCGCAGAGGCGCCGCGCCTGACCCCTCGCTCCGAGCCACTGCGGCAATTCGATCACGACGACTTTGCGGTGTCTCACGTCACCCTGTTGATCGGGCATGTACCTGCGCAGCTGAACCCGTCGCTCAGAGGCCGGCGAAGAAGGCCCAGATCGTCTCGGACGCGTCGATGTCCATGTTCGTGGTGCCGACGAGCGCCTCGGGCAGGGCGGCAGACCGTCCCGGCCACGTGTGGCCTCCACCTTCCACCGCGAGAAGGCGCACGGGGGCAAGCGTCGTGCAGCCTTCGTAGGAGACCTCGCGCACGGTCGAGGCGTCACGCGGATCGCGATCAGGCAGGTCGCGCCGGGCCGTCTCGGAGGAACACCCGTTGTGTCCCGCGAACTTCGCGATCGAGTCCTCCACGCCCAGGACGCTCCCTCTCGACCTGCCCGCCACCGTCACGTCTCCTCCTCCGTAGGGAACGAGTGGGTCAGCCGTGCCGGAGATGTCGAGGAAGGCCACCGCACGCGACGGGACGCATCGCCCTGCCTCCTCGGCCCCCAGACTGCCTGCCACGAGCGCCACGCCGGTGACGACATCGGCCATCTCGCACGCGACACGGCCCGACATCATGGCCCCGTTCGAGATCCCCGTGACGAAGATCCGCTGTGAGTCGATGTCGAGCTCACGTGACGTCTCGGCGATGACCTCGCGCAGGAAGGCGACGTCGTCGATGCCCTCGCGTACCGTCGCCGCATCCATGTCGGTCCGCCCGTCGTTCCAGTGCCGTCGGTATCCGTCCGGGTAGACCACGGCGAACCCCTCACGGTCACCGATCGAGTCGAATCCCGCGAACCGCATCTGGGCGGACGAGCCTCCACCGCCGTGGAGGACGACGACGAGTGGCATACCGCGCTCCGGTCTCGTCGCGGGACTGGGAACGTGCATCTCCCAGGTGCGTCGGACACCTCCGACCTGCGCGGCCCGGTGCCGGTCCCGGGTCCCGTCCTCAGTGCCCTCTCGTGTGGACCTCCCGTCGCGTGCGCGGAAGGCGCAGCCGGCCAACACGGCGACGGCCACGAGTCCTGGGACGACTACCAACCTCGATCGCACAGTCCTACGGTATGCGCGGGACCGCAGGCTGCGGCCCCAGGCATCCCGGGCGTGAGGCAGTAGGGTTCGCCATCGGGTTCGCGCGGGAGGTGCCGAATGGAACGGATCGACGGCGGCGAGATCATCGTGCAGGCCATGCTGGCCGAGGGGATAGACACGCTCTTCTCGATCTCGGACATCAGCCAGAGCCCCATGCTGCGTGGCGTCGAGTCTCACGCCATGCGACATGTCGGACCCCGCCACGAGAGTGCCGCAGCCCACATGGCCGACGCCTACGCACGCGCCACCGGCCACATCGCCGCCGTCGCGGCGGCGGCGGGCCCCGGGGTCGCCAACCTGGTACCGGGCCTGATGTGCGCGTGGAAGGAGGGCGTGCCGATGCTCGCGATCGGTACGCAACGTGTGCGGCGCTCGATGCACGCCGTGCGCAACGGCCGCTTTCAGCACGGCCCCCAACTCGAGGTCGTGCGGCCCATCACGAAGTTCGCAGAACGCGCCGCCGAGGCACGGCGCCTGCCGGAGCTCGTACGGGAGGCGTGCCGGCATGCGCTCGCGGGCCGCCCCGGCCCGGTCTATCTCGACGTACCGGCGGACATCCTCCTCGAGGAGATCCCGGCGGACGACGTGACCATCCTCGATCCCTCCGTGTACAGGTTCGCGCCCGGCGCCCCCGATCCCGAGCAGGTGCGAGCAGCCGCGTCCATCCTCGCCACCGCCGACTTCCCGCTCATCCTCGCCGGGCACGGTGTGCACCGCGCGGACGCCGCGGGGGAACTGCGATCCGTGGCCGAACACCTCGGCGCTCTCGTCATGACCACTGCCGGTGCCCGTGGGGCTTTCCCCGAGGATCACCCGCTGTCGGTGGGTATGGGGTTCCCGTGGGGTTCCCCGGTCCACATGCAGTCGGACGTCATCCTCGCCGTGGGAACCCAGATCGGTGAGACGATGCAGTTCCTCATGCCGCCCGCCTGGGCGGGCCCGGATCGTCAGCGTCTCGTCCACCTCGACTCCGACGCGACGAGCATCGGTGTGAACCGCGTGACGGACGTCGCCCTCGTCGGTGATGCCCGGGCCGGTCTCGCCGCCCTCGATGTGGCGGTGCGAGAGGTCACGGGACCACGTGAACCGAACGAGGTCGGCGCCGGTTACGCCCGTGACTATCAACTCCTCAAGACGGGGGTCACGGAGTCGTACCTCTCGCTGGATTCGTCGCCGGTGCATCCGGGGCGTCTCGCGGCCGAGTTCGTCGGGTTCGTTCCCGACGACGCGATCATCTGTGTCGACGGGGGCAACACGGGCCTGTGGGCGCACCTCTCCCTCACGTTCCGCCGGCCTCGCTCCCTCATGTGGACGGGTCACTTCGGCCACCTCGGAACCGGCCTCCCCTACGCGATCGGGGCGAAGGTCGCCCACCCCGACCGTCCTGTGTTCCTCTTCAGCGGAGACGGCGCCTTCGGCTTCAACCTGCAGGAGCTCGAGACAGCCGCGCGTGAGGGAACGAAAGTGGTGTGTGTCGTCAACTGCGACTCGGCTTGGGGCATGGAGGTCCTGCACATGCAGAAGGTCGCGGGGACGACGATCGGTGTCGAGCTCGGCGAGGTGCGCTACGACGAGGTCGCCCGGGCTCTCGGCTGCCATGGCGAGTTCGTGGCGGACCCGGCGGATCTCGAAGCAGCCTTCGCGCGTGCCGTCGACACGGATCTCCCCTCCGTGATCCACGTCGCCGTCGACGCCGCCGAGAACACGAACCCGCCCGGCCTCGACGACTTCGCGTCCATGTACGCGGCGGAGACCACTTGAGCCCGCCACGCGCCTTCCTCACGGGTGGTGCCGGGTTCCTCGGACGGGCTCTGGCCCGGCACTTCCGTGACGCGGGGTGGGAGACATGCGGAGTCGACCTCGTCGCCGACGTCGCGCTCGACGTGGAACAGGGCGACATCAGCGCAGGTGAGGCCGCGTGGCGGGAAGGCCTCACCGGCTGCGACACGCTCGTGCACACCGCAGCCCTCGTTTCGAACACGGCGTCACTCGAGGCGGCGTGGACCGTCAACGTGCAGGGCACGCGCAACGTCCTCGATGCCGCTGCCGCGGCGGGAGTGCGCCGCTCTGTCCTTCTCTCGTCGTGTGCCGTCTACTCGAACAAGCGCGATGGTGTCGTCGACGAAGCACGCCCCGTCCGCCCGTCGGGCGACGCGTACGGCGACACGAAGATCGCAGCCGAACAGGTCGCATTGCAGATGCATGCCGAAGGTGCCGTCGACGTCACGATCCTCCGTCCCGCGAGTGTCTTCGGGCCGGCCTCGCGGCCGTGGACGGTTATCCCCGTCGAGATGCTCAAGGCCGGCCTTGTCGTCCTACCCGCCATGGGGAACGGCGTGTTCACGACCATCTACGTCGACGATCTCGCGGACCTCGTCCGCGTGGCCGCAGAGGCCGATGATGCGTCCGGTCAGGTCTTCAACGCCGCAGGCGGGTCCGGCGTGACGACACGGGAGTTCTTCGGGCACTACAGCCGCATGCTCGGCATCGGCCCTCCCCGCGTCGCCCCCACGGGTGTCGCTGTCGCCCTTGCCACCGTCGTAGGTCGTACGCTGCGCACTCTCGGCAGGCCGAGCGAGGTAACAGCCGCGTCGATGCGCATGCTCGCCGCGACCGGTGACATCTCGACGGCGAAGGCGGAGCGTGTCCTCGGCTGGACGGCCAAGGTCGGCCTCGAGGAGGGGATGCAGCGCACCGAGGTCTGGCTCCACGAGAACGGCTACCTGCCGTGACCGCTGCCGGGATCTAGCCGGTCACGACCCGCACGCACCCGCCGAATGGGCCGGGGTCACCGTGCGTGATCAGGAGGACGGACCGCCCCTCCGTCGCCCCCCACAAGTCGTCGAGAAGGGCGTGGGCGGCGGTGGCGTCGAGATGGGCCGTGGGCTCGTCGAAGATGAACACCGGCGAGTCGGCCAGGAGGGAACGGGCGAGGGCGAGGCGCTGCCGCTCACCCCCCGATAGCGTGCGGCCACCCTCCCCGACACGCGTGTCGAGACCGTCGGGCAGAGCCTCGACCCAGTCGCCGAGTTGCGCGTGGGCGAGGGCGGCGAGGATGTCGGAGTCGGATGCGCCGGGGTGGGCGAGCACGACGTTCTCGCGGACTGTCGAGTCGAAGACGTGCGGGACCTGGGCGGAGAGGAGGACGGTGCGGCGCACGTCCTCCGCCCGGTGAGCACGCACGTCGTGTCCGTCCAGGCGCACCTCGCCCCCGTCACGCTCGAGAAACCGGACGAGGACGTGGGCGAGAGTCGTCTTACCCGAGCCGGAAGGTCCCGCGATGACGACACGCGCATGCGGTTCGAGGTCGAAGGACACTTCGTCGAGCAGCCTCACCCCTGCGCGACGCTCGACGCGCGGCTGCCTCACGCGGATTTGCGGTGCACGCCGGTGTTCCGGAGCTGTCGGCATGTCGAGGGGACGGGCCGGATCGACGACTCCGGTCCGGGTGTCGACGAGGTCGAGGACCCGGTGAGCCGCCGTAACGAGGCCGGGCATGGCGCGTGCCGCCGCCGCCAGCGGCAGCACCGCCTCGAAGGCGGCGAGGGTGACGAGTGTGAGGGGGGCAACGGCGAGCGCGTCGAGACGCCCGGCGGCGGCGGCAGCACTCGTCACGCCCAGCGCCACGACTGTCGTGATGCCGGCGATGGCCACACCGCACGCGTCGGCGAGGCCGGCGCCACGGGCATCGCGCAACGCGGCGTCGACGAGGGCAGCGTCGTCGGCCTCGACGCGGGCGAGTGCCCGCCCGTCAGCCTCGTTCAACCAGATCTCCTCGGCCGCGTCGAGGATCTCGACGAGGTCGGACGTGAGCCCCGCGCGCAGCCCGGCCTGGCGGCGAGCCGTGCGGGTTACGACTCGGGCGGCGAGAAGGGGCGGTCCGACTGCGGCACACACGAGTCCGACGCCGAGCACGAGTCCGACCGGTACGAATACTGCGCCGACACCTGCCACGAGCACGAGACCCGCCCCTGCCGCCGTGCCGGCCGGCACGGCGACTCGAACCGCGAGATCCTGCATGGAGTCGACGTCGGCGACGACACGACTCAGGAGCTCACCGTCCCGATAGCTCTCGACTCCCGCCGGCGCGAGCGGCTCGAGAGCACTGAAGACGCGGGTGCGCAACCGTCCCAGACACCGGAACGCGAGGTCGTGCGCGGCGAGTCGCTCGCCGTAGCGGGCACCCGGCCGGAGGAACGCAAGTGCGCGTACGGCAACCATGGCGACGGTGAGCGAGAGGATCGGCGGCTGCTGCGCCGCCCGGCAGATGAGGTAGCCGGCGATGCCGACGAGCGCCGCGCCCGCGACGACGGAGATGGTCCCGAGGGCGACGGGCACGAGCAACCGGCGCGGGCGCAGGCCTGCGAGCTCGCACATGCGGCGGATCATCGTGCCACTCCCGCCGCCGCCCCGCTCGCAGGTGTGCGGATGCAGCCGCCCTCGAGATGCACGACACGGTCGGCGACGGCGGCCACGTCGGAGTCGTGGGTGATCACGAGCGTCGAGCACGTGCCGCGGAGCCGGTCCAGGGTCATCGCGATCGCCCGTGCCGTCTCCCGGTCGACATGGGCGGTCGGCTCATCCAGGACGAGCACGGGTGCGCCACGGAGGAGGGCGCGGGCAAGCCCGACGCGCCGCTGCTCGCCCGGTGACAGGCGCACACCCCCCGCCCCGACGACGGTGTCGTAGCCCTGAGCGAGGCGGCAGATGAACTCGTGTGCGCCCGCCCGCTTCGCGGCCTCGGCGACCTCGGTCCGGCCCGCGTGGGGCCGTCCCAGCGAGATGTTGTCGCTGATCGGCGCCGTGAGGAGACACGGGTGCTGAGGTAGCCATGCGAGTCGGCGACGCCACGCGTCCAGTCCACAGGTGACCGGGGACATGCCGTCGATCTCCACGGCTCCGGTCTCGGGCTGAGTCAAACCGAGCACGACGCGGGCAAGAGTGGTCTTCCCGGCTCCACTCGGACCGAGAACCGCGACCAGCTCGCCGGGGCCGACCTCGAGGTCGACCCCGGCGAGTGCCGCCCTGCTTCGGGCGGCGAAAGTCACTGTCACCCCGCGCAGCGACACGGGCGGGGCCGGTGGAACCAGTGGCAGAAGACGGGGTTGTGCGGCCGTCGGCTCACGCGGCGTGTCGCCCGCGTCGAGCGCCCCGAGCATGCGTTCGGTCGCGGCGAGTCCGTCCGCGCTCGCGTGGAAGAGGGTGCCGAGCGCCCGGACCGGGGCGTACAGCTCCGGTACGAGCAGGAGCACGGTCAGCGCGGGTCGCAGACCGAGGGTCCCTCCCACGAGCCGCACGCCGAGCGTCACAGCGACGAGGGCTGTGGACAGGGTGGCGGCGAAGTCGAGCACGAGTCCCGACAGGAAGGCGAGGCGCAGCGTGCCCATCGTCGTGCGCCGGTACGCGTCGGTGGTCTCGGCGATCCTGGTCACCTGTGCCCGCCCCCGGTTGAAGGCTCGCAGCGTGGGAAGGCCACGTACGACGTCGAGGAAATGCGCCGAGAGGGCGAGGAGGGCCTCCCAGTTCGCGCGTGCCCGCGCTGCCGCTGAGCGGCCGATGAGGACCATGAACAGCGGTACGACGGGGAGTGTGACGAGCATGACGAGTGTCGAAGTGAGGTCGACGGCTGCGCTCCAGACGAGGACGGCGACCGGCACCGTCACAGCGAGAACGACCTGTGGCAGGTAACGGGCGAGATACGTCTCGAGTCCGTCCACACCCTGCACCGCCGACATGACGATCTCGCTGTTCGCGCCTTCGTGAGTGGGGGCGTCCCGGCCGCCCCCGTCCTCCGGACGCAGCCGCAAGGCGACGAGGTCGCGGCGCAGCTCCGACATGACGGTCGTCGCTGCGCGTCGCCCGCTCACTTCGACCGTCCACGCGAGACCGGCCCGGATGACCACGACCGCGGCGAGGGTCGCGAGCAGGCCGGCCACAGCATGTCCTCGTGGTTCCACCACGACGGAGACTGCCGTCGCGAGCAGGGTCGCCTGTGCCAGGAGGAGCACGGTGCCGGCCAGACCGGCGGCGATGTCGACGGCGAGAACGCGCCGCACGGCACGGACGCGACGCAGGAGACGGCGGTCGAATGGCCTGAGCCGGCGATCTGCGGTGTCCGTCACGGCGAGACGTCCTCTCGCGTGCCGGTCGAGGCCGCCTCCTCGATCGCGCCACCCACGTCCCTACGCCGCACACGCTGGCGGAACACCCAATACGTCCACGCCTGGTAGAGCACGACCACGGGCACCATTACGGCCGCAATCACGGTCATGACGGTGAGCGTGTACGAAGACGAGCTGTCGGCGATCGTGATGCTGTTGGCCGGCCCGGTCGAGGAGATCATGAGGTTGGGGTGCAAGGTCGCGAAGAACCCGATCGTCGTGAACGCGATCGCGGCCGAACTGCACGCGAACACCCAGCCGGCATGTTCCTTCTCCCACGCCAGGATCGCGGCTGCAACCGTGAACGTGAGGGCCAACCAGAAGCCCGCGCCGGGAATGACTCCACGGTCCGACACGGCCTGCGTCCAGATAACGAATCCGACGACCAGTACCGCACAGACGCTCGCGGACACACGAACCCCCCGCGTGGCCGCCCGCGCGAGGGAATCAGCGGTCTTGAGACGCAGGAACGCGAAGCCCTGCACGAGGCAGAGCGAGGCGAAGGTGAGTCCGCTGTAGAGCGCATACGGCTGCACGAGATCGGTGAAGTCACCGGCGAACTCCATGCTGCCGTCGATGGGGAGCCCGCCGAGAAGTCCCCCGAAAGCAACGCCGACGAGGAGGGGCACGAGGAGACTGGAGACGCCCATGAGCCAGTCCCACGTGCGCCGCCAATGGAGGTGCGTCGACTTGTCACGGAACTCGAAGGCGCAGGCCCGCAGGATGAGGCCGAGGAGGACCGCGAAGAGAGGGAGATAGAAGGCGGAGAACATCGTCGCGTACCAGTCGGGGAAGGCTGCGAACATCGCGGCGCCGGCCACGACGAGCCACACCTCGTTCCCGTCCCAGACGGGGGCGACGGTCGCGCGCAGCACACGCCGGTCCGTGTCGTCCCGGCCGAGGACCGGTACGAGCATTCCGACTCCGAAATCGAATCCCTCGAGCACGAAGAAGCCCGCCCACAACACGGTTATGAGCGCGAACCAGACCGTCTGGAGGGCCAACCTCGACTCCCTCAGTAGGACATGACCGGTGCCTCGGACGCGCTCGGGGGGCCCGCATCCGAGGACGGGGGTGGGGCGGGATCGAGATCCCGGCGCCCGTACTTCCTGATCCACCACCACGCCAGGAACGTGAGGGCCGCGTAGAGGACGAGGAAGAAGCCGAGCGTGAACGCGACCTGCGCCGTGGACACACTCGGGGATTCGGCGTCGGCGGTCTCGAGCAGGCCCCACACGATCCAGGGTTGACGCCCTGTCTCGGCGAGGAGCCAACCGCCCGTATTCATGAGGAACGGAGCGGCCGCGCTCCAGACGGCCACGTGCAGGTACCAGCGGGTGTCGGGCAGGCGGCGCCGCCACAGGAGGAGGAGACCCACGCCCGATACGGCGAGCATCCACATGCCGAGGTAGGCCATGACGCGCAGACCCCAGTACGAGAAGGGGACCATGGGTACGTAGCTTCCCTCGCCGTACTCGGCGACACTGTCGGCCTGCACTTCGTTCATGCCCTCGACCTCCCCGTCCCAGCTGTTCGTGGCGAGCACGGACAGGAGGTGCGGGATCTCGATCGCGAACGTCGGAGCCTGGTCGTTCTCGGTCATGCCGCCGATCTGGAAGAGCGAGAACGAGGCGGGCTGTTCCGTGTTCCAGAGCGCCTCCATCGCCGCCGTCTTCATGGGCTGGAGCTCGGTCACGGTGACTGCGAGGCGGGCGCCGGTCATGAGGGTGAGTCCGACCGCGGGGAATAGGACGACCAACGCGAGGGCGGCCGACCGCCGGAAGGCCCCGGCCTCCCGGCTGCGCAGGAGATGCCAGCACGAGACGGCGAGTAGGACTCCCGCCGCCGTCACGATCGAGGCGAGGAGCGTGTGGGGAAGTGCCCACAGGAAGATCTTCTCCGTGAAGAGAGCGCCGATGCTCTCGAGTTGGGCGCGCCCCGTCTCGGGGTTGATCGAGTAGCCGGTCGGATCCTGCATCCACGAGTTCGCGGCGAGGATGAACGCGGCGGACAGGATGGTCCCGATCGCGACGAGGTAGATGGTGGCGAGGTGGAGGCGCGGCGAGAGGCGGCCCCAGCCGAAGTACCAGATCCCCAGGAACGTGGATTCGAGGAAGAACGCCGCCAGCCCCTCGATCGCGAGGGGGGCGCCGAACACGTCACCCACGAAACGCGAGTAGGCGGACCAGTTCATCCCGAACTGGAACTCCTGTACGAGTCCGGTCGCGACACCGACCGCGACACCGATGAGGAGGATGCGGCCGAAGAAACGAGTGAGCCGGTACCACTCGTCCTTGCCGGTCCGATGCCACGCGGTCTGCATGATCGCAATCAGGCACGCCATGCCGATCGTGAAGGGCACGAAGAGGAAGTGGTACAGGGAGGTCGTGGCGAACTGGAGGCGGGCGAGATCGACTCTGCTCATGGTTCGCCGCGAAGCGTAGACCCACTCCGGGCCGGTTGAAACGCGGCCGAAACAGAGCGGTCACGCAACCGCAACGTGTGCATCACGAACCGGAAATCCTTGTCCCTTACCGTGGCGGCGACGTGGGACGTCAGTGCAACGAGGCCCGTCCCAGGAACCTCGAACAGGGAGAGATCTCGTGAAGAACCGACTGCGTGACGGCTTGCCGATCAAGTCGAGTGTGCGCCGCCTCGTGATGCTCGCCGTCATCCTGCTCTTCGCCGGCATCTACTGGGTGGCCGGCCCCGCCACCCAGGCCGACCCCGACAGCACCGGCGCCGAGACCGGTACGGCACCGAGTGCCCTCTGCGTCTCGGGTGAAGCCGCATCCCTGAACGAGGACGGCGAGTGCGTGGTGGACCCCGAGAACCTGGCCGCCGCCGTGGAGAAGAACCGCGTGTCGGTGAACCTCACGTGGCTCGTCGTGGCCGGCGCGCTCGTGTTCTTCATGCAGGCAGGCTTCGCGATGGTCGAGACCGGCTTCACGCGCGCGAAGAACGCGTCCCACGTGATCATGACCAACTACGTGGTCTTCGCGCTTGCCACGCTGGGTTTCATGGCGTTCGGTTTCTCGTTCATGTACGGCGGCCTCGCCGACCTCCCCAACATCGGCTTCAAGCAGTTCGGGGAGCCCCTCGTGAGCGTGGGTGGCTGGAACTTCCTCTCCGGTGGCGGCTGGTTCCTGGGGGGCAGCGCGTATGACGTCGGAGTTCTCGCCTTCTTCTTCTTCCAGCTCATGTTCGTGGACACCATGGCGACCATCCCGACGGGTGCCATGGCCGAACGCTGGAAGTTCTCGGCCTTCTGCGTGTTCGCGCTCGTCGCCGGCGCCTTCATCTACCCGCTCGTCGGCAACTGGGTGTGGGGAAACGGCTGGCTCGCCAACCTCGGAGTCAACCTCGGTCTCGGGAACGGCGCCGTGGACTTCGCCGGTTCCGGAGTCGTGCACGCCGTCGGTGGCGTCACGGCCCTGATGGGGGCGATCGTGCTCGGCCCGCGCCTCGGCAAGTACAACAAGGACGGCACGGCGAGCGCCCTGCCCGCCCACAACATCCCGATGGGCATCATCGGCACGATCATCCTCTTCTTCGGCTGGATCGGCTTCAACGGCGGGTCGACGCTCGGCGCGAGCGACTTCCGCTTCACGATCGTCATCGTGAACACGATCCTCGCCGGCTGCATGGGTGCGGTGGTCGCGATGCTCGTGGTCAAAGCCAAGTTCGGCAAGTTCGACCCGTCCATGGCGGCGAACGGCGGTCTCGCCGGTCTCGTGGCCATCACGGCCCCGTGTGCATTCGTCGCGCCCTGGGCGGCGCTCCTCATCGGTGGGATCGGAGGCGGGGTCGTGGTGTTCTCGATCCTCCTCGTCGACCGCCTCCGGGTCGACGACCCCGTCGGGGCGGTGTCCGTGCACGGCGTCTGCGGTATCTGGGGTGTCCTCGCCGTGGGGATCTTCGCGGACGGCAGCTACGCGTACGGGCTGAACGGCGACGGTGCCCTCGCACCTGTCGAGGGCCTCATCCGGGGCAACGTCGGCCAGTTCGGCGCGCAGCTCGTCTACGCCGTGGCCCTCGTCGTCGTGATCTCCACCATCACGTACACCTTCTTCCGCATCCAGGACAGGATCCAGGGCATCCGCGTCTCCCCCGAGGACGAGCTGCAGGGGGTCGACATCCCCGAGATGGGTGTCGAGGCATACCCGGTGGAGCTCGAGATCTCACCCGGCGTGTACGCCTCGCATCCGGTGGGGGCGGGCGGACCCACCCTTGACGTGACCACGACCGCTTCGACAACAGGATGAGAAGGAGACCCGAATGCATCTCGTGACAGCAGTGATCAAGCCGCACAAGGTCGCAGCCGTGAAGGACGCCCTCCAGGACGCCGGGGTCCTGGGTCTCACGGTGACGGAGGTCAGGGGCTTCGGTCGCCAGCGCGGCCACACCGAGGTCTACCGCGGGACCGAGTACTCCGTGGACTTCGTACCCAAGCTCAAGCTCGAGGTCCTCGTGGGCACCGAGCTGCGCGACACGGTCGTGAAGACGATCGCGACGGCGGCGGGAACGGGCTCGATCGGGGACGGCAAGGTCTGGGTCACACCCGTGGATCTGGCCATGCGCATCCGTACGGGCGAGCTCGGCGAGGACGCGATCTAGGCCAACACCCCCCTCTCTGGGTACCTGAGCGGCGATATATCGCCGCTCAGGTACCCAGTTGGGTGGTCATCGGATAGCTTTCTCTGCCTGTGCGACCGAGGAGGCTCTGATGGCGGACGGCAACGGCGTGACCACTACCCGGGGTAGGGAAGTGGCCGGAAGCGAGGCGTCGTACCGGAGCCGCTGGACGTGGGACGAGGTGAAGTGGGCATCCCACTGCATCGACTGCTACCCGGGCAACTGTCCCCTCAAGGTCTACATGGCGAACGGAAAGGTCGTCCGCGAGGAGTCGGCCGGGTCGTTCCCCACGGTCATGGAGGGCGTCCCCGACATGAACCCGATGGGGTGCCAGAAGGGCATGGGGTGGACCCGCATGCTCGACAGCGAGGAACGCGTCCTCTACCCGCTGCGGCGTGTGGGGGAGCGGGGTGAGGGCCGGTGGGAGCGGATCAGTTGGGACGAGGCGTGCACCGACGTTGCCGACGCGATCCTCGACGCCGCCGAGGAGATCGGTCCCGAGGCGATCCTCGCGCCGTCCGGCTGCAACCTGGGCACGCTCGCCCTCGCCGGCCGTGGCAAGTTCATGGCGCTCTGCGCCGGTCTCACGACCGACCTCAACGCCGAGATGAACGACTTCGCGGCCGGCCACTACCTCACGTGGGGCACGTTCGACCCCGTGAGCAGCATCGACGACTGGTTCCACTCGGGCGTGTTCCTCATCTGGTTCGGCAACCCTGCCTATACACGGATCCCCCATTACCACTTCATCACCGAAGCCCGGTATCGGGGCTGCGAGGTGTGGACGATCGCGCCCGACGTGAGCCCGTCGGCCGTCAACGCCGACGGGCACCTGCCCGTGCGCCCCGGCACCGACGCCGCTCTCGCCCTCGCGATGTGCAAGGTCGTCATCGACGAAGGCCTCGTCGACCGTGACTTCGTCTTGGAGCAGACCGATCTCCCGCTCCTCGTCGACCCGGCCACGAACCGCTACCTGCGCCGATCGGATCTCACCGCGGGCGGCAGCGAGGAGCAGCTCATCGCATGGGACGCAGCCACGGCAGCACCCGTCGACGCCCCCCGTGGCACCCTCGAGTGGGGCGAGGTCACTCCTGCCCTCGAGGGGACCTTCACGATCGAGACGCTCACGGGGCCGCGCGCCGTGACAACCGTCTTCGAGCAGGTCAAGGCCCGCCTCGAGGAGTACACACCCGAGCGCGCGGCCGAGATCTGCAACCTGCACGCCGACGCCATCCGCGACCTCGCGTGCAAGATCGCCACCCGACCGACGAACATCCTCGGCTCCCTCAACCAGGCATCCAAGCACTACCACGGCGACCTCATCGAGCGATCACAGATCCTCCTCCTCGCCCTGACCGGAAACTGGGGCAAGCACGGGACCGGCATGCGGGCGTGGGGCGCGGGCTACTTCGACGGCATGATGATGTTCGCCTTGAAGACGCAGCGCGGTCCCGAGAACGTGGCTGCGATCCTCGATCTGCGCGACATGACGATGGATGCGGCGCTCGCGGCCGATCCGACTCTCACACCGAAGATCTTCTCGATCGAGGCTGCTCGGGGTGGACTCATGGGCGGCCAGGGCATGGGATTCGTCCCTCCCGTCTTCCTCTGGTACCGCTTCGCCGGATACCAGGACGCGTGGGAGAGACAGGAGTGGCACGACCCCTCGATGCCACGTCCGTTCCGCGAGTACTTCGACGAGGCTGTCGAGTCGGGTTGGTGGAGGGCGGTCGACTATCCCCGCGCTGAGCAGCCGCCTCGTGTCCTCATCGAGTGTGGCGGGAACGTGCTGCGCCGCACACGGGGTGGCTCGAAGATGCTCCTCGAACACCTCTGGCCGCTCCTCCGCATGGTCGTGACGCTCGAAGTCAAGATGAGCGCGACCGCAGCTCACAGCGACATCGTCCTGCCCATGTCGCAGCAGTACGAGAAGATCGGCTTCGGCATCCCGAGCACGCACGTGATGAACCTCACCTTCTGTGACAAGGCGGTCGAACCACCCGGCGAATGCGTGGACGAGTGGGAGGCGTTCCGCCGTATAGCCGAGAAGGTCGAGGAGCGCGCCAAGGCACGGGGCGTCGACCCGTTCAAGGCACAGACCGGACAGGTCTTCAACGCCGCGAACATGCATGCGGCGTATACGGCGAACGGCGTCTGGACCGACCCGGAGACGATCGTGGACGAGATGCTGCGCGACACCGCCCTCGTCGGCACGATCCCGGCGGAGGCGAGCCTCGACAACGTGCGCGAGGTCGGCCACTACCGCTGGCAGACCCTGGGCATCACCCCCCGCGCCCTCGGTCAGGCGACCGACCCCTCCCCCGACGAGACGTTCGTGCCCTTCCGCAAACACGTCGAGAACGGCGAGCCCTACCCCACGTACAGCCGGCGCGCCCAGTTCCTCATCGACCATCCGTGGTTCATCGAAGCGGACGAGCACCTGCCGTGCCACAAGGAACCACCTGCCATTGGCGGCGACCATCCGTTCCAGGTCTCGAGCGGCCACAACCGATGGAGCATCCACTCGCTCAACATCTCGAACGACCTCATGCTCGAGACCCATCGCGGCACGGCTCATCTCGTCATCAACGACGAGGATGCGGCTTCACTCGGCCTCGTCGACAACGACCTCGTACGGGTCCACAACGACTGCGGCGAGTTCCGCGTGCCGGTGAAGACCTCCGCCACGGCCAGACCGGGCCAGGTGGTCATGTACAACGGGTTCGACAACTACCAGTTCCCCGACTGGGCCGGGCCCAACGATGCCGAACCGGGGATGATCAAGTGGCTGCACCTCGCGGGAGGGTACGGCCACCTCAGCTACTGGGCGACCCAGTGGCAGCCCTGCACGACGATGCGGAACACGCGAGTCTCGATCGAGAAGGCCTGACCCGGCGCTGCGTTCTCGTCACGCGGCCGGGGCGGGCATGTGCCACGGCGCCGGATACCACCACGGCCCGGGATCGACCTTGCCGTCCTCGATGAGGATGTGCATGAGGTTGTAGGGGACGGCCATGAGGCAGAGGCCGCCTGGATGCGAGGTCTGGTTGCAGAGGTAGAGGTCGTCGATCGGCGTGCGATATCGGGACAGCTCGGGCAGGGGCCGGCCCGAGAACCACTGGTCGGCGGACTGGCGGATCGCGTACCAGTTGCCGCCCGTGAGACCGGCGTTGCGGAACTCCGAATCGTACGGTGTGTTCACGAAGACGTGCTCGATGTTGGCGTCGGTCATGTTCGGCGCGTGCGTGCGCAGGACCCGCAGGACCGCATCGGTGATCTCCGCCTTGTCGCGGTTCACGCCGGCCGCACCACTCACGTCGTACTGGGGCGGCGGCATCTCGAGGTAGATGGGTGAGAGGACGTGGTAGCCCTCCGGCGCCCGCGTGGGATCGTAGACGTCGTGCGTGCAGACCATCATCGTGAGATGGTCGTCCTCGAGCAGCGGCGCCCGGTTGAACGAGTAGACGTCTTCGGTCTGGGCGAAGAAGTTGGCCTCGCGTGAGTCGCAGGGCACGACGACGCACGACGGGTACTTCTCGATCGGGAACGCGTCCGCACCGTCGCCGTACCGCGGCAGCTCCCGGCACACGACCGAGGCCACGTAGAGGCTGCCGCCCTTGAGGGAGATGTCCGACACGCGCCGGCGGAAGGACACGTCGGTATGGGAGCCGTCCACGAGTTGGAGGAACGTGTGCTGCACGTCCACGGCCGACACGACGAAGTCGTCCGCGTAGATCCTCCTGCCGGGATGGGACGACCCTTCGGCGAGCTCGACACCGACGGCCCGTCCGTTCTCGACGAGGATGCGCTCGACCGGGCTGTTCGTGACGATGCGGGCGCCGTGGTGCAGGGCGCAGCGGATGATGGCGTGCGCGTAGGTGTGCATCCCGCCCCGCGGTGACCCCGAGCTGTGCCCGAACATGAGGACCCCGCCCAGGGCGGGGAGCGCCATCCCCTCCCACGCCGGATGCGCCCCGCAGTACCAGGCGGCGAAGCTGTACAGCGTCTTGAGCGGCTCGTAGTCGAGGAGCTCGTCGAGGAGCTCGACGAGGCTCATCTCGAGCCACTCCGGCTTGAACATGCCGGAGAAGTACTTGTCCATCACCTTGGCCCACGGCAGGTCCATGGGGTCGACATCCAACTCAGCCGGGTAGGGGGGCGTCCAGAAGAGCGCCCGCAGGAGCTCCGTCGCGAGGTCGCCCTGGAGGGATCCGAGCAACATCCCCGTCCCCAGGCTGCCCGGCGCGACTCGCATGAGGTTCTCCGTCGCGATCTCGGGATCCCAGCGACTGCCCAGGTTCACCGCCTCACCGGCGGACGTCACGAGCCCTGCCGTCGACCTGTAGGGGACGTGGCGGTAGCCGAACCGTCCCAGCTCGAGCTGCTCGAAACCGGGCGCAGCCGCTCCGTACAGGTAAGTGGCGTGCGGGTCGATGCGAAAGCCCGGGATCGGCTCCGTGTTCTCCTGCCCGCCCCCGCACTCGGGCCGGGACTCGAGCACGCAGACCGAACGTCCCGACTTGGCGAGGTACGCGGCGAGTGTCGTGCCGTTGTGACCCCCACCGACGATGATCACGTCGAAACGGTCCTCCATCTCCACATCCCTCCTCGCCGGACCGGACTGCGGGGAATGGTAGCGAGCGATTCGAGGTGTTCGTCACACCGGGCCGGGGGATGTCGGCCTGGTTCCGGGGTCCTGTGGGAGTGGATAGGCTTCTCCGCCGAAT
>JADZDR010000048.1 GCA_020850945.1 Acidimicrobiia bacterium | reverse complement strand
TCGTACCAGGCCCGGAACGCCGCCTCGTCCTCGAACTCGATGATCACGCAGCGGCCGCCATGCCACGCTCCCTCGAGCGCGATCGGGGCGTCGTCCACCGCGAGCACCTTCCCTCCTCCCGAGGCGGTCTGGGCTTTCTCGCGGTACGCGACCAGCGCCTCCTCGTCGTGGATCTCCTCCTGGACGATGAAATAGACGGACATCGACGTTCCTCTCTCTCTCCGCGGGGGTCGCGCACCGATGCACGGTGTCCGGTCCGGGGTCGCCCCCGGCGACCGAGCAGGCATTCTCGAAGTTGCGAGGAGGAAAGTCACGCCATGACGGGAATCCGCAGACGTGATGGCGTATCGCAGGTGTTATTATCCGCGCCGAGGTGACGCCATGCTCCCACTGGACGACGTTCGCGTAGTCGACCTGACCCACCACGCCATGGGCCCCTTCGCCACCCGTGTGCTCGCGGACTACGGGGCCGACGTGACCAAGATCGAACGGCCCGGGGGCGATCCGGCCCGTCGCCTCGGGCCGTTCCCGGGAGATGAGCCTCACATCGAGCGGTCCGGCGCGTTCCTCGCCCTGAATACCGGCAAGCGCTCCGCCGTCGTCGACCTCAAGCGCCCCGAGGGCCGCGACATCGTCCTCGGGCTGGTGCGCGATGCCCAGATCGTGGTCGAGAGCTTCAGCCCCGGAACGCTCGACCGTCTGGGGCTCGGGTACGAGGTGCTCCGCTCCGTCAATCCCCGGGTCGTGCTCACCTCGGTGACGAACTTCGGGCAGACCGGGCCCTATCGAGACTGGCGCGGCACGGACCTGACCCTGTACGCGATGGGCGGCCCGATGATCTCGCAGGGCGATCCGAGCCGTGAGCCCCTCAAGACGGCCGGCCGAGCGCCGGGCTACCAGGTCGGCTACGCCGCTGCCCTCGCGAGCGCCGTCGGCCTCACCTCCGCCGAACGCCGAGGTCACGGGGAGCACCTCGATGTCTCCGCGTTCGAGGTGCTCGCGCACTCCATCGACTCTCGGCTCGGCCGCTTGCTGGGGTACCAGTACAACGGTCGCCTGGTCGGGCGGGCGGGCAGCGGGCTCGGCGTCGGGTCCGGCACGTACCCCTGTCTCGATGGCTTCGTCCTCATCACCAGTGGCGCACCCCGCCTGCCGCTTACCATCCGCATGATTGAGCGGGAGGATCTCCTCGATCAGCCCGAGTGGGCGACGATCGAGGCGCGCTCGCACCCGGATCGCGTCCCCGAGTTCGACGCCTACCTGCTCCCGTGGACGCTCGAGCACACGAAAGAGGAGATTCGCGCCGCCTGTCAGAAGTACGGCGTCCTCGGTGGCCCGCTCAACACGACCGCGGACCTGTTTGTGGACCGGAACTTCCAGGCGCGCGGCTTCTTCCAGACCATCGACCATCCCGAAACCGGGCCGCTCACCTATCCGGGCTACCAGGCCCGGTTCAATACAGAGCCCCCGCAACCCCCGCGTCGTCGCGCGCCGTTGCTCGGCGAGCACACCGTCGAGGTGCTTCGCGACCACCTCGGTATGTCCGCCGAAGAGATCGGCCGTCTGCGTGGCGCGGGGGTCATCGAGACGCGCGAGGAGGTCCGTGATGCCGTCGCCCGTTGACGACCGTGACCAGCCGCTCGCCGGGGTCCGCATCCTCGATCTCACCGTCGTCTGGGCCGGCCCTTACGCAACCATGCATCTGGCCGACTGGGGCGCTGAGATCATCCGCATCGAGTCGCTGCACCATTTCGCCAGTTTCACTCGCGGGACGCTGGCACGGCCCTCGCAGGCCCTCGTTGACACATCCGCGACGAGCGGGATGGGGTACCCCGATGACAGTGCCGGGGAGCACCCGTGGAACCGCTCGGCGGTGTTCAACCACCACGGCCGCAACAAGCGCTCGATGACGCTCGACCTCACGACGCCCGAGGGGCAGGAGGCGTTCGAGCGCCTCGTGCGGGAGTCGGACGGGATGATCGAGAACAACCTGCCGCCGCACGCGGAGGAGCTGGGGATCACGTGGGACCGCCTGTCGAAGGTCAACCCCCAGTTCATCCTCATGCGGGTCCCTGGCTTCGGCGTCGAAGGCCCGTACCGCGACTACCGTACGTTCGGCAATCACATGGAAGCCATCGCCGGACACCCAGTCATCCGCGCCTACCCCGACCTGGGGCTGGACTACGCGCCGGCGAGCGTGCCGGCGGACGCCGCCTCGGGCGTCGGCGGCGCGCTGGCATTCACACTCGCGCTGCGGCAGCGCTCGCGCACCGGTAAGGGTGTATACGTCGAGCTGGCAACGGCCGAGAACTATGTCCCGTTCCTCTCGGAGTTCATCCTCGACTACTCGATGAACGGCCGTGTCTGGCAGCAGATGGGCAACGACCACTGGTCGGTCGCGCCGCACAATGCGTACCGCTGCCAGGGCACGGACCGCTGGGTCACGATCGCCTGCCTGTCGGAGGACGACTGGATCCGGCTGTGCGATGTGATGGGACGCCCCGACCTCGCGACGGACCTGCGGTTCGCTGACATGCCTTCGAGGCATGAGCATCGC
>JADZDR010000047.1 GCA_020850945.1 Acidimicrobiia bacterium | reverse complement strand
GTAGTCCTCCGGGTTGGCGGACGCGAGCAACAGGATGTCGAGGGGCAGCCGTACCTTGTACCCGCGGATCTGCACGTCGCGTTCCTCGAGGATGTTCAGAAGGCCGACCTGGATGCGCTCTGCGAGATCGGGAAGCTCGTTGATCGCGAAGATGCCCCGGTTCACGCGGGGTATGAGGCCGTAGTGGATCGTGAGCTCGTCGCTCAGGTAGCGGCCCTCGGCGACCTTGATCGGATCGACCTCCCCGATGAGGTCCGCGATCGAGATGTCGGGTGTGGCGAGCTTCTCGGCGTATCTCTCGTCGCGCCCGACCCACACGACCGGGGTCGCGTCACCTTCCGTCGCGACACGCTCCCGCGCGAAACGACTGAGCGGAGCGTAGGGGTCGTCGTGGATCTCGGAGCCCGCGACCACAGGGATGGCCTCGTCGAGGAGATCCACGACACCGCGCATCATGCGGCTCTTGGCCTGGCCGCGCTCACCGAGGAATATGACATCGTGCCCCGCGAGCAGGGCTGTCTCGAGCTGGGGCACGATCGTGTCGGCGTATCCGAACACCCCTTCGACGACAGCCTCCCCCGCCCGGAGGCGGCGGATCACGTTGCGACGCACCTCCTCTTTCACGGGGACGCTCTCCCACCCCGATGCCCGCAGCTCCCCCAGAGTCGTCGCACGTCGTGTCGTGACCATTCAGGCAGCGTACCAACCGCGACTCCACGACAACCATGGGTAGGCCGGCTTCGCTGAAGGACCCCGGTGCCGGGTGTGCGAAACTCGTGTCTGACGCGCTCCGGCGGTGCGCGTCGGAGCGGAGGTCATGTGGAGCCCGCCGTCTCCCTGCGGGGACTCACGAAACGCTTCGGGGAAAAGGTGGCCGTCGCCGCCATCGACCTCGACGTGCCTGCAGGCTCCTTCTTCGGCCTCGTGGGCCCGAACGGGGCGGGCAAGAGCACGACACTGAAGATGGCCACCGGCCTCCTCCGCCCCGACGCGGGCGGGGCGTGGATAGACGGAACGGACGTTTGGGCGGACCCGATCGGGACGAAGTCGCGAATCGGGGTCCTGCCCGAGGACCTGCGCCTCTTCGAACGACTCACGGGTGCCGAGCTCCTCGCCTACAACGGACTGCTGCGCGGCATGGACCCGGATACGGTGGCGGTACGAAGCGAGGAACTGCTCCTCGTGCTCGGCCTCACCGAGGCCAGGGACAAGCTCGTGGTCGATTACAGCCACGGCATGCGCAAGAAGGTCGCGCTCGCCTGTGCCCTCGTGCACGCACCCCGCGTCCTCTTCCTCGACGAGCCGTTCGAGGCGATCGATCCGGTCTCGGTCCGGTCGATCCAAGATGTCCTGCGCCGCCACACGGCAGGTGGTGGCACGATCGTGTTCTCGAGCCACGTCATGGACGTCGTCGAACGTCTCTGCGACATGGTGGCGGTCGTGAACGAGGGCTCGATCGTGGCTGTGGGGCCGACGTCGACGATCCGGGCGGGGAGACGCCTCGAGGACGCGTTCGTCGATCTCGTCGGGGCGTCGGTCTCCGCGGACGGCCGCCTCACGTGGCTCGGCCCCGACGAGCTGCGCCACGACCTCCGCCCGCCCGTCGCCGGGGAACACGGGTCGTGACCGCGCTCTTCGCCCGCCTCAAGCTCCGGCTCCTCCTGAACGGGATCGGATCGGACCGGCAGCGCTCCCTCCTGTTCTTCGCCGCGTGCGGATTCGGCCTCTTCATGGCGATGGCGGGATTCGTGTCGCTCCTCTCGGCCCGCTTCGATCCGGCACGAGGGGACAACGTGGTCGTCGTCCTCTTCTCGGGGTTGTTCGCGGGCTGGGCGATCGTGCCGCTGCTCGGATTCGGTGTGGACGAGACCCTCGACGTGACGCGTCTCTCGCTCCTCCCCATCCCCCGTCGCCGCCTCGTGCGCGGCCTGTTCGTGGCGTCGCTGATCGGGATCGCACCCGTGTGCACTGCCCTCGCCATCTCCGGCGCCATCCCCGGCTTCGCGACCACGGCATGGGCAACGGTCGTCACGGTCGCGGCCATCGCCCTCGAGCTCACCCTCTGCGTGCTCGTCTCCCGGGCGATGACGACGCTCCTCTCCAGCCTCCTCCGCTCACGGCGGGGCAAGGACCTCTCCACGGTCCTCCTCGTCCTCATCGCCGTGACCATCGCTGTCAGCATGCAGTTCGCACGCGAGCCCCTCCTCGCCATCAGCGAGTTGCGCGACAGCCCCCTGATCGACGCCATGGCATGGACGCCGCCCGGCGCCCTCGGCACGGCGATCGCAGCCGCCCGTGACGGTGCCGTGAAGATGCCTATCGCCGCCCTCGCCACGGCTGCCTTGACGTCACTCGGCCTCGTCCTCGTCTGGGCCGTCGCGCTCGGCCACATGGCGGTCCGCGCGGACGCCGGAACGGAGGGGACGCGGGCGGGTTCGAAGGGGCTCTTCCCTCTCGGCCTCACGTGGCTACCCCGCAACCGCGTGGGTGCCGTCGCCGCCAAGGAGGCGCGCTACCTCTGGCGAGACCCCCGCCAGCGCGCCAACCTCCTGATACTCGTCGTGTTCGGTCTCGCCTTCGCCCTGTTCCCGGCAGTGGCCGGCGGCATCGAGAACCCCGATGCGGTTCTCTTCGCAGCCGGCACCGTCTGGCTCCTCGGCATCCAGGGCCTCAACCAGTTCGGCTACGACGGTCCGGCGATCTGGGCGAACGTCGTCGCCGGCGGGGACCCTGCCCACGATCTCGTCGGCAAGAACATCGTGTACGCCGTCTTCGGGCTCGGGATCGTGCTCACTGCTGCCGTCATCCTCGCCGCCCTGACCGGCGCCTGGGAGCTCGCCCCGGTCGCGGTCCTCATCGCAGCCGGCGCACTCGGCGTCGCGTTCGCCGTCGGGAACGTCGTGTCAGTGCTCGCTCCATTCCCCGTGGGGGGACTCGGGGACAACGCGTACGGAACGAAGAACTCGGGGCAGGGCTGCGCGATCGCGTTCATGTCCGGTGCCGCAGTCCTCTGCATCGGCGTCCTCTGGCTCCCGATCGCCAGCATCGTCATGGCAGGTCAGACGTGGTGGCGTCCCGCGCTCGGCTTGGCCGGCCTCTTCGCCCCCCTCTACGGTGGTCTCGTGTGGTGGGCCGGGTGGCGGCTGTCGTCCGAGCTCGTGCGGAGACGTCTACCCGAGATCGTCGCAGCCCTCGACCTCTCGGCGCACGGCTGACGGCGAGCCCACCATCCCGGTAGGGTCGCAGCGGGCAGGTCATGGAAATCGGCACGACGAAACTCCCGGACTGGCGAGCAGCCGTCCGCACCGAAGAGCTGGAGCGCACGTACTGGCGCCGCGACCTCGACGTCGCGGCGTGGCCGCAGATCGCGCTCCCCCACCAGTGGGCGGTGAGCCCCGGGTTCGAGGAGACCCGCGGACCGGTCGTGTACAGGACGGACCTCGAGCTGCCGCCTCTGGCCGAGGGCCTCCGCGGATTCGTGCGTGCACCGGGAGTCTTCTACTTCACCCACTTCTGGATGGACGAGGTGTACCTCGGCGATCGTGCCGGCTACTTCCTTGCCCAGGAGGTCGAGTGCTCCGAGCAGCTCCGCGACGGAACCGAGCACTGCCTCGCCCTCGAGGTCGAGTGTCCGGACCAGCACGATGCGTCGGCGAAGACGATCGTGACGGGAGTCTTCTCGCACTGGGACGCCATCGACCCCGAGTTCAACCCGGGTGGACCCTGGCTCCCGATCGAGATCAGGACGTGCGGTCCCGTACGCATCGACCACGCCCTCGTGATCCCGCTCAACGTGTCCCCCCGCCATGCCCAGTTGGCCGTCGACGTCGGCTTGGACGCCGCGATCGACGGACCGGTGAGGGTCAGCGCACGCCTCTATCCCGAGGGGTCGGACTCGTGCGTAGCCGGATTCGAGCGGACGTGGACCGTTCCCACGGGAGCCTCCGCCCAGATGTTCAGGCTGGACGTCGAGAACCCGGACCTGTGGTGGCCGCACTCGCTCGGCGATCAGCCGCTGTACCGCCTCGAGGTCGATGTCGTCGGCCCCGACGGGACGTCGTGGGATCGGGCCGAGCGGACTGTCGGGATCCGCACCGTGGCCGTCGAAGACTGGATCTTCACGGTGAACGGGGAACGCATGTTCGTGCGGGGCAGCAACTACGCCCCGACCCGCCACGCGCTCTCCCTCGTGACCGAGACCGACGTGCAGCGCGACATGGATCTCGCGAAGGAGGCGAACCTCGACCTCCTGCGCGTGCATGCCCATGTCGGCCACCCGTCCCTGTATGCCGCCGCCGACGCGGCCGGCATCATTCTCTGGCAGGACTTCCCGCTCCAGTGGGGGTACTCGCGGCGTGTGAAGAAGAGCGCCCTCGACCAGGCGCGGGGCATGGTCCACATGCTGGGGAGCCACCCCTCCGTGGCACTGTGGTGCTGCCACAACGAGCCGCTTGCCGTCGAGATCACGGACGTGGCGGAGCTCTCGACATTCCAGACCGCCCGCATCGTCGCCTCGGCTCTCCTCCCGACGTGGAACAAGAACGTCCTCGATCCCGCCCTGCGCCGGGCAGTGGAGGAGGCCGACCCGTCCCGGTTCTGCAACGAGAAGTCGGGTGAGGTTCCGAACACCCTCTCGTACGGCACGGACACCCACCTCTACTTCGGCTGGTACATGCCGGGGTCGATGCGTCGCTTCGAACGCCTCATTCGCATGTTCCCGCGCATGTCACGCTTCCTCTCCGAGTACGGCGCCCAGGCATTCCCGTCCGCGGAGGCAATGCAGGCGTTCGTCGAGGGGGACTGGCCGAATCTGGACTGGGAGCATCTCCGCACCCGCCACAGCCTCCAACCCGGGATCATGGACCGCTGGGTCCCCCGATCCGACCATGCGGACCTCGCCTCGTACCGGGATGCGACACAGACTCACCAGGCCGACGTGATCAAGTACCACACCGAGATCTTGAGACGCCTCAAGTACGAGCCGTGCGGGGGATACACCCAGTTCCAGTTCAACGACTCCTACCCGTCCGTCACGTGGTCTGTCGTGGACCATCTGCGGAACCGCAAGGCCGGTTTCGAGGCGCTGCGGGCCGCGTCGGCGCCCGTGCTCGTGATGGCGGACTGGCCGGCGGCGTCATACGACCCGGCCGGGGAGATCCGGCTCGATCTCTGGGTCGTCTCGGAGTTACGGCGGCCCCTCGCCGGCCTCCGCCTCACCGCCCACCTCGACGGGGTCGAGCACGAGTGGGGCGGGGACGTCCCCGCCGACTCGACCGTCCGTGTCGGCTGCTTCGAGGCCGACGCTCCGGCACAGCCGGGCACCCACACCCTGTCACTCCTGCTCAGCGGCATCGACGGCGATGTCGTCTCTGCGAACGCCTATCCCATCGTCGTGACCTGACAGGGCTGTGAGGATCCTGCCGCTCCGCGGCGGGTGAGATCCTCACGACCCCTCGGGACGCGGCCCGGTTTCCTGGTGGGAACGAAAAAACGCGGGACATTGCTCAAGTCCGACGACCGCGACGCCGATGTTCCGAGCGGCGGAATTGGAGACTTGTTGACCGCGTCCCGCACGGGCCTGTGGAAGCCGTGGCTGAAGCGTAGGCTGTCCCGCAGGACCACCCAGCAGACACCAGTCAGGATCGAGGTCCCGGATGCAGCCGGGACGGTGTCCGCGCAACTCGACGGTGATCGAGCCCTCAGCCTCCACGAGCGGGCGCTCAAACCGCGTGATCTCGGCCCCCTCGCCTCCTCGATCCGCCGGAGCGCAGAGGAATCGAGCCGAGCAGACCGCTCCCTGCTCCTTCTCCTCGGCAACGGGTCGTTCCACACCGCGGACGACAGCGTGGCCGGCAAGGTCGCCGACATCCCGCCCCTCGCCGTGGCCCGGGCAACCGCGACCACCCACAGATCCGACCCCGTCACAGCGACGGAGACCCGTCTCTTCGGGCCGCGGGCGGAGGTCGCCTGGTACTTCCCGATCGTCTACGGCGGGACAGTCGTCGGCGTGATCGCCGTCGCCTGGAACGACAGGCGCCGTGCCCGCCGCGCGGATCCGCGTCCTCTGCATCAGCTCGCCCATACCTCCGCCCTGCCCCTCCTCACGTCGCTTCTCTTCACGCAGGCCCGCGACGCCGAGCACGACGCCCTCCGCCTCGTCGATGCCGTGAGCGCCCTCTCCGCCACGCACACGTCGGAAGAGGTCGCAAACGTCGCGTGCCTTCACGCCCGCAAGCTCGCCCGTGCCCGCATGGTGCGCCTCATCGAACGCGACCCGAGCGGCAACCATGCCGTCCTGAGCTCCAATCCGGGATCGAACCATCCGTCCAATCGCTCTCTCCGCCTCTCCTCCGCCCTCCTGCAGGCGATCGAGGAGGGCGACGTGTGCCTCGACGAGAGCCCGCACAGACGTTCCCTCTTCGTGCCGGTCCGGGCGGACGGCGAGGTCGTCGCCGTCCTCCAGTTCGACTTCCCGGCGACCTCGACCGGCCCGTCGGAGCGGATGCTGCGCCTCTGCGGTGCGGTGGCGACGCAGACGGGGGTTGCGCTCGAGCGGGCGAGGCGCACCGACGAGCTGCAGCGCCTCGCGATCACCGATTCCCTGACGGGCCTCGCCAACCGGCGACAGGTCCTGCGGGATCTCCAGCGCGAGACCTCACGCGGGATCCGCACGGGCGAGGCCGTGTCGATCGCCATGATCGACCTCGACCACTTCAAGGCCTTCAACGATCACCACGGCCACGTCGAGGGGGATCGCGAGCTGCGCGCGTTCGGCCACTTCCTGGACGCGAGCGTGCGCGCCATGGATTCGGTCGGACGGTACGGAGGCGAGGAGTTCCTCCTCGTCCTGCCCCGCGCCCCACTCGCCGACGCCTTCTCGGCAGTCGACCGGTTGCGCCGCGAGTGGCTCGACGAGTCCAACGTGTCGTTCTCCGCCGGTGTCGCGGCCCTGCGCGAGGGCGAGACGTTCACCGATCTCGTGATCCGGGCGGACACTGCCCTCTACCGGGCCAAACGGGCGGGACGGAATCGGGTCGAGACCGATGACGGGAAGATCGTCTCCCTCTCGACTCTCGAGCCGTCCTCCACTACGCCGAAGATCCCGAGCTGAGGTTTCTCCGCACAGGCTCCCTCACAGGACACGGCCGGTCCGGCCTGCGAAGTGGTCATCGAGGTAGTCGCGGTGATGGGGGTGGACGGCCGGCAGGGCGTGGCGCTCGAACCAGCGCAACTCGAGTGATTCGGGGTCCGGCGTCGGCGTCCCGCTCCAGTGCGGGCAGTGGAACGGGCAGATGACCGCTTGGATCTCGTCCCCGTTCGGGTAGGTCATGGCATAGCCGGGCCCGGAGTAGATGCCGAGCAACGTGGCCGGGCCCGTCAGCTCGAGACGCGTCTCTTCGCGCAACTCGCGTTCGAGGACCTCGCGCAGGGTCTCGCCGAGATCCATGATCCCACCGGGCGGGGTCCAGTCCCGCGTGTCCGCCCTGTGCTGCAGAAGGACACGCCCCGCGGCATCGGTGAGGATCGCTGCCGCCGCCACGATCAAGAGGGGATCGCTGCCGATCCTCTCGCGAATTGCCGCCACGTAGCCGTCGCGCGCCATCAGGGCATCCCTCAGAAGATCCGCTTCCACCACGGTTGCCGCGCGCCGGCCCGGCGGCGGCGTCTGCGTTCGTCCGAGACGACCGCGTCCCCGATCTCGTCCATGAAGCTCGCCACGTCGTCGAGAGCAGCCCGGGAGGCGTCGTCGAGCCCGACGTGCGCCTCCGCTGCCCCGGCCTCGGCCGGCTCGGGCGCGAGCGACCCGTAGACGAATCCGGCCGTCGAGAGCTGCCTCTTCTCGAACCAGGTGCAGTTGGCCGGACACGCCTGCGGTGCGTCGGGGGCCGCATCCAGCGAGCATCCCTCCGTCCCGTCGCCGCCGGCGGCACTCCGCCTGAAGTAGTGGCGGCAGTCACGGCGCATCGGCATGTGCGTCTCCTCGTCGCGAACGGAACGTGATGGCCCCCCAACGTATCCGGATTGCATGTAGGGCATGCGCGATTCGTTGCCTGACCACTCGAGACGAGTCTCGCATCGCATCCGGGCCGAACCCGAATCGGGTGCCGGCGCAGCCGCCCGCCCTATTGCGCCCTGCCCTCGACGGCGGGCAGACTGATCCCCCGTAACCGAGAGAAGGCGGGCCAATGGCAGTCAAGTTCCTTTCAGAAGAGTGGGCAGCGGCGATGGCGGATGCCGTCAACGGCGACGAGAACTTCAAGAGCGTGGCGGGTGGCATCAGCCTCTGCGTCCAACAGGACATCACGGGCGGCCCCGACGGCGACACGAGCTACTACATGGGGATCAAGGACGGTGAGGCCTTCTGCGGGATCGGTGCCGCCGAGAACCCGGACCTCACCGTGAAGCAGAGCTACGAGGTCGCGACGCAGATCGCCAAGGGTGAGCTCAACCTGCAGAACGCTTTCATGCAGGGGCAGGTGCAGGTGCAGGGCAATCTCGCCATCGCCATGCAGTACCAGCCCCAGCTCCAGAGCCTCGAGGGTGCGATTCGGGACGTCGACGTCGCGTACGACTGAACTGAGGCCGATCCGTGGTCGGCTTCCTCACGCCCGCGTGGGCGGCGGAGCTCACGGCCGTTCTCGAATCCAACGACTCCTTTCGGGCGGCGGCGGGGGACGCCGACCTCAGGGTGCGCTACGACGTGTGGGGCGGACCGCAGGGTGACGTCACGTGGCTGTTGCATCTCAACGCCTCTGCCCCGTCCGTGTCACTCCAGGCGGGTGGGCCGCACGCCGCCACCGCTGACGTGACGGTCACGATGCCCTGGGATGTCGCCGTCTCCCTCGTGGCGGGCAGGACGACGCTGCGGCGTGCCGAGGCCGAGGGCAGTCTGGGCATCACGGGAGACCTGGCTGGTTTCTACCGGCACAATGCGGCCCTCGCGTGCTTCGACCAGCTCCACACCGAGATGGACGTGGAGTTTCGCTCGTGAGTACTCCTCGGCGCTTGCCCCAGTTGGGCAAGAGTTGGCAAATGTCGCGTGAGTTGGCAGCCGAGTCAGGGAAATTCCCCGAGTTCACCGTGCCCGGATCATGAAAATCTCCTGAGATCCCGATTCTTCTCTTGCGCATCCGAGTGAGCTGATTAAACTGCACCACTGGTCACAGTGGACGGATCCGGTGATCTTGGAAGGGCGGCCAGATGACCCGCGATCTCATCACAGAAGCTCTGGGCAGGCTCGAGCCCCGCTGCGAGTGGTACGACAACCCGGCCGACTTCAGGGCAGGGCTGCGCTGCCTCGCCGCCGAGCTCGAGGCTCTCCTCGGCACCCCCGAATCCGAGACGGGCGCCAAGCCCGAGAAGGTCAGAGCGAGCTGAGCCATGCTCCGAGCCGGCCGGGCGAGGCCGGGCCGGCCTACTTCGAAGCGTCATGGCGCCACGCCTCGGACGCCTGCGTGTAGTAGTCGGCACCCGTCGTGTCGTTGATGACCATGGCCGGGAAGTCCTCGACCTCGATGGCCCGGATCGCCTCCGGCCCGAGGTCCTCGAACGCGATCACCTCCGAGCTGCGGATGCGCTGCGCCGCCACCGCGCCCGCGCCCCCGATCGCCGCGAAGTAGACGGCGTGGTACCTCTCGAACTCGGGCCAGAGCGCCTCACCGCGGTTGCCCTTGCCGATGATCCCCTTCACGCCGTGCTCGAGCGTCATCGGAGTCAGCTTGTCCATGCGGCCGGCCGTGGTCGGCCCGGCCGAACCGGAGGCGTGGCCGGGACGTGTCGGCGTCGGACCCACGTAGTAGAGGACCGCCCCCTCGGCCGGGAAGGGCCACGGCTCCCCCGCGGCATCGAGCTCACGAAGCCGCAGGTGGGCGGCGTCACGGGCCGAATAGATCGTGCCCGAGACGAGGACTCTGTCCCCACTGCGGAGCGGGTCGATCAACTCGTCCGTGAAGGGTGTCGAGAGGCGGATCGGATCGGACATGGCTCCTCAGATCTCGACGACCGTGGTCCGATGCGCGTGGCACTCGGTGTTGACCGCCACGGGCAGGCTCGCGATGTGGGTGGGGAACGTCTCGACGTGCACGGCGAGAGCCGTGATCCGGCCGCCGAGGGACTGGGGGCCGAGGCCGAGGGCGTTCACGTCGTCGAGCAGCTCGCGTTCGAACTCGGCGACCGCGGGGTCGGGGTTGGCTGCCCCGACCGGATGGCGGAGCAACGCGCGCTTCGCGAGCTCGGCGGAGACCTCGAAGTTCCCGCCCACACCGACACCGATGATCCCCGGTGGGCACGCGTCCGGACCCATGAGCTGCACCGTCTCGATCACGTAGTCCTTCACACCCTGCTTGCCGTCCGCGGGGACGAGCATCTTGTGACGGGACTTGTTCTCGGAGCCGCCCCCCTTGGCGTCGACCTGGATCCGCACCCCGTCGCCGGGCACGATGCGCACGTGCACCATCCCCGGTGTGTTGTCACCCGTGTTCTCACGCCCGAACAACGGGTCGGCAACGATCGACATGCGCAGATACCCGTCCTTGTAGCCCTTGCGGATACCGGCGTCGACCGCCTGCATGAGGTCGCCTCCCACGAGATGGACGTCCTGGCCGATGTCGAGGAAGACGACCGTGTAACCCGTGTCCTGGCAGTACGGGAACTCGCCCTGAGCCGCGATCTCGGCGTTCTCGAGGATCACGTCGAGGGCCGCTCGGCCCGCCGGCGACTCCTCCGTGTCGCGGGCCCGGCCGAGGGCGGCGAGCATGTCGTCGGGAAGGAAGTAGTTGATCTTGATGCAGGCACCCGCGATCGCAGCGGAGATCTCGGCCACATCGACCTCACGTACGGGCACACGCACCTCCTCGCCCGAGCACCTCAGAGCCCGGCCACGAGTTGGGCGACGTCGGCCTGCTTCACCCGCACGGCCTCGGCCGCCTCGCGCAGGTCCTCGAGCTCGGTGTCGCTGATCGCGTACTGCTCGATCGCCTTCACACCGCCGACACCGATCCGAGCCGGGACTCCGAGGTATACGCCCTCGATCCCGTACTCGCCGTTCACCCAGGCACAGACCGGCATGACTGTATCCGTGTCCTCGACGACTGCCCGGACCATCGCCGCCGCGGCCGAGGAAGGCGCGTAGTAGGCGGAGCCCGTCTTGAGGAGGCCGACGACCTCGGCGCCGCCGTCACGGGTCCGCTGGACGAGCCTGTCGAGCTGTTCCGGAGTGGCAACGTCGAGGAGTGGCCGGCCGTCCACCGTGCACATGCTCGGAACGGGGACCATCGTGTCACCGTGGCTGCCGAGCGTGAGCGCCTCGACCCGCGCCGCGGGTACGCCGAACTCCCAGGCGATGAACGTCGCGAAGCGGGCGGAGTCGAGCATGCCTGCCTGGCCGATGACCCGGGCGTGGTCCAGTCCGCTCACCTCGCGACACAACGCGGTCATCTCGTCGAGGGGGTTCGACACGACGACGATCACCGTGTCGGGGCTGTATGCGACGATCTCCTTCGTCACGGCACCCACGATCTTGGCGTTCGTCTCGAGCAGGTCCATGCGGCTCATGCCCGGCTTGCGGGGCAAGCCGGCCGTTATGACCACGACGTCGGATCCCTCTGTCTCCTTGTAACCCGACGACGACCCCACGATCTCGGTCTCGAAGCCTTCGAGCGGACGCGATTGGTTCATGTCGAGGGCGAGGCCCTCGGGCAGGCCCTCGACGATGTCGGTCATCACGACGGTGTCGACGATGTCCATCTCGGCGACACGCTGCGCCGTTGTGGATCCGTACTTGCCGGCTCCGACGACGGTGACCTTGCTCACTTGCATCTCCTGACTCAGCCGTGGGTGCGGGACCGGGCCGAGTGTACGCCCGGCGCGACGCGGCCGCCCAGACACCGGTGACACGGACCTGCGGCACGCGGGCGGTTTCTGGTTGACTCGTGAAACTAGAACGCGTTCTCGGGGACAGCCGGCCTCGTACGAAGGAATGAGGGACAGCCATGCAGGTCAGGGAGAAGGTCTTCATCGGAGGAGAGTGGCTCGACCCCAGCGGGAGCGAGCGCATCGAGGTCACCTCCCCCCATGACGGAACGCCCCTCGGCAGCACGCCGGCCGCGACGGAGGCGGACATCGACCGCGCCGTCGCCGCCGCTCGCGCCGCCTTCGACGAAGGACCGTGGCCGCACCTCGACGTGGCGGAACGCGCATCTGCCCTGTCCCGCCTCTCCACCATCCTCCAGGAGCGGGCGCAGCCGCTCGCCGAGACGATCAGCCGCGAGAACGGGGCACCGATCTCGTCGTCCCTCCCCGTACAGGTCCTCTCCGCCTGGATGGTCCTCGATGCCTACGTCGACATCGCCAAGGAGTACCCGTGGTCCGAGGAGCGAGCCGGGGCCCTCGGCAACACCGTCACCGTGCGACGTGCCCCGGTGGGGGTGGCAGCCGGCATCATCCCGTTCAACTTCCCGGTCTTCATCAGCATCCTCAAGCTCGCCCCGGCGTGGCTCGCCGGCTGCCCGATCATCCTCAAGGCGGCACCCCAGACCCCCCTCGACGCCTACCTCCTGGCCGAGGCGCTCGAGGCCGCCGACGTGCCACCAGGTGTCGTCTCGGTCCTCGTCGCAACGGACGAGGCGAGCGAGCACCTCGTCCGTCATCCCGGCGTCGACAAGGTCGGTTTCACGGGCAGCACTGCCGTGGGTCGCAGAATCGGCGCGATCATGGGAGAACGGCTCCGCCCCGTCACCCTCGAGCTCGGCGGGAAGTCGGCGGCGATCGTGCTCGACGACGCCGACATCGACGCGAAGCTGAACGACCTCATCGGCTCTGCTCTCCTGAACAACGGCCAGGCGTGCGGTGCCCAGACCCGCATCCTCGTGTCACGCAACCGCTATACCGAAGTGGTTGACGCCCTCGCGCAGGGGGTGTCCGCCATGTCCGTGGGAGACCCGATGGATGCGGCCACCCTCGTCGGACCGCTCGTGGACAAGGCCCAGCAGGAACGCGTGGTCGGCTCCCTCGAAGTCGGCCGGGCAGAGGGCGCACGGGGCGTGACGGGCGGGGGTGTGCCGGCGGACCTCCCCCCCGCCGGCTGCTACGTCGAGCCGACCGTCTTCGCCGACGCCGACAACTCGATGCGGATCGCCCGCGAGGAGATCTTCGGCCCGGTGTTGACCGTGATCCCCTACGGCACGGAGGACGAAGCCGTCGCGATCGCCAACGACTCCCCCTACGGGCTGTGTGGATCGGTCTGGTCGGCCGACGACGACCACGCCAAGGAGATCGCGACCCGCATGCGCACGGGTGTCGTGGCCCTCAACTCGAGCTACATCGTCGAGTTGCGCAATCCCTTCGGTGGCTTCAAGGACTCCGGGCTGGGGCGTGAGATCGGACCCGAAGGCATCGGCCCCTACACCGAGGTGCAGTCGATCGTCGGTGCGCCGAACTTCTGACCGGCGCCTCGCTCACTCCGGCCCGGTCGGGGCTGAGCCGGCGGCGGGCCCGACACCACGCGCCGTGTCCCACACCTCGTTCAACTGCGACTGCAGGTAGTAGCCGAAGAAGAGGCCGACGATCGGGATGATGGCGAGGAGGAGAGCGACCGGGGGACTGATCCGGGGCAGGGCACCGGAGGCCTTCTCCTGCGCTTCGCCGATCCGCTTGGCCGTGTTCCAGACGGAGACGAACGGGGGGACGATGACGATCCAGCCGAACAGGATCGCCATGAGCGACACCACCGGCTCGTTGTCGCCGTGCCTGTAGTCACGCAGCTCGCGGTTGATCTTGTACCACCACACGTACATGTAGATCCCGAATGTGACGAGCCCGAGGCCGAGGGGGGCCCACGGGTGCCGCTTCCTGTACGGGACACCGTCGAGTGTGAAGTCCTCTGCCATCGTCCACCTCGGGGTCGCCTCGCGCTGCAGGCCGGGAGTGTAACGGAAGGCGGCCTTCCCGGCGTGTGTGGCACATCGCGACCCCGATAGAGTCGGGACTCCACGACGGACGGAGGGACAGTGGCCGCACACGAACGGCACATGGTCGTGACGGGCGCATCGACCGGCCTCGGCCTCACGATCGCCCGCGAGGCGAAGCGCCGCGGCTGGAAGGTGCTCGGTACGGTCCGCCGAGAGCAGGATCGTGAGCGACTCGGGGAAGAGGGGATCGACACCGAGATCTGCGACATCACACACGAGGACTCGGTCCGCGGGCTGGGCGCGGCCGTCGAAGCGTGGAGTGACGGCAGCCTCGCGGCTCTCGTCAACAACGCCGGCACCGCCCACCCCGCACCCGTCGAGGAGATCGACCTGCAGGACCTCCGTGACCAGTTCGAGGTGAACGTGGTCGGCCACATCGCCGTGACGCAGGCGCTCCTCCCCGCCCTGCGCCGCGGGGGCGGCACGGTCGTGATGATCAGCTCGGACAACGCTGTCATCACGGCGCCCCTCCTCGGCGCCTATTGCGCGTCCAAACGGGCCCTCGAGGCCTTCGCCGAGGCGCTCGACCTCGAGACATCGGAGCAGGGTGTGCGCACCCTGATCGTGCGGCCCGGCTCCTACGAGTCGGACATCTGGGAGACGTCGCTCGGCCGGGCCGGGAAGTACCGGACCGAGGCATCCCGCTACCGCGACCTCGCCGACCGCGTGCAGCGTCACGCCGCGACACCGGGACGCCGCCGAGACCCCCGCGAGCTCGCCGTCCGCACCCTCGACCTGGTCGAGAGGTCACGCGCGGCGTTCCGCACGACGGTGCCACGGAACATCGAGGCCACCGCCGCCACCCTCCTGCCCTGGAGCGCCTATAAGGCTGCCGTGCGGCGCGCGCTGCGCTGATCGGGCCCGAGTCGCTCCAGGAATCAGCCGTCGGGGTCGGTCACGACGCGCTGGGGGTACGGGATGGTGATACCGGCCGAATCGAGGGCGCGCTTCATGGCGCGGGCGCACGCATCGGTCACCTCGAACAGGTTCGTCTCGACGGTGTCGAACCAGACCAGAACCGAGACACGGATCGAAGCCTCGCCGAATCCGGTGACCCACACGTCGGGTGTCGGCTCGTCGAGGACCACGTCGAGCGGGACGACGGCGTCACGGAGGACCTCACGGACCCGGTCGAGGTCCGTGTCGAAGGCGACGCCGACGTCCAGGCGGGCCCGGCGGGTTCCCTCCTTCATGTGGTTGAGGATCGGGTTCTTCCAGACGGTTGCGGAGGGGAGCTGGACCGACTCGCCGTCGTAGGTGCGAAGGAGGACGTTGCGCATGCGGACGTCCTCGACGGTCCCGTCGAAATCACCCAAGGTCACGGCCTCGCCCTTCTTGAAGGGCTTGGACACCTGGAGGGCGAGGCCGGCGATGAGGTTCTCGAGCGTGTCCTGCAGTGCGAAGGCGAGTGCGATCCCGAGGATGCCCAAGGCACCGAGCACCGCCCCCAGTCCCCTCACCTGCAGCACACCGAGAGCCGTGACCAAACCGATCAGGACGAGGACGAACCCGACGATCCGGCCGAGCAGGCGGGCGGTGATGGGCTCGACCTCCCGCCGGATCAGGGACCGGGACACGACACGCGAGGCGACGAGACCGACGACCACCGACGTGACGACGATCGCGCCGGCGACGATCCAGTCGGTCCAGTCGTGACTGACCTCGATCCCCTCGAGAGCATCCCCGGGGTTCGTGCCACTCGACTGGGCGAGGAGGAAGTGGATCATCGGCGTGACTTCAGCCGCTGTGACGCCGTGCCGCGTCGAGCGTGTTCGTGAGCAGCATGGCGATCGTCATGGGCCCCACCCCACCGGGTACGGGCGCCACCCAGGATGCCACCTCGTCTACGTCGGGTGCCACGTCCCCGGCGATCCCGTCCTCGGTCCGCGAGATCCCGACGTCGAAGACGACCGCCCCCGGCCGCACCATGTCCGGCGCGAGGAGGCCTGCCCGCCCCGCCGCGACGACCACGATGTCGGCCTCCCGCGTGCGGGCTGCGAGGTCCTTCGTCCGGCTGTGGCAGAGGGTGACCGTCGAGTCCACCCCCTTTTGCGTGAGGATGAGGCCGAGTGGCCTCCCGACCGTGGTTCCCCTGCCCACGACGGTGACGAGGGCGCCCGCCCAGTCGACGCCGAACCTCTCACCCAACGTCACGATCCCCTTGGGCGTGCAGGGGAGCGGCCCCGGCTCACCGAGGACGAGCCGTCCCAGGTTCAGGGGATGCAATCCGTCCGCATCCTTGTCGGGATCGATACGTTCGAGGGCTGCCTTCTCGTCGAGCCCCGCCGGCAGAGGGAGCTGAACGATGAATCCGTCGATCTCGGGATCGCCGTTCAGGGTGTCGATGGCGGCGGTGACGGCCTCCTGCGTGCTGTCGGCAGGCAGGCGCACGTCGCGGGAGTGGAAGCCGACCTCCTCGCACGCCTTGTGCTTGTTGCGCACGTAGACGTCGGATCCGGGATCGTCCCCGACCAGGAGCGTCGCAAGACCGGGCGCACGCGCCATCCGGGTCACGGCCACCGCGATCTCGCCCCGGATCTCGGCCGCCGTCGCCTTGCCGTCGAGCTTCTGAGCCACCATGACGTCCCCTCTCAGTGCCTGAAGTGGCGTTGCGGGGTCCAGACGAGGGCGATGCCGAGGTCGTCGGCCGCGGCTGCCACTTCGTCGTCCCGGACGCTGCCGCTCGGCGCAACCACCGCCCGCACGCCGCTCTCGGCGCACGCGTCGAGGCCGTCCCGGAAGGGGAAGAAGGCGTCGCTCGCCGCAACCCCGCCTTCAGCGCGGCCTGCTGCCTTGCGGGCGGCGATGCCTGCCGCGTCGACGCGGCTCTGCTGCCCCGACCCGATCCCGACCGCCTGGCGATCCCGGGCCAGAACGATCGTGTTCGACCGCACGTGAGCGCACACCCGCCACGCGAACTTGAGATCGGTCCACTGCTCGATGGTGGGTTCGACGCTGCCTGCGACCCGCCAGCCGTCGACTGACACGAAGTCCCAGTCCTGGACGACGAAGCCCCCCGCGAGCCTCTTCATGTCGTACCCCGTCGGAATCCACGGCAGGGCACACTCGAGGACGCGGAGGTTCTTCCTCGTCGCGAGGACCTCGAGAGCGGGTGGCGTGAAGGCCGTGGAGATCACGACCTCGAGGAAGATGTCGGCCATGTCGGTGGCGGTCTGCTCGTCCACGGGTCCGTTCAGAGCCACGACTCCCCCGAACGCCGAGGTCGGGTCGCAGTCGAACGCCCGTCGATACGCCGCCTCGACGGAGGCTGCCTCGGCCACACCGCAGGGCATGGCGTGCTTGACGATCACACATGCCGCGTCCTCGAACTCGGATACGAGGCGCCACGCCGCCTCCGTGTCCCAGATGTTGTTGAAGGACATCTCCTTGCCGCCGTGCTGGTTGGCCTCGGACGCCCACGTGTCCTCACCCGGATCGAGGTACAGGCCTCCGAACTGATGCGGGTTCTCGCCGTAGCGGAGCACGGCGCGGCGCTGCTCGGCGAAGGCGAGGGTCTCGGGCAACTCAGCGTCCCTGCTCATCCACGCATTGATCGCGGCGTCGTACGCGGCCGTGAGGGCGAACGCGCGTCCGGCGAACACCTTGCGCACCTCGGAGCGGAGGCCGCCGTGCTCCTCGATCTCCTGCAGGACTTCGCCGTACTCGTGCGGGGAGGTCACGATTCCGACGTCCGACCAGTTCTTGGCGGCGGCCCGGACCAGGGTCACGCCGCCGATGTCGATCATCTCGACGATGTCGTCCTCCCCGGCAAGCGGGTCCGCGACCGCCTGCGAGAAGGGGTAGAGGTTCGTGACGACGAGATCGATCGGTTCGATGCCGAGACGCTCGAGGTCCGCCATGTGCTCAGGGTCGTCGCGCACGGCGAGGATGCCCCCATGGATGTGGGGATGGAGGGTCTTGACACGGCCCCCGAGGATCTCGGGTGCACCGGTGACCGTCTCCACCTCCGTGACGGGAACGTCTGCGTCACGCAGGACGCGGGCGGTTCCACCCGAGCTGATCATCGAGATGCCGCACGCAGCGAGTCCCCGCGCGAACTCGACGAGCCCGGACTTGTCCCACACGGACAGAAGTGCCCTGCGGATCGGTTGGACTTGCCCCTTCATCTGCCGTCACGCCTCCTCCGCCTGAGGTCTACTTGCCTGCCGCGTCGTATCAGGTCGGCACGCGTCCACGCCATCTCGTCCGCGAGTCCACGACCTCCCATGCGCCCCGCGCCCACTCTGCTATTACGCGGGGATAGAGGTCGTGCTCGACCGCCTTGATCCGCTCCTGCAGGCTCTGCGGGGTGTCGTCGTCGCGCACCTCGACGGCAACCTGTGCGATGATCGGCCCCGCGTCGACCTCGACATCGACGACGTGCACGGTCACACCGCTCACCTTCACCCCCGCCCGGATCGCGTCCTCGCACGCATGTGCGCCCTTGAACGCCGGCAGGAGAGCGGGGTGCGTGTTGAGGATCGCGTTCGGGAACGCGTCGATCGCCTCCCGCGACAGGATCCGCATGAAGCCTGCAAGGGCGACGAGGTCGATTCCGTGGGCTCTGAGCGTCTCGACGATCACCGATGTGAACGCGTTCCGGTTCGCGCCGGCCGCGGCCCATTCGACGACCTCGGTCGCGACACCCGCGGCGGCTGCGCGTTCGAGCGCACGGCACCCCGGCCGGTCGGAGAGCACGAGGGCGATCTCGACCGGATAGTCGGGAGCGGAGGCGGCGTCGAGGATCGCCTGCAGGTTCGTACCGCTGCCGGAGGCGAGGACGGCGAGACGCTTCATACGTCTGACGATAGCTTCGGGACCGCCGCCGGGAACGACGCACGGGAACGACGTAGGGAAGGGAGCCGGACATGCCGACCGCTCGTAGGACTGCCCTCGTGACCGGGGGCGCAGGAGGCATGGGGAGGGAGATCTGCCGGACCCTCGCCGCATCGGCCCACGACGTCGCTGTCGCCGACCTCGACGGAGATGCCGCACTTGCCGTGGCGGACGAGGTGGGCGGGCTCGGCGTCCGCCTCGACGTCACCGACGAGGACTCCGTCGGCGAGGCCGTCGCTACCGTCTCGGGGACATGCGGCCCGATCGGGATCTGTGTCAACGCGGCGGGATGGGACCGGTTCCTCCCCTTCCTCGACACGGACTCGGCCTTCTGCGAGCGGGTACTCGCCGTGAACCTGGCGGGACCGATGCGGGTCTGTCGGTACGTCCTCCCGCACATGGTCGATCTTCGCTGGGGCCGCATCGTCAACATCGCGTCCGACGCGGGCCGCGTGGGTTCGTCGCTCGAAGCCGTATACAGCGGCGCCAAGGGCGGGCTCATCGCCTTCACGAAGACGATCGCACGCGAGTTCGCGCGCCACGGCGTGACCGCGAACTCGGTTTGTCCGGGCGTGACCGACACGCCGCTCCTCGACGCGATCAAGGACGAGAATCCCGCGGCCGCCCGCGTCCTAGCCGCGGTGGAGAGATCCACGCCGCTCGGGCGGATCGGCCTGCCCCAGGACATCGCCCCCGCCGTCGACTTCCTCTGCTCCGACGCGGCCGGCTTCGTCACCGGCCAGACCCTGAGTGTGAGCGGCGGCCTCACGATGGCCTGAGCCGAACGTTCCCCGGTTGGGTGGCGCAGGCGGGAGGGTACGGTTGCGAATGCGGCCGTCGACCACGACGGTTCCCACCGCGTAGTCGGCGAGACGGCGCTGCGACGGTGTGAGCACGACGACAACACCGGGCAGGAGGGCGATGAGAAAGACCGGCAGGACCTCCGCGCCCTGTATCGATATCCCCCCGAGATGCGTGGGGATGCGGAGGATCACGAACTCGGCGAGGCCGATGACGAGGAGCCACTCTGCGCCCTTGGCGAGGGTCCGCACCCCGGCCACGACGGGATTGAGGAGGCGATCGCCTGTCCGGACCAGGCAGATGCCCATGAGCCATTTGCCCGGGGTCGTCCCCAGCACACCCTCGAACAGGCTGAAGGACAAGAAGAAGAGGGTCGCGTAGACGATCGCCGTATCACGGCCGAGCTGGGAGGGGATCACCATGCCGATCAGGAACCGCCTGATCTGGTCGTTGCCGAGACCGAACCACCAGTCGCCGGTGACGAGATCGACGAGGACGACTGCCGCGAACGCGAGGAGTGCCATGTCGAGCAGCCAGGCCATACCGCGGCGCATCAGCCCGGCCGGCTCCGATTTCGGATAGCTCGGTACTCCCACCACACCCACCTGTGTCACGGCGTGTCCCACCCGGACACGACACCGAGGTTACCGATTCCCGGCGGTGTCGACGAGCCTGTTGGGTGCGATTCGTTGCGCGTGCGCAACGAATCGCACCCACGTCGGCGCGGGGGAACGACCCC
>JADZDR010000046.1 GCA_020850945.1 Acidimicrobiia bacterium | reverse complement strand
GCCACGATGTGCCGGCAGGCAGTGCATCACGCTCACGTCCGGCGCGGCCAGGGAGATGAGATCGGCGTTGATCTGGTATCCCTGGAAGGCCGCGAGCCGCCGTTCCCTCTCCGCATCCTGTCCCATGCTGACCCACACGTCGGTGTACAGGACGTCGGCTCCCTCCGCGGCCTGTTTCAGGTCGGTGGTCACGCTGAGCTCGACCTCGTTGCCGTTGCGGAGGGCGAGGTCCGCCGCCTTGGCGAGCGTTGCCTCGTCCGGTTGGTAGCCGGCGGGTGAGGCCACTCGCATGTCGAGTCCCATGATCGCCGAGCCGAAGAGGAGCGAGCGGCACACGTTGTCGCCGGCGCCGACATAGGCGAGGGTGAGTCCCTCGAGGCGGCCCTTCGCCTCCCGGATCGTGAAGAAGTCGCAGACGACCTGCGTCGGGTGCGAGTAGTCGGAGAGCCCGTTGACGACCGGTATCCCGGCCCAGTGCGCGAACGACTCCGCCGTCTCTTGGGCGTAGCCGCGCCACACGAGGGCATCGAGCATGCTGCCGAGGATCCGCGCCGTGTCCCTGATCGGCTCACCCCGCTCGAGCTGCATGTTCTCCGTTGCCATGTAGGTGGCCTGGGCACCGAGGCGGACCGCGGCGACCTCGAAGCTGGTCCTCGTGCGCGTGGACGGTTTCTCGAAGAGGAGGCCGACGACACGGTTGTCGAGGCTGCCGATCGCCTCACGCGCACGTATGCGCGGCTTGAGCTCTGCCGTGAGGTCGAGGAGATGCTCGAACTCGGGCCTCTGCAGATCCTCGAGTGTCAAGATCGAACGGGCCATCCGATGTCCCTCTCGTGCGTCGAGGCGGTGCGCCGAGTGTAGGTGGGGTCGGATGAGAGCGCCCCGAGGGTTGTGAGGATCCTGCGCCTCCACGGCGGGTGAGATCCTCACGACCCCGACTCCGGAGTGGCCGAACCGGGATTCGTCGCCGTTCAGCGGTGCGTGGGGAAGCCGAGATCGGGTCCGGCGAGATGTGGATCGGCCCACTGGGCCGTGATCGCCTTCGCGCGCGTGTAGAAGCGCACGCCTTCCGGGCCGTAGACGTGCGTGTCCCCGAACAGGGACTGACCCCAGCCACCGAAGCTGTGGAACGCCATCGGCACGGGGATCGGCACATTGACACCCACCATGCCCGCCTCCACCTCACGCTGGAAGAGCCGGGCGGCCCCACCGTCGCGTGTGAAGAGGGCGACGCCGTTCCCGTACGGGTTCTCGTTCACGAGGTGGAGAGCGGCGTCGTAGCTCTCGACTCGCACGATGCAGAGGACCGGGCCGAAGATCTCGTCCGTGTAGACCGTCATGCCGGGGGTGACACGGTCGAACACGCACGGTCCGAGCCAGAACCCGTCGGGACGATCCGCGACGCTTATGTCGCGGCCGTCCAAGACGAGCTCTGCTCCTTGGGCGACACCGGTGTCGACGTAGCCACGGACACGACTGCAGTGTTGCGCCGTGACGAGGGGGCCCATCTCGACACCGTCGGCGCGGCCATCGCCGACGACTACACGTCCGGCTCGGTCGGCGATCTTCTCGACGAGGCTGTCCCCCACCGGGTCGACGGCGACGACCACGGATACCGCCATGCAGCGTTCTCCGGCCGAACCGAACCCCGCACTCACCGCCGCGTCCGCCGCCCGATCGAGGTCGGCGTCGGGGAGGACGATCATGTGGTTCTTCGCCCCTCCCAACGCTTGGACCCGCTTGCCTGCCCCGGTGCCCCTCTCGTACACGTGACGTGCGACCGGGGTCGATCCCACGAAGCTCACAGCCCGAATGTCGGGGTGATCGAGGAGGGAGTCCACAGCCACGCGGTCACCGTGCACGATGTTGAGCACCCCGTCGGGCAGACCGGCCTCGGAGAACCACTCGGCGAGTGCAAGGGGCGCGGACGGGTCCCGCTCGGACGGCTTCAGCACGAAGGTGTTGCCGCATGCGACGGCGATCGGGAACATCCACATCGGGACCATCGCCGGGAAGTTGAACGGCGTGATCCCCGCCACGACACCGAGCGGCTGGCGCACGGTCCACGTGTCGACGTCGGTGGAGACCTGCTCGGAATGCTCCCCCTTGAGGAGGTGGGCGATCCCACATGCGAACTCGACGACCTCGAGCCCGCGCGTGATCTCGCCGCGGGCATCCGACACGACCTTGCCGTGCTCGGCCGTCACCATGCGGGCAAGCTCGTCGCGTCGCGACTCGAGGATGTCCCGAAAGGCGAAGAGGATCCGTGTGCGGCGCGTGAGGGAGACATCCCGCCAGTCCTCGAACGCGTGCCTGGCCGCGGCCACGGCGGCATCCACTACCGTCTCGTCCGCGAGCGCCACGTGCCGGGAGACTGCACCGGTCGCGGGGTCGAAGACCTCCCCGCGCTCCGCCGTGGCGCCGTCCCAGGCCTTGCCGCCGAGGAGGTGCGTGATTGTCTCGGCCATGGTCTCGCCTCAGTCGCGTGTCTTCTCGACGTCGATCACCGCTGTGCGGAGATCGGTCATGTCGAGGAGCGTGTACTTGCCCCCGATCCTGCCCCAGCCGGTGCGCGTGCGGGACGCGCCGCCGAAGGGAGGATGCGGTTCCCAGAAGTCCGTCGAGTCGTTCACGACGATGCTCCCTGCGCGCAGCCCGTCCACGAATCGGAACGCCCGTTTCAGGCTCGACGTGAAGACCGCAGCCTGCAGGCCGAGGTGGGAGTCGTTCGCGAGGCGGAGCGCCTCGGCGTCATCAGCGAAGGTGGTGATGGGGAGGACGGGACCGAACGTCTCGTCGCAGAACAAGAGGGCATCGGTGCCGACGCCGTCGACGACGGTGAGTGGGTAGTAGAGATCGGTGGGGAAGCCGTCGCTGCGGGTTCCGCCACTGAGGATGGCGAGGCCCCGATCCCGTGCGTCAGCCACGTGCCGGTCCATCTTCGCCGCCACTGCCTCGTTGTTGAGAGGACCGAGATTGGTTGACTCCTCGAGGGGGTCGCCGAGGCGGATGGCCTCGGCCTCTTCCATGACCAATTCGAGGAGTTGGGCGTGCACTCCCTCCTGCACGAGGAGACGCTCTGTCGCCACGCAACACTGACCGGAGGTGAACGTCGCACCGAACACAGCAGCCTGCGCGGCGGCGCGCAGGTCGGCATCGTCGAGGACGATCTGGGGACCGTTGCCCGACGCCTCGATCAGAGTGCGTTTGAGTCCAGCCGTGCGCACGATCGCTTCCGCCGTCTCGTGCGAGCCCACGAAACCGATCGCGTCGACTCCGGGGTGGGCGACGAGCGCCGCGCCGGTGCGGCCCGTGCCGTGGAGGACGTTGATCGCGCCTGCGGGGAACCCTGCCTCGGTGCAGGCATGGGCGATCGCGGCGGTGCTGAGCGGCGTGAGCTCGGACGGCTTCACGACACAGGAGTTGCCGCCGGCGAGACACGGGGCGATGAGCTCGGCCGGGATGTTCATGGGGAAGTTCCACGGCGTGATCAGGGCATAGACGCCGTTCGGCTTGCGAAAGGTCAGCACCTTCTTGTGCGGGTCGGCGCCGGGTAGCACGGGCGTCTCGAGCCGTTTCACCTCCTCGGCCGCCCAGCGGAAGATGTCCGCCGACTCGTCGAGCTCGCCGAGGGACTCGGCGTGGAGCGGCTTGCCCTGCTCGTCAGTGAGCTGGCGGGCGAGCTCGGCCCTGTGGGCATCGAGGATGTCGGCAGCAGCGTGGAGAGTCGCCGCGCGCTCGAAAGGCGGCATCGACTCCATCGCGGTCGCACCGTCGATCGCGGCGGCGACCGCGGCGTCAACGTCTGCATCGTCGGCCTCGGGCACCGTGGCCACGGTCTCGCCCGTCGCCGGGTTCTGGACGGGGATCTCGCCTGTGGCGGTCCCCCGCGTCCACCTGCCGGCGATCAGTTGGTCGTGTGGTGTCTGCAACATGACCCCTCGAACGAGTGAAACAGTTGTGTTAGATCGTAATCGGCAAGGAAATCCATGCCAATGTCCGAATTCTGCAAATGAATCAGTGGCGCGAGGCCTCCTGGTCTGGTTAGGGTTGTCGCATGACCACGCCTGCGCTCCTCTCGACCGCTTACAGTGAGCGGCCGCTCTGGCAGGTGCAGGTCGCCGCCCCCGAACCGGCCGCGGCACCCCTGCCGACGACAGCCGACGTTCTCGTGGTCGGCGGCGGGTACTGCGGCCTCTCCGCCGCTCACGATCTCGCCCAGGCCGGGCACAGCGTCGTCGTCTGCGAGACGGAGCAACTCGGGTTCGGGGCGAGCACACGCAACGGCGGGATGGTGATTCCCGAGCTCAAGGCCGGGCCCGTGACTCTGGAGCAGCGCTACGGCGACCTCGGCCGGCGCATGTACCGGGAGGTGCACGAAGCCTTCGATCTCATCGAGAAGCTCGCGCAGCTGTACGACTTCGACTACGAGAGGACGGGCCGCCTCCATCTCGCCCACCACAGGTCGAAGGTGGAGGACGTGCGAGCGGAGGTGGCCGAGCACATCGCGGCAGGGGAGGATGCGAGGTTCCTGTCGGGGGACGAGCTGGCAGCCGAGATCGGCTCCGAGGTCTTCCCTGCCGGGCTCCTGCACGAGATGACGGGCGCGCTCCACCCCGCCCGGTTCCATGCCGCTCTCGTCACACGTGCGGCGGACGCGGGTGTCGAGCTCCACCCCCACACGCGCGTGACCTCGATCGCACGGCGGCGTGGCGGTGTGTTCCATGTCGAAACAGCGCGTGGGCCGGTGGATGTCGCCGAGGTGGTCGTGGCCACGAACGCCTACGCGGACGGCCTCATCCCCGCCCTGCGGCGCCGCGTCCTTCCAGTGGGCAGCTACATGATCGCGACGGAGGTGCTCGACGTCTCCGTCGCACGGGCGATCAGTCCGCGGGGACGCATGTTCGTCGACACGAAGAACCTCCTCTTCTACTGGAGGCTCACACCGGACGGACGGGTGGCATTCGGTGGGCGCCGCTCGCTGCGCAAGGGCGCGGTCGAGGACGCGCGCGACTACCTGTACCGCTCGATGCTGCGTATCCACCCCCAGTTGCAGGGCGTGCGCATCGACCACGCGTGGGGGGGAGACGTGGCGATGACCCTCGACCGCATGCCCCATTTCGGCCGGGTCGACGGGATCCTGTACGCAACCGGATGCAACGGCTCGGGTGTCGCTCTGAACACGTGGATGGGAACGAAGGCTGCGGAGGTGATCCTCGGTGGGTCACCGCCCGCCGTCGCCGATCTCGTTCCCAGGGCGATCCCCTTCCACAGATGGAGGGCGGCATGGCTTCCCGCCGTGGGCGTCTGGTTCCGCGGCGAGGACCGCACCCTGGCCACACGCCTCTGAACCCGCGACCCACCCCACCGAACTTGCGCGCGAACCGCGCTCTTGCGCGCGTTTCGCTTCCGCAGCGGCGCGAGTCGCGCGCAAGAACGCGAGTCGCGCGCAGGAACGGGAGTCGCGGAACGTCAGCCGACGGGTAGCCCCCGCGTGCGCCAGTGCCGTACGAGCTCGTTGAGGCCGATGAGAGCGAGGCTCACGAGGAGGATGATCGTGGCGAGGACGTTGATCTGGGGCGGCAGGGACGTCTTCACGGCGCTGTTCACGAACAGCGGATACGTGACCTCCGAGCCGCTCACGAAGAACGTGACGATGAAGTCGTCGAGGGAGAGGGCGAAGGCGAGCATGGCGGCGGCGATGATGCCCGGCAGGATGAGCGGGAACGTGACGCGGAGGAATGTGCGCAGCGGCGGGGAGCCGAGGTCCATCGCCGCGTCCTCGAGGGTCCAGTCGAATCCACGCAGGCGGGCCTTCACGGTGACGGCGACGAAGCTGATCTGGAAGCTGATATGTGCCACGACGATCGTCGAGAAGCCCGTGGGCCAGCTCATGTCGAGGAAGAGCACGAGCAGCGACGAGCCGAGCACGACCTCGGGGGCCGTGAGCGGCAGGACGAGGAACAGATTCGTCGCCGCTCCCCCCTTGTACCTGTAGCGCACGAGGGCGAGGGCGATGAGGGAGCCGATGATGACCGCGAACACGGTCGAGACCGCACCGACCTGGAGGCTCGTGAAGAACGCTGACGTGAGGCCGGGGATCGCAAACGCGTTCTGCCACGCTTCGAGTGAGAACCCCTTCCACACGAGGTTGAACTTGCCGACGGGGTCGTTGAAGCTGAAGAGCACGACGACCGCGATCGGCAGGAACAGGAAGACGAGGGCGAAGTAGGCCCACATCCGCAGGAGCACCGACCCGGTTCGCCGCAGCCACCGGGGAGGCACGAACCGCTTCTCGATGACGGCGACGCGCGTCTCGGCCGTGGCCGGATGCATCTCCGGCACGGCGGCGCGGGTCGCGGCCGTCATCAGGCGATCTCCTCCGTGCCGAGGACACGGGCGTACACGAGTACGCCGATGAGGATTATCGCCATGAGGACGAACGAGAGGGCTGCCGCGACCGGGTAGTCCTTGATGATCAGGAACTGCTTCTGGATGACCGTCCCGATCATCGTCGTGTTCGCGCTGCCGAGGTACTGGGCGTTGATGAAGTCCCCCGCCGCCGGGATGAAAGTGAGAAGGGTGCCTGCGAAGACCCCCGGCAGAGACAGCGGCAGGATCACCTTGCGGAAGGCACGCCCGCCGGGCGAATAGAGATCGCTTGCCGCCTCGACGAGACGCATGTCGATCTTCTCGAGGCTCACGTAGATGGGCAGGAGCATGAACGGCAGGAAGTTGTAGGTGAGACCGAGGACCACGGCGAACGCCGTGCTGAGGATGTGGTCGTCGGGACCGAGGATCCCCACTGTCTGGAGGAGGGACACGACCCAGCCGTCGTCGCCGAGGATCGTCTTCCAGGCGATCGTGCGCACGAGGAACGTGACGAAGAACGGGAGGATCACGAGGCCGAGGAGCACGTTCTTGAACCTGCCGGCCTTGAAGGCGATCACGTACGCGAGGGGATAGCCGAGGAGGAGTGCGGCAAGCGTCGCGAGACCGGCGTAGACGAAGGACCGCGTGAACTGGGTCCCGTACGTGCTGAAGGCCGTCGCGTAGTTCGACCACTCCCACGAGAAGGTCTGTTCTGGCAGGTAGACGGACCCCGAAGTCGTCGAGAGCGACGTGCGCAGGAGCGACCAGAGTGGCACGACGAAGAAGACGGCGAGCCAGGCAAGGGCGGGGATCGAGAGCAGATAAGGCGCGACGCGGCTCTTGCGCGTGCCTTCGGCTGCGACTCCTGCCACCTGCCTTCCTCTCGCCGCTCAGTCGGGCATCGGTGTCACGACGCGGTGACCTCCGCGTAGATCTCGGAGAACTTGACCTCTTCGTCCTCCGTGAGGGGACGCCAGTCGTGGCCGAGCGCGAGCAGCTCGTCGGTGGGGACGATGAGCGGGTTCGCAGCCAGCTCGGGATCGATCTTCGCGAGCTCGTCGGCGACTCCGCGCACGGGCGAGATGTAGGCGACGTACGCGGTGATCTGGGCGTTGTTCGCCGGGTTGTACACGTAGTCCATCCACTGGAACGCACCGTCCACGTTCTGGCTCGTCGTCGGGATCACCATGTTGTCGGAGAAGATGACCCCGCCCTCCTGCGGGACCGCGAACCGCAGGTTCGGGTTGTCCTGTTGGAGCTGCTGGATGTCACCCGAGTACGCCTGCGCGATCGCGATGTTCCCCTGGGCGAGGTCGTCCATGTAGTCGTTGCCCGTGAAGCGGCGGATCTGGCCGTCGTCCTTGGCGGCCTGCACGCGGTCCGCCGCCTTCTGGATGTCGGCTTCCGTGACCTCTTCGGTTGTCCCACCGTCGAGCAGGATCACCATGCCGAGACCGTCGCGCATGTCGGAGAGCATCGTGACCTCACCCTTGTACTTCGGGTCGAAGAGCGCGGCGGTGCTCGTGATCTCCCCACCTGTCATCTCGATGTTGTAACCGAGGCCGGTGAACCCCGAGAACCAGGGCAGGCTGTAGACACGCCCCGGGTCGTAGCCCACGTCGAAGAGCGTCGGCAGGAGGTTCGTCTTGTTGGGGAGCTTGGCGTCGTCGAGTTTCTCGAGCATGCCGAGGGAGATGAGGCGGGACACGAGGAAGTCGGTGACGATGAAGAGATCGGTGCCGATGTCCTGACCACGAGACAGCGGCTCCTTGATCTTGGCGAAGAACTCCTCGTTGTCGTTGACGTCCTCCTTGTACTGGACGTCGAGGCCGGTTGCCTCCTCGAACTCCTTCACGGTGCCGGGGTCCTCGTCGGAGGGGGGATCGATGTACGTGGGCCAGTTCGAGATGCGCAGGATGCCGGCACCACCCTCGCTCGAGGTGTCATCCGACGTCTCGGACTCCTCGTTCCCGCCCCCGCACGCGGCGAGCAGTGCCGGGCTGAGGGCGAGGCCGCCACCGACGAAGCCGGTCCCGAGGAATCGTCGTCGCGACAGGTCCTGCGCGGTGATCCGATGTATGCGGTGCTTCGGGCCCCTCATCATGTCTCCTCCACGTCGTGTCCACGGGCGGGATCGCTCGTAGCCGTCTCACCTGGGATCTCTTCGGCTTCGTCGCCGGGCGCGGGGGCGGGCCCGGGCGGCAGCAGGGTCGCGGCATCGGACTCCCACGTCACCCACACCGTGTCGCCCGGGCGCACATCGGGTATCTCCGTCTCCGTGCCGACGTGCGCCACGATCTCGTCGTCGTCCGCGGTTCGCATGGCCACGCGCAGGATCGGCCCTTGGAACACGAGGCTGGTTATCGTCAGTTGCACGCCGGTGTCGTCGGCGGGTGGGGAGGTGTGGACACGCACGCGTTCGGGGCGCACCATGAGAGTTCCGTCAGACCCGTCCCTGAACTCGTCCGAGTCGAACGCGACGTGCAGTGTCTGTCCGCACAACTCGTAGTCTGCCGTGCCCCTGTTGCAGCACAGGACCTTGACCCGGCACAGGTTCGCCTGGCCGATGAAGCCCGCCACGAAGACCGTCTCCGGCCGGCCGTAGATCTCGACCGGTGGTGCGATCTGCTCGACATGGCCGGCGTTCATGACAGCGATCCTGTCGCTCATCGTGAGCGCTTCCTCCTGGTCGTGCGTGACGTACACGAAGGTGATTCCGACCTCGCGCTGGATGCGCTTGAGCTCGAGTTGCATCGCCTGGCGCAGCTTGAGGTCGAGGGCGCCGAGGGGCTCGTCGAGGAGGAGGGCGCTGGGGTAGTTGACCAGCGCCCGGGCGAGGGCGACGCGCTGCTGCTGACCGCCCGAGAGCTGCACGGGCTTGCGGTTCGCGAAGTCGGAGAGGCGGACCACTTCGAGGAGCTCGTCTACGCGGCCGGCTATCTCGTGCTTGGGCACCTTCTGGCTGCGGGGGCCGAAGGCGACGTTGTCCCACACCGTCATGTGGGGGAAGAGCGCGTAGTGCTGGAAGACGGTGTTGACGTTGCGCCGGTAGGGCGGGACCTTGGATACGTCCACGCCTTCGAGGCGGATCGCACCCTCGCTCGGCTGTTCGAAGCCGGCGATCATGCGCAACGTCGTCGTCTTGCCACAGCCCGAGGGCCCGAGCAGCGAGAAGAACTCTCCCTGGTGGATCTGGAAGTCGGCGTCGGAGACCGCCACATAGTCGGCGAAGCGCTTCGTCACGTGGTCGATGTCGATGACGACGTCCTTGCCATCTGCCGGAGACGTCTGCCGGGCAACTGTCCCGGCCGGCTCGGTCACGTCGGTGTCCCGCATCGCATTCAGCTCCCCGCAAGACTCTCACAGAACGATCCGAAGGCCTCGACGTAGTCGTCGATATCGGCGTCGGAGTGCTGCACCGAGAGCGTCCACTGCTCCTCGTCGCCGGGTGTCATGAAGACACCGCGGTTGAGGACCCAGGGAAAGGACGCCTCGTAGAGCTCGGGTACGGTCTCGAGGAAGTCTCGATAGCTACCCAAGGGCTCATGCCGCCAGGATACGCAACCCTTGGCACCGAGATCGGTCACGTGGGCAGGGAGGCCGTGCGCAACGATCGCCTCGCGCAGGCCGGCGGCGAGTCGCGCGCCGAGGTCGGCGAGGCGGAGGTACGCCTCCGGCGTCAACACCTCCGTGAGGGCGGCGAGGGCGGCAGACGTGACGAGTGGATTGCCGTTGAACGTCCCCTGCTGCGCGCAGCCGTGCTCGATGACCTCCATGACGTCAGCCCGGCCGCCGAAGGCGCCACCGGGTGTGCCTCCGAAGACCGCCTTCGCGAAGCACGCGAGGTCCGGTTGGACACCGAAACGCTCGGTCGCACCGCCCGCCGCGATCGTCGCGCCCGACTTCACCTCGTCGAAGACGAGCACGATGCCGTGCGCGTCGCAGACACGTCGCAAACCGGCGAGGTAGCCCGGTGCAGGCACCACGATGCCGATGTTCATCATGACCGGCTCGAGGATGAGGCATGCGATCTCGTCACCGCGGGTGGCGGCGAGTTGCTCGAAGGCCGCGACGTCGTTGAACGGGACGACGAGCGTGTGCCGGGCGACGTCTTCGGGGATACCTCTCGACATCGGGGCCGACGCCGGCTGGTCGCGGCCCCCCATCTGGTCGGAGTTGGGGACGACGGAGAACATGACCGTGTCGTGATGGCCGTGGTAGGAGCCCTCGACCTTCACGACATGCTCGCGGCCTGTGGCCGCGCGTGCCACGCGGATCGCGTCCATCGTGGATTCCGTGCCCGAGTTCGTGAAGCGAACGCGGTCGAGGCCGAAGCGGCGGCACAGCTCCTCGGCGAGCGCGACCGTTGTGGGTGTGGTCGCGGCGAAATGGGTGCCGGTCGTGGCGGCTCTCTCGATCGCGGCGACGATCGCGGGGTGGGCGTGGCCGACGATGTTGGCCCCGAAGCCGCCGTGGAAGTCGACGTACTCGTTGTCGTCGACGTCCCACACGCGGCTGCCCGCCCCCCGCGCGAGGTAGATCGGATAGGGGTCGTTCGCCTGGAAGGAAGACGCCACACCCCACGGCATGAACTCGGAGGCTGTCTCGAAGAGGCTGCGCGAACCCTGCGTACGGGCGAGGAGCAACTCGGTCTCGTCGGCCGCGATCGCCGCTGCGCGGGCGAGGAGGCCTTCGTCTGCGTTGGTCATGTGAACTTCACCATCACGTGCTTGAGCTCTGTGTAGTGCTCGATCGCGTACAGGGACATGTCCTTGCCGTAGCCGGACTGCTTGAAGCCACCATGGGGCATCTCGGACACGATCGGGATGTGATCGTTCACCCAGACACAACCGAACTGCAGGGCGCGAGCGGCTCGCATCGCCCGACTCACGTCCCGCGTCCAGACGCTCGCCGCGAGGCCGTAGTCGACCCCGTTCGCCCACGCGATCGCCTCGTCGTCGTCGGCGAACCGCTGCACGGAGACCACGGGGCCGAAGACCTCACGCTGCACGATCTCGCTGTCCTGAGCCGGCCCCACGACAAGGGAGGGGTTGTAGAAGAAGCCGGCGGCATCCTGCGCCGATCCTCCGACAGGGACCTCGGCGCCGGCCTCGCGGGCGCGGTCGACCATCCCGGCGACGCGGGCGAGTTGCGCGTCCGAGACGACCGGGCCCATCTCCACGTCGGGGTCGCTCGGATCACCCATGTTGATGGTGCCGACCGCGTCCGTGAGGGAAGAGACGACGTCGTCGAAGATGCCCGGTCCCGAGATCACGCGGCAGGCCGCCGTGCAGTCCTGTCCGCTGTTGTAGAAGCCCGCTTCCTTGACGGCGGTCACGACCGCGTCGAGGTCGGCATCGTCGAAGACGATCACCGGGGCCTTGCCGCCGAGCTCGAGGTGCACCCGCTTGAGGGTCTCGGCCGCAGCAGCCGCGATGAGGCGGCCCGTGCTCACGTCACCGGTGAGGGAGATCATCGCCACGTCCGGATGGGCGACGAGGGAGGCGCCCGCCGTCTCACCCTGGCCGCACACGACGTTGAGGACGCCCGCAGGCAGCACGTCCGCGGAGATCTCGGCCAGCTTCAGTGCCGTGAGCGGGGTGAGCTCACTCGGCTTGAGGACGACGGTGTTGCCCGCGGCGAGGGCGGGGCCGATCTTCCAGATCGCCATGTTGAGGGGGTAGTTCCAGGGGGCGATGGATCCCACGACGCCGAGCGGGTCACGGCGCAGCATCGACGTGTACCCGTCGAGGTACTCACCGGCCGCGCGTCCCTCGAGGAACCGGGCACCGCCCGCGAAGAACCGCATGTTGTCGATGAGGAGGTCGAACTCGAAGTCGATGATCGAGACGGGCTTGCCGACGTTCTGGCTTTCGAGCGCTTTGAGGGTGTCGACGTTGTCCTCGATCCCGTCCGTGAGTCGATGCAGCGCCTCACTTCGCGTGCGCGGCGTGGCGCCACCCCATTCCTCGAAAGCACTGCGGGCGGCGGCGACGGCGGTGTCCACGTCTGCTGCCGTGCTGGACGGCACCTCGGCAATCATCTCACCTGTCGCGGGCGAGATCACCGCGTCCGTCTCACCGGATGCGGCCGCCACCCACCTGCCGCCGATGTAGTTCTCGTGTGTCACGCCCTACGTCCTCCTCGTCGCTCCCCGGCTGCTACGACTGATTCTGCAATGATCTTCCCGCTCATGCAACGGATTCGCTGGCAATCACCGCGCCATGCGGCAGATTCCGCGGTTGGGGGCACGAATCACGTGGCGCCTCCGGCACTGGGAAGAGGCGTGCGTGCAAGCAAATCACTCGTGGAGACGCACCCTTGTCGGTGAATCGCTTTCAAGATAGGGTGGTTTCGACCGATTCATTGGTATAGGCCAGGTCGTGATCGGAGGATCGCCACATCATGGAACCCACGGTCGAGGAGCTCGAGCGGCTCGCCGCAGACCACCTCTGGATGCACTTCACACCCCTCGCCGACGACACGGCTCCCCACATCATCAGCCGCGGCGAAGGCTGTTATGTGTGGGACTCGCGGGGGAAGCGATACCTGGACGGCCTGTCCGGCCTCTTCGTCGTGCAAGTGGGGCACGGCCGCAGCGAGATGGCGGCGGCCGCGGGAAAGCAGGCGGGAGACCTCGGCTACTTCCCCATCTGGACGTACGCGCACCCGACGGCGATCAAGCTCGCCGCCCGCCTCGCCGGCCTCGCCCCCGGTGACATCAACAGGGTCTTCTTCACGACAGGCGGATCCGAGGCGGTCGAAACGGCGTGGAAGCTCGCCCGCCAGTACCACAGGTCGCAAGGTGAGCCGGGCAGGTTCAAGGTGATCGCGAGGGACCTCGCATACCACGGCACGACCCTCGGCGCCCTTGCCATCACCGGCCTCGCGTCGATCCGCGCACCGTACGAACCCGTCACGCCGGGCGGTCATCACTGCGTGAACACGAACCAGTATCGGTGCCAGCTCTGTGCCCACGTCGGGTCGTGCACGCTCGCGTGCGCGGACGACATCGAGCGCGCCATCCTGCGCGAGGACCCCTCCACGGTTGCCGCCGTCTTCCTCGAGCCCGTCCAGAACGCGGGCGGCTGTTTCACACCACCCGAGGGCTACTTCCAGCGTGTCCGCGAGATATGCGACAAGTACGGCATCCTCCTCGTGTCGGACGAGGTGATCTGCGCGTTCGGGCGGCTCGGGTACATGTTCGGGTGCGAGCGCTACGGGTACCAGCCCGACATCATCACCGTGGCCAAGGGACTCACCTCGGGCTACGCGCCGTTGGGCGCGACTCTCATCTCGGATCGAGTCGCGGAACCCTTCGAGGGTGGACGGGAGACCTTCCTGCACGGCCTCACGTTCGCCGGCCACCCCGTGAGTTGCGCCGTCGCGCTCGAGAACCTCGATGTCTTCGAGCGCGAGGGAGTGCTCGAGAACGTGCGGTCGAACGAATCCGGGTTCCGTGACGCCCTCCTCGACCTCGGGGACATCCCGATCGTGGGTGACGTGCGCGGCGCCGGGTATTTCTGGGGTATCGAGCTCGTCAAGGATCAGGGCACGCGCGAGACCTTCGAGGGCGAGGAGGAGGAGGAGATGCTGAGGGGCTTCCTGTCACCCCGCCTCTTCGAGCTCGGCCTCATCTGCCGGGCGGACGACAGGGGCGACCCCGTCGTGCAGCTCGCCCCCCCGCTCGTCTCGGGGCCAGAACAGATCGAAGAGATCAACGGAATCCTGCGCAAGGCCCTGTCCGAGACATGGGAGAGGTTCGTGGCATGACCGTCACAGTCGGCGTCCCGAGAGAGGTCAAGGACGACGAGTACCGCGTGGCAATAACCCCCGACGGTGTCCGTGAGCTGCGGGGCAACGGTGTCAACGTCCTCGTCGAACACGACGCAGGTGAGTATTCACGTATCCACGACGAGGCTTACGAGGCGGCCGGCGCTGTGATCGTGCCGGCGGCGACGGACGTGTGGGAACGAGCGGACCTCGTGTGCAAGGTCAAGGAACCCCAAGCGCCTGAGTTCCCCCTCATGCGTCCCGGTCAGATCCTGTTCACCTACCTCCATCTCGCTGCATATCCGGACGTCGCGACTGCGCTCCTCGAACGTGAGGTGACGGGCGTCGCCTACGAAACCGTGCAGCTCGCGGACACGTCCCTTCCACTCCTCGCGCCGATGAGCGAAGTGGCAGGCCGCATGTCCGTCCAGATCGGGGCGCACTGGCTCGAACGTCCGAACGGCGGCCGCGGTGTGCTCCTGAGCGGCGCGCCCGGTGTCCAGCCCGCCCGCGTCCTCGTCCTCGGCGCCGGCAACGTGGGATGGAACGCAGCCCGGATCGCGTGGGGCATGGGCGCAGAGGTCGACCTGCTCGACAGGAACCCCGACCGGCTGCGCTTCATCGACCAGATTCACGGCGAGCGGATCACGACGCTCGCGTCGAACCTGGGTGTGATCGAGCGCAAGGTGGCCGAGGCCGATCTCGTGATCGGGGCTGTGCTCGTACCGGGAGGGCGCGCCCCCACCCTCGTGTCCGAGGACCTGGTGCGCACGATGAAGCCCGGCGCCGTAATCGTGGATGTGGCGATCGACCAGGGTGGCTGCATCGCGACATCGCGGGAGACCACACACCACGATCCCGTCTACGAGGTCCACGAGGTCCTGCACTACGCGGTTGGGAACATTCCCGGCGCGGTGCCCCAGACCTCCACGTACGCGCTCACGAATGCGACTCTTCCGTTCGTGACGACGCTCGCCGTGAACGGCCTCGCCGCGGCTGCGCTCGATCCGGCGATCGCGTCCGGGTTCAACACGTGCTGTGGCTCGATCACGAACAACGCCGTTGCGCGGGCGCTCGACCGCAAGGCCGTCCCCCTCTCGGAGGTGCTCCCCGGGTGAACGAGTCGCACGAGGTCCAACTCGACGAGGTGGACAAGGCGATCGTCCGCGAGCTGCAGATGGACGGACGCCTGCCGTACGCGAAGCTCGGACCGCGGGTCGGGCTCTCCCAGGCCGCCGTGCGCCAGCGCGTGCAGCGACTCGTCGGCAGCGGTGTCATGCAGGTCGTCGCCGTCACGAATCCGCTCGTGCTCGGCTTCGACGTGCAGGCGATGCTCGGGATCAGTGCCGACGGAGACCTGCGTGAGCTCGCGTCCACGCTCGCCAAGCTCGAGGAGGTCGACTACGTCGTGGTCTGCGCGGGCCGTTTCGACCTCCTAGCCGAGGTCGTGTGCGAAGACCCGGGGCATCTCCTCGACCTCGTCAACGACGTGATCCGTGCTCTGCCAGGCGTGCGGAACGCGGAGGCGTTCACATATCTCCACCTCGAGAAGCAGTCCTACTCGTGGGGTACACGCTGAGAGCCGAAGCTCCCTGACGAGGGGCGCACGCGCCCCTGCGGCCGCGGTCCGAGCGGACCGGCCCTCTCCCGGATAGCATCCGCATCCCGCGTGGTGCGGGAATCGGGCTGTGGCTGAGATCGGAGGTCCCCATGGCAGCAAAGACCCCCCACCGGGCGTCGCGAGCGATCCTCGGGCTCGTTGCGATCCTGTGCGTTGTCGGCCTCGTGGCGGCGTCGTGCGGTGGCAGCGACAGTGCGGACTCCACCACCACCACGGACGCCGCCCAAGGCCAGACCGGCAACCTCGACCTCATCGAGGAGCAGACGCTCACTGTCTGCTCCGACATCCCCTACCCGCCGTTCGAGTTCGAGAAGGAAGACGCCCCCGGTGAGTACACCGGCTTCGACGTCGATCTCGTTGACGCCATGGCCGAGCATCTCGATCTGAAGACAGCGTGGCGCGTGACCGTCTTCGACACGATCCTCGCCTCACTCGAAGCGGGCGACTGCGACATGGTCGCGTCGGCGATGACGATAACCGACGAACGCAAGGAGCAGGTCGCCTTCACGGACCCGTACTTCGACGCGGAGCAGTCACTCCTCGTGACCAAGGAGAACGAGGAGAAGTACGCGACCCTCGAGGACCTCGCCGGTCAG
>JADZDR010000045.1 GCA_020850945.1 Acidimicrobiia bacterium | reverse complement strand
TGAAGGAGACTGCCGCGCCCCGCATCCGCACCGCCCTCGCCGGGCTCGAGTCCTCGTGAACATGTCCCGCTACGTCTACGAAACCGTCACACTTCGAGCGCACGCTCTGTCAACGGATTGGTGCCGACACCGTGTTCCCGCATGAGAACCGCCGTGTGCGCATCGTGGAAGAGATTCCCCACCAGTCCGGGCACTCCCCCGGCAACGCCCGCAAGGACCTCGCTGTGCCGCCGCGTGGATACCAGCACCTGCGGGGATGTGTCGCTGCCTCGCGTGACTCGGAGCTCTTGGTTCCCGGTTACGGACCGGACGGTGGGCCGGCGCGGCGCAGGCGGAGGCACGTCTTGTTGCCGAACACCCACATCTCGCGGCGCTCCCGGGCGCTGAACTCGCGGCCGGCTTCGGCGACCGGGATGATCTCGGGCTCCACCACGTCGCACGTCTCGCCTTCGTACACGATCGTGGCCGTCCCCGCCGCCAGCACGTTGCGTACCCAGTGGGACCGCGCCCCGTAGACCAGGAGGATCACGAAGCCGTCGGAGGTGGGGAGCGGCACCACGGGAGTCTCGTACTGCCTTCCGCTCTCGCGGCCCGTGTGGCGGACGACGCCCGCGTATGACCCTTCCGTACCGGCGGTGCGCATCTGGCGGGGGTTGACGAGGCGCCGGTTGACCCGCCGCTGGAAGTCGATCACGGGCGACAGCTTCGTCCGCATTCCGATCAGCCACACAAGACCCAGCGTGAGCACAACCACGGTCACACCCGCACAGATCCGCACGAACGTCATCTCCGACTCCTCTCAAAGGTGGGATCCGGACTCGTGGGGCTTCGTGGAGCCGGAGCGGGGAATCAAACCCCGAACCTAGGTCACATGTCCATGTGACAGTGCGCTGGGCCGCGCTCTCAGGGGGGTGGGGGTGGGCGGATGTCGATGGTCTTGCCGTCGGGGCGTTTGAAGGTGAGGGTGTGGTCGGCGTCGCCTTCGATCTGGTAGCCGGTTTCGTGCACGTGGCGGTGGTGGCGGGGGCAGAGGGCTGTGCAGTTGGCGGTGGTGGTGGGGCCGCCGCGGGCCCAGTGGACGATGTGGTGGACGTGAAGGCGGGACGTGCGTTCACAGCCGGGCCAGCGGCACGTGACGTCACGGAGGCGGATGATGCGTGAGAGGTGGGGGGGTACGGAACGGCGGAGGGACCCGACACTGCGGGCGGTTCCGTCCTCGCTGAAGAGGACTGTCTGAAATCTGGCGTCACAGGCGAATAGGGGCGGACGTGATTCGTAGCGATCACGTCCGTAGGCCGTTTCGGCTGAGATGGGGGGGCCTGAGAGGATCCAACCGCCCGGTCCCGCAGTTTCGGATTCGGTGGTGAGGGCTGTGACGGGGACCTGGACGACGATGGTGGCCCGGTCACAGTCGGTGTCGACGGCGATGTGGGAGGCGGCGAGGTCGACGAGGGCGTCGGCGAGGTGTGCCTCGTAGGGGACATGTTCGGCGTCGGGATCGTCCCGGGCAGAGGTGAGGGCGACTCGGCGTTCGAGGCTCTTGACGAGGGTGGCGCCGTCGTCTTCGGGTAGTTCGAAGCTGCCTCGTACGACTCGTCTGGCCGTATCGGTGCGATAGCGCAGATAGCGGCCCGCATGCGTGTCTTCGGATTCCTGCGACGTGACGGGCCGGTAGCGGCGGGCGATACGTTCCAGCTCGGCGGGCGAGTACCTCTGGGCTCGCCCCACCCACGTCTCCTCGGTTTCGGGTTCGGCGAAGCGGGCGACGACTCGTACCTGGTCATAGGACAGGTCACCCTCCGCGAGGGCATCGGTGAGAGCGGGGAGGTCTTGGAGGCGGCGGGCGGTCCGAGCCCAGTCCCGCCCCGTCGCCGTGTTCACGTCCAGGAACCAGGCGAGCCATTCGCCGTTGGAGTGGGCACCGTCTGCCTCCCAGTACCGTTCCCGGTCGTACTCGCAGGTGAGACGCAACAGTTTCGCCTGCGCTCGGGCCATTTCGGTGTGGGCGGCCCGGATCTCCTCGGAGAGGACGTCGGCCCGTCCCGCCCCCCAGCCTTCGTCTTCTTCTTCGTGGTAGTCGCTGTGGGCTGCGACCATCCTTCTACCCCCGATAGCCGTCCGTTGGTCGGACACCGATCACCTCACTCGAACATGTGTTCGAGTCCAACACGCGACTGCGACAAGAACCACCCATTCCGGGACGAAACCCCAGGAAATCATGCGCCTTCGGCCAGGTAGGTCCCGTGGGTGTCCGAGCCTGGCCCGACGCGGCGACACGCCGCTTCCTGTCTACGTTTCGGACCGTTCAAAGGTCGGATGGCTCGCCCTCGGCGGCTGCCGCCCCAACTCCCATGGCAATGACCCACGGACCCCGCCTCCCTTTGTCCGTGCACCGGCGTGGGGGTACGGTTTCGGTCCGCGTCGAGGGGGAGGTCCAGTGAACGCAGCCGAGTCGGACGACGCCGTCACCGCCGGGGTGCTGGACGGTCGGATCTGGTCGGAGTTCTGCGACGCCCTGAAGGAGGCGGGCGCGGTCGTCCTCGCCGACTCGGTCCCGATGGATCCCCAGGACCGGGCGGAAGGCTGGAGATACCTGACGCGCCTCACACGCGCGGCACTCAACTTCTTCCTCGAGGTCCCCGACCCCGAGGCGCCCGCATTCACACGCGCGGTCGACGAGACCATCAAGCTCGGCATGGACAACCCCGACAACGTCTACCTCGCCGCGCCCGTGAACGGGGCCTACACATACCGCCTCACGGGCACACGCGGCACCGTCCATTATCTGGGGTTCGGTGCCCAGGAAGGCGGCTACGGCAAGACCGGATCGCTCGACACGGCAGGCCATCTCGACGCGAGGGACCTCGCCCTCGACGACGGCGGCCGCTTCGAGATCATCGCTTCGGTCGAGGAGCCGTCCGCCGCCAACTGGCTGCGCATGTCGCCCGAGACGCGCATGATCCAGGTCCGCCAGACCCGTGTCGACCACGACACCGAGGTGCTCGCCCAGGTGCACATCGAACGTCTCGACGCTCCGAGCACGCCGCGCCCGGTGACTCCCGCCCGCATCGACAAGGCCCTGCACGAGGTCCCGACCTTCGTGCAGGCTGCGTCGCAGATGTTCGCGGCCTGGACCGAGGGCTTCCGCACGCGGCCCAACGAGCTGCCGCGCTTCCCACCCGAGACGGCCCTCGCCGCGGGTGGTGACCCCAACATCGCCTACTACCACGGCTGGTTCGAGCTCGCGGACGACGAGGCGCTCGTCGTCGACCTCACCCCGCCCGAGTGCGACTTCTGGAACTTCCAGCTCGCGAACTACTGGATGGAGAGCCTCGACTACCGGTACCACCAGATCCACCTGAACCAGGGCACGGCGCAGTACCGGCCGGACGGCTCGGTGCGCATCGTCGTCGCGGCGTCGGATCCGGGCGTGGCGAACTGGCTCGACACGTGCGGCCACGGCCACGGCACGATGTGCGTGCGCTGGGTCGGCGCGAAGGAGCATCCCGAACCGCGTGCATCCGTCGTGAAGCTCTCCGACCTGGCGGCGTCCCCCGCATGAGCGGCGCGTCACTCGACGTGAGCGAACTGCTCGAGGAGGCACGGCAGGGGACCGGCCTCGCCGACTTCGGGGCGGACGACTTCCGCGAAGGCCTCGGCGTGCTGCTCGAGACCTACGAGGAGAACGGCTTCGACACCGACGCGTGCCGCCGTCTGCGGGGGCGGGTCCTCGGGCTCCTCATGGAACGCCTCCGCATCGAGGATGCGTGGCGAGCCCACCCCGAGATCCGGGACGTGGCGATCGAGGCGCCCATGTACCTCACGGGGCTGCCCCGTACGGGGACGTCGGCGCTCCTCAACCTTCTCGCGCAGGATCCGGCTGCCCGCCCCATGCAGCTCTGGGAGGGCCTGAACCCGTCGCCCCTCCCCGGGAATCCGCCGCAGGAGGACGATCCGCGTTTCGTCGCCATGCGCGACTTCATGGACCGCATGTACGACGAGAACCCGGACTTCGACAGGATCCACCACACGAGTGCCGACACGCCCGAGGAGTGCATCCACCTCCTGAACCACACGTTCCAGGACGTGCAGTTCGGCATCGAGGTCCTCATGCAGCCGTACGGGGAGTGGTTCGAGGCGCAGGACCACCGCCAGAGCTACCTCTACTACGCCGATCTGCTTCGCATGCTGCAGTGGCAGCGGCCCGGCACCCGGTTCCTTCTCAAGACCCCGGCTCACCTGTGGGCGCTCGACATCCTCGTCGACATGTTCCCGGACTGCTCGATCGTCGTGACCCACCGGGATCCGGTCGAGTGCGTCGCCTCCTACTCGAGCATGATGGAGGCGCTCATGAAGGGGCGTGCGTTCGAGCGGCGTGATCTCGGGCCCGTGGTGATGGAATACCTGGCGCGCAAGATGGAGCACAGCATGGCGTGCCGGGAGTCGATCGACCCGGCCCGGATCGTGGACATCCGCTTCGACGACATCGTCGCCGAGCCCGTCGGTGCCGTGCGGTCGATCTACGATCACTTCCGGCTCCCGCTGCCGGCCGAGCTGGAGGCGACTTTCGCCGGTCACGCCGCGGCCCACCCCCAGGGTGAGCACGGGACGCACGAATACGAGCTCGAGACGTACGGTCTGACCGAGGGGAGGATCCGCGACCGCTTCGCCTTCTACACAGGGCGTTTCGCCGGGACCTGACATGGACGAGACACGCTGGGTCGACGACTTCGCTGCTGCGTGGGCAAGGGAGTACCCGGACGCGGAGGACACGTCGGGGCTCGTCCTGATCTCGCTCCTCGCGCGGCTGAGCCTCCAGATCGAGGGGTTCCAGGCCGCGGTGCTGAGGCCGCTCGACCTGAACCCGAGCGACTACGCCGTCCTCGCCGCGCTGCGTCGCGCCGGCCCTCCATACCGGATGGCTCCGAACGAGCTCTACACCCTGCTCGAGCGGTCCTCGGGCGGAATGACGAAGATGCTCAAGCGCCTCGAGAGCCTGGGTCTCGTCGAGCGAGTCGAGGATCCCGACGACCGGCGCAGCAAGCTCGTGCACCTGACCCCCACAGGGATCGCCCGCGAGGAGGAGGCCTTCGAAGCCTTCCTCGCGAGCACGCACGCGCTTCTCCACTCGACGTCGGCGAAGGAGCTCGAGCAGATCGACGAGGCGCTCCGGCGCCTCGTCGTGATCATCGAGACGGCAGGCCACTGAGGCAGGGGGCGACAGCGAGGTATCTTGCGGGAAAGCTATCTCGCGTGCGATACTGACGGCGGCCAGGTGAGGCCAAGGGGGCATGGTGGCAAACCAGGAGACCTACGACGTCGTCATCATCGGGGCCGGACACAATGGGACCTCGACTGCCGCGTACCTCGCCAAGGCGGGCCTGAGCGTCTGCGTGCTCGAGGAGCGTCCCGAGTGTGGCGGCGCGCAGGAGACGGCCGAACCGATCGCCGGTGTGCGCATCCAGCCCCACGCCATCGCCAACTACGGCGGGTCCGCCCCCGGGTGGGAGCAGCTCGAGCTCTGGAAGTACGGCTTCCGCATGGACTGGGATCCGCGCACGACGGTCGAGCTCGACACCGACCGCTACATCTTCACGCGTGACGGCCTCTCCCAGGTCACCGACAAGGACAAGATGGGGTGGGCGAAGATCTGCCTCATGCTCTCGGGCCTCGACGCCTTCCGCGACCTCATGCGGTCGACGTTCTGGTGCCCACCGCATCCCCAGGACGTGGAGCTGAACGAGGACACGATCCCGTTCATGCAGGTCTACAAGCAGTACCAGCCCGACATGTGGACGCGTGAGCTCCTCGAGATGACCATGTTCGACCTCATGGACGAGTATCTCGACACCGAGCCGTTCAAGGTCTCGCAGGCCTACATCGCCCTCAGCTCGGGGGCGCACGGCCACATGGAGGGCGTCGCGATCCCGGCGCTGTGCAGCGTCGCCACGGTCATGCCGCCTGCGATCGCGAAGCCGGTCGCGGCGCGGGGCAACATGCACGGCTACTACCACGCGATCTTCCGCTGTGCCACGGCGCACGGCGCCGTGTTCCGCACGTGCTGCCCCGTCGAGGAGATCATCGTGAGCAACGGCCGCGCGACCGGCGTCCGTCTCCGCGACGACGCGACGTGGGGAGCGAAGGTCATCAACGCCCGCAAGGCAGTCATCAGCGCCTCCCACATCAAGCCGACGTTCCTCGACATGCTCGGACCACGCCACCTCGACGCCGGCTTCCTGCAGCGCATCAAGGACCTGAGCCTCAAGGGCGGCAGCCTCTACATGACGCACTACCTGACGCGGGAGGAGTTGCGCTACCGCGACAAGTACCGCCTCCCGCCTCCGAAGGACGCGTTCACGGGTGCGTTCTTCAACATGGAGTCCCGCGAGATCTACTTCAAGAACGTCGAGAACGTGCTCGGCCGCCAGGAGAACATGACGCTGTCACCGGACGAGGCGATGTGGGGTCTCGTCGCGAGCTCGCTCTACGACGAGACGAACCCGCAGTGCACACGTCCGGACATGGTCGTGAACGGTCCGCTCTGGATGATGGTGCCGACTCCGCAGTACAACGTCGACGGCATGGACGCCATGGACAAGGAGAACCAGAAGAAGATCTGGGACGAGTTCATGCGGGCGAGCTTCGCCTGCATCGTCGAGAACCTCGACGACGACAACCTCATCCGCATGTGGAGCGACTCGCCCTACGAGCAGGAGATCCGCAACACCGGCATGCTCGGCGGTTCGTGGTACGGCATCCGCTGTGACCGTGACCAGTGGTGGAACGAGCGTCCCCTCCCCGAGCTCGCCCGCTACCGCGTGCCCGGCATCGACGGCCTCTACCTCGCCCACCAGTCGGCGGCGCATCCGGGAGGCCTCTGCCTCATGGCCGTTGCCTACAACCTCATGCACATCCTGATCGAGGACGAGGTCGCCGACCCGGGCGACTGGTGGTACGCCTCACCCTGGTACATCCCCGAGCCCGGCAAGCGTGCCGCGAACGCATCCTGATCACGGAGGAACGCGAAGATGGTCAAAGAACTCGAGGGCCGGCCGCATCCGCAGAGCTTCTTCTCGGAGTTCCCGATAGAGAGCGAGTGGGACGCCGTCGTGATCGGCGCCGGACCGAACGGCCTCATGACGGCGGCCTACCTGGCGAAGGCAGGCCTCAAAGTCGCACTCGTCGAGCGCCGCTACGAGATCGGCGGGGGACTCGCCACGGAGGAGATCCTCTTCCCCGGCTACTACTCCAACATCCACGCCGTCTACCACATGATGGTCGACTTCATGCCCGTGCTCGTCGACTTCGACCTCGCCACGCACGGTCTCGTCTGGATCAAGCCGAACCTGCAGACGTCCATGGTCTTCCCGGACGGCAAGTCGCTGCTCCTCACGCGCATGCTCGAGGACACGGTCGATTCGATCCACAAGTTCTCGACGCAGGATGCCGTGAACTTCGGCCGCGTGATGCGGGACTGGCGCAAGATCGCGCGTGAGATCGTTGCCCCCGCCACGTACATCCCTCCCATGGCGCCGATCGACATGATCGAGGCGATGGGGCGCACGGAGCTCGGGCAGCAGATGCTCGAGTTGAGCGAGATGAGCCCGCTCGAGATCGTCTCGGAGCACTTCGAGGACGACCGCGTGCGGGCGCTCATGCTCTACGTGACGTGCATGTGGGGACTCGACCCGAACGAGACGGGTGTGGGCTTCTTCGTGCCGCTCCTCCTCGATCGGGCCATGAACAAGTGCTACTGCCAGGGGGGTTCGCACAAGCTCGGTGCCTCCCTCGCCCGCGAGTTCGTACGGGCGGGCGGCTGCATCCTCGACTCGTCACAGGTCAACAAGATCACGCTCGAGAACGGCGCCGTGTCCGGTGTCGAGCTCTGGGAGGGGCGCACCCTGAAGAGCAAGGTCGTGATCTCGAGCCTCGATCCGCACTCGACGTTCCTCGATCTCGTCGGCCCGGAGAACCTGCCGGGGAACCTCAAGGACGAGGTCTCGGGCTGGGAATGGGACAAGTGGAGCTACACGACGCTCCACGTTGCTTCCGAGGACGCACCGCGTCACATCTGCGGTGACCCCTGGGTCGACGAGTCCTTCATGACGATCGTCGGCTTCGAGGGCACGGACCAGATCGTGGAGCACTGGGGCAACGTCACGTCGGGCCGCCTCGACACGGCCGTGATGGGCGGCCACACGACGTGCCAGACCACGTTCGATCCCCACCTGAGCCGTCATCCGGGCCGGCACGTGTCGTTCTTCCAGATGCACGCGCCCTACGACATCGAAGGCGGCTGGGAGCAGCGCGGCCCCGAGATCGAGGCTGCCATGCTGTCGAAGTGGCAGGACGCGGCACCGAACATGGGCGGCGCGAACCTGCTCATGACCGCACTCGAGACGCCCGAGGACATCGAGATCCGCCTCCCGAACATGCGGCGCGGCTCGATCAAGCACGGTGACTACAACCCGATCCAGCTCGGCAGCCTCCGCCCGAACCAGGACTGCTCGAGCACGGCCACGCCCATCGACGGCCTCTACGTGAACGGGGCGTCCACGTATCCGGGCGGGCTCGTGATCGGCGGGCCGGGCTACCTCGCCGCGAACCGTGTCGCCGACGACATGGGTGTGGCGCGCTGGTGGAAGCCGACACCGGCGATGGAGAAGTACGTCCGCACGTATCTCGCCGACGATTGATCCGGGACTCTGGGGAGGGACGCCGGATCCGCGGTTCAGGTCGGACCAGGTCGGGTCCGGCCTGAACCGGTCAGACGGCCTGCTCCTTGCGCCGGGCGGGTTTGCGGCGCGGGGTAGGGGTCTCGCCGTTGCCACCTCCGGCTTCCTCGAGCTCCTGCAGGTGGGGGCGTTGCTGCGAGAGGATCTGGTCGACGAGGTAGTTCCGCCGTGCGATCAGGGCGTCGACGCTGTAGGGGTCGGTGCCCATGATCCGCTCGAGGAGCGGTCCGTGGCAGAAGTAGGACATGACCTGCACGTGGAGGTCATGCATGAAGAACACGGGGCTGATCGGCGCCATGAGGCCGGCGGCCTGCGCCTCCTGCAGGCGCCGCGAGGCGGGCTCGTAGAGGGGGCCGACGAACCGCTCGACGTAGACGTCGGCGCCCTCGCCGTATTCGCCGCCCTCGAGCAGTTCCCGGATCACGAGGCGGGGCACGGACGGGTTCGCCCGCAGGTAGCCGTGGATCTGGTCGAGGTGCCAGGCGAGGCGTTCGGGGTTGAACTCGCCCGAGAGGAAGTCGTGCATCATCGTGATGACCGGACCGATCGCCCGGTCGAGGACGGCCTCGTGCAGTTCTTCCTTCGTGTTGAACTGGTAGAGCACGGTCGTCTTGTGCACTCCGGCCGCGTCGGCGATGTCCTGCACGGCGACACCGCCGTAGCCGCGCCGGGCGAAGAGGTCCGCTGCCGCGTCGAGGACGGCCTCACGGCCGCTCTGTCCCGTCTGTTTGGGTTTGGCCACTGGATCCTCCGGAGTACCAGTCGAACTCCAGCATAGTAGAGTTTTGCTACCGCCTGGTTGATAATCTGACCAGTTGATAGGACCCGTACGTCAACCGATCTCGTCCACGAGGCCCCACTCGAGGGCCGTAGCCACGTCGACACGGTCGCCCGTGAGGGCGAGCCACGCCGTGCGCTGGCGGCCGATGCGCCGCGGCAGGCTCACGGTTCCCCCCGCCCCCGGGATGAGGCCCATGCCCACCTCCGGCAGACGGACGTGGAGGTCGGGTGCCGCCGTGACGTGGGCGGCGAAGGCGGGCAGCTCGATGCCCGAGCCGACACACGCGCCGTGGATGCGGGCGTGCACGCGGTCGGCGACGCGGTGGATCCAGTAGCCGGCGCTGCGGCCGGTGCGGATCTGATGCGCGGTTGCGGGATCGGTGAACGTGCCGAACTCGCGCAGGTCGCCACCGCTGCAGAAGGACGGCCCCTCGCCGTCGAGGACGATCGTCTCGATCGAAGGGTCGGCGGCGGCGAGCTGGAGGGCCTCGACGACGGCGTCACGCACCTCGAAGCCGAACGCGTTGTGGATCTCGGGCCGGCAGAACGTGAGGTGCAGATCGGCGCCGTCGCGGGCGACGCGCAGCGGGACCGGGTTCACGGGCGGGGGGTCGGATGCGTGACGGGACGCGAGCCAGTGGGCGAACTCCGGGCCCGCCTGCAGGGTCGAGTAGGCGAGCGACTCGGCGAAGATGCCACCTACGACGTCGAGGCGGGCCGAGTGGCGGAGGAGCCGCACGAGCGTCACGCACGCCTGCGGGTGGGCCGGGACGCGCTGGGAGAGGACGGCCAGATCCCTTTCCGTGTCGGCGTCCGTTCCGGCCAGGACGACGTCGAAGGCGTCGAGGCCGACGGCAGTGGCTGCCGGTGCGGCCGTGACGGCGACCGTCACGGCCGGGAGCGCACCGAGCGCGCGGGCCTCCTCCTCACCGAGAGCGTGGCCCCGCATGTCGACAGCGAGAAGCGGCATGTCCGGGTCCGGTGCGAGGTCGTCGCCGGCGTAGGGCGAGCGCAGGGTGTCGGCGATCTCGGGATAGCTGCGCAACGGGGCCTGCATCGGCGTCAGTCTACGAGGGACGATTCCGCGGAATCGTCGCGGGGGGACGGGGCATGAGCACGCGTCCCGCCGCGGTCTGGGCGGAGCGGCTCCTGCGCCTTGTCGGCGCGGTCGGTGCCGGTCCCGAGGGAGCGGACCGGGGTGCGGCCGATGCGGCGGGCGACTGGGCGGAGAGCGGCGCGATGGCGCTCACAGGCAGACCGGACGGACCGCCACTCGTCGCACCCGGCATGGCGGCGAGCGCCGCCCGTGGTGCGGCGCTCGTGATCGCACACCTCACGGAGATGTCACCCGGGCTGGAGGCTGTCGATGTCGACGGCGGTCTTCTCCTCGGCGAGCGGGCCGCGATCGCCGGCCTCACGCGCCAGGGGCCGATCTCGCCCGGTGGGACGTGCCGGCTCGTGCCCGCCGCCGAGGGCATCCTCGCCGTGAACCTGCCCCGGCCCGAGGACGAGGCGTCGGTGCATGCCTGGCTCGAGACCGCGCCTGGCGCCGACGTGTGGGAGACGGTCACCTCTGCGTGCGGCGCCCGTTCCGCTGGGGAGCTGGCCGAACGCGGTCAACTCCTCGGGATCCCCGTCGCGGCCGTGCCGCCTGCGGGAAGCATCACGACGGCGGCACCCTTCCGGATCCGGCCCGGTCCGGCGACGGGGATCGAGAACACGGGTCCGGGCCGGGTCGTGGACCTCTCCTCGATGTGGGCCGGTCCCCTCTGCGCGCATCTGCTCGGCCTCGCCGGCTTCGAGGTCGTGAAGGTCGAGGCGACACGGCGCCCCGACGGAGCCCGGGCGGGGCCGCCTGCCTTCTTCGACCTCATGCACGGCGGTCACAAGAGCGTCGCCCTCGACTTCGGGAGCGAGTCCGATCTCGCCGCACTCGGCCGTCTCCTCGATTCCGCCGACATCGTGATCGAGTCGTCCCGGCCCCGCGCCCTCGACCAGCTCGGCCTCGGTCCCGACATGGTCCTGGCCCGCTCGCCTGCCACGGTGTGGGTCTCGATCACCGGCTACGGCCGCAGCGGCGCATGGCGGGACCGCGTCGCCTTCGGTGACGACGCGGCCGCGGCCGCAGGCCTGATCGCCTGGGACGGCGACACCCCCTGCGTCTGTGGCGACGCGATCGCCGATCCCCTTGCCGGACTGCACGCCGCGGTCTCCGCCCTCTCGCTGTGGGTCGCCGCCCGGGGCGGTCTCGTCGACGTCTCGATGCGCGACGCCGTCGCGTCGGCGCTCGTGGGAGTCGAGGATCCGTCCCCGCTGCCAACGCTGCCGGACGGCGTGTCCGTGCAGGAGCCGAGTGCCCGCACCCCACAACTCCGAGCGTCCGCCCTAGGCGCCGACACAGACGGGGTTCTCGCAGGCCTGCGGACATGAGTGACCCTGCATGCGACCCCGTAACATGAGTTGCATGCAGAGCACCAGCGTGCGCATCGACGTGGGTACGCACGAGGAGATCAAGCGACTCGCGAAGGAGCTCGGCGCCACGGTCGGTGAGACCGTGGCCTTGGCCGTTCGCCGCTTGGGCCAGGAGAGACTCGGTCGAGAGCTGACCGCACCCCTTCGCGAAGACGAAACGGCTTGGCTGGATGCCGAGCTCGGGTGACGTCGTCGACCTCGATCTCGGATCGCCAGTCGGTCGAGAAGCCGGGTTCGCGCATCCGGCCGTGGTGGTCACAGCGCAGCGCCTCCTCGATTCGGAACCGGTGCTCGTACAGGTCGTGCCCCTCACCGCGACCATCCGGCCGTTCCGTTCCGAGGTCCGCTCATTCTCGATCTGCCCGATTGAGGAACGTCGCAGGCCTGATCGCCTGGGACGGCGACACCCCCTGCGTCTGTGGCGACGCGATCGCGGATCCACTCGCCGGACTGCACGCAGCGGTCGCCGCCCTTTCACTGTGGGTCGCCGCCCGCGGCGGTTTCGTCGACGTCTGGAGGCCCAGGACCCGATCTGGATCGGGGAGACGATGTCGCGCTCCTCCGTCGGCGGATCCCGGGACGTGGATCACGTCTGGTCCTACAACGTGCGCACGCACTCGCTGCGGAGATGCGAGGAGCCAGCCGGCCTGGACTGGGTCGGGCAAGGAGACGACTGGATGCTCTTCCGACGCGGCGAACCGGCAGCGAACGCCTTCGAGTTGTACCGGCTGTGAAGTGGTCCCCGGCCACACACACCGCTCGGCCGGTATGGGGCCGTGTGCCTCCTACGGCGCGGGGACGATGTGGAAGCGGCCTCCGTTCAGCGGGCGAAGGACGTCGAAGTGCCGCACGTCCAGCGTCAGGAGCCGCCGAGTGTTGTAGCGACGGGCTAGAACCACCATCGAAGCGTCGGCGATGCCGATCTCCTGGTCGCGGTACCGCGTGATCAGATCCACGCAGGTTTCCACCTCGTCACGGTCGCAGGCGGCGAGCTCGTAGGCGCCGCCGGACAGCTCCCGCAGGACGGAGAGCTCTGCCTCCACCCCGAGCCGGGTCGCGACGATGTAGTCGATCTCGGCGAGGACGAACGGCGACACGACGAGTGGGCCGGCCTCTCGGCTCACCACTGCCGTGACATCCGCATGCCTCGGCTCCCGGTCGTTGAACAGGGCGAGCAATCCGCTCGTGTCGGCGATGATCATCGGTCTCCGAAACCGGCGAGTTGCTCGTCGGCCTGTTCCGCACATGGCTCCCCGCTGACGATGCCCGCATTCGGCCGGGGCCGGCTGACGGCATCCTGCACCGCTTCGCGGATCACCTGGGCCTCCGAACAGCCCCGCACCCGTGCTTCGCGCTCGACCGCGGCCTTGAGTCGGTCGGGGAGGTAGATCGTCGTCTTCTTCGACATGTCACATACGGTACCACATATGGCACACACTCGAGTGGCGGCGGTTACCCCCCTTGACTCGCCAACTGGTTGCAACGTGCTACCAAATGGTTAGACTCTCCCAAGGGATGGTAGGATCTGTCCTGCCGGGCCGATAGCGGGCAGGCAGCGTGAGCGGCGGCGACGAGGAGGCGTCCACGTGGCGATCGAGATCAGCGAGCGGTTCCGTGTCGACGCGCCGGTCGACGTCGTCTGGCCGTTCGTGAAGGACCCGACGCAACTCGTCACGTGCATGCCCGGCGCGAGCCTCGACGAGGTCGTGGACGAGCGCACCTTCGTCGGCACGGTCAAGGTCAAGCTCGGCGCCGTCACCACCAAGTACAAGGGCCGCGTCGAGTTCACGGAGGTCGACGAGGACTCCCGCACAGTCCGCGTCGTCGCCGAGGGAAGGGAAACCGGCGGCGGGACGGCGAAGGGAACCATGTCGAGTACTGTGGTGGCGATATCCGACGATTGCACGGAGATCGTCGCCGAGGGGGGAATCGATTTGACCGGTCGCGTCATGCAGATGGGGCGAGGCATGATCCAGGGCGTCTCCGAACAGCTCTTCGAAGAGTTCGCGGCGTCGACGAAACGCCGTCTCGAATCCGTCCCCGTGACGCCGGACGAAGCCGGTGCCGCCGTCTCCTCCGGTGGCACACCTGCGACCCCGCCTCCGACGACTGCCGCCGAACCGGAAGCGATCAAGGCGCTCCCCCTGCTCTGGCGAGCCCTCAAGAAGTCCCTGCGACGTGCGTGGCAGCGCCTGCGCGACCGCCGCAAGAGAAGACAAGTCGAAGAAGCCTCGGGATCCCGGGAAAGGTAGGAGCTGCACATGGACCGCTACTTCGTGGCCTGCGACGCCGGCGGCACGATGACGGACGTCATCATCGTGGACGAGGAGGGACGCAGCGTCATCGGCAAGGCCCCGACCTCGCCCGCCGACGAGAGCATCGGCTACATGGAGTCGCTCGAAGAGGCGCTCGAGTACATGGGCATCGACCCGCACGGCAAGAAGGGCCGGAACTTCGGCGAGCGCATCGAGACCGCGATCTACACGGGCACGTCGATGCTCAACACGGTCATCAACATGTCCGGTCTGCGCACCGGCCTCATCGTGACGAAGGGCTTCGAGGACATCATCGCCCAGGGACGTGGCTCCCAGACCTTCATCGGCGCGCAGTGGTCCGAGATCACCCACATGCAGTACCGCAAGCACCGCATCCCGCTCGTGCCCCGCAAGCTCGCCCGCGGTGTCACCGACCGCATCGACATGTTCGGCTCGCCCGTCATCCCCATCTACGAGCACGAGGTCGAGGAGGCCGTCCGCGAGCTCCTCGTCGACGAGGAGTGCGAGGCGCTCGCCGTCGTGTTCCTCCACTCGTTCGTGAACGCGATGCACGAGGAGCGGGCCGCCACGATCGCGAAACGCGTGATGCGTGAGGTCGGCCGTGAGGTCCCGCTCGAGATATCGAGCGAGGTCGCGCCGACGGCCCGCGAGGTCTCGCGTGCCAACGCCACCGTCATCCAGGCGTACGCGTCGAGCACCGCCCGCGAACAGCTCTTCGGCATCGAGAAGCGCCTCGACGGCATCGGCTACGACCACAGCCTCAAGACCGTCCTCGGCTACGGCGGTGTCACGAACATCCGCTACCCCCGCCTCTTCGAGACGGCGATGTCCGGTCCCGTCGGCGGGCTCATGGGCGCCAAGTACCTCTCGAGCGTGATCGGCGAGGAGAACATCGTCTGCTCCGACGTGGGCGGTACGAGCTTCGACGCCGGTGCCATCACGGCCGGTGTGCTCCCGATCGACCGCGAGCCCGGCTTCCAGGACATGTACGTCAACGTCCCCATGCTCGGCATCACGTCGATCGGGGCGGGGACGGGCACCTACATCCGCCTCGACCCGCAGACGAAGCGGATCAAGCTCGGCCCCGACTCGGCCGGCGGTACGCCCGGGCCGACGTTCATGGAGGCCGGGAACACGACGCCGACGATCAACGACGCCAACCTCCTCCTCGGCATCCTCAACGAGCACAACTACCTCGGCGGCAAGGTCAAGGTGAACAAGCAGGTCTCCTACGACCTCTTCAAGGAGAAGGTCTCCGACCCGCTCGGACTCGACGTCTACGAGGCGGCCGAGACCTGCCTCGAGCTCCTCAACGTCATGATGCGCGAGCACCTCGTGCGCAGTCTCATGGTCGGCCACGACCTGCGCGACTACGTGCTCCTCGGCTACGGCGGCGGCGGTCCGCTCCACCTCCTCGGCTACGCCGGCGACTACCCGTGGAAGGCGATCGTCACGGTCCCGCACGCAGGTGCGTTCTCGGCCTGGGGCGGGGCGTGCATGGACTACTCGTACCGCCGCCACAAGAGCGTGCAGACGATGATCACGCCGGACCTCGACGACACGATGAAGGTCGCCTACCTCCAGCCCGTGAACATGGCGTGGCAGGCGCTCGAGGACGAGCTCCTCGAGGAGCTGCAGGCCGAGGGCTTCGATCGTGACCAGATCACGACGGAGCGCATCGTCTACATGAAGTACCTCGGCCAGCTCGACGACATCGAGGTCGTTTCGCCGGTCACCAGCGTCGACTCGCCTGCCGACGTGAAGGAGCTCATCCGCGCCTACGAGGACCAGTACACGAAGATGTTCTCGCTCGTCGCCAAGCCCGAGGTGGGCATGTACCAGGTGACCGAGGTCTGCGTCCTCGCAAAGGTCGCAACCGTGAAGCCGCGGCTGCGCAAGCACGAGCTGGCCAAGAAGAAGCCGTCCAAGGACGCCTTCAAGGGCAAGCGTCCCGTGTTCCAGCACGGCAAGTGGCACGACGCCGACATCTGGCGCATGGAGTCCCTGAAGCCGGGCAACGAGATCGACGGGCTCGCCGTGATCGAGGCCTCGAACACGACGCTGTTCGTGCCGCCCGAGTTCCACGTACGCATCGACGAACACGACATCTACTGGATCACCAGGAACGACAGGAACGACAGGAAGGACAGGTGATGGGCGACCTCACGCTCCGCGAACAGCTTCGTGACAACGAGGAGAAGTTCGCCAAAACCGGCAGCCTGTTCGGACTCGAGCAGCTGCACCGCAAGGAATCCGATCCGGGCACGTACGAGGCCCTGTGGCACATCCTCTCGAACCTCTGCAACCTCGCGTGGGAGGTCGGCTGTCGCGTGTCGTCGTCCCCGATCGCGGTCGAGGGCGGTGACGCCCTGTGGGCGTTGAACCTCCCGACCGGCGAGGCGGTGTGCGTCTCGCGTGGCATCACCGCCCACCCCGGGCTCCTCGCCGACATGATCCGCAACTTCATCGATCTCGACTACGAGGAGCTCGTCGGCTTCAAGCAGGGTGACATCTTCGAGAACAACGACCCGCACTACGGCGGCATCCACGGGCCCGACTTCGACATGGCGATGCCGATCTACTACGGCGACGAGCTCGTGGCGTGGGTGAGCTGTGTCACGCACGTCAGTGACTGCGGGTCGGTCACACCCGGATCGGTCGGGTTCCTCAACCCCGACTGCTACTCCGACGGCCTCTGCATCTCGATGGAGAAGGTCGGAGAGAACGACCAGTTCTACCCGTGGTACGAGAAGCGCATCCGCTCCCGCACGCGCACACCCGACTTCGTCCTCGGCGACGCCCGCGGGCGTCTCGCGGGCTGCGTCTCCCTGCGCGACCGCCTCATGGACGTCATCGACAAGTACGGGCTCGACTTCTTCCGTGACGCGATCAAGGAGTACGTCGAGGACAGCCGTCGCTACGCGGTCGCCCGTGTCCGTACGCAGACGGTGCCGGGGCGCATCCGCAAGTCGCAGTTCAAGGACCTTGCCATGAAGGGCAAGAACCACATCCTCGGCAAGCAGGACGTCGACTGCATGTTCAACCTGCCGATGGAGGTCGAGATCGACGTCGACGCGAACGTGAAGTTCTCGCTGCGGGGTGCGAGCGGCACGGTCCCCTTCGGTGAGAACATCAGTCCGACGGCGCTCAAGTCCGGTCTCCTCAACGGCTACTCGCACATCATCGGCTTCGACATGTTCAACTCCGGTCCGACGGCCGCGTGGGAGGTCGAGATGCCGCCTGCCGGGTCGTGGGCGAACCCGTTCGAGGTCGACTGGTCGGCATCGTCGGGTGTCGCATGGGCACCGGCCGTCATGTGGATGAGCAACCTCTACGAGGTGTTCGGACGCCTCTTCCAGATGCGCGGGTTCATCGAGGAGATGGCGGCCGGAGCGGCGACGACCATGACCGCCGAGTTCGCCGGTATCACGCAGCTCGGCTACTACCTGGCCGGCCTCACACTCGAGCAGGCGAGCAACGGTTCGCCGGCGCGGGGTTTCGCCGACGGTGAGAACAGCGCCTGGTGCATCTACACACCCAATGCCGACTTCGGGAACGCCGAGGTGACCGAGCTCTACTACCCGATCCTCTATCTCGGCCGGAACATCGAGCCCGACTCGGGCGGCTACGGAAAGTACCGCGGCGGGTTGGGGCACACGGCGGTCTGGATGGTCTACGGCACCCCCGGACTCGAGTACCAGTGCGGATGTGCCGGGATGCGGGCCAAGATCGTGGCGAACCACGGCATGTACGGCGCCTATCCGACATGGCCGGATGCCCCGAGCTACGCGCACAAGACCAACGTGAAGGAGCTCATCGAGGAGAAGAAGCCCCTTGTCCACGAGCGCGGCCCGGCGGAACGCCCCACGCTCGAGACGGCGATCGAGGCGCGTGATCTGCAGACGCACCCGATCGCACCGTTCGTGACACCCGACGAGCTCCAGAACTACGACCTCATCGTGCACCCGATCTCGGGCGCACAGGCGATGGGCGACCCGATCGAGCGCGACCCGGCCGCAGTCGAGGAGGACCTGAACAAGGGTTGGACCTCGGAGCGGGTAGCCGGCGACGTGAACGGTGTCGTCTTCTCCGAGAACGGCCAGTACTCGGTCGACACCACCGCCACGGAGCGGAGGCGAGCCGAGATCCGGGAGGACCGCAAGCGCAAGGCCATCCCCTTCAAGGACTGGTGGACCGACGAGCGCCGCAGGGTTCTCGAGAAGGAGAACATGGATCCGGCCGTCCTCACGATGTGGCGGACGTCGATGACCCTGTCACCCGACTACGGCGACGAGCTCCGCAAGTTCTGGGATCTCCCCGCCGACTTCGAGTTCTGACGGAGGCCGTGATGCGAACTGGTCCGACAGCACAGGTCCCGATGTTGGGTGCGGGTCGTTGCGCTGGCGCAACGAACCGCACCCAACGGAGTGCGGGAGTTTCCGCGGGCGGCGCACGGCGAGGAGGCAGCGATGGCGACGTTTGACAAAGCCGATGTCGAGAAGTTGGTCGACGGGGTTCTCCCGTGGACCGCGGTCCAGGAGATGATGAAGAGCCCGAAGGACCTCGATCGCTTCGACCAGTACGTCGAGATCCTGCAGGGTCGCGTGGACTGGGACGAGCGCATCCTCCTGCCGCTCACGCCAGCCCTCTTCATCGTCGCCAAGAACGGATCGCGCGTCGTGAAGTGCCGGTGCGGCCACGAGTTCGGCGACTACCGCGTGAACTGGAAGCTGTCCGCGCTTATCAACGTGCGTGACGACGAGGCGAGCCTCGCCGAGGTGTACAAGGGCCGTGAGCTTCCCGACCCGTCGTGGGTGCAGGTGCGTGAGTACATCTGCCCGGGTTGCGGGTCGATGCTCGAGGTCGAAGCCGTACCACGGGGCTGCCCGCCCGACTTCGACTTCCTCCCCGACCTCGACACGTTCTACGACGAGTGGCTGGGACGGCCCCTGCCGGACAAGTGCGAGTACCGCGACCTCACACCCGACCTCATCCTCGAATGGTCCGGATAGGAGCGAGAGCTTGAAGCCCGCCCCGCTCGACTACGCGGCACCGACGTCACTGGCCGAGGCGGTCACGCTCCTCGCCGACCCCGACCGAGACGTCATGGTGATCGCAGGTGGGCAGAGCCTCATGCCCATGCTCAACATGCGTCTCGCCCGTCCCGAGCTGCTCGTGGACCTCGGCCGCGTCCCGGGTCTCGACTACATACGCGAGGACGGCGACTGGCTCGCCATCGGCGCCATGACCACGAAGCGGGCGGTGGAGGAGTCCGCCGTCGTCCGTGACCGCCAGCCCCTCCTCCACGCCGCGACCTGTCACGTGGGTCATCCCCAGATCCGGAACAGGGGCACGGTGGGCGGATCCCTCGCCCAGGCCGACCCGGCTGCCGAATACCCCGCTGTCGCGGTCGCGACAGGTGCCGAGGTGCGCGTCGCCGGGCCGGACGGGGAGCGCACGATCCCGGCGGCCGAGTTCTTCGTGACGTACCTCACGACGGCACTCGCTCCCGGCGAGGTGGTCGTCGAGTTGCGCATCCCTGCGCTCGGGTCCGACACGGGCTGGGCGTTCGTGGAGCTCGCCCGCCGCCACGGCGACTTCGCGATCGTCGGCGCGGCCGTCACCGTCGATCTCGACGCGGGCGGTGCGTACGGGGACGTGCGGATCGTCCTCTTCGGAGTCGGGCCCACGCCCCTGTGGGCCGAGGCTGCCGAGTCGGCCCTGCGCGGTCGCCCGCCCGGCGCGGACCTCCACGCCGAGGCCGCCGAGACCGTGCGGGCCGCGATCGAGGACCCGCTGGGTGACGTGCACGCCACGGCCGAATACCGGCGCCATCTCGCCGGCGTGCTCGTCGGCCGGGCCCTGACCGAAGCTGTCACCCGCGCCCGTGCTGCGAGGGGGGAGTGACGTGAGCGATTCCCTGCACGTGCAGCTCACGGTGAACGGCACGGCACGCGAGGCGCACGTCGAGGCGCGCACGACGCTCGCCGACCTCCTGCGTGAGCACCTCGGCCTCACGGGAACGCACATCGGCTGCGAGCACGGCGTGTGCGGCGTGTGCACCGTCCTCGTCGACGGCCGCGCGACACGCTCGTGCCTCATGCTCGCCGTGCAGGCCGACGGCGCCGAGATAACGACGGTCGAGGGCCTCGCCGAGCCGGGCGGGCTGCATCCGATCCAGGAGGCGTTCGCCGAGGAGCACGGTCTGCAGTGCGGATTCTGCACGCCGGGGTTCCTTCTCGCCATCCACGAGCTACTCGAAGCGGACCCCGACCCGGCAGAGGACACGATCCGTGACGTGCTCGGCGGCCAGATCTGTCGTTGCACCGGATACCAGAGCATTCTCCGCTCCGTGCACGCGGCCGCCGCGAAGATGCGGGCGACTCGCGCCGCAGATGCGCACGCCTGAGACCGAGGAGTTCACGATGACGGCACACACACCCAAGGGACTCGACGACCTCCCGGTCGAAGAGCCGCGCTGGGTGGGTCGCCGCGTGCGCCGCCGCGAGGACGCGGCGCTCCTCACGGGGCGCACCGAGTTCATCGACGACCTCGTCCTGCCCGGCATGCTGCACTGCGCGATCCTGCGCAGCCCGTTCCCGCACGCCCGGATCACGAGTGTGGACACCACCGCCGCCGCGGCACTGCCCGGCGTGACAGCGGTCGTCACCGGTGTCGACGCCCAGGCATGGTGCAACCCGACCCGGACGGCACCGGATGGCTGGGGCACGTTCTGCCTCGCGACGGACAAGGTCCACTACGTCGGGGAGCCCGTGGCAGCCGTCGCCGCGACGAGCCGATACCTCGCCGAGGACGCGATCGAGTTGATCGAGGTCGACTACGAGCCTCTCGACGCCGTCGCCGACCCGTTCGCGGCGATGCAACCCGGTTCCGATCTCGTGCACGAGGACAAGGGCACGAACGTGATGCTCCAGCGGGTCTTCAACTGGGGTGACGTCGACGCGGCGATCGGTGACGCACTTCACGTCTTCACGGAGAGCTTCCGTTGGAACCGGGTGGGTGCGAACCCGACGGAGACGTTCGGCTGTGTGTGCGAGTGGGACCCGATGTCACTCGACCTCACGGTGCACGGCAGCATCCAGTCGCCGTCGTCGTTCGCGCTCGGGCGCGCGTCCGAGCTCGGCATCGCCTCGAACAAGGTCAACGTGAAGAGCCATCCCCACGGCGGCAGCTTCGGTGGCAAGGGCGGAGCCCGCGGGGCGACGATCACGTGCCTCCTCTCACGCAAGGCGGGCGGCCGCCCCGTGAAGTGGACGGAAGACCGTACGGAGTACCTGACGGGGGGCGGCAGCCAGGCATGGGACCGCCACTACGAGGCGACACTCGCCGTCGACGCCGACGGCCGCGCGACGGCGCTTGCCGTGACGCTCGTGGACGACCTCGGCGCGACGGGGGAGGGTTTCGGTGCGATCAGTGCCGCCAAGCCCCTCGCCGCGTTCACGGGCCCGTACACGATCCCCGTCGCCCGTTACGACCTCACACTCGTCGCGACCAACAAGCTGCCGGCGAGCCCGTTCCGCGGCATGGGGCCGCCCCCTCACTTCTTCGTCCTCGAGCAGATGATGGACATCGCGGCCCGCGGGCTCGGCATCGATCCGGCCGAGTTCCGCCGCCGCAACTTCATCCAGCCCGAGCAGTTCCCGTACACGATCCCGAGCGGGAACGAGTACGACAGCGGCAGCTACGAGGAGGTGCTCGACACCGCCCTCGACCTCGCCGGCTACGAGGACCTGCGCAAGCGCCAGGCCGAGGCACGAGCGGACGGCAGGCTCGTCGGTGTCGGTGTCGCGAGCGCGGTCGAGCCGGGCGTGTTCGACTGGAGTGCATACGCCATCGTCGGCATGCCTCAGACCGGCGTCCCCGAGGGGGCGACCGTGAACATCGACATCATGGGGAACGTGACCGTCCGGGTCGGGTTCTCGATGGAGGGGCAGGGCCAATACACGCTCGTGAGCCAGCTCGTCGCCGACTGGTTCGCGGTCGAGATGGATGCCGTGCGTGTCGTGGCGCTCGACACGCAGTCGGCCCCGCCGTCGTTCGGGCCGGGCGGGAGCCGCCTCGGTGTGGCGATCACGGGCGCCGTGCTCGGTGCGTGCGAGCGTCTCACGGCGCGGATGGCGGCCGTCGCCGCCGGTCTCCTGCGCGCCGACGCCGGCGACGTCGAGTTGCACGACGGCAGGTTCCGCGTGCGGGGCAAGCCCGGCGCCGAGATGACCGTGGCGCAGATCGCAGGCACGATGCTCGCCCGCAGCGACCTCCTCCCCCCCGACATCGACCCGCGTCCTGAGGCGACGTACGTGTGGACCGCACCCGACCGCACAGCCGCGGACGAGGAGGGCAGGGCGAAGAGCTACCTCACGGCGGCGCAGGCCGTGCACGTCGTCATGGTCGAGATCGACGCCGAGACCGGCTTCGTCGAGATCCTCGAATACGCTCTCGCCGACGACTGCGGCACGCGACTCAACCCGGTCGTGGTCGAGGGCCAGACCGAGGGCAGCGTCGCGCAGGGGATCGGTGTCGCCCTCTACGAGGAGTACGTGTACGACAGCGACGCACAGCCCCTCACGACGACGTTCATGGACTACCTCTTGCCCACCGTGAACGAGGTACCGCCGCTGCAGAAGGGAGCCGTCGTCACGCCGTCCCCCTTCACGCCGCTCGGCGCGAAGGGATGCGGCGAGGGTGCGATCCACACGACACCGGCGGCCGTCATGTGCGCCGTGAACGACGCCCTCGCCCCCCTCGGTGTCCTCGCCCGTGAGGTGCCGGCCGCACCGAACCGCGTCTGGAATCTGCTCCGCGAATCGAAGGAGAGGTCGTGAGCGACACCAACGGTCCTGACCCCTTCGTGGCGCTGTCAGAATGTCACTTCATGAACCCGGCCACGATCGCCGAGATCAGCAACTACTACCCGAACACGAAGCGCTGGTGGTACAGCGTGCAGGGTGTGCTGCGGGCCTGGTCCGGCATCGACCTCACCGAGAAGCGGCGGCCGCCCATCGCCGAGACGCTCATCGACTACATGGACGAAGCCGGCGTCGACGTCTGCTTCTGCCTGCGCGAAGGCATGATGGACATCAGTGGCGGCACGATCTCGCTGTCGACGAACCAGTTCATGCTCGACCAGATCGCCCCCTATCCGGGCCGCATGTACCTCGAGGCGATGGTCGGACCGATCCTGCGCCGCGGCGTGAAGAACGCGATCTGGGAGCTCGAACATCTCGTCGAGACCTACGATGCCCGCCTCTGCAAGGTGTACCAGCCCGAGGACAGTGGCCCGCTCGACGACAAGGAGATGTGGCCGTTCTACGAGAAGGCGTGTGAGCTCGAGATCCCACTCACGATCCACACCGGCATGTCGTACGTGTTCCCGCAACCGAGCTCCCACACGCATCCCGACACGCTCGACAAGGTCCTGCTCGACTTCCCCGAGCTGCGCATCATCGCGTACCACATGGGTTGGCCCCACACGGAGGAGCTGATCGGCCTCGCCGCCAAGCACGAGCACCTCTACCTGAGCCTGTCAGGCATCGTCGGCTGGTACGAGCGGTCGCCCTACCGCGGCTACCACGCGATCGGCACTGCCCTGCAATGGGTCGAGCCGGAGAAGATCGTGATGGGACACGACCTCCCGTTCGTCGACATGAAGCGGATCGTCGACTGGGTGCGGAACCTGCAGATCCCCGCCGAGCTGCGGGAGAACTGGGGCTACCCCGAGATCACGGACGAGATGCGCGCCGGTTTCCTGGGCTTGAACCTGGCCCGGCTCACCGGCATCGAACCCGAGAAGAGGACCTGAGATGAGTGAGGCGTGCATCGTCGGCATCGGCGAGACCGAGTACTGTCGCAAACCCGGCTCGGGCGTGTCCCGGCTCACCCTGCAGCTCCGCGCGGCTTCCCGTGCCCTCGAGGACGCCGGGCTCAGCCCCGTCTTCGTGGACGGCATCATGCCTTTCCCGAACCTGGGGCGGGCCGAGGAGTTCGCGGCGAACCTCGGATGTGAGAACCTGCGCTACGCCGTCACGATCAACATGGGCGGCGCCGCGCCCGTCGCATCCCTCGAGGCTGCGGCTGCGGCTGTGACGCAGGGCCTCGCCAACTACGTGCTCCTGCCGGCGGGCTGGAACGGCTACTCCGGTTCGCGTGTGCGAGAGACCGTGAGCGACGAGGCGATCACGTCCCTGCCCGGCGGGAGGATCGCCCGCGACTACTACATGCCGTTCGGTTTCACGGCACCTCCGCACTGGTACTCGGTCATCGCCCGCCGCCACATGCACGAGTTCGGCACGACGTCCGAGCATCTCGGCATGATCGCCGTCACGATGCGCAAGCACGCGCAGCTCAACCCGAAGGCGGTCATGTACGGCAAGAAGATGACCATGGACGACTACATGGACTCGCACATGCTCGCCGACCCGTACCGCTATCTCGACTGCTGCCTCGAGACGGACGGCGCCGCAGCCGTGATCGTCACGACGACGGAGCGGGCGGCGGATCTGCCCGGCAAGCCGGTCACGATCCTGAGCGGGGCGTCGGGCCAGCCGTACCCGGCGGACGAGATCACGAACCGCAAGGACCTCTTCCGGACCGGCCTCACGATCGCCGCGCCCGAGGCGTTCGAGAAGGCGGGCGTGACACCCGACGACGTCGACTTCGCGAACATCTACGACTGCTTCAGCTTCGAGGTCCTGCAGCAGCTCGAGGAGGCGGGCTTCTGCAAGAGGGGGGAGGGCGGCGATTTCGTGAGTGAGGGTCGCATCGAGCTCGGCGGCGACCTGCCGGTCAACACGCACGGCGGGCTCATGTCCGAGGCACACGTGCTCGGCATGAACCACATCGTCGAGGCCGTGCGCCAGCTCCGTGAGGACGCCGGCGCACGTCAGGTCCCCGGGGCCGAGATCGGTGTCGTCACCGGGTGGGGTGACTTTGGCGACGGCAGCATCGCGATTCTGGGACGCTCGTAGGTATCAAGGAGGACTGAAGTGGCGGCGTTTGACAAGGCAGATATCGAGAAGCTCGTGGACGGGGTCCTTCCCTGGACGGCCGTGCAGGAGATGATGAAGAGCCCCAAGGACCTGGATCGTTTCGACCAGTACGTCGAGATCCTCCAGAGCCGTGTGGACTGGGACGACCGCATCCTCCTCCCGCTCACCCCGCTGCTCTACATCGTGGCGAAGCGGGGTATCACGGGCGACGGCGCGCGGGTCGTGAAGTGCCGGTGCGGGCAGGAGTTCGGCGACTACCGCGTGAACTGGAAGCTCTCGTCCCTGATCTACGTGCGTGACGACGAGGAGAGCCTGGCCGAGGTGTACAAGGGCCGCGAGCTACCGGACCCGTCGTGGGTGCAGGTGCGTGAGTACATCTGTCCCGGCTGCGGGGCGATGCTCGAGGTCGAGGCGGTGCCGCGGGGTTGCCCGCCGGACTTCGACTTCCTGCCCGATCTGGACACGTTCTACGACGAGTGGCTCGACCGGCCGCTCGAGGACAAGTACGAGTACCGGGACCTCACGCCGGAGCTGATCAAGGACTGGTCGCTTCCCGACTACAACAAGCCGCTGCCCGAGCTCGAGGGGTTCGCCGAGGACTTCTACGAGTACTGCAAGGACGGGGAGTTGCGTTTCCAGCGCTGCGACGACTGCGGCGTTTGGCGGCACGTGCCCCGCGAGATGTGCGCCGAGTGCGGCTCCTTCGAGTGGAGTTGGGCCCGGTCGAGCGGACGCGGGACCGTGTTCTCGTGGACGACGGTCGAGCGGGCACTCCACCCGGGCTTCGGCACCGACACCCCGTACGCGGCGGTCGTGGTCGAGATGGAGGAGGGTGTGCGCCTCGTGAGCGAGGTCGTCGACGTGCGGCCCGTCGACCTCGAGATCGGCATGCCCGTCGAGGTCACGTTCGAGGAGGTGACGCACGACGTCACGCTCCCCAAGTTCAGGTCGCGTCTCTCGGATCGGGCGCCATCACCGTCCCGTGTGGGTGGTAACGGGGCGGGGGTCCGTGTCGAGCGGGACCGGCCCGTCCAGGTGCCGGCCACGATCCGCTACGAGCAGGACGGACGTGTCGCGATCGTGACGATCGACCGGCCGGAGGCACACAACGCGCTGACCAAGGACATGCTCCTCGGTATCGACGCCGCCATGGCGGACTTCCAGGAGGACGACGACCTCTGGGTGGCGATCCTGACCGGGGCGGGTGAGCGGTCGTTCTGCACGGGCATGGACCTGAAGGAGGCGATCCCGCTCCTCACGTCGGGCGACGCGCTCGGTTACGAGGACCAGACGAAGCGTCAGTTCTCCGACGTGTTCAAGCCGATCATCGCGGCGGTGAACGGCATGTGCATCGCGGGTGGCATGGAGATGCTCGCCGGCACGGACCTGCGTGTGGCGTCGGAGACGGCCACGTTCGGCCTGGGCGAGGTGCGCTGGGGTCTCGTACCGGCGGGTGGCTCCCACATCCGTGTCCCCCGCCAGATCCCGTGGGCGATCGCGATGGAGCTCCTCCTCACGGGCGAGCCGATCAGCGCCCAGCGTGCCTACGAGATCGGTCTCGTGAACAGGGTCGTGCCTGCGGGTGACCTCATGTCGGCTGCCCGCGAGGTCGCCGATCTCATCTGTCGCAACGGCCCTCTCGCCGTGCGCACCTCGAAGGAGATCGCCGTGCGGGCGCTCGGCCTCGAGTCGGGCTTCGTCCTCGAGAAGGCGCTCGCGCAGCGGGTCTTCGACTCCGACGACGCCAAGGAAGGGCCCCAGGCCTTCAAGGACAAGCGCAAGCCCGACTTCAAGGGGAAGTGATCCCGGGCGGATTCCCCCCCTGAACTTGCGCGCGGGTCGCGCTCTTGCGCGCGATCCGCGCTCGGACCGGGTCGATTCGCGCGCAAGTTCGCGGTTCGCGCGCAAGATCTGTGGCCCGGATCACACACCAGCCACCATCCGAAGCCGCCGTGCCCGAGTGCAACAACCCACCCCTTGTCCGAGATCATGGCTCCGTCGCCCCGGCCGGTCAAGGCGACGTCGAGCGGAGACGCCTCGCCTCCGGGAGGATCACCCGCCACCGACGACAGGCACGATGTTTCCGCCTGTGTCTTCCCATCCCACCCGGTGGCGCGTGATCGTGACGTTGTCGACGGCGAGTGAGGCGCCCGAACTGCCTGCGACGCTGATCTCGTCCCAGTAGAGGAGGCGCTTCGACGTCGAGTCGAAGCCGAGCACGCTGGCCTCGAGGGGCACGGGACCCTTGTCACGCACGCCCCGCAGACCGGATCCACCTGTCGTGCCCGTCGTGATCACCAGCGTCGCCCCGCGGACCGCGAACCCGGAGCGGTGCTCGTCGCCGGAGAGAACGACATGGGTTTCGCGGGCGTCGCCGTCGATGTCGGCAGCCATGTCCGGGCTGTGCACGACGACGACGTCCGCTCCTCCCACCGCGCGGAGCCTCTTGCGGACCTCGGCCGCGGCGGCGGCATGGGCGTCGTCGACGTCGGTGCGCTCACCGTAGTTCTCGCGGTCGGGGGAGAAGGCCGGGTCGGCCATCCCCCAGAACGAGAGCCCGGCGACATCGACCCGCATGTCGTTCAGGACGGTTGCGTTCGCGATACCGTCCACGGCCGCGGCCGTCTCGACGGAGTCGTGGTTGCCCCGCACGAAGAGGTACGGCACACCCAGGCTCGCGATCCCCTCGAGAACGGGGATGTTCTCGATGCCGGATCCGAAGTCCGTGAGGTCACCGGAGTCGACGACCACGTCCACGTCCAGGGTGCCGATGAGCTGCCGGGCGAGGGCGAAGGCGACCGGGTTGAGATGCACATCCGACATGTGCAGGACCCGCACGACGTCACCGGCCGCAACCTCCTCGGCCGTGAAGTCGCTCTCGGTGAGGGCGACGTAGATCCGGCCGAGGCGCCCGACTCCGGCCGCGAGGGCGGAGCGGTACTCGTCGAAGTTCGCCTCGATCTCCTGGATGTTCCCGACGGCCTGGGGTGCGGCACTCAAGAGGCCCTCGTACGACGGCTCCCGGAAGGCGGCCGCATTCCAGCCGCCTGCGGCGAGGAGGACGGTGCCGAGGCCGAACGCGAGGGCGGCGGCACTCGCCGTGGCGGCGTAGCGCAGACGTCTCGTGATCGCCAGGGCAACGACGAAGGCGAGCACGACCCCGGTGACGACGACCCGGAGGACGAGATCCCGCACAGCCCGCTTGCTGTCCCGCACGATGTCCTTGCGGGCGGCGCCGATCTCACCGGCTGGGTCCTCGACGAAGTCGGCGGCGGCGCTGGGCCGGATCCTCACTACTTCGGCGTGGAGCTGCCACGGTCCCGGATGCGTGCGTGCCTCCATCTCGCCGAGGGGAGGCAGGGCGACGACCGTCGCACCGGAAGACGCCGGTCGGGTGTCGAAGCGGACGTCGAGGGGGCCGACCTGTCTCGTGACTTGGACGGCGGAGCCGGCGACGACGAGAACGAGGATGCCGGCGAGGGCGGCGGCGGCATACGCGCCCACCCGTGCCGCGCGTTCGAGCCAGGCGGGCGCGTGATCCGGATCTGCCTCGGAACTGCCTGGGTCTTCGGAGTCGGGTACTTCCTCGTTGACGGTCACTTGCGCTTTCCGTGCCTGTCGGCAGCGATCTGTGACCCAGCCTCGCCCAGCGCGAGGAACAGAGTAGTGGCGTCCTCGGCGAGCCTCTCCCGGCTCACGGGAATCCTTCCTGCGAGGTATTCCGAGAGGAGCTCGGCGAAGCCCCCGACGAGGATCGCCGCCCGGATCCGGCCGATCTGCTCGCCGGGAGGTGCACCCGTCCGCGTCCAGGCGCTCTGCTCCACGAGCTCGACGAGATG
>JADZDR010000044.1 GCA_020850945.1 Acidimicrobiia bacterium | reverse complement strand
TCCGCCCTGTTCGTCGCGGGCCGGGCGATGCTGGGTGCCCGCCGCACCCGGGACGGTCCGATGTGGGAGCTGAACCTCATGGCGGCCGCCGCGTTCGCGGGACTGCTCGGGTTCGGGATCGCGAGCATCGTGCTCCACGCCGCGTACCTGCGTCTCCTCTATGTGCTCGTGGGGATCGCGGCCGCCACGGACCTCCTCGTCCGCGCACACGCGGGGGAGGCGCGATGCGGCGCCTGGCAGGAGTCGGAGGCCTCTCCGGCCTCCGCCCGAGCCGAGATCGCGGCGTGGGTGGCGGGCGTCGCGGCTTTCGTCCTCCTGTGCATCCCCGTCGCCGTCCTCTCCCTCGAACCGCGCTGGGTGGGGACGGTGGAGGCGATCGTGACCCCGACCCCGCAACCCGATGATGCCCAGGTCTTCCCCAATCTCGAGCTCGTGTACACGCGAGTGCTCCCCAACCTCGCGAGCCTCGCCCAGAGCAAACCGTCGGCCGAGGCAGCTCTCGACGGACTCGCCGACACGTCGGCCCGGATCAGCGCCTACCGGCCGCTCGGCACGACTGCACTCCGGGTCGAGACCCTGAGCACGGACCAGGAGACGGCTCGCCTCGCGTCCGAACGGGTCCTCGAGAACGCGGTCGCATCGGAGGAGGCGTTCGGCGTGCTCTTCGAGGCCTTTCCCCTCCAGGACGGCCGCGCCCAGGTGCAGCGACAGGCCCAGGTCGACACGCCACGCCTGCTCGCCGGTCTCGCCTTCGCCTTCGGGCTGGCCGTGTGCGTCGCCGTGCTCACGTATGTCCTCGTCCGGCGGCGCCTGCAGAGGACCTGACCCGGTATCCGGACGACGCCTCGGTCAGAGCGCCGGCTCGCGTCGTCCCGTCGTCGCCCGGGCGAGATCGACGACCTCGTCGACGGCGTCCCGGCCACCGAGCCAGAGGCCGAGCCCGCCACCCAGGACCCCGGCAACCACCGTAAGGGCGAGGCGCTGCCCCCCGGGTGGGAGGAGGAGCCGCGGCGGAAGGGCAAGTACGACGATGCCGGCCACGGCAAAGGCCGCTGATTGCAGGGCGGAGAAGAGCCTGCCGAGAGGCACACGCACGAGGCGCAGGCCGACGACGGTGAGTGCGGCGGAGAAGGCGAGCTGGGCGGCGAGATGGACCGCGGCCACGCCGAGGATGCCCCAGCGGGTCGCGTAGATGAAGGCCGGGATCTGCAGGCCCACGACCACGACGTCGATCCCGAACAGGAGGTGCGGTTTGCCCAAGGCGGGGAACACGTCGCCGATCCCGTTGTTCACGGAGTTGATGCTCATCTTCAGGGCGATGAGCGCCATGACTCCCCCCGCCACCGTCCACTTCGACCCGTACACGAGATCCGTCACGTCCTGGGCGACGAGGGCGAGGCCGACACCGACGGCGCCGCCGTAGAGCACGAGCAGTTTCAGGGCCCGGAGCATCGCCTCGCCCACGTCTCGGCGCCGTACCTCACGGGCGCGGGCGTAGGCGGGGAAGAGCACCTCCGTCGCCGTCCAGTACACGCTGTCGAGCAGCATCTCGGGCAGCCGGTAGGCGAGCGTGTAGGCGCCGAGGGCGGCGGGTCCGAGGACATTTCCGACGACGAGGTAGTCAGCGTTCAGGCCGAACGTCTCGATGAGGCGGATACCGGTCATGGGCAGGCCGAAGCCGAGCAGCTCGAGGGCGACCCTGGCCCGGAACCCGAAGCGGGGGACGAGGCGTGTGAACACGAAGGCGAGGATCGTGCCCACGAGGGCCCCGGCCATCGCTCCCCACACGAACGCCCAGACTCCGAACCCGAGCACCGCGAGAGTGATGGCGATCACCGCCCGCAGGCCGGAGTTGGCGAGATTCAGGAACGTGCGCCGCTTGAAGTCCAACTCGGCGACGAGGAGCACGGTCGGGATCGCGCCTGCCCCCATGAGGAGGACGGTCAGGGACGTGACGCGGAACAGCGCAACCGACTCGGGCACGTGGAAGAACTCGGCGAGCCAGGGGGCGGCGACGAACCCGAGCGCCGTGAGCGCGACGACGGTGACCGCGTTGATCGTCATCGCGACACGCAGACGTTCCGGGGAAGTCCCGCGCTCGTAGATGAGGGCAGTCCCCGTACCGAGATCGATCGCCGTCTGCGCGTACAGAACAAACGTCATGAGCGCGGCCGTGAGCCCGAACTGATCGGGCACGAACAGCCGGGCGAGGACGACGGTCATCGCGAACCCGAGCACGCGCTGCGCGAGGAAACCCGCTCCGGACCAGAGGAGGCTCCGGCCCGTGCGCCCTGTGAGGTCGAGGTCCACGTGTCCGTCGGCCGCGGCCGAGGTCATGCCCTGATCTCGAGGTCGGGGGAAGGGACGGGCGATCCCTCGGTGGCTGCCTCGTACACACGCCGCAGGCGACGTGCCCAGTCACGCGCGTCGAAACGGCTGGTGACGATGTCACGGCCCGCACGCCCCATGCGTGCAGCCAGCTCCGGGTCGGAGAGAACGGCACTCACGGCATCCGCGATGCCCGTGCGGTCGCCCGGGAAACCGAGGAATCCGGACACGCCGTGCTCGACGATCTCGGGCACACCGCCGACGACAGTGCTCACGACGGGCCTCCCGCACGCCCCGGCCTCCATCAACATCGTGGGCAGGGCATCGGCCCACGTGGGAAGGAGGACCACGTCACTGGCCCGCATGAGGTCGGGGATGTCGTCACGCAGCCCCGCGAAGACCACGTTCCCGCTCACCCCTGAGTCGGCCACGGCCTGCTCGAGGCGAGTGCCGTCCGGGGCCGTGCCTGCGAGCACGAGCATGGCAGCCGGAACTGCTTCGCGGATTCGGGGCCACGCCTCGACTACCTCGAGCACGCCCTTGCGGGAGTCGAGTCGACCCACGACGAGCGCAGTCGGCGTGCCCGGCGGAACGGCGACGTCCGGCGGGAACGGGGCCCGACCCGGGTGGAAGTCGTCGAGATCCACGCCGTTGGGCACGACGATCCAGTTCTCGCGACGCCTGCAGCGAGCGGCGTACGACCCGAGCGAGGCTCGTGACACGAACACGAAGGCTGCGGCATCTGCGGCGAGGCGCACGGCAGTCCGTCTCACGATACGGCCTCGCAACGAAAGCCCTGGAAGCCATGGTGTGTGCAGGGTGCAGACGAGAGGGCGGGCAGTGACGCGACATGCGATCGAGGCGAGGATTATGGACTCGTCGAGATGCGCATGCACGACGTCGCATCCGGATTCGCGGATCACCCCCGCGAGTGCGGGGAGCGCGGCGGGGTCGACGAGTCTCTTCAGACCGAGGCTCTGCGGCTCGACGCCCGCGGCGGCGATGCGGTCGGCCAGGGTGCCGGCGCCGGGTCGGCCGGACAGGGAGACGACTTCGAGCTCGAAACCGGCCTCCCCGGCCATGCGGGCGAGAGTCGCGACGAGGCGCTCGGCGCCACCGAGTCGCATCGAGTCGATGACGACGAGGACCTTCATGCCGCCTCACCACCGTGGAGGCTGCTGTAGGTGGTGCACACGGTCCTCGCGATCTCGCTCCAATCGGATTCGCGGCTGACCCGTTCGCGCGCCCCCCGCCCGAGACGGCCCGCTTCCTCGGCATCGGCGAGGAGACGGCACAGCCCACGCGCGAGCTCCTCGGCATCCGCCGGCGGCACGAGAATCCCGGTCTCGCCGTCCACGATGACGGATCTGAGATCACCCACGTCGGTCGCCACCACGGGACGGGCGAAGTTGGCAGCGAGATGCGCGACACCGCTCTGGTACACCCTCACGTAGGGCAGGACCACGCACCGGGCAGCCGCGAAGAGGGGGGCGACCGCGTCGTGTTCGACGTAGTGGGGGATGGCGGTCACTCCGTCCAGGGCCTCTGCGCGTGCGACGAGAGCAGGCCCGTCGACATCGGCCCCGATGCTCCCCGCGAGCGTGAGCCGCGCCTCGGGCTCGCTGTCACGCACACGCGGCCACGCGTCGAGGAGGAGGTCGACGCCCTTGTAACGGTCCCAGTTCCCGAAGAAGAGAGCCGTGGGCCCGGTCGTATCCGCGGCCGGGACGTGATCGGCGTCGTAGACGTCCTCCGTTCCGTGCGGAATCACCTCGACCCGAGGTGTGTCCGGCCACGCCTCCATGAAGCGCTCCCGTGCGCGTTCTCCGAGCACGAACACGCAGTCGACACGCTTGTAGGCGGCCTTGAACGCCTTCGTGATGAGGAGACCGTCCACTTCGTCGGAGCCCTTGGCCGTCCCCATGCGCCGTGGCACGGGCGTGTGGGCGACCACGGCCATGCGCGTACCTCGTCGCCGGAGGAGGCTGGCGAGGACAGCGACGAAAGCCCCCTCGAACCAGAAGCGGAACTCGGACCACTGCACTACGTCAGGAGGGCGGCGCACAAGGTACGCCGAGACGACGAACCAGGCGAGGACGTAGCGCAGGGCACGCCACGCGCGCCGCGCCAGGTACACGGGCCGGGAAGCTCCCTCCGTGCCGCGGGGCCACCATGTCGGCAGGATCGGGACAAGGCTGCATCCCGGCTCCCGCGGCGCCAGCTCCGGATCGCGCCCTGTCACGATCTCGACCTCGCAGCCGGTGCCGGCGCCGGCGCCGGCGAGGGCGTCGCCCATCTGGAGCGAGAACTGGAAGAGCCCGCCTGCCGGCGCGAGCTCGACGAGGACGACTCGCAAGATCCGTCTCCGATCTGACCACTCTCGGCGTCTGGTACTGTGCGCTCCGTGTCAAGAGACAGATCCGTGGCGACAGACAACCTGCCCACCGGGATCCAGAGCACCGGTGAAGGTACAGCAGCCGGAATACCCGCGGTTTCAGTCCTCATGCCGGTGCGCAACGAGGCTGGAACCGTGACGGCAGCCCTCGACTCGCTCGTCCATCAGACGTACCCGCATGATCACCTCGAGATCCTCGTCGCAGACGGGCGGTCCGAGGACTCCACACGTGACACGATCCGGGCCTGGTCCGCCCGCCACCCCGACATCCGCATCCGGATCCTCGACAACCCGCACCGCCTGCAGGCGCCCGGACTCAACCTCGCGCTCGGTGAGGCGACCGGCGATCTGGTCTTCATCATGTCGAGCGCCCACGGTGCCATCGCACCCGACTATGTCGAGGGCCTCGTGTCCGCCCTTGGCACCGACACGTCGATCTGGGTCGTGGGCGGCCGTTCGCAAGCCGTCGGACGCACGCGCTGGGGACGGGCCGTGGCGGCCGCGATCCAGAGCCCGGCCGGACTCGGCGCACCTGCCTGGAGGACGGGTCATGCGTCCGCCGACGTGGACCATGTCGGCTACGGCGTCTACCGGCGCGAAGCATTCGAGCGTGTCGGCGGGTTCGACGAGGGGCTCGTGATCAACGAGGACTACGACCTCACGTACCGCATCCGCGCGGCAGGCGGCAGGGTGCGTCTGGAACCCGTGTTCGAGGCGACGTACATAACGCGGGACACACCCCGCCTCCTCGCCCGCCAGTACTGGATCTACGGCCTGTTCAAGGCCCGCATGGCGGCGCAGAACCCGGCGAGCATCAAGATCCGCCACGTCGTGCCCGCGCTCTTCACCGGAACGATGGCGGCTCTCGCAGTCACGTCCCTGCGCTCACGCACGGCCCGCTGCCTCCTCGCCACGATCTCCACCGCATACGCGGGTGTCGTAGCCACCGCTGCGATCCGTGCGTGCCGGGACGAACCCGACCTGGCCCCCGACACGGCAGCCGCCATGGTCGTGATGCACACCGTCTACGGCGCCGGGGAGATAGTCGGCCTCTGCAGATTCAGCGTGGAGCGCCTCGCAGAGGAGGGATCCTCATGACCCACACCAAGCCGCGCGCCGCCATAGTCGGCCGCGGTCTGCCCGAGCTCGGGGGCATCCCCACGTTCCTCGATCGCCTCGTGCGGGGGCTCCACATCGACGGCCGTTACGACGCCCATCTCGTGAACCTCGTCGACCCGGCCGCCCGCCATCATGCCGGCCGCCTCACCTTCGTCAACCTGCGACGCGCGTTCCGCGACGCCTCGGTTGTGTGGAACGGCACCCGGGGTGTCGACGTCGCACACGTGAACTCCTCGACCTCCCCCCTCACCTTCGTGCGTGCCGTCCTCTTCTGCCTCGTCGCGAAGCTGCGCGGTTGTGCCGCCGTGCTCCACCTGCACATGAGCGAGGTGTGCGACTGGGGCGACACGTGGTGGGGTGCGCTGCTCCTGCGTGCCTCGACACTCGTCTGCGACGCCTACTGCACCGTGTCCGAGGAGATCGCCGAGGCTGTCGGGGCACATGTGAAGAAGCCCGTGCGCTACATCCAGAACGCAGTCCCCGTCGAGGACTACGCAGGCCACGTCGCACCGGTGGGCAACGAACTGCGCTTCGTCTTCGTCGGAGTCTTCTCGCACCGCAAAGGCCTCGACGTCCTTCTCGAGGCCCTGCGCGGGATCGGTGATCGCAGCGACTACACGTTCCGCCTCGTGGGTGGAGATCCGCCCGAGGGCAGCGCCGAAGCCGACTCTCTGCGTGACGCCTATGCGGCGGCGGGGCTCCCGTGTGTCACGGTCGAGGAGGAGATCCCGGCGCAGGACGTACCGGATCTCCTCCGGCACAGCGACGTCCTCGTCCTGCCCTCCCGCGCAGAGGGCCTGCCCATGGTCGTCCTCGAGGCGATGGCTGCCCGCCTCGCCGTGGTCTCCACGACTGTCGGCCACACGGGCGAGGCGATCGAGGACGGCGTCACGGGCATCCTCGTTCCCCCCGACGATTCCGAGGCTCTCGAACGTGCGCTCGCCGGTCTTCTCGACGACCACGGGGAGGTGTCGCGTCTCGGCCGCGCGGCTCAGGAGGTGGCGTGCACGCGGTTCGATCTCCCCCGGCTCGGTACCGACGTCGCCGACGTCTTCGACGGCGTGACCCGATCGAGCAGGTGATGCGTGGTGAGACGCCGCAGGCGGTCGCGGGCGAGGCGGCCGAACCATGCCGTCCCGTATTCGGGGTACATCACGTACCGCTTCAGCCTGTAGGGGGGTGTGCGCGCCGTGTTGTGGCCGTCGATCGTCGTCACGGCGTACCGGTAGCCCGCTTCCTTGGCTGCGCCCACGGTGATCTCGTCGAAGTCCCCCGCTGCCCCGTTCGGATAGGCGAGGAGGCTCACGTCGACCCCGAGCTCGCGCGCGAGGCGGGTGCGGGATTCGAGCAGGTCCACCCGCTGCTCGTGCGGGCTCTCCTGTGAGAGGATCGCGTGCCGGAGCGAATGCGAGCCGATCTCCCACCCTGCCGCGACGAGCCGGTGGGCTCCCTCCCAGTCGAGGAAGAGATCGGTGTCGCCGGGCCGATCCCGTGGCTCGAGGGCATCGGTGAAGTAGGCGACGGCCCGCTCGCGTTCGTCCCGGCAGCGGACCTTCACACGTTCGGCAACTTCGGTGAACACAGCGCGGCGGGCGGCCGGCGTGGAGAGCTCGTACGTACGGCCCTCCCATACGGCCGCGGGTGCCGTCGCCGCCTCGATCGCCCACGCGAGCTGCTCCCACCACGCCCGGCTCTCCCCGGAGAGGAGCGCGGGCACGAGGAACACCGTCGCCGGTACGCCGAGCCGATGGAGTAGAGGAGCGGCGAGCTCGAGGTTGTCCCGGTACCCGTCGTCGAAGGTGACGGCGAACGCACGCGGGGGCAAGGGCACACCGGCCTGCAGGGCATCGAGGCCCGCCCCGAGGCCGACGGGGGTACCGACGCGGCGCAGGAGGAGGAGCTGCCTCTCGAAACCCCGCACGCCGGCACCGTCCACTTGGGGAAAACAGGGCGAAGTGTCGATGTTGTGCCAGCAGAAGACGTTGAGACGGTGAGACATCTACGCCTCGGGATCGGCTACGGAAGGGACGAGAAGCCTAGCCCCGGGGCGGAGGGTGGAAATCCGCGCTTCAGCAGTTCCGGCCGGCGCGCCGATGCACGGGGGACGAAGCCGAACCGGTCAGGGAGGCAGCATGAGACCCCAAGCTCGAAAGGTGTACGCCTCCGCCCTGTCCTTCCTGGCTACGGCATCCCTACTCGTATGCGGTGGGACCGCTGCGAGCGCACCCGCATCCGCGGCGACTTCCGTATCTGCCAGCCTGGGTGCCGCGACAGGCGTGCCGGCGACGTCCGCACTTCTCTCACCCAGGTCGCCCTTCCGCGTACCCGTCGCAAGCGGAACGCCGCTCCATCCCAACAGCACTGCGATCGTGAGCCGGCTCACCGACGCCCCACCGGTCCTGCACGTCCTCGAGTTCGCCGTGCCGGTCTACAACGCGACTTCGACCACGCGCCGCGTGGGCGTCACCTGCTCGATGGTCGCCGAGGAGTGGGGTGACTGCCCTCTCGACGACGCGCCGGTTCCCGTCCCCGGTGCAGCGGCGACGAACGTCGGCTCCGATGCGAAGATGGTCGTCTGGGACCGGAGTGCCGGCCTCGTCTACGAGTACTGGCAGGCGGCGAAGATCACCAACCGTCAGTGGCAGACCGCATGGGGCATGGTGAGCCCTGTCGGGGGAGACGGCACGATGCGGTCGGGTGTCGGTGACGGCCATTCGACCGGATCCGGTATCAGCACCGTGGCGGGGTTGATTCGCCTCGCCGAGCTGCGCAGCGGCGACATCAGGCACGCTCTCATGTTCGCCTCGTCGAAGACGTGCGCGGGCGAGTTCCACTACCCGGCCATCAAGACGGACGGCATGTGGCAACACCCCGACTGCATTCCCCAGGGAACCCGTGTCCAGCTCGACCCGACGATCGACGTCACGACCATCCCCGGGATCACACCGGCCGAGATCACGATCGCGCGTGCCCTCCAGAAGTACGGGGCATACGCAGGGGATCGGTCGACGAGCTCCTTCGACCTGTCGCTCGAGCTCGCCCGCGGCACCAACGCCACCCCGGGCGGGAACGAGAGTTGGTTCTGCGACCCGAACGTGCCGGATATCCTCTGCGACCTCGGTGTGCAATGGGACTACTGGGACATGCCGCACATCCCGTGGCAGAGCCTCACGGTCCTCGACCCGGCTGCGAACCCGCAATGGCCCTGAACGACCCGCGAGAACCTCGCGACACAGGTGAGAGCGTCATTGTGATGGCGCACGAGGAGGCGCCCGCTCCCTCGATTCCCGAACCTGCGGTGGATCCGCAGGACTCCGAGCTCCCCGTCTGGACACGCCGGCATCACTCGTGGTCAGACATCGCGATCCTCATCCTCGCCTGCGACGCCGCCGTGTACGGCGCGATCACGTGGGCGTGGCAGGTCGTGGCGGCCGTCGTCACAGTCGATCTCCTCCTCGGCGTCGCGGCACGCCGCTACAGCTTCAGTCTCGAGGACAGGCCGTCCCGCTACCTCGTCGTACCGTTCGTCGCGACTCTCACGACCGAGCTTGTCGGGCATGTGGCGTTCCTCGACGACGTCGACCTGTGGCAGCACGCCCTCCTGTTCATGATCTTCGTGGCGTGCCAGATCCTCTCCGCGTCTCTGTCCGTGTCGCTCGGCACGGGAATCCGCAAGCGCTGGCCCCGCCCCACTCTCCTGATCGGGAGCGGCCGCCTCACGACGAAGCTGGCGTCGACACTCGTCGAGCACCCGGAGTACGGCCTCGTACCCGTCGGTATCGCATCCGATGTCGCCGTGCCCGGCACGACGCTTCCCGTGATACCTCTCGAGGACGCGGCTGCGGAGGTGGACCGGACACGTGCCACCGACATCCTCATCTCGTTCGTCCCCGAATCCACGGAGAGCCTCGTTCCCCTCATCCGGCAACTGCAGGCACGCAGCCTGCGCCTCGCGATCGTGCCCCGCTTCTTCGACCTCTCGCCCTCACGGGATCGGCTCTGGGACATCCCCGTGCACGTCCTGCCCACGCCCCTGCCCCAGAACCGCTTCCGCATGGCGGCATCGCGGGGCATGGAGATCGTCATCGTCACGGTCGCCCTCGTCCTCTTGAGCCCGGTGATGCTCGCCGCCGCCCTCGCCGTCCGCCTCACCTCCCGCGGCCCTGTGCTCTACAGGCAGACGCGTGTCGGCAAGGAAGGCCGCGAGTTCACGATGTACAAGTTCCGGTCGATGCGCGTCGATGCCGACCAGGAGGCGTACTGGACGGTCGAGGACGACCCCCGACGCACGAAAGTCGGGCGTCTGCTCCGCAAGACCGGGGTCGACGAGCTACCCCAGCTCTTCAACGTGCTCCGGGGCGACATGAGCCTCATCGGGCCCCGCCCCGAACAGGCGGCGCTGACGGACGTGTTCGAGGCCACGATCCCCATCTACCGGGACCGCGAACGCGTCCCCGCCGGGCTCACAGGACTCGCGCAGGTCTCGGGCCTGCGCGGGGACACGTCCATCGAGGAACGGGCCCGCTTCGACAACCGCTACATCGACAGCCCGTCGGTCCTCCTCAACATCCTCATCCTCCTGCGCACGTTCGGGGCGATCTTCCGCGGCCAGTGACGCCCGGCCGGTTGGGCACGCTTTCAGGGGGGTGGTGGGGGTCGGATGTCGATGATCTTGCCGTCGGGGCGTTTGAAGGTGAGGGTGTGGTCGGCGTCGCCTTCGATTTGGTGGCCGGTTTCGTGCACGTGGCGGTGGTGGCGGGGACAGAGGGCTGTGCAGTTCGCGGTGGTGGTGGGGCCGCCTCGGGCCCAGTGGACGATGTGGTGGACGTGGAGGCGGGACGTGCGTTCGCAGCCGGGCCAGCGGCACGTGACGTCGCGGAGGCGGATGATGCGTGAGAGATGTGGCGGTACGGAACGTCGGAGGGAACCGACACAGCGGGCGGTACCGTCCTCGCTGTAGAGGACTGTCTGGTACCGGGAGTCGCAGGCGAATAGGGGCGGACGTGATTCGTAGCGATCACGTCCGTAGGCTGTTTCGGCTGAGATGGGGGGGCCTGCGAGGATCCAGCCGCCCGGTCCCGCAGATTCGTCTTGGGTGGTGAGGGCTGTGACGGGGACCTGGACGACGATCGTCGCCCGGTCACAGTCGGTGTCGGCTGTGATGTGGGCGACGGCGAGGTCGACGAGGGCGTCGGCGAGAGCGGGGAGGTCTTGGAGGCGGCGGGCGGTACGGGTCCAGTCCCGCCCCGTCGACGTGTTCACGTCCAGGAACCAGGCGAGCCATTCGCCGTTGGAGTGGGCGCCGTCTGCCTCCCAGTACCGTTCCCT
>JADZDR010000043.1 GCA_020850945.1 Acidimicrobiia bacterium | reverse complement strand
GGCGCCTTTCGTCTCGGTTGGAGACTCGGTGGGGGTCTTCGCCTGGGACGAAGCCGGGCTCTTCTGCGCACCCCTCACCTGGGCCTTGCCAGAGGCGGCAGACGCAGCCTTCCCGGCTCCCGCACCGGACGCAGCCTTGCCGGACACGGACGCACCGGGTGACGCTTTTCCGGAATTCCCACCTGACGCCCGTGTCTTGCCTGCCGCGACAGCGGCCGCCCCCGTCGCGGTACTCGCAGCAGCCGACGCAGCCGCAGCTGTCGATGCTGCGGGCGCACTGGTCGCGGTCTGCCTTCCCTGCTTCGTGCCAGCGAGAGCGGCGGGGCGCACAGGCCGGCGCGTGGCGGCCGGGGTCTCGCCCGGCTTCGGGGCCGGCCGCGCGGCGGGCCGTGCCGGCCTGCCCGGCTTCGGCGTTGGTCGCGCTCGGGGCTCCGCCCTCACGTCCTTTCCCTTCTCGCCGCGCAACCGGCTGCGCAGAGCAGACACGAGAGTCCGGTCGCGCTTGGGCACCTTGTCCTCGACGACGAACGTGATGCCACCCACGACGTCGGCGATGAGGTTGTAGACGACGGCAAGGATGATCGTGAACGTCGCCGCCCCCAGCACCCACACGACGTCGAGCATCACGAAGGCCTTGAGGAGGTCCGTCCCCCGCAGACGGAAGTCGCCACCGACGAGACGCCCCGCCAGGTCCTCGATCTTGTCGACGAGATCGAAGGCGTGCAGGACACGCCAGAGCACGAGCGCCGTGACGAGCCAGATGATCCCGACGACTACGAAGAAGAGCAGCGACACCTTCGTCACCGCCCAGACGTCGATGCGGCGCACGTGCCGCCGCACGGGGTTCTGTGCATCCGTCATGGCTGCCGCAAGAATAGGCGTCGCGGCCACGGAGTCGGGCACCCTTCGCAGCGGCAGTATCCACCCCGACTTCGCCTACTCTGTGTGAGCACCTTCCTCCCGTTAGCCCGGGATTCGGTCACGCAGCCCCTTGGATCTCTCATGCCACATCCAGCATCCATCCCGAGGCGAGTCTCGCCGTGAAAGCACTCCTCGGGTTCGGCCGCGACCGCCTCGTCGCGCTCGTTGCGATCTTCGTGTTCGGCATCTCCGCTCTCCCCTTCATCGGCTGGTTCGCCGACCTCGCCGAAATCCTGCCCCGCGCACCCGACCCGCTCAGCGCCCTGAGCACACCGATCACGATCCTCTACCAGTCGCCGGGCACGAGCGGTACGAACGCGATGCCGTCACTCGTCTGGGTGCCCCTGGTCCTCGCACTCGTCGTGGGATTGGCGTCCTTCCTCTCGAACCGGCTGCGTCGCATCCTCTACATCCTCGTCGGCATCGTCGGCATCGGTGTGCTCGTCCTTCTCTTCGTGCAGTTCGGCCGCTACGTCTCGGCTGCCGACGCCTCCGGCACCTTCTCGCACATCGCCCCCGGCCAGTTCGTCTTCGCAGGCGCCTGCGTGCTCACGGTCCTGGCCGGAATCCTCGTCCCGGCCGCGGGGAAACGCGGCGGTCACGACTCCGTCGAGAAGGCGCTGCGCAGCGGACCCGAGGCCGGTGCCCACGATCGCAACACCACTCCAGTCGGGTTCGCGCCGGCGGGGACCCCGGCCGGCGTTCCCTACACGCGGGAGACCTCCGTCGTCGGTTGAGCGAACGGTCCTGGGAACCAGGATCGGAAGCAGTCGGTCAGTCCTGCGCCGCGGCGAGTGCCACGGCCGTGACCTCTTCGCCCTCGCCGAGCGCCATGAGCTTCACACCCGTCGCCTGACGGCCCTGCACGCTCACCTGGCCGGCGTTGATGCGCACAACCGTACCGGTCGAGTTGATGAGGAGAAGATCGTCCTCGGGCCGCACGGTCCGCGCCGCCATGAGGCGCCCTCGGTTCGGTGCGACCTTCATGGCGATGAGGCCCTTCCCGCCGCGTCTCTGCGGCCGGAAGTCCGCGATGTGCGTGCGTTTGCCGTATCCGCGTTCGGTCACGAGGAGCACGTCGCACTCCTCCTCCGCGCGGCGCGCGCCGACGACCACGTCGCCCGCGGCCACGGCGATCGCCCTCACACCACCAGCCGTGCGGCCCATCGGCCGCACATCGGACTCCGCGAAGCGGATCCCCATGCCGTCACGGGTGACGACGATGATGTCGTCCTCGCCGGACGTCGTGAACGCCGAGACGAGCTCGTCGTCGTCCTTGAGGCCGATCGCGATCAGGCCGTCACGACGCGACGAGTCGTACTCCTGGAATCGTGTCTTCTTCACGACGCCGTGGCGCGTCACGAACGCGAGGTAGCGGGCGGTCTCGTAGTCACGCGTGTCGATGATCGCCTGCACGCGCTCGTCGGGGCCGACCGGGAGGAACTGCGGCAGCGCCACACCCCGCGCGGTCCTGTCACGCTTGGGGATCTCGTGGGCCTTGATGCGGTAGACCTTCCCCCGGTTCGTGAAGAGCAGAAGGTAGGCGTGCGCGGTCGTGGTCAGCATGTGCTCGACGTGGTCCTCGTCACGGAGCCTGCCGCCGATCACACCCTTGCCGCCTCGGCCCTGGAGCCGGTACGAGTCCTCGAGGACGGACTTGATGAACCCGCGACGCGTCACGGTCACGACGAGGTCCTCGTCGGCGATGAGGTCCTCGATGTCGAGCTCGTCCTCGTCGGGGAGGATGACGGTGCGTCGCGGATCGGCGTGCTTCTCCTTCGCCTCGTTCAACTCGTCCTTCACGACCGCACGCAGCCGTGTGGGGTCGTCGAGGATCGCCTGCAGCGCCGCGATCGTGGCCTGGAGCTCGACGAGCTCGTCCCGCAACTTCCCGACCTCGAGCGCGGCGAGCCGCCGCAGCGGCATGTCGAGGATGTGATTCGCCTGCGTCTCGCTCACACCGATCGTCTGCATGAGGGCCGTGCGAGCGTCGTCCACCGACTCCGACGAGCGGATCAGGGCCACGACCTCGTCTATGCGATCGAGGGCGAGGAGGAGGCCTTCGACGATGTGTGCCCGTTCGCGGGCCCTGCGCAGCCGGAAACTGGTGCGGCGCTCCACGACCTCGAGCTGGTGACGGACGTAGTGCGACACCATGTCGACGAGCGACAGCGTGCGGGGGACGCCGTCCACGAGCGCGACCATGTTCGCGCCGAACGTCTCCTGGAGCTGTGTGTGCTTGTAGAGGTTGTTGAGGACGACGTTGGGGATCGCGTCCTTGCGCAGCTCGATGACGAGGCGCGGGCCCTCCTTGTCGGATTCGTCGAGGACGTTCGTGATGCCCGCGATCTTGTCGGCCTTGAGGAGCTCGGCGATCCGCTCCGCCGTACGCTGCAGCGACACCTGGTAGGGCAACTCGGTCGCGACGAGGCGCACCTTGCCCGTCGACGTCTCCTCGATGTCGACCTTCGCCCGCACACGGATGGAGCCCCGCCCGGTCATGTAGGCGTCGCGGATGCCGGCCATCCCGATCACCTGCCCGGCCGTCGGGAAGTCCGGACCCTTCACGAACTGCATGAGGTCGGTTGACGTCGCGTCGGGGTTGTCGAGGACGTGGAGTGTGGCCTCGATCACCTCGGCCAGGTTGTGGGGCGGGATGTTCGTCGCCATGCCGACGGCGATGCCGGCCGATCCGTTCACGAGCAGGTTCGGGAAGCGGGCCGGGAGAATGGCCGGTTCCTCGTGCTGCCCGTCGTAGTTGGCCTGGAAGTCGACTGTGTCCTCGTCGATGCCCTCGAGCATGAGCATGGCGAGGTTGTTGAGGCGCGCCTCGGTGTAGCGCATCGCCGCGGGCGGGAAGTCGATCGACCCGAAGTTGCCCTTCGGATCGATGAGGGGATGGCGCATCGCGAAGTCCTGGGCCATGCGCACGAGGGAGTCGTAGATGGCCGTGTCGCCGTGCGGGTGGAAACGGCCCATGACGACACCCACGGCGTTGGCGCACTTCTGGTGGCGGCGGTCGGGTCGCATGCCTTCGGTCGACATGCCGTAGAGGATGCGGCGATGCACCGGCTTCAAGCCGTCCCGCACGTCGGGCAGAGCACGCGAGACGATGACGGACATGGAGTACTCCATGAAGGAGTGCTTCATCTCCTCTTCGATCTCGACGGGCCTGATCGCGGCGGTGGTGCCGTCGCTGCTGTTCGTCTCGTCAGGCATTTTGCAAGGGCCTTTCGACCGTCAGGGCTGGCATCAGATGTCGAGGAAACGCACGTCGCCGGCGTTCGCGCGGATGAACTCCTTGCGCATGTCGACGTTGTCCCCCATGAGGATCGAGAAGATCTCGTCGGCCATCGCCGCGTCGTCGAGGGTCATCTGACGCAACACGCGCCGGGCTGGGTCCATCGTCGTCGCCCAGAGCTCGTCGTGGTCCATCTCCCCCAACCCCTTGAAACGCTGCGCGGCTGGCAGCTTCTTGTCGGGGTGGCGGGCGCGCAGCTCCGCCAGCTCGCGGTCGCTCTGCAGGTAGTGCAGCGTCCTGTCGACCCGCTGCCCGTACAGGGGGGGCTGGGCGGAGTACACGTATCCGGCTTCGACGATGTCGGGCATGTAGCGGAAGAAGAAGGTGAGGAGCAGCGTGCGGATGTGGGCACCGTCCACGTCGGCATCCGTGAGGGTGACGATCTTGTGGTACCGCACCTTGGCGAGGTCGAACTCCTCGGCGATGCCCGCACCGATCGCCGTGATGAGCGACCTGATCTCGACGTTGGCGAGCATCTTGTCGAGGCGGGCCTTCTCGACGTTGAGGATCTTTCCCCTGATCGGCAGGATCGCCTGCGTGCGTCTGTCGCGTGCCTTCACGGCGGATCCTCCCGCCGAGTTCCCCTCGACGATGAAGAGCTCGCTCGTCACGGGGTCACGGTCCGTGCAGTCGACGAGCTTGCCAGGCAGTCCTCCCGAGTCGAGGAGGCCTTTGCGGCGCGTGAGGTCGCGGGCCTTGCGGGCGGCGATCCGGCCCTGCGCCGCGTTCTTGCACTTGTCGACGATCGCCCGGGCGGGGCCGGGGTGCTGCTCGAGCCAGTCGGCGAGACGCTGGTTGGTCGCGGTCTGCACGAGCGACTTGATGTCGGTGTTGCCGAGCTTGGTCTTGGTCTGCCCCTCGAACTGGGGATCGCGCAGCTTCACGGAGACGACGGCCGTCAGACCCTCACGGCAGTCCTCACCGAGCAGGTTCTCGTCCTTGTCCTTGAGCAGTCCTGCCTTGCGCGCGTAGCGGTTGACCGTGTTCGTCAGCGCGGCGCGGAAACCCTCGACATGCGTACCGCCCTCGTGTGTGTTGATCGTGTTCGCGAACGAGTGGACCGACTCGGCGAAAGCGGTGTTCCACTGCATCGACACGTCGAGCTCGGCGTCCTCCCTTCCCGCGCTGTCGGTCCTGCCTTCGGCGAACGAGATGACCTCCTCGTGCAGGGGGTCCTTCGCCGAGTTGAGGTGGCGGACGAAGTCCTCGATGCCGCCCGCGTACTGGAAGGTGTGCATGACCTCGGGTGTGACGCGGGTGTCGACGAGGACGATCTCGAGGTTCCGGTTGAGGAACGCCATCTCACGTAGGCGACGTTCGAGTGTCTCGGCGTCGAAGTGCGTCGTCTCGAAGACGTCGGGGTCGGGCCAGAAGGTCTGCACGGTCCCCGTGGCATCGGTCGGGCCGTCCTGCGTGAGCGGTCCCTCCGGCTTCCCCCCGTCGGAGAACGACATGCGCCACGTGCTGCCCTCACGCCGCACTTCCGTCACGAGCCGCTTCGAGAGGGCGTTCACCACGGACACACCCACGCCGTGCAGCCCGCCCGAGACGTTGTAGCCGTCTCCGCCGAACTTGCCGCCGGCGTGCAGCTTCGTCATGACGACCTCGACGGCGCTCGTCCCCGGCTGGCTCGGATGGTCCGCGACCGGGATTCCCCGCCCGTCGTCCTCCACACGCACGCCGTCGTCGGGCAGGAGCGTGACCACGATGCGCGTGCAGAAGCCTGCCATCGCCTCGTCGACAGCGTTGTCGACGACCTCGTAGACGAGGTGATGGAGGCCGCGTTCGCCAGTCGACCCGATGTACATGCCAGGTCGTTTCCTGACAGGTTCGAGTCCCTCGAGGATCGTGATGTCGGCAGCTCCGTAGCTGCCGCTCAGGGCATCGGTCAATGCGTTGCCTCTCGGCCGGCACGCCGCGGCGGTTCGGTCGTGTCTGGCGGGGAAGAGATGCTGGAAAACAGCAGGTCGATGACCATTTATCGGTCCGCCGGAAGTACATCCGATGCTACCACGCGACGGGCCCCGAACCGGATCCGCGACGCGGCTCGCGCACCACGATCACGCGCACGGGTTCACCTCCCACCCACTCGTTGCAGGCGGCCCGGATCGCGTCGACGGAGTAGCGCAAGCGGGCCGCGGCGTGGTGATCCCGGGCGAGGACGTGGAGGACTCCCTCCCGCAGGAGAACGGGGCGGCCGATCCCGGCGAGGTCGTCTCCCACGATCCCGGCCCACACGGCGGCGTCACCGATCCCGAGCTCGACCGCGGCGTCGAGACCCATGCGTCGCGCCCATTCACGCGCGACGTCTCCCACGCGCTCGGGTTCCCGTTTCACGCCCGCTCCACCCTGTCCGTGCGCAAGACGGAGACGTCCAACTCCCTCCGTGTCGCGAAGTCCCGCACCGCCTTCTCCAACCCCGGCGCGAGCTCCGGGTCCTCGGTCGCGACCGTGAGCAGCGTCTGAGCCGCAGGAAGGAGCTCGAAGAGGTCACGCTGGCGTCCCTCGTCGAGCTCGGACAGCACGTCGTCGAGGAGCAACACCGGCATGTCGTCGAACGTCTCCTCCTGCACCCGCAGTTCGGCGAGTCGCAGGGCGAGAGCGAGACTCCGCTGTTCCCCCTGGGATGCTCTCGACCTTCCGTCCCGGCCGGAGATGTCGAGGACGAGGTCGTCCCGGTGTGGCCCCACGAGCGTGAGCCCACGTTCTCTCTCCTTCACGGCGACGGCGGCAAGCCCGTCTCGCAGGTCTCCCGCCACGGTCATGACATCCTCTGCCGGACGGGCGGTCCAGTCCGCTCGGTAGCGCACGCCGGCTGACGGGAGGCCGAGACGTGCGCTCACCTCACGGAATCCCCGCTCGAGGCGCTCGAGCGTCCTCACACGTGAGTGCGTGAGCTCCGCCCCCTTCTCCACGACCATCTCCGTCCACGTCTGCAGGGTCTCGGGCACTTCGCTGCCTGCACCACGACTGCCCCGCGGCAGCGAGGCGAGGAGGGAGTTGCGCTGGCGCAGAACACGCTCCCACTCCGACAACAGGCGGGCATGACCCGGCCGGACCGCGGCTGCGACCCGGTCGAGGAACTCGCGTCGGCCCGCAGGTGGTCCCTTCACGAGATCGAGATCGTCCGGGGAGAAGACGACAGCTCGCAGGTGCCCCACGAAGTCACGCACACTGCGGCGCACGGCGCCGTTCACCCTGAACCGGTCCTTGCGTCCCACCCCCGGGCCGTGCCCGAGCCCGATCGCAAGCTCCACGTCACGGCCCCCGGCAGCCACGACTCCCGACACGATCGCCTGTGACGCCCCATCGGCAACGAGCTGCTGGTCGTCGCCGGGCCGGAACGTGTGGCCGACCGCAAGCAAGTAGGCCGCTTCGAGCAGGCTCGTCTTTCCCGACCCGTTCGGCCCGGCGATCACGTTCACGCCGGGAACGAAGTCGACGACCGTGTGGTCATGACACCTGAACGAATCGAGTGTGAGGTGCCTGATCCACACGTGCTCAGACTCGCACCGGCATCAAGAGATACCGGAATGACGACGAGCCGGGCGCCGACAGCATCGCCGGTTTGAGGGGTTCGACGACCTCGATGCAGACACGATCCCCGTCACAGACCTCGATGCCGTCACGCAGGTAGGCGGGGTTGAACGCGATCGTGAACTCCTCGCCGCTGTACGTCGCGTCGATCTCCTCGCTCGCCTCACCTCCGAGCTCGGGGTCGATCGCCCGCAGGACGAGACGGTCCGCGCTCAGATCGAGGCGCACAGGGGTCGAATCGCGGGCGAGGAGGCCGACCCGTCGCAGCGCGTCGAGGAGAGCCGCCTTGTCGAACTCGAGCCTGTGCGCATAGCTGTCCGGGATGAGCTGCCCGTAGCTGGGGAACTCACCTTCGATGAGGCTCGCGATCACGACGGTCCCGCCGACCCGGAACGCGACACGGGTATCTGTCACGCCGACCTCGACCGTGGCCTCCCCGCCGGATGTTCCGATCAACCGCGACAGCTCCTTCAGCGCCTGGGCGGAGAGAAGCGCCGCGTCTCTGCCGCCGAGGAAACCCTCCGCCGGCAGCTCGCGGATGGCCAGCCGGTACGAATCCGTCGCCACGAGACGTGTGCTGCCCCCCTCCGACGTGAGCAACACGCCCATGAGGACGGGACGTCCCCGGTCCGTGCTGGCTGCGACCACCGTCTGGTCGATGGCCTGGGCGAGCTCACCCGTCTCGATCTCGACCATCGTGTCGGGCACGTCGGGCACCTCGGGGTAGTCGCTGCGTGCGTAGCAGCGCAGCCGGAACTTCGCCCGCCCCGACGTGACGGTGGCCTCACCGCCGGCGTCCACCGTGACCGACACGGCCCCTGACGGCAGGGCACGCACGACGTCACCGAAGATGCGGTGCAGCACGATCTCGCCCTCGCCGTCCATCTCGGCCGGGACCGACGTGCGGATCGTGAGCTCCCCGTCTGTGGCGACGAGCTCCATGTCTCCGCTCGCGTTCCGGCGCAGCAGCACACCTGACATCGCGGCCACGGGATTCTTCGGCGGTGCAGCGTGGAAGGCGAGCGACAGCCGGTCGGCAAGCGTCTCGGCGTCACAGCGGAAAGAAAGAGTCGTCGCTTCCGGTGCTGTCATTGTGTCCACTTGTTTCCCCGATCTTCAGGTGTTGTTTGACTAAAGGTGGTGGAGGTGGTGGCTGTAGTTATGTGGATTGGTGTCACTTGTCCTGGTGAGGGCGACGCCATTCGTGGAATTCCAAGAATGAAAGATGTGGATCGTCTTGGGATCCGGAGTGAACAAGTGACGGGGGGAATCATCCGAGCTTGATCCTGTTCGCGAGCTCGTTCACCTGTTGGAGGAGCTGTTTGCGCTGGTGCATGAGCTCCGCGATCTTGCGTTGGGCGTGGAGAACGGTGGTGTGGTCCCGCCCGCCGAAGATCTCGCCGATGCGAGGGAGGGAGAGATCTGTGAGCTCGCGGTGGAGGTACATGGCGACCTGGCGGGCGACGACGAGGGGACGGCGCCGGCTCGGTCCGACGAGGTCCTCGACCGTCACGTCGTAGGCTGTGGCCGTCTCACGCATGATCAGGTCGGATGTGACCTGGCGTGTGCCGACGTCACCGATACCGACGAGCAGGTCCTCCGCCCGGTCGAGGGTGACGGGTCGACCCTCGAGCTTCGCGTAGGCGGCGATGCGGTTGAGGGCGCCTTCGAGCTCGCGGATGTTGTCGGAGATGCGGTGCGCGATGAACTCGAGGACCTCGGGGGGAACCGAGAGGCCGGAGCGGTCCGACTTGTTGCGGAGGATGGCGATGCGGGTCTCTAGGTCGGGGGGTTGGATGTCCGTGAGGAGGCCCCACTCGAAACGAGTGCGGAGGCGGTCCTCGAGGGCTGCGATCTCTTTGGGGGGACGGTCGGAGGCGATGACGATCTGCTTGTTCGCCTGGTGGAGGCTGTTGAACGTGTGGAAGAACTCGTTCTGCGTTTCGACTTTGCCGGCGAGGAACTGGATGTCGTCGATGAGGAGGATGTCCGTGGAGCGGTAGCGATCACGGAATGAGCTGCGGCGATCTGATCGAATCATCTCGATGAACTCGTTCGTGAACTGCTCACTCGACGTGTAGATGGCGCGGAGATTTGTGGTAGTGCGAATGTAGTTCACAATTGCGTGGAGGAGGTGTGTCTTGCCGAGACCGGTACCGCCGTAGATGAAGAGCGGGTTGTACTCCGAGGCCGGACTTTCGGCAACGGCGAGAGCGGCGGCGTGCGCGAAGCGGTTCGACTCGCCGATGATGAAGTTGTCGAAGATGTTCTGCGGCTGGATCTGGGGGGCGGGACTCGTGAACCGGGACGGAGGACCGACTGCCACTGACTGTGTGAGCGTGGTCACTGTGTGTGGAGGAAGGGGACCGGTTGCGAGGGGTAGGGAGCCGCCGTTGGAGGGCTGTGTCTCGAGGACCGAATCGGGCGGTGTGACGACGTCGATGTCGAAGGCGAGCGGGCGGCCTGCTGCGTGCGTGAGTGCCGAGTGCAGGGCCTGCGTGTAGCGCTCTTCGATCTTGACCTTGTAGAGGCGGGCGGGGACGGCGAGTTGGAGGCGGTCGGCGTTGAGCGATGTCGCTGTGACTGGGGCAAACCATGCGCTCCAGGCGGCATCGCCGAGCTGTTCGCGCAAGGAGCCCGAAACCGCGTCCCATACCGACGACGCTGACCCGTCTGGCATCACTCAGCTCCCCTCTGGCATGTCACCGACCTGGGCTGTACACAGAGTTATCCACATGTGTGGATATGGCCTGTCGCCTGGCCTGCACCACGTCAGGAGCGGTCCTCGAGGACAGCTCGTGTCGGCGGTGGGGGAAGTGATGCCTGTGCGAGCCGGGAGACACTATCACGGCTGCCGGCGGCTTACAAGCATTTGTCCACAGGCTGCCCAAAGATGCACGGGACCCCTCCCGAAGGAGCTAGCCCCACGGAAACGTGCATGTCAGAGTACGTTTCTATCCTGCCGCCGCGTGTGGACTAGGCTAGGCCGGCCTGTCACGCGCATCGAGATCGCAACGCTGCGAAGCCACCCGCCAATCTCCGGGAAACGTCTCATATGAAACGGACATATCAGCCAAACAATCGCCGAAGGCACAAGAAGCACGGATTCCGCCGCCGCATGCGCACCAAAGGGGGCAAGGCGGTAATCGCGAGCCGGCGGCGCAAGGGCCGGTCTCGCCTTGCCGCGTGACGTGGACGGGCCCGTCGTGAATGCGCCTGTCCCGCGTGCGCATGCACGTGATCTGCGCAGAGCCATGCGCGACAGCACCGCATGTGCGCGCGGGCCCCTTGCCGTGCGTCGTGGGCCGGGTGTGGCGTGTGTGGGCTACGCGGTCGGCCGCAACGTTGGGGGTGCCGTCGTCCGCAACCGCCTGCGACGGCGCCTCCGCGAGGCCGCACGGCTGCACGTCGACCGAGCCGCGATCGACGCCACATACCTCGTGATCGCGCGACCCGGGGCGGAAAGGCTTTCGTTCGAGGAGCTGAGCGCTTTGCTCGTCGCGTGCTTGGACGAGTTGAGGAAAAGGCGATGACCAGACACGAGACAACCGCGGAGCATGATGATTCCCTCACAATGAGTGGTGAGGAGTCAGGGGCTTCGCTCCCCGCGCGGGCGGGGGTACGCATCCTGCGTGTGTACCAGGCGTGGAGTACAACGCGACCCCCCCACTGCCGCTACGACCCCACTTGTTCGCAGTACGCCGTGGAGGCGTTGCAGACACACGGACTCACCCGTGGCATGTGGCTCGCCCTCCGGCGCGTGGGCCGCTGCCACCCGTGGGGAGGGATGGGATACGACCCGGTTCCCCCGCGTCCCGAGAGCGGGACGGGCGCATGAACAGGCTGTTGGCGAGCGTCCCGATCACGTGGACGAATCCCATCAATGTAATTATCGGCGTGCTGGAGAATGCGCTCGGATTCACTCTCGCCGCCATCTACTCCGTGATCCCGTCCTACGGCGTGGCAATCATCATCCTCACGCTCCTCATTCGCCTTGCCCTGTACCCGATCATGTCGCGCTCGACGCGGTCGATGCGCAAGATGCAGCAACTCCAACCGCACGTGAAGAAGTTGCAGGAGAAGTACAAGAACGACCGGCAGAAACTGAGCGAAGAGCAGATGGCGTTGTTCAAGGCGAACAACGTGAGTCCCATCTCTGGTTGTCTCCCCTTGCTGATCCAGATGCCCATCCTCCTCGCGATGTTCCGCGTCATCAACGGTGCGAGAGGTGGCGGGGACCTCGGCGTGCCATCCACGACATATCTGCCGCCCAACTCCGATCTCACGGCAGACCTGCAGCACGTCACGCTCGAGAACCCCGGCGCGGCGATGTTCCTCGGCATGGATCTCGCCCTCACTCCATTCCAGGCGGTGTCCGAGTTCGGAATCCTCCCCGCGATCCCCTACTTCATCGTCGTCGCCCTCATCGTGCTCACGGGCTGGTACCAGCAGAAGCAGATCCAGGCCCGCAACGACGCGAGTAAGTCGCAACAGGACGTCCCCCAGGCGATGCGTACCATGACGCGCATCTTCCCGATCTTCTTCGGGCTCATCTCCCTCAGCCTCCCGGCCGGTGTGAACATCTACTTTCTCACGTCCAACCTCTTCCAGGTCGGCCAGCAGTACCTGATCATCCGCCGGTCCGGGGACGAGGACAACCTCGTCCTGCCGGCCGAGACGGCCAAGAAGGCCCCACGCGGGGAGGGACGTGGGCGGGCGACAGGCGGTCGCACGACCACGAGTGGACCCGCACGCAGCACCGGCAAAGGCAAGTCGGGCAGCGGTAAGGCCACTGGTGGAGATGTGGAGGGACCGAAGAAGCGGGTTCCCAAGAAGGTCGCGCCCAAGGCCAAGCGCCAACTCGCGGATGGCGGGTCGGGTGGAGGGGATTCGGGTGGGTCACGGCCCGATGCCCCTCAACGAAAGCGCAAACGTGGCTGATTTCGGAGGTCGGAGATGAGTGAGTGGAAAGAGGTGCGGGGTGAGACCCGCGAGGACGCCCTGGACGAAGCAGTGCGCGTGCTCGGGGTCGCGCCCATGGACATGGAGATCGACGACGTCGCTACCGAAGAAGTCGGAGACGAGGTGGTCCTGCGGGTGCGCGTGCCCGACGACTTGCCATCCGCAGAGCCGGTAGCAGCGGTCGAGCCCGTGGTAGCGGAGGATGCTCCGGCGCCGACGGGCGGACGAGGCTCAGGTCCCACGGAGGAGGAGATAGGAGAGCAACGCGATGTAGTGCTCGACTTCCTCGTGGACCTTCTCGAAGCCTTCGATCTCGACGGCGAGATCGCCGCCGAGCACAAGGACGGCGTCCTCACCGTGGATATCAGCGGGGAAGACCTCGGGTCTCTGATCGGGCGTCGCGGAATGACTTTGGCTGCCCTGGCTGAGGTGACCAAGACGGTGATCCAGCGACGCACGGCAGCCCGCGTGAGGCTGCAGCTCGATGTGCAGGGCTATCGGGCGAGGCGCCGTGAGGCGTTGCGAAAGTACGCATCTGACCTGGCCCAGGATGTACTGGATCAGGGTGGCGAGAAGGCCTTGGAGCCGATGCCGGCGGCTGATCGCAAGGTCGTGCACGACGCCGTCGCAGACGTGGATGGGGTGCGCAGCTATTCGGAGGGCACGGATCCGAAGCGGTACGTCGTCATCAGCCCGGTGTGAACGCCTGTTTCACGTGAAACGTTGAACGCGCCAACCCCCGACCCTTCCGGACTCAGGAGATACGCGCACCTCCTCTTCGAGGCGAACAAGGCAACGAACCTGGTGTCTCGCCGATTGTCCGAGAGCGAAGTCGAGGATCTCGTCTATGCCCACGCCGAGCTTCTCGAACGCGTGGGCCATCCCGGCGCCGATTCTTCGAGGGGACTCGACGGCTGCCGCCTCCTCGATGTGGGGTCTGGGGGCGGCTTGCCAGGACTTCCCCTAAAGCTCCGTCACCCCGAACTGCATGTGGTACTGGCAGAAGCACGCAAGTTACGGGTGGCGTGCCTCGAGGAGTTCGTGAAGGCGCTGAACCTCGAGGACATCGACGTATTCGCAGGCGACGTATCGTCATGGCAGCGACGCTTGGACGAGGACTCGCGCTTCGACATCGTCACAGCCTTCGGGGTGGGCAGGGCGCTCGATGCGATCGGCCTCGTTGCTCCCCTCATGCGACGGATGGGAACCGCCTACCTCTCGATACCCGCGAGTCCGGAAGCAGCAGACATCGCGACGTGGCACCTCGAAGCGGCCTCGTGGGAGCGAGGTGCGGACGTACTGGCACGGGTGCTGGAGGGCGGTCGCAGTGTGCTTCGCCTCCGACCGCTAGTCGACGTGCCGTAAGGCCACGTCAGGGGGTATCCCGCACAAGGGCATGACATGCGGCTAAGATGTCGCGCCGACGACGTGCGGGCGAGGCGGATCGTCTATCGGGCCATGCCGAACGTGCTCAGGACTTGTTCATCGAGAGTGCAAGTCTTCTGCAGCGTGCCCTGATGGCGGGATACCCCACACGTCGGGGCTGCGCTGGGGGAGATGCTCGGGAAGGCGGTCGAATGGTATTCGAGAGCACCGGAGCCCCGCCCACGGGGTCCGTGCCGGCACCGCGCGCGGCGGCTCGCGTCATTGCCATCGCGAATCAGAAGGGTGGGGTCGGCAAGACGACGACCGTCGTGAACCTGGCGGCTGCCTTGGCGGGCCGTGAGAAGTCGGTCGTGATAGTGGACCTGGATCCGCAGGCCAACGCGACGACCGGCATCGGTGTCGACTTCCGCTCCCTCGACAACACGATCTACGAGGTGTTGATCCAGGACTGCGCGATCGAAGATACGGTCGTCGCGACCAGCGTCCGGAATCTCTACTGTGTGCCGGCGAAGTTGGACCTGGCCGGCGCAGAAGTCGAGCTCGTTTCGATGCTTGCGCGTGAGACACGCCTCCGTGAGGCATTGAAACCGATACGTGACGACTACGACTTCGTCCTCATCGACTGTCCGCCGAGCCTCGGCCTCCTCACGATCAACGGTCTCGTGGCTGCCGACGAGCTTCTCGTACCGATCCAGTGCGAGTACTTCGCCCTCGAAGGCCTCGGCGCCCTCATCAGAAACGTCGAGCTAGTGCGTCGAACCGTGAACCCGGGACTGCGCATCGCCGGCTTCTGTCTGACGATGTACGACGCACGTACGAAGCTGGCGGCGCAGGTAGCGGAAGACGTGCGGGACCACTTCGGCGACCAGGTGTTCAGTGCGATGGTTCCGCGGAGCGTGCGCCTGTCGGAGGCACCGAGCTTCGGACAGCCGATCGAGGTGTACGCGCCCATGTCGCGGGGGGCAATCGCGTATCGGGATCTTGCGAAAGAGGTGATCGAGCATGACGCGTAGCGGCCTGGGCAAAGGCCTCTCCGCCCTCCTCCCCGATGATGGGGAGACGACGGGGCCCGAGGGACTCGTCCACGTGGCGATCGATGAGATCCGGCCGAATCCACGCCAGCCACGGGAGCGCTTCGATGCCGAGAGCATCGACGTGCTCGCAGATTCGATCGCCCGTGTCGGCGTGCTCCAACCCCTCCTCGTGCGGCGGGCCGAAGTGGGGTACGAGTTGATCGCCGGCGAACGCCGCCTGCGGGCGGCACGCCGGGCGGGCATGGACGCGGTGCCCGTGATCGTGAAGGATACGTCGGACGAGGAGAGCCTCGAGCAGGCCCTCCTCGAGAACATGCACCGGGACAACCTGAATCCTCTGGAGGAAGCAGCTGCCTTCCGCCAGCTCATAGACGATTTCGCCCTCACACACGAAGCGGTGGCGGAACGAGTCGGCAAGAGCAGAGCCGCTGTCTCGAATGCGCTGCGGCTCCTCGCGCTGCCACCAGAGGTGCACGAGATGCTCGCAGACGGCAGCCTCTCCGGAGGCCATGCCCGGGCACTGCTCTCGCTTGACGATCCGCAGCGTCAGGTCGAGGTGGCACGACGATGCGTAGACGAGGGTTGGTCCGTGCGCCAGGTCGAAGACGCGGTGCGCGAGACCACGCCCACGCGAGGCGGCAGCACGCCACGCGGGGGAGGTGGCGGGCATCCCGCGCTGCTCGAGGTGGGTGATCTCATCGGGGAGTACTTGAATACTCCCGTGAAGCTGAGCATGAAGAAGGAGTCCGGCCGCATGGTCGTGGAGTTCGGTTCCCTCGAGGACCTCGAGCGGATCACACAGCTCATCCTCGGTCCCTTCACGCAGAGTGTCTAGACAAGACGGAGCGTGATGGGTCGAGGTCAGGCCTCCTCGTCCTCAGCCAAGAGGAAGGCCTCGAACCCCCGACACAAGGCAAGGGCGAGGTCTGCGACGAGCACATCCTGATCGCGTCCACCCAAGGGAATCCGAACCAGAGCGGCGATCGCGCGTGTCTCGCGCAGGAGCGGATCGGTTGACGCGAGGCCCGGCCCGACCGTGGCACCGAGGGCCTCTGCAACGGCTGAGCCCAGATGGGCGGCGAGACCTGCCCCGGCAGGAGATTCCCAACGGTGTGTACCGAAGTGAGCGATGACGACGTCGTCGGTATCGGACACGCCGAGAGTGACGACGATGTCGGCTCCGAACCAGTTCGCCGTCGACGCGCGGTCCGAGGGGGTGGGATCGTTCTCCGGTCCACGCGAGACGAGGGGGTGTGCCCCCCGTGCCTTGAGCTCTGCAGCCAGGGCAAGAGCTGCCGCGTAGGTGAAGTCCCGTTCCACGACGTCGTCGACGCCGCTGTCTGCAGAGTCACGTCCCGGCCGCGGGTCGATGAACACACGACGTCCGGCGATGCCGGTACCGTGCGTCCGTACGTGAAGTCTCTCGCGAACGGCGAGGTTCGGTTTCCCGGCGGGAGCACCGCTCACACGGCGCAACATGCGCAGCGTGGCAGGACCGGCGATGCCGTCAGGGCGTAGTCCGCAGTTGCGCTGGAACTCCTCGACCGCGCGGCGTGCCAGGGGCCCGTAGATCCCGTCGATCTTGCCGATGTCGAAACCGAGTGCGCCCAGTTGAGACTGGAGTTCCGAGATGTCGTCGCCACGCAGCCAGGGCCTGCGGTCGTAGAGCACCCGGTCTCCAAGCCGCCATCCCGCCTCGAGCAGCGCCTCCCATGTCGCAGGGCCGACAACTCCATCCACGGCCAGATTGCGGGACTCCTGGAACGCACGGACGAGACGCTCCTCGCCGTCGCCGAACTCGACGCGATCAGGGTCGGGGGTGGCGCCGGCCGGGGGTGGCGCCGCGCTCGGCTCGAAGCCCGCATCGACGAGGCGGCGGAGGAGATCGCTGACGGGAGGCCCACAGTCACCCGTGCGTATGGTGGGGAAGCCCCCTTGTGCGTCGACGTCTGTCACCCGCATTCCATCGTCCGCGGCACGAGGGATCCAGAGTAGCCGACTCGGCGGGCCCGGGCCTTGACGGTCACACCAGACCACTCAGACCACAGACAGTGATGATAAGTCACGGTTGGTGATGTCACCAGGCGGGTGCCACCCCGAACTTCTCCGCCTCGAGGTGACGCTCGGCATCGATGGCGGCCATGCATCCCGACCCGGCGGCAGTCACCGCCTGGCGCCACACGGAGTCCTGTACGTCCCCCGCAGCCCAGAGACCAGGCACACTCGTGCGGACGTCGGCGTGCGTGATGGCGTAGCCGACGTCGTCGAGGTCGATCTGTCCTTTGACGAGGGCGGTGTTCGGTTCATGGCCTATTGCGACGAACAAGCCGTCGACGGCAAGCGTCGAGCGCGCCCCCGTTTGGGTGTCTTCGAGGCCGATTGACTCGAGTTTGTCCTCACCGTGCACGTCGGTCACGATCGAGTTCCAGAGGAACGCGATCCTCTCGTTCGCGCGGGCGCGCTCCGCCATGATCTTGGAGGCACGCAGTTGGTCACGGCGGTGGATGAGTGTCACCTTGCCGGCGAACTTGGTGAGGAAGAGCGCCTCCTCGACAGCCGAATCCCCACCGCCCACGACGGCGATCTCCTTGTCGCGGAAGAAGAAGCCGTCACACGTGGCGCAGGTGGAGATGCCGCGTCCGGCCAACCGCGCTTCGTCGGGGAGACCGAGCCACTTGGCCGAAGCGCCGGTGGCAAGGATGACCGCCTGGGCCTGCACCGTTTCGCCTCCCACCTCGAGGGCGAAGGGCCGTGTGGACAGGTCGAGGGATTCGACGTCGAGAGGGTGGATCTCGGCACCGAACCGAGCCGCTTGGGTGCGGAAGTTGTCCATGAGATCGGGTCCGAGGATCCCGTCGGGGAAGCCCGGGTAGTTCTCGACCTCGGTGGTGAGCATGAGCTGGCCACCGCTCTGGGTGCCCTCGTACACGACGGGCGCGAGGTTCGCGCGGGCCGCGTACAGCGCGGCCGTGAGGCCGGCGGGGCCAGAGCCGATGATCACGAGTTCACGTTCTGTCACTGGAGTCACCTCGGTGTCAGGGCTGCGTGCGGAGTCCTTGGGCGGGGAGTCCTTCAGGAGCGCGGCTTGCGCACTCCCCACAGGATCGCCCCCACGACGAGAAAGATTCCCGCAAGGACGAGCTCGGCGATCCAGGCCTCGCCTGTGGCGATGGTCAGGACGCGTACGAGAAGGATAACGAAGAGCGTGAAGATCGCGAACGAGACGATACCGGCGAGGACGACGAGCCCGATGTTGCGGGCGAGGCGTTCGGCCGGGACGATCGTCTTGTCGCGGACGGCGCTGACGATGCTCTCCACGGTCTCGCCGACACGGGGGGCGACAGAGGGGACTCCGAGGCCGACACCTGCGGGTTCGCCATGCGGGGGCTCCGGCCGGTCGGGTTGCCGGGGAGGCTCGGGGACTTCACCCGGGGGAGCGGGAGGCCGCGGGGGAGGGGCGATGGGTGGGGCCCCCGCGCCCGGTCCGGGCGGCTCCTCCGGTCCCGACTGAGGTGGCGCGGCAGGTGCCGGAGTGGGTGCCGGGGGTGTCTTCTCAGGTGGGGGTGATGGTGGTGTGGTGGGGGGAGTGGGTGGTGGTGTG
>JADZDR010000042.1 GCA_020850945.1 Acidimicrobiia bacterium | reverse complement strand
GCCTCCTCGTTGAACTTGAGCTCCTTGTGAGCCATTGGTTTCCTCTTCTCCTTGCGTTCTCGCTCAAGAGGGCGGGCAAGCCTCGCCCCCTACGGGTTCTGTGCGGTTCTAGACCGCGGCGCGGTCGCCGACGACCTTGGCCAGGACCTCGGACTCGCGGAGGATCAGCACCTCGTCGAGGCCGACCTTGATCTCGGTGCCGCCGTACTTGGAGAAGATGACCTCGTCACCCTCCTCGACGTCCATCTTGATGTACTCGCCGTCCTCGTCACGAGGGCCGGGACCGACTGCGAGGACCTTGCCGCGCTGCGGCTTCTCCTTCGCGGTGTCGGGCAGCACGATGCCGCTCACGGTCGTCTCCTCCTCTTCGAGGACCTCGACGATGAGGCGATCACCAAGGGGCTGCAGGTTCATGCGCGTGCCTCCCTGTGGAGCTTGGATTGATAACCGACAAGAACAGGCTGGCACTCAGCCGCGGAGAGTGCCAGAAGCGACTCTAGCATACTTCCAGAGACGCGGACAACAAGGATATGAGCGTGCAACGCTCAGGTTATGCCACCTCGCTCTACCCACTCGTCGGCCGTGTCGAACGGCGCGGCACGACCCTCTATAGTGGTCGCGCATGCCGACGTTCGCCCTCAACTTCTACTCGCCGATCGTCGCCGACCAGCTGCGCACCGGGCGCAAGACGGCCACCATCCGGCTGGGCGACAAGTCCCCCAAGTACAAGAAGGGCATGATCGTCACCGTTCTCGTCGGCACACGCTACGGCCAGCGGGAGAAGATCTTCGAGGCCGTGATCGACAAGGTCGAGGTCAAGCGCCTGGGCGACCTCTCGCCGCGCGAGATCGAGCACGACAACCCCGAGATCCGCCGCGCCGACGAGCTCGCGCACTGGCTCTCGCAGCTCTACAACCGTGAGGTCGGCGAGGACGACACCGTCACCCTGATCCGCTTCTCGCAGATCATCGGCAGCATGTTCTGAGTAGGTGGGCCGTCAGCGGCCCGGCTTGCGGATCGTGCTGCCGAACAACTCCGCCGAACGAATCGCCGCACCGCATCCCTCGCATTCGACCTGGAACGCCGACGCAAAACGAGCGTCGCAGTCGGGACAGCGGCTGAGCAGGCCATCACCACACAGCGGGCACGAGGACGGGAGCTCATCGGCCCATTCCTCGAAGTAGCGGTGCGAGTGCCCGCAGGCGGGGCAGAACGCCACCCAGTGGCCGAGCGTGTTGCGCCGCTCCTCCTGGATCCAATTGCGCTTCGCGCCCGCCACCCCGACCACTGTAACCGCGGGGGCGCTCACCGGCCATGTCAGGCTTGCGCGGTAGAGTTGACATCGTCCATCGCCTCCAAGGGAGCTTCATGGCTGTGAGGGAAGCGGAGCCTGTCGGCTCGCTCCAGGAAGTCCACGACGCTGGCCTCGATCGTGAGGATCTCCTCGGCATCTACCGCAATCTCCTGCTCACGCGTGGCGTGGAAGAGCGCGGGCACATCCTCTACAAGCAAGGCAAGATCCCCGGCTCCTTCTACACCGGGCGCGGCAACGAGGCGTCCGCCGTCGGCGTCGCAACAGCGATGGGTGCCGACGATGTCGGCTGCCCGTTGCAGCGCGACATGGGGGTCCACATCACGCACGGCGTGGAGCCATGGCGCATCTTCGCGCAGTACATGGGCAGGGCGGACGGGCCCACCCAGGGCCGTGACGGCAACGTCCACATCGGTGACGCCAGGCTCGGGTTGCATGCCATGGTCAGTCACCTGCCGGCGATGCTGCCGGTTGCGGTGGGGATGGCGCTCGCCTTCCGCATCCGCGAGGAAAGGCGCGTCGCGATCGCCTGGTGCGGCGAAGGCTCGGCGAACCGGGGCGATGCCCACGAAGGCATGAATCTCGCCGGCGTGCGCCGCCTTCCGGTCGTGTTCGTGATCGACAACAACCAGTGGGCGTACTCCACTCCGCACCACCTCGAGTACGCCGTCGAGCATCTCGCCGACCGAGCGCAGGGGTACGGCTTCGACGGCGTCGTCGTGGACGGAACCGACGTCCTTGCCGTCTACCGCGAGGCGAAGCAGGCGATCGAGAAGGCGCGCGAGGGCGGAGGGCCCACCCTGATCGAATCGGTCACGTTGCGCATGGAGGGCCATGCCGTACACGACGACGCCTTCTACGTCCCGCACGAGATGTTCGAGGAATGGGAGCGACGCGACCCGATCGAGCGCTACCGCACCTGGCTGCGCGACCATGCCTCGTTGACGGACGACGAGGAAGACGAGATCACGTCCTCGATCAAGCGGCTGCTCAACGATGCGCTCGAGCGGGCCGAAGCTTCACCTCTGCCCGACCCCGCTACGCTCCTGCACGGCGTCTTCGCAGAGCCCGAGGAGCTCGAGACTCCCCACCACAAGTAAGGCCGTGCCCGAGAAGACCTACCTGCAGGCGATCAGCGACGCGCTCCGACTGGAGATGCGTCACGACCAACGCGTCTTCGTGCTGGGGGAGGACGTGGGCGTCTACGGCGGCGCGTTCAAGGTGACCCAGGGCTTCCAGGAGGAGTTCGGCCCCTGGCGGGTGCTCGACATGCCGCTTTCCGAGACGGCGATCGTGGCCGGCGCAACCGGCGCCGCTCTGATGGGCCTGCGACCCGTCGCAGAGATGCAGTTCGCGGACTTCGTCTCCTGCGCCTGGGACCACCTCGTCACGGTGGCCGCCAAGCAGCATTACCGGGCAGGAACGCCGATCCCGATCGTCCTGCGGCTCCCTTCGGGTGGCGGCTTCTCCGGCGGGCCGTTCCATTCGCAGAACCCCGAGAGCTCGTTCGCCCACATCCCCGGTCTCAAGATCGTCTGCCCGGCGACGCCGCACGACGCGAAGGGACTGCTTCTGAGCGCCATCGCCGACCCCAATCCCGTGCTCTACTTCGAGCACAAGCACCTGTACCGCCGAGTCAAGGGAGAGGTGCCGGACGAGCGCTTCACGATCCCCTTCGGGGAGGCGCGCACACACCGGGAAGGAAGCGACATCACCGTGGTCACGTGGGGCGCGATGGTGCACACGGCCGCCGAAGCTGCGGCGCTCCTCGAGCCGGAAGGGATCGACGTCGAGGTGCTCGACCTGCGAACGCT
>JADZDR010000041.1 GCA_020850945.1 Acidimicrobiia bacterium | reverse complement strand
TACATCCTCGACGAACCCACGACCGGCCTCCACTTCGAGGACGTACGCAAGCTCCTCACGGTCCTACAACGCCTCGTGGACAACGGCAACACGGTCATCGTCATCGAACACAACCTCGATGTCGTCAAGTCCGCCGACTGGATCATCGATCTCGGCCCGGAGGGCGGTGACAGTGGCGGACAGGTCGTGGTCGCCGGCCCACCCGAGGAGGTCGTCGGAGACGCGCACTCTCACACCGCCGTGTATCTGCACCGCGTGCTCCACCTCGCGTGACCGGATCCGCCGGCGCGGTTCTCACATGCGTCTCAGGCACCGCACATAGACATGGGACGATCCCATGCGACGCACCCTCTTCCTCTCCATTGCCATCCTGCCCGCGCTGGTCTTCTCCTCCCTGCTGCTCGTCGCGTGTGACCGTTCTCTGGACGTGGCGCGAGTGGCAGAGCCACAACGCGTAGAGGCGGCCGCCCGGCCCGCCGATCCCGAGGCATACCTGCCCGACGTCGTCGAAGGCTGGAGCATCGAACCCACGCAGGTCGACGAGATGCCGGCCCTCGAAGGGCTGCGGCTGGCCAGCATGCTCATGCGTCCCGTAACCGGCGCCGTGGGTGAAGAACCTGTGATCCTCAGTGCAATCGTCTTCCACGGTGCGGCGGAAACGGACGCGTCGATGTTGCCGCATGTACTCGGCGAATCGGCCCGCCGCGTGGACATGGGCGACGAGACGGTTTGGGAGCTCGACGCAGGTCCGGGGAGCTGCGTCGACATGTGGCCGACATCGCGTGATGTGCTCGTCATGACGGCGGCCACTACGTGTGAGGCGGCCACGGCCGCGATGCGTTCCGTTCTCGGCCAGTAGTCATCTGCCAGACTCCCGGCGTGAGCGAGACACGGACACCGGGGGGGAATCGGGAGTGGGAGGAGCATGCCGACTGGTGGCGTGCGTCATTCACGGCGGGCCGCGATCCCGAATACGAGGAGCAGATCCTTCCCCTCGTGCGTGAGCTCGTGGCACCGCGTCCGGGACAGATCGTTCTCGACGCGGGCTGTGGTGAGGGGCAGGTGGGACGCATGCTCAGTGCAGCGGGGGCGACCGTCGTGGGTTGTGACGCCTCCGCCGCACAGATGGGGGTGGCGGGTGAGAGGTCGGATCCGCGCGCGGGCCCGGTACTCCTGCTCACGCGTGGGGCGGTCGAGGCACTGCCTGTCCGTGACGGGGTCGTCGATGCAGTCGTGGTCGTCCTCGTGCTCGAGCATGTCGCCGATCTCGACGTGGCGATCTCGGAGATCGCGCGTGTCACCCGTGTGGGGGGACGTGCCGTGGTCGTGCTCAATCACCCCCTCTTCCAGACTCCCGAGTCGGGGTGGATCGACGACCGCATCCTCGGCGAGTCCTACTGGCGGGTCGGACCGTACCTCCTCGAGCAGACCACGCAGGAGGAGGTCGACGCGGGCGTGCGTCTCACCTTCCACCACCGTCCCCTCTCCCGCTACGTGGCCGCGTTCGTGCAGTCCGGTCTCGTGATCGAGGAACTGCTCGAGCCCCCGCCCCCACCCGGGTTCCTCTCCCTCGCACCCGAGTACGCGCAGTCGTGCGACATCCCGCGCGTCCTCGTCCTGGTCGCGCGGCGGGCTGGCACGGAAAAATGAAACGTGTTACAAATCTGCGACATGAGGGGAACAGGATGACAGAGCACTCACTGACCGCTTCGCATGTCGTCGAGTACGACTACACGCGAAGCCTCGGGCCGGTCCTGAGCCACTTCGTGACCGGTCTGCGGGACAGAGTCGTGAGGGGAACGCGAACGAAGTCCGGCCGTGTGATCGTGCCACCCCTCGAATTCGACCCCGACACGTACGAGGACCTCGGCGCGGATGCCCTCGTCGACGTCGGTGAGGCGGGTGTCGTCACGTCGTGGGCGTGGGTGCACGAGCCCCGCCCCAGCCATCCCTTGGATCAACCCTTCGCATGGGTACTCGTGCAGCTCGACGGTGCGGACACACCTCTCCTGCACGCTCTCGATGCAGGCGGAGAGGACGCCGTGTCCACGGGGATGCGCGTACAGGTCCGCTGGGCGCAGGACCGTGTCGGGGGCATCCGCGACATCGCGTGCTTCGAGCCCGAGGGTGCGTCGTGAGTGGAGCCACGGACACCGGAGACACGGACGCTCCCGCGGACCTCGTGACCGGCATAGTGGTGCCGATCCATGTCGAGTACGAGTACACCGCGGGCGAGGCGGCGAGCCGCTTCCTCTCCCACATCCCGGAGCGACGCCTCGTCGGGCAGAGGCACGGGGACCACGGGCTCGTCTACGTCCCGCCACGTGGCTCCGACCCAGCGAACGGCGAACCGACGGATCAGGACGTGGAGCTGACGGACCAAGGGACCGTCACCACCTTCTGCATCGTCAACGTCCCCTTCGCGGGCCAGGCCGTCGAGTGCCCCTACGTCTGCGCGCAGATCCTCCTCGACGGCGCCGACATCACGTTCCAGGCGCTCATCCAGGAGGCAGAGGTCTCCCAGATCCATCCCGGTATGAGGGTGGAGGCGGTCTGGGTCGACGATCCCGAGCCCACGCTCGAGTCGATCCGGTACTTCCGCCCGAGCGGCGAGCCCGACGCGACACCGGAGTCGTACAAGGACCACATGTGAGGGACAGCCAATGAGGGATGTCGCCGTAGTCGCCTTCGCCCAAGCACCGAACGTGCGCCGTGACTCCGACCGCAACGAGGTCGAGATACTGATGCCCGTCCTGCACGAGGTGCGGGAGAAAGTCGGACTCGAGCGAGACGACATCGACTTCGTCGTGCACGGGTCGACCGACTTCCAGGCGGGAATGCCGTTCTCCTTCGTCGGGGCGCTCGACGCCTACGGTGCCTGGCCCCCCATCAACGAGAGCCACGTCGAGATGGACGGAGCCTGGGCCTTGTACGAGGCGTGGGTCAAGCTCCAGACGGGCGAGATCGACACCGCCCTTGCCTTTGCCTACGGCAAGGGGTCACCGGGGGACCTCGTCGACGTCCTCCGTCTCCAGCTCGACCCCTACCTCGTGTTCCCCCTCGGGATCGACCCGATCGGCATGGCGGCGATCCAGTGCCGCGCATACCTCGAGGGGGTGGGCCGCACCGAGGCCGACATGGCATCCGTCGCCGTGCGCGACCGCCGCAACGGCATGACGAATCCGTGCGCTCAGGTCACGGGGGAGTTCACCGTCGAAGGCCTCCTTGCCGAACCGATGTTCGTGTCACCGCTGCGTCGTCACGACTGCCCGCCCATCAGCGACGGAGCCTGCGCCGTGATCCTCGCAGCAGGAGACCGCGCGCGGGATCTCGTCGAGCATCCTGCCTGGGTGGTGGGTATCGATCACCGCATCGAGGCACCCGGCCTCGGCATGCGCGACCTGACGGTGTCGGAGTCGACCCGGATCGCGGCAGAGAAGGCCAACGCGTCGGGGACGTTCGACGTGGCGGAGCTGCATGCCCCCTTCACGCACCAGTCCCTTATCCTCGAGGACACCCTGGGGATCGACGCGGCGGTGACACAGGTGAACCCCTCAGGGGGTGCGCTCGCGGCGAATCCCTTCATGGTTGCGGGTCTCACGCGTATCGGTGAGGCGGCGCAACGCGTGCTGGACGGGGCGGCCGGTCGCGCCCTGGCACACGCGACCTCGGGCCCATGTCTGCAGCAGAACCTCGTGTGTGTCCTCGAGGCTCGAGAGGGTTAGGCAATGGCGAACAACGTGGCCGTCGTCGGGATCGGCCAGACCAAGCACAACACGCAGCGCAACGAGCTGTCGATGCCGGGACTCGTGCGTGAGGCCGCGACCCGGGCACTCGAGGATGCCCAGATGACGTGGGCCGACATCGACGCCGTCGTGATCGGCAAGGCGCCCGACACCTTCGAGGGTGTCATGATGCCGGAGCTGTTCCTCGCGGATGCCCTCGGTGCCCCGGGGAAGCCGATGTTGCGCGTGCACACGGCGGGCTCGGTGGGGGGGTCGACGGCGATGGTCGCCGCCGGTCTCGTGAAGGCAGGCGTGCACGAGCGCGTGCTCACTGTGGCCTACGAGAAGCAGTCCGAGTCGAACGCGATGTGGGCACTCGCGATGAAGATCCCCTTCGCTCCACCACTCGTGGCCGGGGCAGGTGGATACTTCGCGCCCTACGTGCGGGCATACATCGAGCGCCACGACGTCCCCGACGACATCGGCATCAAGGTCGCCGTGAAGGACACGAACAACGGAGTCCTCAACCCCTACGCCCACAAGCAGATGACGGTCACGTACGACGAGGTGCGCGACTCCATGATGCTCTGGGATCCGATCCGCTTCCTCGAGTCCTGTCCGTCGTCGGACGGAGCATGTGCGCTCGTGCTCACGTCGGAGGCCCATGCTGCGAGCGGCAAGCTGCCGCCCGCGTGGGTGCACGGCATGGCGTGGCGGTCCGAGCCGACGATGCTCGCCCGCCAGGACAAGGTGAACCCGCGGGCGGGACAGGAGTGCGCCAGGGACGTCTACGCCCAGGCCGGCATCACGGATCCGAGACGCGACATCGACTGTGCCGAGGTCTACGTGCCGTTCAGCTGGTTCGAGCCGAAGTGGTTGGAGAACCTGTTCTTCGCGCCCGAAGGGGAGGGCTGGAAGCTCACGGAATCGGGTGCCACGTCGCTCGATGGTGACATTCCCTGGAACATGAGCGGCGGCGTGATCTGTTCGAATCCCATCGGCGCCTCGGGGATGCTGCGTTTTGCGGAGGCGGCCATGCAGGTGCGGGGCCAAGCCGGCGCTCACCAGGTGGACGGGGCAGCCACGGCCCTCGGGCACGCCTACGGGGGTGGATCCCAGTTCTTCGCGATGTGGATCGTGCGCAACACCAAGCCCTGAGCGTACGAGGCGGGTTCAGGTGTGTTCGCCCACCTCGGCCCTGCGTGTGTGCGTGGCTTCGCTCCAGGCCGCGAGCACGGTACCCAGCTCGCGGATCCCGAAGGGCTTCGCGAGGTAGTCGTCCATCCCCGCCTCGAAGCACCGTTGTGAGACGCCTTTCATGGCGTGGGCGGTCACGGCGATGATGGGGGTCGCCGACACATCCCCGGGGAGGGCGCGAATGCGCCGTGTCGCCTCGTACCCGTCCATGACAGGCATCGCGCAGTCCATGAGGATCACGTCGTAGGACTCGGCCGTGCACGCCTGGACGGCGTCGGCGCCGTTGGCCACGACAGTCGATGCGTGGCCGAGGGCAGCGAGCATGCGGACGAGGACCTTCTGGTTGACGGCGTTGTCCTCGACGACGAGGACGCGCAGGGGCCGGGGGCCGGTGGCCGCAGGACTCCCCGTCGCGGGTGTAGCTGCCACGTCGGGTGCGTACGCACCTTCTGTCGCAGTCTCGAGGGGAAGTTCGATCCAGAACGTGGAGCCGACCCCCAGCTCGCTTTCCACACCGATGCGTCCTCCCATCATCTCGACGATACGGCGGGCGATGGTGAGACCGAGCCCGGTTCCACCCGTCGCCTCGTCCACGCGGGTGAACTCGTCGAAGATCCGGTCGCGTAGCTCGGGGGGTATGCCACGGCCCGTGTCTGAAACCGTGACCCGCACGAGGCTGCCTCCCGCCTCGAGTGGCTCGCAGCTCACGCCGAGCTCGACATGGCCGGAGTCCGTGAAGCGGGTCGCGTTCGACACGACATTGCCGAGGATGCGCCGCAGGGCGTCGGGATCGCCCCTGAAGCGGGAGAGGCTGCACTCGTGCGGGTACGTGCGGAACTCGAGCCCCTGCGACAGAGCGGCTTCTGCCGCGCGACGGGCCACGTCGGCCAGGACGTCGCTCAGGTCGAAACCGACCCGCTGGACCTCGAACGAGCCGGCCTCGATCCGGGCGTAGTCGAGAACCGATCCGACGATGTCGAGAAGGCGTTCCGTGGACGCCCTGACTGTCGCCAGTTCGGCCCTCTGTTCGGTGTCGAGCTCGGTGTCGAGGAGGACGTCCGCCATGCCGAGGACATCGGTCATGGGGGTGCGCATCTCGTAGCTCACAGCGGCGAGCAGGTCCGACTTCGCCCGGTTCGCCTCCTCGGCCTCGTCCCTGGCCGCCTCGAGCGCGAGGCGTGCCTCCACCATCTGTGTCACGTCGACGGCCTGGATCCAGAATCCGTTCCGCCTTCCGCCACCTTCGAGCGGATGGGCGTGCACGTCCGCCCAGCGGTAGTGGCCGTCGACGCGGCGCAGGCGCAAACGGTGACGGACGCCATCCGTCTTCCCCTGCAGGAGGCGGCGTGCGCTGTGTTCCACGGTCGTGCGGTCGTCTGGGTGCACGAAGCTGCGCACGGGGGCCCCGATGAGCTCGTTGTCGGAGCAGCCGAGCGTTTCACCCATGACCGGGTTGGCCTCCGTGAAGCGTCCCGCCACGTCGATGAAGGCCATTCCGATCTGGCTCTGGCGGAAGGCGAGTCGGAAGCGGGCGTCGGCCGCGGCGCGCGCGGCTTCGGCCTCCTCCCGTTCCGTCACGTCCGTCGCCACCGTCAGCACGTACGGGTGGCCGTCGGGGCCCGCGATCCGGCTCTTGGAGAGATGGAAGGTGCGGAGGCGGCCGTTCTGGTCCGAGACGGTCACGTCCCGCGACACACGCGTGCCAGTATCCAGGATCTCGGAGTTCTCGCGCAGCTCGGCGGCGACGAAGTCCGGCGCGCGGGCGACGAGCTCGTCCTGGCGGGCGAGGACGGCTTCGGCATCCGCGACCCGGGCCATGCGTGCGAACACGTCGTTCACGAGGACGAGGCGGCCATCGGCGTCGTGGAGGGCGATCATCGCCGGCGACGCGTCGAGGACCGACCGCGTGAACCGGTCCTGGCGACCGGCCCTCGCCACCGCCCCCGCGACCTCTGACGACGCCGACGCACCGAAGAAGACGAGTACGGCGGTGCCTACCGTCCACGCGAAGATCTCGATCGCCTGCTCGGCTCCGTGCGACACGCCGAAGTCGGCCGTGGTGATGAGGACCGCGAGGGAAGCGACGGCGACAGGCGTCCACACGGTGAGCCAGACCCGTGGCAGGAGGCGGGACGCGACGAACGGTGTGAGCGCGACGACGAGGAGGTTGGCGGGGCCGAGCATGTCGTCGGAGAACGCGGGGACTACACCGCACGCCCACACTCCGGCCACCATGACGTTCCCGGCCACGGTGAGGCCGGCGGACACGGCGAGGAGCACACGCCCTCCGCCGATGAGGACGAACGCGGCCAGAGCCGAATCCAGGGACGAACGGAGACCGGAGATGCCGCTGAAGACGGCCAGGGCGAGAGCGGCGGGGACGGCGACGAGCGTGAACCAGTTCAGGAGGCGCACACGCCCGGTCGTCTCGGGGTCCAAGCCGGCGGTACCTGCGCTCAGAGCACGCTCGGCGAGCGCCCTGAGGCGGCGCGCGTGCACCTCACCACCGATACCAGGGGCCGGGGGCACGTCACGCGACTGGCTAGCTCTCAATACGGATGCCTGATGTGGATGTCTGGAGGCTACTGGTCCCCAGACGAGGCCGAATCCATCGGTGCGTCGACAGCGCCCTGCTCCACGTCGGGGAGGTCGAAGCCCACCACGGCTCCACCGGAGGGCGCGTTCTCCGCGAAGACGCATCCGTCGTGGCCTTCCACGATCTGGCGCACGATCGAGAGCCCGAGCCCCGACCCGGGAACGGACCGAGCCTGCTCCGACCTGAAGAACCTGTCGAAGATGTGGGGGAGGTCCGCCGCGGGAATGCCCTCGCCTTCGTCGGCGACAGCCACGCGGCCGTCCCCCACGGTCAACACCACCTGCCCGCCCACGGGACTGAACTTGCACGCGTTGTCGACGAGGTTCGCCACGGCCCGCTCGAGCGAGGCAGAAGATCCGAAGACGGTCGTGGGGACGGCATCGACGACGATAGCGATACCGGTGCGCCGCGCGGCCCGCCGGGCCGCGCGGGCAGAGATGACGTCCAGGCGCACATCCTCCTTCTGCTCTTCGGCGGTCGTCGGGTCCGTGGCGAGATCGACGAGCTCGCCGACCAGGACCGTGAGCTCTTCGAGCTCATCGCGCACGTCCACCAGGATCTCGGCCTGGTCTGCGTCGTTGAGGGCTTTCCCGCGTGCGAGCATGTCGATGTTCATGCGGAGGGCGGTGAGCGGTGTGCGCAACTCGTGACTCGCGTCCTCTACGAGCTGGCGCTGCTGTGTGCGCGACTCGTCGAGAGCGCCGAGCATGGCGTTGAACGCCGATGCGAGGCGACCGATCTCGTCGTTGCGGTCGATGTCGATGGTGGCGGAGAGGTCCTGCGTCACAGCGACGTGCTCCGCGGCCGTCCTGAGCCCGACCACGGGCGTGATCGAGCGCCACGCGACAGCGAAGCCGAGGACACAGGCACCCAGCACACCGACAACGGCGATGACGACGAGAGTGACGCCGAGTCGCCGGAGGAACGCGTAGGTGTCCGATAACGGGGTCGCGATCTGGACGGCGAAACCGTCCGACAGGGCGGCGGTCAACACCCTGTAGGGCTCCCCGTCGATCTCGACGGTACGGGTTCGGGCCGTGCCGGGATCCGCTCCCGCTGCCAGCGCGATGTCGGCGTCATCCACGGGAAGAAGAGGCGTCGCCCGAGGACGGACGACGTCACCGTCCGAGTCGATGATCTGTGCGGTCTCGTCCGCTCCGAAGATGGGACCACCGTGGGGTTGGTGTCCCGGCCACCCGCCCGGATCGCCCTCTACGCGGGAAGCGAGCGATGCATCGATCTGGTCGACGAGCTCGTTTCGGGCAGCGAGCCATGCCACGAGAGCCACGAGGGTGACGGAGACGGCGACGGCAAGGGCCACGAGCAGCGTGACGCGTGTACGAAAGCTCACGTCACGGGTCTTTCAGAACGTACCCGACGCCCCTGACGGTCCGGATGAGCCGAGCTGAGCCCCCCTCCTCGGTCTTGCGCCGCAGGTACCCGATGTACACGTCGAGGGAGTTGGACGACCCAGAGAGGTCGCACCCCCAGACACGCTCGAAGATGACCTCGCGCGTGAGCACCTGCCCGGGATGCTGCATGAGGAGCTCGAGGAGCGCGAACTCCGTGCGCGTGAGAAAGAGCTCGCGATCTCCCCGTGTCACCTCCCGCGTGGTGGGATCGAGGACGAGGTCGGCCACCTGCAGCACGGGACTCCCGGACGGCACCGACGTGCGCCGGAGGAGGGCCCGCAGCCGGGCAAGGAGCTCCTCGAGTGCGAAGGGTTTGACGACGTAGTCATCGGCCCCGGCATCGAGGCCGCTCACCTTGTCGCTGACGAGATGGCGGGCTGTGAGCACGAGCACCGGCAGGTCGAGGCCATCCCGCCGGATCTGTCTGCAGAGGGTGAGGCCGTCCATCTCGGGCATCATCACGTCGAGGACCACGGCGTCAGGTGGCTCGTCCTGGATCACCTGGTACGCGACCTGGCCGTTGGAGGCCGCGTCGACGGCGTAGCCCTCGAGGCGCAGCGCTCGTGTGAGAGCGGACCGCAACTTGGGGTCGTCGTCCACGACGAGGACGTGTGTCATGCCCTCTCGAAGTCAGACTGCTCGACGTCACCCTCGTCGGCAGAGTCGTGACCGCCGAAGCCGTGATGGCGGCCGCCTCGGCCGGGGAACCCGGTCTGCTGGATCATGTCGGCGATGCGGTCGGCGACTTCGGCCTTCTTCTCGGCGGCTTCGGCCGCGGTGAGGTCGCCGGCTGCGACCTTCTCGTCGATGCGGGTGTTGGCTGCGGCGACGAGGGCGTCGGTGAGGGCTTGGGCGCTCACGTCGTGCTCCTCGGCGACCTGGGCGAGGCTCTTGCCGGAGGCGAGCTCGTCGTGCAGGGTGTCTTCGTCGATGCCGATCGTCTCGGCGGCGGTGGAGAAGAGCTCCAGGCCACCGAAGCCGTGGGGGCCGGGGCCGTCACAGTCGGCGCTACCGTCGGACTGAGGGTCCGAGTCCGGCGCCTGCTGTTCCTGGGCCTGCTCGATCTGGGCGCCTGCATTCGGGAGGGCGGCGCCCACACCGAGAGCCGCGAGTGCCGCGAGGACGATGGCGGCAATCCATGCCCCTTTCGGACGTCTCGCCTTCGGGGCCGGGGCCTGTCCGGGGACGTCACCCGATTGCATGTCGATCTCCATGTCGGACTCCTCGATCGCGTGGCTCGTTGTCCGGCCGATCTTCCGAGCCCGGACTATGAACGGGCTTCGAGGCGCATGAACGGAGTCTAAGAATCGCATCGCGATGAATTAGAACATGTTGCAATTCCGGGGGGTCGTCCATAGGCTTCGGCCATGTCGGACCTCCAGATCGCAAGCGTTCTCGAAGTCATCTGTGGTGCCTGCGCCGACCGCGACGCGATTGTCTGCGACGGTAGCCGCATCACGTACGGCGAGTTCGACGAACAAGCCACACGCCTCGCCGACTTCCTGCTCGAGCAGGGGATCGGACGTGGGGATCACATCGGGACCTACTTGTTCAACTCGATCGAGTACCTCGTGACGATGTTCGCCGCGTTCAAGATCTCGGCCGTCCCGATCAACGTGAACTACCGATACGTCGAGGACGAGCTCAGCTACCTCTTCTCGAACGCGGACCTGAAGGCCGTCGTCTTCCACCGCGAGTTCGCGGACCGGGTGGCGAACGTGGCGGGTGGCGTGAAGGGCCTCGAGACCTTCCTGTACGTCGAGGACGGGAGTGGCGCCGTCACGGACGGTCTCGGCGCCCTGTCCGTCGAGACGGCTGTGGCCAAGGGCAGTCCGACGCGGGAGTTCCCGGGTCGGAGCCCGGACGATCTCTTCATCATCTACACGGGTGGGACCACGGGAATGCCCAAGGGTGTCATGTGGAGGCATGAAGACGCCTACTTCGCGTGTTTCGGCGGCGGGAATCCGATGGGCGACGACATCGTCGACATGGACGCACTCGCCGAGAAGGCGGTGACGACGGGCGAGTACATCACGATGCTGAACACGGCGCCCCTCATCCACGGTGCAGCCCAACTCGGTTCGTTCATCACACTCATAGCCGGGAACACACTCGTCCTCCAGAAGGCGTTCGACGCGAAGCAGATCCCGCGGATCATCGCCGAAGAGCGCTGCACGACGATGTCGATAGTGGGGGATGCGATGGGGCGGCCCATCGCGGATGCGTTCGAGGCGAACGCATCCGCTGATACGCCATACGACATCTCGAGCCTCTTCATCATCACATCGGCCGGAGCCATCTTCTCCGAGCCTGTCAAGGCCCAACTCGAGGAGTTCCTGCCCGAGTGCATGATCATGGACAACTACGGCTCGACAGAGACGGGTTTCCAGGGCATCGGGGCGGGCGGTGAGACCCGCAGCTTCGGACGCGGCCTCACGTTCCAGATGAACGCCCGCACGACGGTCCTCGACGACGACAACGCCGTCGTCGCTCCGGGGTCGGGCGTCCGCGGCCGGGTCGCCCTGCGCGGCCACGTGCCCATCGGGTACTACAACGATCCCGAGAAGACGGCACAGACGTTCGTGACCCTCGACGGCGTCCGCCACTCGATCACCGGAGACATAGCCGAGCTCCTCGAGGACGGTACGATCAAGCTCTACGGCCGGGGGAGCCAGTGCATCAACACCGGAGGCGAGAAGGTCTTCATCGAGGAGGTCGAGAACGCCCTCAAGTCGCATGATGCCGTGTTCGACGCCGTCGTGGTCGGTCTCGATGACGAGCAGTACGGCCAACGCGTCGTCGCGCTCGTGTCGGTCAAGCCGGGTGTGACTCCGCCCGACGAGGAGGCACTGCGCGGGCACGCCCGTGAACACATCGCGGGCTACAAGGTTCCGAAGGAGATCTACGTCGTGGACGAGGTGTTCCGGGGGCCGAACGGCAAAGCGGACTACACGCTCTCGAAGGCCGTCGCCGACGACCTGAGTCGCACGCGCTGTTGATCACCATTCCTCGCCGTCGGTGTGCGGGTCGCGGGCGATGGGAGTGCGGACGAACACGGCCGCCCAGCAACACAGCACGCACGTGAACACGACGAGCACCGGTACGAAGGCGAACTGGGCAAGCACGAAGCCGATGCGTCCCGCCCCGGCGACCCCGGCGATCGCGGCGAACCCGAGACCGGCCGCGCCGAGCGCGGCGAGAGTGCCGGCGAGGGCGAGTGTCCCAACCGTGACAGGGAACTCGTCCCGTGCGTGCGCTGCCGCCCGCCACGGGTGACGGCACCCGAGGGCTGACGTGAACCCGACCATTCCCGTGAACGTGAGGACGACCGCGGCACCGAGACCGCACGCGAGCTCGCCGACGGCGACGAGGGTGCCGGCTGCGAGCATCGTGCGCAGCCTGTGGCCGCGCGCGGAGGCGTGCGCCGACCGCGGGCTGCCTGCGGCTTCGAGGGCGATGCCGGAAGCCACACCCCAGAGGAGGCTCCAGCCCGCCGCGTGCGCAACCAGGTAGGTGGCCATGCGGAGGGCGAGGGGACCCTCCGCCGGATCCGGCGTACCTGTGAGCTCGGCACGGGTGATCGCCATGTGGGCGAGGGGGCCGACCGCCATGACGGCTGCAGCAAGGACGGCCAGCGCCGTGAAGACACGCCAGCGGGATGCGAACAGCCTGAGGCCGGCGCGCATCGCATCTCCCCACGCGGGGGCCGGCGTGTCCTGTTCGAAATCGGGGTCCAAACCTCGCGTCCTCCTGTCCCGGAGACGCCCATTGTGCAGGAGATCGCGACGCCACCTAAACTGGAACCTGTTCTAATTCTCCTGGAGGGGTATTCCGTCGCCGACGCTCTCGGCGGAACCGAGGAGGTTCGATGCGTACCGAGCTATGCGACCGACTGGGGATCGAGTTCCCCATCTTCGCGTTCACACACTGCCGCGATGTCGTTGCCGCCGTGAGCAAAGCGGGCGGGTTCGGGGTGCTCGGCGCGGTCGGGTTCACACCCGACCAGCTCGCCGTCGAGCTCGACTGGATCGACGAGCATGTGGGGAGCAAGCCCTACGGTGTCGACATCGTGATCCCGGGCAAGTACGAGGGGATGGGTGAGCTCGACGCCGACAAGCTCGAAGCCGACCTGCAGAGCCTCATCCCCCAGGCACATCGCGATTTCGTGCAGCGGATCCTCGCCGACCACGGTGTCCCGGAGTTGCCCGAGGAGGAGCGCATGCACGAGCTCCTCGGCTGGACGGCGGCAACCGCCACGCCGCAGGTGGAACTGGCCCTCTCGCACGACAAGGTGGCGCTCATCGCGAACGCGCTCGGTACACCGCCGCCCGAGATCATCGACGAGATCCACGAAGCGGGCCGCCTCGTCGCCGCCCTCTGCGGTCGGGCCGACCAGGCGCGGCACCACAAGGAGGCGGGTGTCGACATCGTCATCGCGCAGGGCACGGAAGGTGGAGGGCACACGGGTGACATCGGGTCGATGGTCCTCTGGCCCGAGGTGATAGACGCGGTCGCGCCGACGGCAGTCCTCGCCGCAGGCGGCATCGCAACGGGACGCCAGATGGCGGCCGCGATGGCGATGGGGGCGGCCGGGGTCTGGACGGGCTCGCTCTGGCTCACGGTCGAGGAAGCCGACGTCCCGCCTGCCCAGATGGAGTCCTACCTCGCGGCGACGAGCCGGGACACGGTCCGCTCCCGGGCCTGGACCGGGAAGCCGTGCCGCATGCTGCGCAACGAGTGGACGGACGCGTGGGGGCGAGAGGACACTCCCGACCCGCTCGGCATGCCCCTCCAGTTCATGGTCACGTCGAACGCTGTGCAGCGGGGCCACAGGTATCCGGAGCAGGCCAAGGACGTGCAGTTCAACCCCGTGGGCCAGATCGTGGGGCGACTCGATCGTGTGCGGCCGGTCAAGGAGGTCATCTTCGGCATGGTCGAGGAGTTCGTCGAGGCCTCCGAGCGGCTCACAGCTCTGACCGAGGAGTAGGGGCCGGAGGCACCGCGTGCGCCGGCGGTGGGTGAGCCGCGTTCAGCGCCCCGTGAACCGCGGCTTGCGCTTCTCGAGGAAGGCGCGTGGGCCTTCCTTGGCGTCCTCGCTCGCGAACACGGCGAGGCCGATCTCCATCTCCCTCGGGAAGGCCTCCTTCTCGGGGAGGAACTCGGTCTCGATGACGGACCGCTTGATGGAACGCACGGCCAGTGGGCCGTTCTCCGCGATCGCCGTCGCAAGCTCACGCGCACGGTCGAGTGCGGTTCCGTCCGGCACGGCATGGTTGACGAGGCGGATGCGTTCGGCCTCGCGGCCGCTGATCGGCTTCCCCACGAGGAGGAGTTCCATCGCGTCCACGTAGGCGATCTGACGGCGCAGACGAACAGTCGAACCTGCCATGGGGAAGAGTCCACGGCAGACCTCGGAGATTGCGATCTGGGCGTTCTCGCCGGCGACACGCAGGTCCGTGTTCTGGAGGATCTCGGTCCCACCCGCGTAGCAGAACCCCTCGATCGCGGCGACGAGCGGCTTCGTGAGCGTGTACTCCTTCAGGAAGCCCTTGAAGATGAGCGAGAAGTCCGCCCGGATGCGCTCCTCGTACTCGTTCTCGGCCGGCTTGCCCTGGACCATCGCGCCCACGAGGCGGTCGAGATCGGCGCCGGCCGAGAGGTTGCCGCCGGCCCCGGTGAGTATGGCCACGCGCACGTCGTCGTCGCCGTCGATCATGTCCCACGTGTCGCAGAGGCGACAGAGCATCTCCGCATTGAAGGCGTTGCGCTTGTCCGGCCGGTTCAGCGTGACTGTGACGACGTGGTCGTCCCGATCCACGAGGATTGCGGGTTCGCTCATGACGCGAGGGTACGGACCCAGGGCGCCGAATTGCAACGTGTTCTAGTTTCATGCGCGAGAAGGGGGGATATACGCTTCCTCGCACGGCGCGCGAAGGGAGAGCATGCATGTCCGACCTAGTCCTGATCCGGCACGGCCAGTCGGTGTGGAACCTCGAGAACCTCTTCACGGGCTGGGTCGACGTCGGCCTGTCGGAGCAGGGGGAGGACGAGGCGAAGAAGGCGGGGGCGATGCTCCGCGGGCGCCGCTTCGACGTCGTCTTCACCTCCATGTTGAAGCGGGCCGTCGACACGGCGGACATGATTCTCGCCGAGATGGGCCATCCCCCCGTCGAGACGATCCGGGCGTGGGAGATCAACGAGCGCTACTACGGACGTCTCACGGGTATGAACAAGGACGGGGCACGGCGAGAGTTCGGCGAGGACCAGGTGCACGTGTGGCGCCGCTCCTACGATGTGTGCCCGCCCGGAGGTGAGTCCCTCGCCGACACCGCTGCCCGCTCCATCCCCTACTTCCAGGAGCGCATCCTGCCGCGGGTGCAGGCCGGTGAGGACGTCCTCGTTTCCGCGCACGGGAATTCGCTGCGCTCGATCGTGATGGAGATCGACGGTCTCTCACGAGACGAGGTCGTACGCCTCGAGCTCGCCACGGGCGATCCGCGGATCTACACCTGGGACGATGCGGCCGGTCGCCTCGTCCGTGCCGCAGAACCAGAGTGAATCCTGTTGGGTGTGCGGGTTGTTGCGCCAGCGCAACAACCCGCACCCAAGGGTCAGGCCCGGGTCACGGCACTAGGTGATGTCGAGCATGCGCTGGAGGGCGACACGCGCCCAGTGCGCGGTCGCGCTGTCGACCTCGATGCGGTTCACGACGTTGCCGTCGGCGAGGTTCTCGAGTGCCCAGCACAGATGCGGTGCGTCGATGCGGAACATCGTCGAGCACGGGCAGACGAGGGGATCGAGCGAGGCGACGGCCTTGTCGGGGTTGTTCGCGGCGAGCCGCTGAACCATGTGGATCTCGGTCCCGACAGCCCACGCGGTGCCGGGCTCGCTGTCCGTCACGGTACGGAGGATGACCTCGGTGGATCCCACATGGTCGGCGGCCCGCACGACCTCGTGCGCGCACTCGGGGTGCACGATGACACGGACCTGCGGGTTCTCGGCCCGGGCTCGCTCGATCTGGTCCACAGTGAACCGCTGGTGCACCGAGCAGTGCCCCTTCCAGAGGAGGAAGGTGGCTGCCTTGACCTCACGCTCCTCGAGGCCGCCGAACTCGTGATGCGGGTTCCAGACGGCACAGTCCTGGAGGGAATGACCGAGCTGCACGGCGGTGTTCCGCCCCAGATGCTGGTCCGGGAAGAACAGGACCTTCTCGGCCCGCTGCTCTTCGAAGGCCCACGTGAGAACGGCGCGGGCGTTCGACGACGTGCACACGGCGCCCCCGTGCTCTCCCACGAACGCCTTGAGGGCGGCGGACGAGTTCATGTAGGTGATCGGGACGATCCGATCCGTTCCGCAGAGGTCGTCGAGGTCGTCCCACGCGTCGAGCACCTGCTCCGTGTCCGCCATGTCTGCCATGGAGCAGCCGGCGTTGAGGTCGGGCAGGATCACGACCTGTTCGTCGTGCGTGAGCACGTCGGCGGACTCAGCCATGAAGTGGACACCGCAGAACACAATGAACGGTACCTCCGGATGGTCCGCGGCATGCCGGGCGAGCTTGAACGAGTCGCCCGTTGCGTCGGCCCACTCGTAGACCTCGTCCCGTTGATAGTGGTGACAGAGGACCAACACTCGGTCACCCAACTTGCCCTTCGCGGTGCCGATGCGTGCGGCGAGCTCATACTCGGGCGCAGTCGTGTACCGCTCCGGCAGCACCTGCTGCAGGCGGACCATGGCAGTCTCCCTGTTACGCCTCATGGAGAGGCAGCGACCCGGTGGCCGGTGGGGAGCCTGGCCTCGCCCACGGGGATGGCGACCCCGAGTCCTCTTCTCGAATTCGTCCGTTCGCCAGGTGGACGGCACCCGCCACTCTACCAGCGCCACTTAAGCTTGCAGCGTGGTGACGAAGCCGGATGTACCGGTTCCAACGAGCCCGGGTGTGTACCTATTCCGGGATGGGCACGGACGCGTCCTCTACGTGGGCAAGGCCAAGAGCCTGCGTGCCCGCATCTCGAACTACTTCGGAACCCACGCGAACCTGCAGCCCCGGATCGCGGCCATGGTCGAGATGGCGGATTCCGTGGAGTGGGTCGTGGCCGAGAGCGAGGTCGAGGCGTTCATGCTCGAGTACTCGCTCATCAAGGAGCACAGACCTCGCTTCAACATCAGGTTGCGGGACGACAAGAGCTATCCGTACCTGGCCGTCACGCTCGACCAGGAGTGGCCCCGCCCCATGGTCGTGCGGGGTCGCAAGCGCAAGGGAGTCATGTACTTCGGGCCCTACGCGCATGCGTATGCGATCCGGGAGACACTCGACCTCCTCCTGCGCACGTTTCCCGTCCGCACGTGCAGCGACAAGAAGTTCTCCGACCATGAGCGCATCGGCCGCCCCTGCCTCTACCACCACATCGAGCGGTGCAGCGCGCCGTGCGTGGGGCGGGTCACACACGACGAGTACGACGGCCTCGTCGCAGACCTCGTCGAGTTCCTGGGAGGCAAGCACGCACCCATCGTCGATCGACTCGAGAAGGAGATGTACGCCGCATCCGACGCGCTCGAGTTCGAGCATGCCGCCCGCCTCCGCGACCAACTCGAGAGCGTGCGGCGCGCGTCGGCCCGCCAGCAGGTCGTGACCGACCGCCGCGAGGATCTCGATGTCGTCGGGCTCCACGGTGACGACCTCGAGACCGGAGTTCACATCTTCTACGTGCGCGGTGGCCGCATCACCGGCCAGACGGGCTTCATGGTCGAGAACGTGGAGGAGAAGGAGGCACCCGACCTCCTCACCGACATCCTGCTCGAGATCTACGGTGGCACCGACGAGATCCCACGTGCCGTCGAGGTTCCATTCGAGCCGGCTGATGCCGAGACGCTTGCCGAGCTCCTCACGAGACGTCGCCGCGACCTCGCGCCCACGCCGAGAGCGGAGAGCGCCGCCCACAACCCCCTTGCCCTCACGATGGGTGACCCGGGAACGGCCAACTACCCCGCACCCCGTTCCCGAGGCGGCCGCGTCGTCGTACACGTACCCACACGTGGTGAGAAGAAGGAGCTGCTCGACACGGCAGCCCAGAACGCACGCGAGGCGTTCGTGCGTCACAGGCTCCGTCGCCAGCGCGACCACACGGCCCGTGACCGGGCACTGGCCGAGCTGAAGGACGCGCTCGGGCTCCCCACCGCCCCCCTTCGCATCGAGTGCTTCGACATCTCCCAGGTGCAGGGCGCCCAGCCTGTCGCATCGATGGTCGTCTTCGAAGATGCCCTGCCGAAGAAGGACCAGTACCGGCGTTTCGCGATCCGGACCGTCACCGAACAGGACGACTTCGCGATGATGCGTGAAGCGCTCACACGGCGCTTCAAGGCCTACCTGAAAGAGCGCGAAGGGGGAGACGAGAGGCGGCGCGGAAGGTTCGCGTATCCGCCCGGACTTCTCCTCGTCGACGGGGGGCGCGGGCAGCTCAACGTCGCACTCTCCGTTCTGGAGGAGCTCGACCTGGACGACCAGATCCCCGCCGCCGGCCTCGCGAAGCGCTTCGAGGAGATCTACATGCCCGGCCTGGCCGACCCGGTGCGCCTGCCACGTGGCTCGGAGGCGCTCTACCTCTTGCAGCGTGTGCGGGACGAAGCCCACCGATTCGCCATCACCTACCATCGGCAGCGTCGAACACAGGCGATGACAGCATCGGCGCTCGACGAGGTACCCGGGGTCGGTCCCGCGCGACGCAAGCGACTCCTGGACCGATTCGGCTCACTCGACGGTGTGCGCCGGGCATCGGCCGCCGAGATCGCCGCAGTGCCGGGGATTCCGGCAGCAGTCGCCGAGTCGATACACGAACAACTCCACATGCCGAAGACATGAGCATGACCCAGGACCCGGAAGTGACGCCGAACGATACGCGAGGACCCGACGAAGTGGTGGTCATCAGCGGTCTCTCGGGGGCGGGACGTTCGACGGCGGCCGACGCGCTCGAAGACATCGGCTACTTCGTCATCGACAACATGCCCCCGACCCTCATCCCCCGTGTCGTCGACCTCGCGGCCGAGTCCGAACCGGGACACGTGCAACGGGTCGCGTTCGGCTGTGACGTGCGGGAGGGAGCCTTCTTCTCGGAGCTCGACGACGCCCTCCACAAGCTCGCCGAACGCGATATCGCCGTGCGCATGCTCTTCTGCGAGGCGAGCGACGAAGTTCTCCTGCGCCGTTTCGAGGAGAGCCGCCGGCCCCACCCGGCGGCGCTCACAGGCCGTGTTCTCGACGGAATCCACCGCGAGCGCAAGCTGCTCGCCGGTCTCAGGGAGAGAGCCGACCTCATCCTCGACTCGTCCTACACCAACGTGCACGAGTTCAGGGCACGCGTGAAGGACTACTTCTCGGGGAGCGTCGACCTGCACCCGCTGCGTGTGTCGGTGCTCAGCTTCGGCTTCAAGCACGGCACGCCACGCGACGCCGACCTTCTCTTCGACGTGCGCTTCCTCCCGAACCCGCACTGGGTCGAGGAGTTGCGGGAGCTCCCCGGAACGAGTCACGAAGTGCGCGAGTTCGTGCTCGCCAGACCCGAGACGTCCGAGTTCCTCGAGCACCTGTTCGCGCTCGTCGACTTCCTCCTCCCGCACTTTGTGGCAGAGGGGAAGAGCTATCTGTCCGTTGCGGTGGGTTGCACGGGTGGGCGGCACCGCAGCGTCGTCCTCTCCGACGAGCTCGCGCGGCACGTCGAAGAGCTCGGGTACAGGGTGAACGTGACGCACCGGGATCTCGCGTGACCGGTCCGCGCACGGTTGCCCTCGGAGGCGGACACGGGCTCGCCGCCGCCCTCCGCGCCCTCACCAAGATCTCCGACGACGTGACAGCCGTCGTGTCGGTTGCCGACGACGGCGGCTCCTCGGGACGCCTCGTACGCGAGATGGGCATTCCCGCGCCCGGCGATGCGCGCCGCTGCCTCCTCGCCTTGTCGGGGGAGAGCGAGATCGCAGACGTGTTCGCATACCGGTTCGGGACAGGCGAGCTCGCCGGACATGCCCTCGGCAATCTCATCCTCGCGGCACTCGCCGACATGACCGGGAGCCTCGGCGAGGCGTTGGCGGCCGCGAGCCGCATGCTCGGGGCGCGGGGCAGCGTCATTCCTGCCGTGGACGGGCATGTGCGCCTCGTCGCCGATGTCGGTGGCGTCGAGGTCACGGGCCAATCGGTCCTCACGGGAACGCCCGGGATCCGGCGGATCAGGCTCGACCCACCCACTCCACCCGCGAACCCGCATGCGCTCGCGGCCGTGAAGGCCGCGGGCCTCGTCGTCGTCGGCCCCGGCAGCCTCTTCACCTCAGTCCTTCCCGTCCTCTGCGTCCCTGAGATCCGAGAGGCACTCGCAGCCTCACACGTACCCGTCGTGTTCATCGCGAACCTAACGGTTCAGTCGGGGGAGACCACGGGCATGGACATCGTGGACCACGTGCGCGTGCTCCTCGACCATGTCGGTCCGGGGATCGTGAACCAGATCGTCGTCAACGACGGGCCAGTGGAACGCGGAGCCCCCCTCGTACCACCCGACGGGGAGAGCCTCATGGGTATCCCCGTCGTGCGGGGCGCCCTCGCGTCGGAGCACACTGCCCTGCACGATCCCGAAGCGCTCGCCGGGGTGCTCAAGACGTTCGTCTGACCGGGCTGGGTCGGCGGGGATCGGCGATGCGTCCAGCCCTCAGGGGACCGGGCCGAGTGGGAATCCGTCCATCTCGCTGCTCGTGACGAGCCCGTCGACGTCCACGAGGAACCGGACCCCGTCTCGGGTCGCCTCGATACCGAGAACCCACGCCGGAGTCGGTCGACCTCCGATGTCCGTCCCGCCGGTGACCAGGGAGAGATCCACCTCAACGACCTCCACGACCCGATCGACGATGGCACCGACCGGGGCTCCTTCCGACACGAGAACCGCGATGCACGTGTCCTCGGTGTCCCGTGCCGTGTCGACGCCGAGCTTCTCCCGCAGATCGAGGACCGGCACCACCGCACCCCGCAGGTTCAGGACGCCGCGCATGTACGACGGCATGTCGGGTACGGGCGTGCACTGGCGCAGGCCGATGACCTCCCTCACATCGGCGATCGCGACGGCGAACTCGTCGCAGCCGATCATGAAGGTGAGGAACTTGGCGGGTGCTGCCCCCGCTACGTCCTCTCGATGGTCGGCATGTGCCTGTCCGAGCATGTAGGGAGGATCGGCATGCATCGGGTTCGACTCGAGCACCGCGCGGTCCGCCTCTCGAGGAAATCGTCCGACGCGCCGATACCCCTCTCAGGATGGGACACTGCGCCGCTGCGGCGGTCGCAGGCGTCGCATGGACGCGCAGTGCTGCTGTGACCCCGGGAGGGGTGGGGGTCTACATCTCTCCCGGGGTCGCATGCATGCCGGAGCCCCGCGTGTGGTCCCGGGCTCTCCGGAGCGGACCTACCATTCCGGCGTGCTTGTCCTGTCCCGAAGGCCGAACGAGAGCATCATGATCGGGGGCGACATCGTCCTCACCGTGCTCGAGGTAAGGGGTGACCAGGTGCGTATCGGGATCGAGGCGCCGCGCTCCGTCGACGTGCATCGCGAAGAGGTCTATCGCGAGATCCGGGACGCAGTGGACGAGGCGGCAGCCGCCACCGATACCTGAGCTCACACGACCCCACCTGGCGCGCTTCTGTCAATTCGCGCTCGCATGAGTGAAATCGAGCAGGCGGAGGCAGGCATGGCGGGCAGGCGCAAGTTCTGGGGGTGGGGTGTGGAAGGGCAGGGGCCGAGCGAAGCCGACATCCCGGCTCTCGCGCAGGCGGTCTCGACCCGCCTCGGTGTCGAGCCGCCTGCCGTGCAGGCCGTACCAGCCCTCGACAGGATCAGCCTCCCGTCCGTGCGCATCGCGGCACCGGACGCCCTGGCCGGCATGTGCTCGACAGACCCCTTCGACCGCGCGTCGCACACGTACGGCAAGGCGTTCCGGGACGTAGTGCGTGCTCTGCGGGGCGACTTCTCCGCCGTGCCTGACATCGTGGCCCGCCCGTCCTCTGAGGAGGAGGTCATGGCCGTCCTCGACTGGTGCGCGACGTCGGGATACGCGGTCATCCCCTTCGGCGGGGGTAGCAGCGTTGTGGGCGGAGTCGAGCTCCGGGAGCGCGACGCGTGGCCCGGGTACGTGAGCCTCGATCTGTCGGAGATGAGCCGCCTCGTCGAGCTCGACAGGACATCACGGGCGGCGTGCTTCGAGGCCGGCGTGTTCGGTCCTGCCCTGGAGGACCGGCTGCGGGGGGAAGGCCTCACGCTGCGGCACTATCCGCAGTCCTTCGAGTACTCGACGCTGGGTGGCTGGATCGCGACACGTTCCGGCGGACACTTCGCGACGGGCCCGACCCATATCGAGGACTTCGTCGAGTCCGTGCGGGCCGTGACCCCTGCCGGCATCCTCGAGACACGCCGGCTTCCGGGATCGGGCGCGGGGCCGAGCCCCGACAGGCTCCTCGCCGGATCGGAGGGAATCCTCGGAGTGATCACGTCGGCGTGGATGCGACTTCAGGACAGGCCGGTGTTCAGGGCTTCGTGCGTCGTGACGTACGCCGACTTCCCAGCCGGAGCCGAGGCGGTGCGTCATGTGGTGCAGTCCGGGCTCCAGCCCACGAACTGCCGTCTTCTCGATCCCACCGAGGCGTTGACTTCGGGTGCGGGGACCGGGGAAGCAGCCGTGCTCCTCCTCGCCTTCGAATCCGCCCACGTTCCTGTCGGCACGTCCCTGCAGCAGGCGCGGGACATCGCAGTCGCGACCGGTGGACAGGCAGGAGAGATGAAGGTCGTGACGCCGGATTCGCGGGCGGGCGGTGATTCGTCGGCGGATGCGTGGCGGCATGCGTTCCTCCAGATGCCCTACCTGCGCGACGCGCTCGTACGTCTCGGCCTTGTCACGGACACCTTCGAGACGGCAGTCACGTGGGACAGGTTTGCCGAGTTCCATGCCACAGTGACGGCACGTGTGCAGGCGGCCCTCGACGAGGTCTGCGGCGCGGGATGGCTCGCCTGCCGTTTCACGCACGCCTATCCGGACGGGTGCGCCCCGTACTACACGGTCGTGGGTGCCTCCACCCCGGATCACCAGCTCGAGGCCTGGGACGAGATCAAAGCGGCCGCGTCGGAGGCAGTTCTCGCGTCGGGTGGGACCATCACGCATCACCATGCCGTGGGCAGGGACCACCGCCCCTGGTACGACCGCCAGCGTCCCGACGTGTTCGCGGCTGCCCTGCGGGCCGCGAAGCGAGCCGTGGATCCCGCCGGCGTCCTGAATCCCGGTGTCCTCGTCGACTGAATCCCTATACGACGTGGGCGTACTCAACCACACCGGGTGTGGTTGAGTACGCCCACGTGGAGGGGTGGTGCCGGATAGGGTTTGGGAGATGAGCGAGGAACCGCGAGACGAACCCGCGCACCCGGCCGGACAGCGCAAGCGCACGACGCGTCGTGTCGTGATCGGCGTCGTTCTCGTTCTCGTCCTGTACGGCATCGTGGTTGCGTGGAACGTCCTCGTTGCAGCGGATTCCGCCCAGGCCGGCGTATCGAGCCTGCGCCGGGCCGAGCGGGAGCTCGACCTCGCGGCAGTCGCGCAGGGTGACCCGACGGTGCTCGAGCCCCTGCGGCGAGCCGAGACGTACTTCGACGACGCCGCCGACAGCCTCGAGACGTGGTGGATGGCCCCGGCCCGGGTCACGCCGTTCGTGGGCCGCCAGCTCCGAGCCGTGGCGGATCTTGCCCGGGCGGGCGCAGGCACGTCGGATGTCCTCGTCACCGCAGGTGAGAAGGCACTCGATTTGGGCAATCGGGATTGGAGCAACCCGGCCGCGCGGCCCGTGGTGCTCTCCGAGGTTGGCGCGATAGCCGCCGAGGCCGAAGCCGGCCTGTCCGCCCTAGATCCCGGCTCGGGTGAACACCTGATCGGCCCTATCGAACGTCGCTACGACGAGTTCGTCACACGCTGGACCGATCTCCGGGAAGGCCTCGGTGCAGGGGCTGCCGCTGCCGAGGCCGGCGCCAAGTTGCTCACCGGCCCGCAGACGACCCTCGTTCTCGCCGCGAACAACAGCGAGATGCGCAACGGATCCGGCATGTTCCTGACCCTCGGTCTCCTCACGACCCAGGACGGCAGGTTCTCGCTGGGGGAGTTCGTGCGCGCCTCGGAGGTGGTCGTACCGGAGGGGGCAGTCACCCTCGACCCCGATGTGGCTTCGACATGGGGCTGGATGCGGTCCGAAGTCGAGATCCGCTCGACCGGGTCGACTCCCCGCTTCGACACCACTGCGCCCCAGGTCGCTGCCATGTGGGAGGCTTCCGGGCGCGGGCAGGTCGACAACGTCCTCGCCGTGGACGTCGTCGCGCTCTCGGCCCTGCTCCAGAGCGTCGGGGCCGTCGACATGAGTGGTTCCAGCCTCGGCCCGCAGGAACTGCGCCGCTGGATCCTGCACGATCAATACGCTGCGTTCGGAGACCCCAACGACGCCGAACGGCTCGAGACCCTCGGCTACGTCGCGGGCACTGTCCTCGCCATGCTCGATGCCGTGAAGGGCAATGTCGCCGACACCGCCCGCTCGGTGCACCAGGCCACACGCGGACGTCACCTCATGATCTGGTCTCGCGATCCCGAGATGCAGGCCGCATGGGAGGCGGCGGACGTGAGCGGGTCGGTCGGACCCGACGATCTCATGTTCGGCCTCATGAATGTGGGTGGGAACAAACTCGACTTCTTCCTCGAGGTCACCGGGGACATCGAGATCGGGGACGTGGAGAACGGATCCGATGTGCCGTACAGGCAAGGTCGCATCACGATGACGATCACGAACTCCACGCCGGCGGGGGAGGTCCAGTACGTGGCAGGTCCCCACCAGGACACCGACGCTGCCTACGGAGAGTACAGGGGAGCGGCCACGTGGGGGGTTCCGGAGGTGATGCGCAACGTGAAGGTGAGCGGTGACACGGCACTTGCCTTCGCCGGCAAGGACGGCGCATCCCGCGCCTACGGTGGCTACGTGGCCGTGCCGGCAGGGGAATCACGCACCGTCGTGCTCGAGTTCCGCGTCCCCGAGCACGGCCGGTTCACCGTCCTGCCGTCCGGACGATTCCCCCCCGTGAAGTGGGCCTACGCAGGAAAGTCCTGGAAGGACGTCGAAGGACACGAAGTAGACTGGTGACGGTCTGTCGGAGTGGTATCCGGCATTGCCGCTGTTTAGACTGTCTCCGGTAGATCTCCAACGAGGAGCCTCTCTGATGCGAGCATCGAAGCGTGTTGCAGCACTCATCCTCTCCGCCGGTCTCGCCACCGGTGGGTTCTTCGTGGGCACGGTCGCGGGTGCACAGACGGACGACAACTACATTCCCGTCACGACAGGTGGCAACCCGGGGGACCCCGGCGACCCGGGCGACCCCGGTGACCCCGGTAGCTCGGCTGAGTCTTCCGCTGAGTCGGCCCTGCCGTTCACGGGAGCCGATGTGGCGGGCCTTCTCGTCGTGGGTGGAGCAGTCCTCGGAACGGGCCTCGCCGTGCGGGCCGTCGGCAAGCGGCGCTCCGAGTCCGAGACCGACTGACCCACACCCGACCCTTTCCTGCTTCCCCTCCCGACAGCGTCTGTAGGCTCGTCGCGTAGTTCGTGGCAGCGCGCGTCAGAGGTCGAAGATGCAGGGATACTCCGGCTGGGCGATCATGCATTCGCTCACCCGCGGGGCCGACGCCCGCGGTACCCGACTCCAGAAGGGCACCCTGCGTCGCGTCCTCGGCTACGTGCACCGGTACAAGGCGAAGCTCGTCTTCTTCGTCGTGAGCGTGGTCATCCTCGCCGTCCTCGGCGCGATCCCACCCCTCCTCCTGCGGGCGCTGCTCGACACTGCGATCCCCGAGGGGAATCGCCGCCTCGTGGTCGTCCTCGCCACCGTGACGCTGGGCATCGCGCTGGCAGATGCCGCCCTCAACATCGTGCAACGCTGGTTCTCGGCCGCGATCGGCGAGGGGCTCATCTACGACCTCCGCGTCGAGCTCTACGACCACATGCAGCGCATGCCCATCGCCTTCTTCACGCGCACCCAGACCGGCGCCCTCGTGAGCCGCCTCAACAACGACGTCGTCGGCGCACAGAGAGCGGTGACGACCACCGTGAGCCAGATCCTCTCGAACTTCATCAGTGTCGCCGTGACGCTCACCGTCATGTTCGCTCTCGCATGGCAGGTCACACTCCTCGCGCTCTTGGTCCTGCCCATCTTCATCGTCTCGGCGCGTTGGGTGGGGCGCCGTCTGCAGCGAATAACGCGGGACTCGATGAACCACAACGCCGCCATGAACACACTCATGACGGAGCGTTTCAACGTGTCGGGGGCGATGCTCGTGAAGCTGTTCGGGCGCCAGGGGAGCGATTCGGACGAGTTCGGGCGGCGCGCCGCGCACGTGAGGGACATCGGAGTCGTCTCGGCCATGTACACGCGCACGTTCATGGTCACGCTGGGATTCGTCGCCGCCATCGCGACCGCCGGGCTCTACCTCTTCGGGGGCCTGAGTGCCGTCGAAGGCGCGATGGAGGTCGGCACCATCGCGGCGCTGAGCCTCTACCTGGCCCAGCTCTACACACCCCTCACGGCTCTCACGACCGCCCGTGTCGACTACCTGGCTGCGATGGTGAGCTTCGAACGCGTCTTCGAGGTCCTCGATCTGGAGACGGCCATCGAGGACAGGCACGGCGCCCTTCCTCTCACGGGCGTGGCAGGTCGCATCCGCTTGGAGGATGTGTCCTTCCACTATCCCGCCGGAGCCGGCATGCTCCTCGAGAGCTTGAAGGAGATCGGGCCGGAATCCGAGGCCGACATCACGAAGACGGTCCTGTCCCACGTCGACTTCGAGGTGCTCCCCGGCGAGCTCGTCGCCCTCGTCGGCCCGTCCGGAGCGGGGAAGACCACCATCGCCCAACTCGTGCCGCGCCTCTACGACGTCGTCGAGGGAGCGGTGCTGATCGACGGCCACGACGTGAGGGACATCACCCTGCAGTCGCTCTCCGACGCGATCGGCATCGTGACGCAGGATCCGCATCTCTTCCACGAATCGATTGCCGACAACCTCCGTTTCGCAAAACCCGACGCCACACAGGCGGAGCTCGAGGCGGCATGCCGCAAGGCCAACGTCCACGACGTGGTGGCCGCGCTTCCCGACGCATACGAAACGGTCGTGGGCGAGCGTGGTTACAGGTTGTCGGGTGGAGAGAAGCAGCGGCTCGCCCTCGCTCGCATGCTTCTCAAGGATCCGCGGATCGTGATCCTCGACGAGGCGACGTCGCATCTCGATTCGGAGAACGAGGCGGCGATCCAGCGGGCCCTCGAGGAGTCACTCGAGGGCAGATCGTCGCTCGTGATCGCCCACAGGCTCTCGACGATCGTCGGCGCCGACCGCATCCTCGTCGTGGACGGTGGCCGGATCGTGGAGGCGGGACGGCACGAGGAGCTCCTCGCCCGCGGCGGCCTCTACGCGGATCTTTACGAAACCCAGTTCGCGGGACAGGCAGTGTCCTGAATCGGCCTGATCGTCGTCGGGCAGGGTTCCGTTGTCGGGGCGTCAAATACATGAACTTGGCCGCAGGGTGGGATCCATCTCGCCGGGGGACAGGGGCGGCGCTCCACTTCGCAGTTCAACGTGAGTCAAACGGGAGCACTCGATGACAGGTCTGTCGCGACGCCGGTTCATGCAGGTTGCCGGGACGATCGGTGCAAGCGTGGGCCTGCCCACAGCCGTGGTGGCCGAGCTCCTCGTCGCGAGTCCTGCCGCCGCGGCAACTCCCGGCAACACCCTCGAGTCGACCGTCCGTGTCGTGCGCACAGAAGGTCGCTTCCGGCGCCTCGGGCCGGGACCGGGTGAGCCTTTCTTGGTCCGCGAGGATCTCGGCGCCGTGGCGGCCCCGGAGCGGGTGGGAGTGCGCCGTTCCCTCCTCTATCTCGGGCAGCTCTCCGACACGCACGTGAAGGATGCACAGAGCCCGCAGGCCTTCGAGGTCGCCGAGACCCTGTACCTCCTCGGCGCGGGAGACGCGCATCGCCCGCAGGAAACCCTCACGACACAGGTTCTGGACCGGATGGTGGCTGCCCTGCGAGCCCTCGACGTGAGTCCCGTCACGGGTGCCCCGATGGCGATGATCGTGGGGACAGGGGACATCACGGACATCGACGGCCGCAACGAACTGCGCTGGTTCACGGATGTCATGGACGGGGGCCTCGTCACGCCTGACTCCGGCTTCTCGGGTCGCTTCGACGGCCCCCAGTCCTGGCCGGGTGTCCCGTGGGCATACCACCCGGACGCCGGACCCGACGTGTATGCCGGCTTCGACTATCCGCGCTGGCCGGGTCTGCTCGATGCCGCTGTGGCACCGTTCACGGCGGAAGGCAGCGCCGTGCCGTACTACGTGGTGTTCGGGAACCACGACGCCGTGTGGAACGGCACTCTGAAGCGCTACTGGTTCACTGACATGCTTGCCACGAGCAACCGCATGAGCGTCGAGTTGGGCGCGCTCGCGTCGCTCCTGCTCGTTCACGGGGGACCGGATGCGAGCTCCGTCTGGCGTGACCGTGTGAGCGACCACTGGAACGGATCCAGCCGCCTGTCGGGGACGCGTCGCCTCCCGGCGGATGCCGAACGCGGCACGCTCGACCGTGTCGCGTTCATGAGTCATCTCCTGACGGAGAGCGCCGAGACGCCCGGTCCGCGGGGACATGGCTTCACGGATGCGAACGTGGCTTCCGGTGAGACCTGGTGGAGTCACGACGACGGAGTCGTGCTCCACGTGGGCATGGACTCCTGCAATCACGAGACGGGATCCAACGGCAGCATGGGGGACGGGCAGTATCAGTGGCTCGTGGGCCTTCTCGCCGCCCACTCGTCGCGGTACTTCGCGGAGGACGGATCTCCTGTCCACAATCCGTCGGGAAGCGACAGACTCATCGTCGTCTACAGCCATCACAACAGCTTCACGATGGACAACACGGCGTACGACCCGACCTTCCCCGGGCCCCGCCACTTCGGGGGTGACATCGTGGCGCTTCTCCTCCGGCATCCGAACGTGGTCGCGTGGGTGAACGGCCACTCCCACAAGAACACGATCCTCGCCCATCCGAACCCGGCCGAGTCCGGCGCGGGCTTCTGGGAGATCAATGCCGCGTCCTGCATCGACTTCCCGCAGCAGAACCGTGTCATCGAGATCGTCGACAACAGGGACGGGACCGTGTCCCTGTTCACGGTCGTGGTCGACCACTCGGCATCTCCGTCGACCGACGGTGCCGGATTCGACGTGGACGGGCTCGCTGCGATCAGTCGCGAGCTCGCATGCAACGACCCCTACGGCGCGGACATCTTCGAACGGCTTCGCAGCGGCGACTTCGACACGGGCGATCCCTTCCGTCGTACGGGTGCGTTGGAGGATCGCAACGCCGAACTGCTTCTCAAGGCACCTTTCGATCTCTCTGCCATCGGAGACGACGTGATGGAGGTGCGCCGGCTCGCAGCCGCCGGCAGGATCCGCGCCGCCACCCCTTGACGTGGAAGGCGCGGAGGCGGCGCTTTCGCTCGTCCGCGTGAGGCCGGTACGCTTCGAGCGCCAGCCCCAGGACAGGAGGGACTTCGACCATGACGATCACGGTCGGCATCAACGGTTTCGGTCGTATCGGCAGGAACTTCCTGCGCGCACTGCTCAAGCGGGACGACGGTGACGCCGTCTCCGTCGTGGCTGTGAACGACATCACGGATGCCGCGACCCTGGCCCACCTCCTCAAGTACGACTCGGTCCACGGAGTCCTCCCCCTGCCCGTGGAGGTGGACGGCGACACGATCCGGGTGGGCGACATGTCGATCCGGGTGCTCGCCGAGCGTGACCCGGCGAACCTGCCGTGGGAGGCGCTCGGGGCCGAGATCGTGGTCGAGTCGACCGGCCTCTTCACGAAGAAGGCGGACGCCGAGAAGCACATCAGCGGGGGAGGCGCCAAGAAGGTGGTGATCTCGGCACCCGCCAAGGACGAGGACGCCACGTTCGTCCTCGGCGTCAACGACGACTCCTACGACGCATCCGGTCATGTCGTGGTCTCGAACGCGTCGTGCACGACGAACTGCGCGGCACCTCTCGTCGCCGTGCTCCACGAGAACTTCGGGGTCGCTTCCGGCTTCATGACGACGGTCCACGCCTACACGAACGACCAGCGCATCCTCGACCTGCCTCACTCGGACCTGCGTCGCGCCCGCACTGCCGCGCAGAACATCATCCCGACCACGACCGGTGCGGCGAAGGCGATCGGCCTCGTCCTGCCCGAGCTCGCCGGGAAGCTCGACGGAATCGCCCTGCGCGTCCCGGTCCCGGACGGTTCGATCACGGACTTCGTCGCGACCCTCGACCGCGAGGTGACAGTCGACGAGGTGAACGCGGCGTACAAGAAGGCGGCGGGCGAGACGCGCTGGCAGGGAATCCTCGAGTACTCCGACGAGCCCCTCGTGTCCACCGATATCGTGGGCAACCCGCATTCGTGTGTCTTCGACTCGCAGATGACGCAGACGATCGGCAACCAGGTCAAGGTGCTCGGCTGGTACGACAACGAGTGGGGATACTCGAACCGCCTCGTCGACCTGGTGCAGAAGCTTGCGTGAGCTCGCGGATCTCGACATAGAGCCGGGTACACGGGTCTTCGTGCGAGCGGACCTGAACGTGCCCCTCGACGCAGACGGGATCGGGGACGACCTGCGTGTGCAGGCCTCCGTCCCGACCCTGCGGGCACTGCTCGATGCGGGGGCGTCCGTCGTGGTCGCGAGCCATCTGGGCCGCCCGAAGGGGGAGGTCGTTCCCGCGCTGTCCTTGCGGCCGGTAGCGGAGCGACTCGGTTCGTTGCTCGACCGTCCCGTCGAGCTGCTGCCGGTCGAGGGTGGCACGATCGTCGGTCCTGGCACCCGCGAGCGCTGTGCTCACACTGGTCCGGGTGAGGTGCTGATGCTCGAGAACCTGCGCTTCGAGTCGGGCGAGGAGAAGGACGACCCGGACTTGGTCGCGGCCTTGGCGTCGCTCGCCGACGTCTACGTGAACGACGCTTTCGGGTCGTCGCATCGGGCGCACGCGTCGGTGGACGGCCTCTGTCGTGCCCTCCCGCACGCGATGGGTCTGCTCGTTGCCGACGAAGTGCAGGCGTTCGGGCGACTCCTCGAGAGACCGGCCCGGCCCTTCGTGGCGGTGCTCGGCGGTGCGAAGGTGTCGGACAAGCTCGGCGTGATCGACGCGCTCCTCGACCGCGTCGACACCCTCCTCGTGGGGGGAGCGATGACGTTCACGTTCGTCGTCACCCGAGGGGGTGAGGTGGGTAAGAGCCTCGTCGAGGTCGATCGCATACCTGACGTGCGGGCGGCGATGACACGGGCCGAGCAACTCGGCAAGGAGATCGTGCTACCTGTCGATGTCGTGTGCGCGAGGGAGATCTCCTCTGAGGCCGAGACCGTCGTGTGCGCACCGGAGGAGATCCCGTCCGACATGATGGGCCTGGACATCGGCCCGGCGACGGTCGAGCGCTTCTCCGCCGAGATCGCCGCGGCAGGGTCGGCGCTCTGGAACGGGCCGATGGGGGTCTTCGAGACCCCGCCGTTCGATGCGGGCACGCGGGGTGTGGCGGAGGCGTTCGCGAGCAGTGCGGCCTTCACGGTCGTGGGTGGAGGCGACTCCGCCGCCGCGCTGCGCCAAATGGGACTCGCCGCGAGCGTCGATCATCTGTCGACGGGCGGTGGGGCGTCGCTGGAGCTGATCGAGAAGGGTGATCTGCCGGGTCTGGAGGCACTGCGTTCCCCCGACCCGGCGTGAGTCAGATGTCGTGGATGTGAGAGATCGGAGGAGACGTGGCGGAGAGACGGGCGATCATCGCAGCGAACTGGAAGATGTACAAGGTGCACACCGAGGCGATCCAGTTCGCGCAGAAGCTCCACTACCTGCTCGACGAGGACGAGCTGAAGCGGGTCGAGGTTCCCATCTGCGCTCCCTTCACGGACCTCCGCACGCTGCAGACACTCTTCGACGCGGACCGGTTGCCCTTCAAACTCGGTGCCCAGGATGTCTACTGGGAGGAGGAGGGCGCGTTCACGGGCGAGATCTCGCCGCGCATGCTCGAAGCGCTCGACGTCGACTACGTGATCTGCGGGCATTCGGAGCGGCGTGAGCTGTTCGGCGAGACGGACGAGATGGTCGCACGCAAGGTCGAGGCGGTCTTCGCGCACGGCATGACCCCCGTTCTCTGCGTGGGCGAGACACTCGAGGAACGCGAAGCGGGCAGCGCCACCGAGAAGGTTGTGCGCCAGGTGACTGCCGCGACGAGCGACCTGAGCTCGACACAGGTCGAAGGTCTCGTCCTCGCATACGAGCCGATCTGGGCGATCGGCACCGGCAAGACCGCCACGCCCGACGACGCGCAGGAGATGTGCGCCACCGTGCGTGCCCAACTCGAGGAGATGCACGGCGCAGGCCCAGCCGAGAAGGCACGTGTGCAGTACGGCGGCAGCGTGAAGCCGGGCAACATCGAGATGATCATGCGGGGCGAGGACGTGGACGGCGCTCTCGTCGGCGGCGCGAGTCTCGATCCTGAGGACTTCGCCCGCATCGTCACGGCGTGGTGACCTGTCTCGGGACATCCCGGAAAGAAAACTTGCGAGAGGGGTGTTAGATCTCCCGCCCTCGCTCGTCCTTGTAGGTGGCGGGCAGGAGGAGGGCAGTGAGGATGACACAGCGAGACCAGAGCCCCCACCCGGCGATCACTGCGATCCTGCGGATCGCCGGCGTCGATCCGGCCCGTATCTGGACGGACCAAGTTCCTGTCGAGGTCGACGCCGCAGACGAGCCCACAGGTGCGCGAGAGGGGTCGGTCGAGTCGGACGACACGACCGATGCGGATGGCGGGGACGAAGCCGGCGACGGTTCAGACGGTTCGCCCCCTGCGCTAATGGATGACGCATATGGGCCGATATGCGCGGGCATGGAGGGAAGTGTCGGAGGATGCGTCGCGCGGCCCGGTCATGTGACGCAGACGGTGGATCCCGATCCCGCGGACGTCGCCCGCATCGTCGTCACGACGCTCGTCGAAGCGGCACGGACCGGGGACGCGAAGGCACAGCGCGGCCTCTACGAACTGCATGCGCGATCGGCACACACGGTCGCGAGGCGCGTACTCGGCAACAGCCCGGACGCAGAGGACGCCGTGCAGGAGGCGTTCATCGATGCATTCGCCCGCCTCGGAGAGCTCCGCAAACCGGAGTCCTTCGCCGCGTGGCTGTACCGCATGGTGCGCAACAGGTCGATAGACATCCTCCGGGCGCGCCGCAGCGTACCGACCGATCCTGGCGACCTCCCCGAGAGCGACGACACGCCGGACGGCGACGGCTCCATCCCCGCCGATGTCGTCGTGTCGGACAGGGAGACGCTCGCCGCAGTCGCAGCCGCCCTGGAGAGCCTCACGGAGACGGACGCGAAGGCGATCCGGCTCGGCACCCAAGACCTGGACGGGCGTGATCTCGCCGTGGAGCTCGACGTTCCCGACAGGGCACATGCCTACGTGCGGCTGAACCGAGCTCGCCAGCGCCTGCGGCACGCAACGGGAGCCGTCATGCTCGTCCGGCATGGTCTCCGCTGCCCCGATCTGCGCCGGCGCCTGCGCGGGGCGACAGATCCCAGCGAGCTCGTGCGTGTCGTCAACCGGCACGTGGCAGGGTGTGAGGACTGCCGGCGACGCCGCGCCGCCCTGCTCGAGACGCCCCAGATGGTGCATGCCCTCGAGCAGTACGGGGCGTCGAGCCCCAAGACCACCTGCACGCTGAGCCGCCGCCCGGCCCGGGTGGCGAGACGGGCCACGTTGCCGATCGCCGTGCTGGTCGTCATCCTCGGCCTTTCCGTGGGGATCGCGCGGGACGACTCGTCAGGCCTCGTGCCCGGCGCGGGAGGAGCGGCCGAGGCCGCCACCGCCTTGCCTGCCGGTCCGGTGGCACCTGACTTCGACGGAGGGTCCGTCGTCGCGGACCTCTCCGCTGCCGATGCGGTACCGGTCGTGAGCTCGTCGGGCGACTCCCCGGTGCGGGGCGACTCGGCGGCGGAGGAGGACGACGCGACGTCACCGGCACCGGCTCCTGGCGGCAAGTCGGGTTCGGCCGTGGCCACGGGCACTCCCGCGGCGGGAGAGATGCCGCCCGATCCGGTCCCTCCGGTCGCGGCCGCCGCCCCGGCCCCCACCCCCGCCTCCGGAGCCACCACCCGCCCGCCTGACGACAAGAGCTACGACCCACCGCCACCGCCTCCGCCTCCGGAGATCAAGCCACCCCCGCCTCCCCCCGTGGAAGTCGCACCTCCACAGAAGTCGATCACGAAAGCACCGCCCGCCACGCGCCCACCCGTCGTGACGGCCCGTCCTCCCGCGGGTTCGACGATCTCCGATCCCAAGGGCGCCACGGGTGGAGGCATGATCTCGCCCTGACATGTCCCGGGGCCCACGACGTTCGTGTGTAGGCTCTGCAGCGTGAACCCGGACCGAGCCCGCAAGTTCCTCGCGAATCACCACCGAGCAGTGCTCGTCACACACCGATCCGACGGCCGTCTCCAGGCGAGTCCCGTGCTCGTCGGCGTCGACGGTGAGGGATGGGCGACGATCTCGTCCCGCGAGACCGCCTTCAAGGTCCAGAACCTGCGCCACGACCCGCGGGCCATGCTGTGCGTCTTCACCGACAGCTTCTTCGGAGACTGGGTGCAAATCGAGGGCGCCGCCCGCATCACGTCGCTGCCCGCCGCCATGGATGGCCTCATGCAGCTCTACCGGAGCATCGCCGGGGAACATCCGGACTGGGACGACTTCCGGCGGGCGATGCGAGACGAGAAGAGGCTCCTCATCCGCGTCCCTCTCGACATCGTCGGCCCCACGCACCACGGGTGACGAGTGCGATCGGTGGGGGGGACGGGACTATCTTTGGGCGGTTCCCGAACTCCCAACGGGCGGCATCAATGACAATCGTCAACATCCTCGTCGGCATACTCTGCGTCCTCTCGTCGATGTTCCTCATCGTCTTCGTGCTCCTCCACTCGGGGCGTGGTTCCGGACTCTCGGACATGTTCGGTGGCGGCGGCGCCCTGCAGGGTGGCACGGTCATGGAGCGCAACCTCGACCGCCTCACGATCGCCACTGCGCTCGCATGGACCTTCTCGGTCGTCTTCCTGGGGCTTCAGCTCACGTGAGCCAGGCATCGCCGCGACGGCGGTGTCGAATCCTGGGTTTCCTCGCCGTCGCTCTGCTCATGGCGGTCACGGCGTCCGCCTGCAACCGGGACAAGAACGGGAACGGGAGTGGCCAGGGTGGCGAGGACGACGGCGAGAGGCGCAAAGGCGGCGACATCGTTATGGCCCTCGAGGAGGAACCGTCGGGTCTCAACCCGTGGACCTCGGTGGGCCGCAATCCGGCGACAGCGGCTGTCGCCGGTCCCATCCTTGCGCAACTCATCTCGTACACCCCTGATTTCGGTTACGAACCGGTGCTCCTCGCGGAGTTGCCCGAACTGGCCGAGACGGAGCCGATGAAGGTCAGGTACAGGATCCGGGACGAGGCCGTGTGGGACGACGGCTCACCCGTGACCGCGGCCGACGTGCAGTACACCCTCACGCAGGTGCTCGCTCCCGCCAACGACGTCCTGTCCCGCGACGGCTACGAGTTGATCAAGGACGGGACCCTCTCGGATGTCTCCCAGGACGGCAAGTCCTTCACGCTCGCTTTCACCGAGCCGTACGGGCCCTGGCTCGAGCTCTTCGCATCGTCGGCGCAACCGATCCTGCAGGCGGTGAAGATGCAGGGGCAGGACTTCAACAGCGCGCTCAACGACGGGATCCCGTTCGCGTCCGGTCCTTACAAGCTCGGCACCTGGACGAAGGGAAACGAGATCGTTCTCGTGCGCAACGACGCATGGTGGGGGGACGGACCGTACCTGGACGAGATCCACTTCCGTTTCGCCGAGGCCAAGGACCTCCAGGTCGCGGCGATCCGGGAAGGCGAGGCGAATGCCGTGTCCGTCTACCGGACCCCGGACGTGGCGCTGGAACTGCGGGAGGTCCCGAACATCACCGTGCAGACCACGGGTGGGCCCCTCTGGGAACACCTCGACTTCAACCTCCAGGATCCGCTGCTCGGCCTCACCGAGGTGCGGCAGGCGATCGGCTACGCGATCGACAGGGGCGAGATCGTGAACGAGGTCGCCAAGCCGATCAATCCCGCTGCCGTGGTGCTCAACAACGTGTTCTTCGTGCCCGAGCAGAAGCAGTACAGGCCGAACTGGGAGTTCTATCGCCGCGACCCTGGCAAGGTCGAAGAGCTCCTCACACAGGCAGGGTTCACGCGGGGTGCGGACAACGTGTGGGCGAAGGGTGCGGAGCGCCTCTCCTTCGTCATGTCGACCACGAAGGGAAACGCCCTGCGCGAGCGCACGGCGAAGATCCTGCAGCGTCAGCTCGCCGAGGTCGGAATCGAGCTTCAGGTCGAAGAGCTCGATTCGGCGACACTGTTCGATCGCCTCCCCAACTGCGAGTACCAGATCGCCCTCTTCGCGTATCGGGGCGGTCCCGACCCCAGTTGGGCGAACTCCCTCTACCGTGAAGACGAGCGCTCGTGCCCGGGGGAGGGCCAGAACGTGGAGGGGGCGAACTCGCTCGGATACCGCGACATCGAGGTGAGCGAGATCCTGCGTGCGGCCGACATGGAGCCGAACCAACGCAAGCGGGCGCAGCTCTACGACACAGCCGACGAGCTCATCGCAAAGGACATCCCCACACTGCCGCTCTTCCAGAACGCGACGGTTCTCGCGTTCGACAGCGGCTACGCGAACCTCGAGGACAACCCGACGATCCAGGGTCCGACCTGGAACGTCCAGGAATGGTGGCTGCGGCGGGCACCTGAGACCTCGACGACAGCGCCCGCCACGTCCGCGCCGTGACCGGACCGCGAGGGGACGCCGACGACATCAGCCGCCACTGAGACGGTCGGGGTGCAGCGCAGTCTCGACATCGATGTCCGTGTAGCCGAGGGCGGCCAGGGCTTCAGCGAGTGGAAGCCCGTGCTCATGTGCGTGCTGCACGACGTGAGCCACAGCCGCGTAGCCCAGTTCCGGCGTGAGGGCGGTTGCCGCCATGAGCGAGAGCCCGGCCAGCTCGCGCATGCGGGCCGCGTCCGGCTCCATGCCGACGACGAGGTGGTCCGTGAACGACCCCACGGCATCCGCGAGGAGCGTGATCGACCCGAGCACGGTATGTGCGAGCAGCGGCTTCGCGAGGTGGAGTTGCAGCGTGCCCCGCAGGCTCGCCACCCCCGCCGCCGCGTCGTTCCCCGCGACCTGCGCGCACACCATGAGCAGCGACTCGCACTGTGAGGGGTTCACCTTGCCGGGCATCATCGACGACCCCGGTTCGTTCGCGGGGAGGCGCAGCTCACCCAGGCCGGTGCGGGGTCCGGACGCCAGCCACCTGATGTCGTCTGCGATCTTCGCGAGCGTGACGGCCGCGTCCCGCAGGGTCGAGGACATGGCGATGACGGCGTCATGGGCGGCGATCCCGGCGAAGCGGTTCGGCATCACCTCGAGATCGTGGCCGGTTGTCGTGGCGAGGAGCCGGACCGCTCCTTCGCCGAAGCCGGGCGGGGCGTTCAGGCCCGTCCCCACGGCCGTTCCACCGAGCGGCAGGTACCGCAGGCCGTCGAGTGCATGCGTCACGCGATCTCGCGCCGACTCGACCTGGGACGCCCAGGCGCCTGCCTCCTGACCGAAGGTCATCGGTACGGCATCCTGGAGATGGGTGCGGCCGACCTTGACGGTACCCGTGTGCGCGGCACCCTTCTCGGCGAGGGTGCGGGCGAGGCAGTCGAGGGCGGGGAGGAGCATCTCGCGTCCCGCCGTGAGGGCGGCGACGTGGAGGGCGGTCGGGATGACGTCGTTGCTCGACTGGGAGCGGTTCACATGGTCGTTCGGATCCACAGGGCCGGCAGTCGTGATGCGGCCGGTCAGGATCTCGTTCGCGCGGGCGGCGAGGACCTCGTTCACGTTCATGTTCGTCTGTGTGCCACTCCCGCTCTGCCACACGGACAGGGGGAACTCCTCGCGGCCGAGCCGTCCCTCCGTCACGTCGCGCGCGGCGGACACGATCACACGCGCGAGGTCCGCGTCGAGCACATCGAGACTGCGGTTGGCCTCGGCCGCAGCGTATTTCACGTACGCGAGCGCCACTATGAGCGACATGGGTATGCGCTCGGTGCCGATCGCGAAGTTACCCAGGGCACGTTGCGTTTGGGCGCCCCAGTAGCGGTCCGCCGGTACGGCCATCTCGCCCAGCGTGTCCGACTCGATGCGGGTCGCGGATTCGGGTGCGTTCGTCATCCGGTGTCCAACATACCGTCACGTGCCGCGGCGTCTTGCCCGCATGATCGCGCCGATGACGAAACCCAGCGCGAGGCCGGCGGCTATCGAGCCCAGGACCAAGACCGCCGGTGGAATTCCGGCCGCGCCATCGTCTCCGTGCCCCGCCTCCTGGGCCGATTCGCCGGCCGCTACCGCGGCAGCCACCGCGGTAGCCATGTCGACGATCCCTGCACCGGCCCGGGGGTCCGGCACCTCGGCCGCGGTCTCCTGGATGAGGCCGGGGATCTCGGCGGCAGGGACCCCCAACTCGAGGAGGAGAGCGGCCTCGCATGCGACGAATGGTGTCGCCATCGACGTGCCGTCGAGGGGCGCGAAGCCATCCCCGGGGTCCGGGAAGAGAACGGTGGGGTACGTGGGGATCGTCGAGAGGATCGCCGTGCCGGGCGCCGCCACGGCCCGCAGGTCTCCGTAGTTCGTGAACACAGTCGGGTTCCCCGCCTCGTCGACGGCGGTGACCACCAGCACAGGCACGCCGGTGCGGTAGTCCCGCCGCGGAGTCCCACGGCCGGCCTCGTTCCCGTTCCCTGCCGCAGCGACGACCACGACACCTCGCGCGGCCGCATACCGGATCGCCGCATTGAGTGGGCCACCCTTGGTGAGGCGACCCGCGATCCCCTCCTCACCGAGCGACAGGTTCACCACGTCCGCGCCACGGTCCACCGCCCAGCGCACACCGTCGGCGATCCGGTCCGCCGTGCCTGTTCCCTGTGCGTCGAGAACCCGTACGGGCATGACCTTTGCGCCCGGTGCGCAGCCGGACCCGCCGATGCCGTTGCCGGACGTAGCAGCGACGATGCCGGCGACATGCGTGCCGTGCCCGAGTAGGTCTGTCGTACCGGCACCGTCCCCCACGAAGTCGCGACCTGCCACGAGGCGGTCCTGGAGGTCGGGGTGGCCGCCGTCGACGCCCGAGTCGACGACTGCGACGATACGCCCCTCGCCCCGCGCCTCCTCCCAAACCTCCCCGGCCCGGATGCGGTCCAGTCCCCACTGTTCGGCACGCAGCGGATCCGGTTCCGCGCGGACGGAGGGTGTCGAGAGCAGCGTCGTCACCAGGCAGACGGTGGCGACGCAGATGCGCCGCCCCGCCTTCCCCTGCGAGGAAGGGTGGTGCCGGGCCCGGTCCATCAGTCGAGGAGTCCGGCGAGGCGGGTCGCGACGATTGCGTCGACCCCGTCTATGCGGCGCAGCCACGCACGGATCTCCTCGGCGAGAAGACGTCGGCGCTCGACGAGGTCGGGTGCGCCCGGGTCGAGGAGATCACGGTTGCGGGCGAGGCGCAGGGCGTTCTCGAACAGAACCCGGGAGTTCGACTCCGTGTTGCGTATGCGCCGCTGCAGGAGGTACTGCGTACCGAGGCTGAGGCACGACGCGAGCAACTCGGACTCGTCGATCGAACGGCCCGGGGCCGCACTCGCGAGCTCGTCGGCGACGAGGAGGTACGCCTCGAGGAAGGACCGCAGGACGGTGGGGGACATGAGGGGCCGGAACTCGCGCACGACCGCTCGGATCCGCGACGGGTCACCGCCGGCGACGACCTCTTCCCAGTCGGGGCAGTGCATGCCTATCTCGCGGGCGAGGAGATCGACGAACTGCTCACGCCGTGTGAAGTAGAACTCGAACTTGAGGAGGTCACGCAGCGCCGTAGCCGCGTCCCAGAGCTCGGCGAGCGGATCCTTCACCTCGTCCACGTGCTCGGCTGTGGCGAGGAGGGCGAGCTCGGCGATCGCGCCGCGCACGAAGAAGTGGATGATCGTGTTCCGGTAGTAGGCGGCGGTGAGGTGCTGATCCGGGCCGATCCTGTACACGGCCTCCGCACCTTCGCTGAAGCATTCGACGACGTCGTGGTGCATGAGGGCGTCGAGCGTGGCTACGACGCCGCGTGGTGTGTCGATCCCCTCGGCCGTGGCGGGCAGGTCGTGCCGGCTTATGTAGTTCAGGAAGTCGTCGAGGGCGACGAGGATCTCGGGCACGGACATGGCGCGGCCACCCGTCGCCAGAAGCGCAAGCGTGACCAGGGACGTGGGTGTGATGGGGGTCGCGTCGTTGATCCCGACCATGACCTGGAACGCGACCTTCTGCAGGTCGAGCGTGGGTCCGTCCTCGGACACCGCGAGCAATTCGGGCGGCCCGAGGGCGTCGCGCAGCGAGACGGGATCCCCGAACCCCATCGAGATCGCGCCGAACCGCTCGCGCAGGTCCCGCAGGTACTTGACCGCGAACTCGACGGACTCCGGCTTCTTCGCGGCGCCATGCGCCTCGGCCGTGTAGGCAGAGACGTCCTGGATCTGGTCGTAGCTGATCGAGACCGGTACGAGGAGGACGTCCTCCACGCGGCCTTCACGCCATGCCTCGGCGACGTAGGAGAGGAGCCCGTAGCGGGCCGGGAGGAGCTTGCCCGACCGCGACCTGCCCCCCTCGATGTACCACTCGAGGGAGAACCGCTTCTCGAGGAGGTAGGCGATGTACTCGCGCAACACGAACTTGTAGACCTCGTCGTCCTTGAAGGAACGGCGGATGAAGAACATGCCGCCCTGGCGCAGGACCGGTCCGAGCGGGAAGAAGCTCAGGTTGATCCCGCTCGCCACATGGTTCGGTGGCAGCCCGCACTCGTGCATGACCTGACGCAGGACGAGCGTGTCGATGTAGGTGCGGTGCGAAGGCAGGAACACGAGGGGGTGTTGCTGGCCGAGCCGGCCGATGCGGACGAGCTTGTCGCGGTCGTACTCGATCTCGCGGTCGTATGCCTTGGAGAACACGAGGCGACCGAGATCGGCGCTGACGTCGATCAGGTACGGGCTGTGGCCGGCGGCGATCTCACGCAGGTCGGCTTCGGCCTCGGCCAGCACGTCGGGGCCGGCACGGCCGAGCTCGGTCGCGAGGCGGGCGATCCCGGTGCGGAAGGCGAGGCGTTCCGTGATCTCCTCCCGGACGAGGCGGGGCACCTTGTAGCGGCCCCCGATCACCTGTCGTTCCGCCCGTTCGAGCGCGAGCGTCGCCTGGCGTGCCACGAACTGGGGGAAACCGGCCAGGTGGCCGGCGTTGGCCCCGACCTTCTCACGCCAGCGCTGCATGAGCTCGGACGCCCGGGCCGGTTCGGCTGCGATGACACGCCAGCGGTCGCTGTCCCCCTTCAACGTGAGCCAGCGCTGCCAGAGCGATCCCGGGTCACGCGGGTTGCGGAACGTGAGGAGATCGGCGAGACGGGCGGAGCGTTCGCCGTTCCGCTCGGCGGGCAGCCACGCGACACGCAGCGGCGCGAGGACGGGATCGTCCCCGGCGGCGAGACGCGTCTCGAGGGCCGTGCTCACGGCGGTGCGCCCTTCCGCCCGGTCCGTCGGGATGTCGATCGTGGTGATCGTGTCCGGGTCACGGTCGAGGGGCCGGTTGTGCGTGATCCAGTCGCGCAGGAGGCGGCGCTCGACGGGGGTCTCGGCTTCGACGAGGAACACGATGCCGGTCGCATCGGCCACCGGCCACGACGGCTCGATCTCCGCCGTGACGCGTTGCGCTGTGTCGATCATGCGCAAGTGTACGCAGGCCTCGTGAAGTGTCGCAGCCGGGGAAGCCGTCGCTCCGCCCTTGTACGATCAGCACATGGCGAGATACGAACAGTTCACGCGCGAGATCGAACAGAGCCCGAGCGGCCCCGACATCGGCGCCTTCTTCGACTACGACCGCACCCTGATATCGGAGTTCTCGGCGGAGAGCTTCTTCCGCGAGGTCGTGCGGAGGGGCCTCCTCAAGCCCCAGGACATCCCCCGCGCCCTCACCATCGTCGTCGGGTACCTCCTCGGCCAGCAGCCGTTCTCGTCGCTGGTCGAGATGAGCGCCGAGGTCGTGCAAGGCGAGTCCGTGGCCGATCTCGAGGAGATGGGGGCCCGCCTCTTCCGCAAGAAGATCGCCGGTGAGATCTACCCGGAGATGCGGGCGATCGTCGAGGCGCACCGCCGCAAGGACCACACGACCGTGCTCCTGTCGTCGGCGACGCGGTACCAGGTGCAGGACGTGGCCCGCGACCTCGGTTTCGGCCAGATGGTCTGCAACGACTACGAGGTCAAGGACGGGCGTTTCACAGGGCAGATGGTCTCACCCATCGTCTACGGCGACGGCAAGCTCCGCGCCGCCGAGGAGATGGCCGCCGGGCTCGGCCTCGATCTCGACCGGAGCTGGTTCTACAGCGACGGCAAAGAGGACCTGCCCCTGCTCGAGGAGGTGGGGAACCCCCGGCCCACGAATCCCGACCGGGGTCTGCGACGTGTAGCGACAGAGCGCGGTTGGCCGACGCTCGAGTTCACGAGCCGGGGCCGGCCCACACCTGTCGAGGTCGCGCGCACGGGCGCTCTCGTCGGCTCACTCCTCGGCTCGGTCGCCTGCGGCGTCCCGCTCGGCTGGTTGAACGGGTCGCAGCGTGACGGGATCAACCTCGCTGTCGGGATGCTCGGCGATCTCGGGACCGCCATCGCGGGTATCCGTCTCGACGTGGCGGGCGAGGACCATCTGTGGGAGCACAGGCCCGCCGTGTTCATCTTCAACCATCAGAGCCAGGCGGACGTCCTGATCATCGCCAAGCTCCTCCGTCAGGACATCACGGGTGTGGCGAAGGCCGAACTGAAGCGGAACCCGCTCGTCGGCCCGATCTTCGGTTACGGCGGGATCGTGTTCATCCACCGGGCAGACAGGGAGCGGGCCATCGAGGAGTTGCAGCCCGCTGTCGAGGCGCTTCGCAACGGGACGTCACTGGTCATCGCGCCGGAGGGGACGCGTTCGGTGACGCCCCGCCTCGGCCGTTTCAAGAAAGGCGCGTTCCATATGGCGATGCAGGCCGGTGTGCCGGTCGTCCCGATCGTGTTGCGCAACACGCTCGATGTCCTTCCCAAGGGCAGGGTGTTCGTACGGCCGGCGCCCGTCGAGGTCACGGTGATGCCGCCCGTCGTCACGGACGACTGGACGCATGACACGCTCGATGCCCGCATCGCCGAGATCAGGCGCATGTACGAGCAAGTCCTCGAGTCCTGACCCAGCCCACAGGGGCCGAGCGGGTTACTCGCCCTCCTCGGGCAGGGTCGTCGACGACGTGGACGTGGACGTCGACGACGAGGTGGACGTCGACGTCGATGTGGAGGTCGATGTCGAAGTCGACGTCGACGAGCTACCCCGCGTCGTGTCCGGTTCGGTCGTCTCGGTCGTGGGCACCGTGATCGTGGTCGCGGTGTTGACCGGAGGGGTCTCCACGTCCTCCCCACCCGTCAAGGCGAGCGCCATGGCGCCGACGAGGAGGGCGAGAACGACGATGCCGATGAGCACCCACGCCCACACGGGCATGCGCGGGGGAGGTTCCTCCTCCGGTACGAGGCCGGTCTCGATGTCGGGGGTGGCCGCCGGCATGATCAGCGTCTCGCCCGGGCCGGCGGCCGCGTAGTCCGCCTCGTCGGGCATCACGCCTTCCGCGCGGATCGCCCCCACCCGGTCCGGTGCCCCTTCCCAGCCCATCACGTGCGTGGCGTCGGGGTCGATCGCCTGCGTCGCGTCCGGATCGGGGCGGTCCGGATCCGGCTCGTCCGGACCCATGCCGCCGTCGTGCTCGTCAGCCATCGCGGAACCCTAGTCTCGCGAGTCCCGGACATTCCGAAGGCGACAACCCCAGAGAGACGAGTTGGG
>JADZDR010000040.1 GCA_020850945.1 Acidimicrobiia bacterium | reverse complement strand
ACCTGAGCGGCGATATATCGCCGCTCAGGTACCCAGTTCGGGTGAGAGCTGCTCGAGGACGAGGTCGGCGAGGCGGATCCCGACCTCTTCGTGCATGTAGTCGGGCCAGTGCATGCCGTCGACCGGATTCAGGTCGTCGAGAGCCTTCTCGGCGAGCGGGTAGTGGTCGAGGTAGGGGACACCTTTGGCTTCGGCCATGGCGATGAGATCGTCTGTGTGCTCCCGCGAGTGGGGGTCGAGGCTGCCGTGGTGGGCGGCGCGGACCGGTTGGCATGTGAGCGACAGGACGGGGGCCTGCGAGTAGAAGCGTGAGAGGTCGACGATGCGGGGCCACAGCTCGAGGCTCACGCTGCGGGGGACCGTGCGCATGCGGCCACGGGTGAGGCGAACGAGATCGGCGTGCCGGTCCCAGTAGAGGCGGCGCAGGCGGCGACGCAGTTCGGGCTGCGGGACGCGGGGGATGAGGTCCTTGAGCCACGTCGGGACACCGACCGGGAGCATGTCGCCGCCCGCGAAGTTGAGGACGACCACGTCGGCACGGGGGAGGATCTCGGACTGGGTCCAGATGTCCTTGCTCACGAGCTGCCACACGTCGGGAGTGCACTGGCCGGCTCTCACGAGTGCAGTCACGCGCACCTTGTCCCCTGTCAGGGCAGTGATCCGGTCCGCCGCCACGTTCTGGTAGAGGCGGGAATCGTCGAGGGGAAGGCGTTCCCGGTGGTTGTGGAACGCCGTGCTGTCTCCGAGCAGTACGAGGTGCACCTCCTCAAGCTATGGGCGGAGCGGGGTTCGTCCCAAAAGGAGACGAACGGCACGCGAGTCGCCGAAACGCAGTTCACGCGTGGGGACGGAGTCTGGTAGCCACGGAGTACGAGCGCTGGAGGGGTTCGGTGGATCCGGAGCGGGCGGGACGGCCGCGAGACAGCATCACACCGCGAGACATCCTCTTCGGCGCGCTTCCCGAGCGGCATCTCGTGGTCCTCGCTGCCTGCGTCGGACTCGTGTGGGTCGCGGCACGAGTCGCCATCCCCTTCGTGGCGCGGGAGGCGATCGACACGGCCATCGTGCCCGGCGATCTCGCCGCCCTCTGGCGCTACGTCGCCCTCATCCTCGCGCTCGGTGTCGTGCAGGCGTCCGCTGGGGGACTACGGCGTTTCCTCGCGATCCGCATCGCGATGCGAGGGGAGACCCGCCTCCGCCAGCGGCTCTTCGACCACGCGACTCGCCTCGGCCTCGAGTACCACAACCGTGTGCCGGCCGGTCAGCTCATGAGCCGCGCGAACACCGATCTGCTCCAGATCCGCAACGTGGTGGTCTTCGTCCCCCTCGTCCTCTCGAACATCGCGACATTCGTCGCCGTCGTGGTGGTCCTCGGACTCATCGACTGGGTTCTGGCACTCGTCACGCTCGTCTGCCTGCCCGGGATCTTCCTGGCCGCGCTGCGCATGGGCCGCCGTCTCACCCCGCTCACGGTGACGACGCAGCGTGAGCTCGCCGAGGTCGCCGAGCAGGTCGAGGAGAGCATCACGGGGATCCGTGTGGTCAAGGCCTTCGGCCGCGAGCAGCAGCGCGTCGCGGCCGCGGCTGGACATGCCGAGGTGGTCCGTGACTCGACCGTGCGTGCCGGCCGCGTGCGGGCCGAGTACCTGCCGGTGTTCCAGGCGCTGCCGACGTTCGCGATAGTGCTCGCCCTCGCGTTCGGTGGTGTGCGCGTCATCAACGGCACCGCCTCGATCGGCGATCTCGTCGCCTTCAACACCTACGTGCTGATCCTCGTCCAGCCCCTCGTCCTCGTCGGCATGGTGGTCGCCCAGTACCAGCGCGCGAAGGCTGCCGCGGAACGGGTCTGCGAGGTCCTTGCCGAAGAGCCCGAGATCAAGACCCGGCCCGGCGCCCCGCCCCTTCCACCCGGCCCCGGCACCGTCGAGCTGCGCGACGTCACGTTCGCGTATCCGGGACGACCAGCCACGTTGTCGGGTCTCGACCTCACGCTCGATGCGGGGACGACCGTGGCCCTCGTCGGCCCCACAGCAGCAGGCAAGACGACGATCGCGAAGCTCCTCGCCCGCTTCCACGACGTCGACTCGGGTTCGGTGCGAATAGACGGTGAGGACGTGCGGGACGTGGACCTCGACTCCCTGCGCAGGGAGGTCGCGATCGTCTTCGAGGACACCTTCCTCTTCTCGGGGACGGTCGCCGAGAACGTCACGTTCGGGAGGCCGGGTGCCCCGGACTTCGAGATCGAGCGGGCGACGAGCGCGGCGGAGGCCGACGAGTTCGTGGCGATGCTCGCCGAGGGGTACGACGCCATGATCGGCGAGCACGGCTACACGTTGTCGGGAGGACAGCGACAGCGGCTCGCGATAGCGCGGGCTCTCCTCGCCCGACCCCGCGTACTCGTGCTCGACGACGCGACCTCGGCGGTCGATGCCGCGACGGAGGCACGCATCCGCGAATCCCTGCGCGAGCTCGGGGGAGAGTGCACGACTCTTGTCATCGCTCGCCGCCCCCAGACCGTGGCCCTTGCCGACACCGTGGTCGTCCTCGACCAGGGACGGATCCGCGCCCAGGGTCCGCATGCCGATCTCGTCGTGTCGTGTCCCGGCTACGCCGAGCTCCTCGGTCTCGACGGCGGCGAGTTCCGGCGCGAATCTCGGCACGGCACGTCACGTCCGGGAGCCCGGCCGTGACGGCGCCGGCGGGTTCCGGCCCGGCGATTCGGATCGAACCGGCACCCCGCGTCCTGAGCCGGCTCGCCCGCGACCTCCGCCCCCACCGCAACGCCGGTGCCGCTGCCTGCGCGGCTCTCGTCGTCTCGACGCTCGCGACGGTGGCGGTTCCCTGGACCGTCAGGTACGGGATCGACCACGGTGTCACCGATGCCGACAGAGCCGCCCTGCTCGGCGCTGTCCTCGTCGGGGTCGGTGCCGTCCTCGTCGCCGCGGTCGGGCAGGGCGTGGCCGTCGATCTCATCGCCCGCGTCGGCGAGCAGTACCTGTACGAGCTGCGCGTACGCCTCGTGTCGCACACGCTGGCGCAGCCGTTGGAGCTGTACGAGGCCGAGAACACGGGCCGCCTCGTGTCGCGTCTGACGAGCGACGTCGAGTCGGTGCAGGAGCTCCTCATGAACGGCCTCACGATGTTCGTGCAGAGCGCCCTCGTCCTCGTCTTCGCGCTCGGCTCGCTCTTCGCGATGTCGTGGGAGCTCGCACTCGTCAGCCTCGCCGTGCTGCCGCCGGTCCTCGTGGCCACCGTGTGGTTCCGGGGTCGCGCTGCCGCCGCGTACGACGGGGTGCGCGAGGCGATCGCTGCCGTGCTCGCGCAACTGCAGGAGAACCTGGCCGGCATCCGCGAGGTGCAGGCGCACGCGCGCCGCCGTGACCGTGTCGAGCTCTTCGCCGCCGTGAACGAAGCGCACTACGACCGCAACATCCATGCCGCCCGCATCTCGAGCATCTTCTTCCCCGCCGTCGAGTATGTGGGTGTCGCCGCCCTCGCCGTCGTGCTCGGCTACGGCGGCTGGCGCGCGATCACGGGTGGTGCGGATTCCACGGTCACGATCGGCACGATCACCGCTTTCCTCCTCCTCGTCGGCAACGTCTTCGATCCGATCCAGCATCTGAGCCAGCTCTACAACGTCGTCCTGTCGGCAGTCGCCGCCCTCCGGCGTGTGTACGGTCTCCTCGACCTCGACGTGAAAGAGGTGGTGAGCGGGGCTGTGCGGCCGCCCATGGGGGATACGGCTAACGGCCCGGACCCGCAACCCGTCGGAGGGGGTGGGGGCCAGGCCGGGGGTGGCGCCCGGGTCGAGCTACGAGACGTGTCCTACCGCTACCGGAGCGGAACCGTCGACGCGGTCCGGGACGTGTCGTTGACCCTCGCGCGGGGTGAGCGACTTGCGCTCGTAGGCGCGACGGGGGCCGGCAAGTCCACACTCGCCAAGCTCCTCGTGGGCTTCCACGACCCGACCGCCGGGTGTGTCGTCATCGACGGTGAAGACCTGGGCTCGATTCCGCCTGCCCGTTTGCGAAGCAAGGTCCTGCTCGTGCCACAGGAAGGCCATGTGTTCGCCGGCAGTCTCGCCGACAACATCGGGTTCGCCCGACCCGATGCGGACATGGCCGCTTTGGTGGGAGCGGCGGAGGTGACTGGCCTCGATGCAGTCGCCGCGAACCTGCCAGATGGATACGGCACGATCCTGGGGCGGGGTGGGGCAACCCTGTCTGCCGGGCAGCGCCAGCTCGTGGGTCTCTCGCGCATCATGCTCGCCGACCCCGCCCTCCTCGTCCTCGACGAGGCGACTTCGGCTCTCGATCCTGCGACGGAGCTGCAGTTGGAGCGGGCGCTGGCGGCGGTCATGCAGAGCCGTACGACCGTCATCATCGTGCACCGTCTCACGACAGCCGCACGCTGCGACAGGATCGGCGTGCTCCGAGGGGGAAGAATTGTGGAGCTCGACTCACATGCAGAGTTGCTGGCCGCCGGAGGCGTATACGCTTCGTTGTGGGCCAGCTGGAGGCAGACCGAGCAGACCACGCCAGACTGACATCCACCACCTGTTCAGGCATCACGTGACCTCACCGCCATCGTCCATCACCGAGGATCTCCTCCGCGCAGCCGTCACCCCCCTCGACGGGCACGTCGACGCGGACCTCCTCACCCGCACCGTGGAGCACGAAGCGGCGTGCCGCACCCGCGCCCCGCATCTGACACGTCTCGTGACCCGTCTCGTCGGAGCCGGGCATGTGCTCGCGTACGAGTGGCGGGAGATCGACGCTGCCGGCAACGTGGTGCGCAAGGCAGCCACCGTGGCCGTGGGACGCGACGAAGGCGGCCCGCACGTGCGCGACTTCGGTATCGATACGTGAGGGTGAGCATGGATCGGGGCCGACCTTCCCTTCACGCGGCGTGCGTCCACGTGGCCCTCGCGCTCGTAGTGGTGGCGTCGTTCCTCACCGCCTGCACGGACGACAAATCCGACGCGGGCGAGCCTGCGACCACGACGCGCCCCCGAGGTGTCAACACCGAGGCACTGCACGCCTTCCTCGAGAAGGCGGCGGCCGGCAAGAAGGCGGTCTTCTCGGCGACGTACGCCGTCGAGCTGCCGGGGACGGCCATCCCCGAAGGAACGCTCGGTCTCGCCCAGGACGGAGAGCGCCGCATGAGCGAGCTCGTCGGAGCCGACAACGCACCCTCGCTCGGCTTCTACGACACCGGGGCGGGCACGATCGCGTGCGCGACGACGCGCGGGACCGCCGACTGGGAGTGCTATCGCACCGAGGGTGATGCCACGCAGGCACCCCTCGTCATAGACATCGAGGACCTCTACAGGATCCAGGATCAGTTCCGTCCCGCCCAGAACTGGTACGCATTCGAGACCAGCGACACCGAGATGGCCGGCACGACTGCCACCTGCCTCGCGGTCTCGGCCCTGCCGGGGATCCCGGCCGAGACGAGGCAGCGAGTCGGCGAGTCGGCGACCCTGTGCCTCTCCGAGTCGGGTGCCCCGCTCGTCGTGGACGTGCGGGGCAGCGACAACGAGATCGTCGTGAAGGCCACGGGGTACCGCGGGGAGGTCGCCGACGACGATTTCCAGCCTCCCGCGCCGGTGCAGGAAGGACCACCCAACGTCCTCGTGCCCGCTCCACCCGAAGAGGTACCGCAGGGAGAGAGCGCCGAATGAGATCCGCGGCGCGAGTAGAGGGACGTGTGCGGCACCTTGCGATGGTCGCGCTCGCCGCGGCTGCTTGTGTCGTCATCGTGTCGTGCTCCGAACAGGCGGCGACGAGCGGGCGCATCGACGAGACGACTACGACCACCGGTCCGGCTGCTCCTTTCATTCCCCCGGCGTTTCTCGAGGGAACGAGCTCGGATGTCTTCTCCTTCAGCGACATGATCAAGGGCGGCCTCGCCGATCTCGCCACGGTCTCATCGCCGGAGGAGCTCGCGCTCATCGCAACGGGTGCCGGTGCCATGGACTACCTGGGCCTGTACGAGGACGTGAAGAAGGCGTCCTACTCGGTCGGGTACCGGGTTCAGGGTGAGCTCGTCGCCTCGGTGCCGGGGGCGGTTGCCTTCTCGATCGTGCACGAACCGGGCCGGGTCAAGAACACGGTCGCAGCCGACGACGCGGTCGCGACGATGGTGATCGAGGATGCGTCGGCGGTCACGACGTGTGCGAAGGTGGGGACGTGGATGTGCGAGCCCGCCGAGAAGGGTGTGCACGCCTACGGTGCGGAGACCCTCCTTCTCCTGCTCGGGCTCGTCGCCGAGACGCCCGGCGCGTTCGACATCGAGACCTCGATGACCGAGGTGATCGGGGTGCCGGTCAAGTGCCTGACGGCGACTCCCGTCGGATCTGCCTCGGCGGCCGGGATCACCTCACCCATCGAGGTGTGCGTCACGGGTGAGGGCATCCCTCTGCGTGTCATGGTGCCGACCCTGACGTTGGAGGGCGTCTGGTACCAACCTCACGTCGATCCGGCCGAGTTCGAGTTGCCCGCCTGAGCTCCTGTGCTCCAGCGGCCCGGGTCTTGACGGATTCGGCAGGCAGGTTGTAGCAAGGCATCTCTGTTCCCGACCCGCCTCGAGGGCGCGTGTCCCACACCACCCACACCGATCCCCCATGGCTCGCCCGCCTCCGCGAGGAGGCCGGTGTCGCCTTCGCCGAACTGCCCCGTCCGACGGAGTCGATGGAGGAGTGGCGGCACACCGATCCCCGCGAGATCCCCTTCGATGCCGCGGCCAAGGCAGCCGCGGATCGGGGCGGGGAGTCCGACGCGGAGGCGGCCGGTGCGGTCGCCGATGCGCTCGGTGCGCGTTGTGGCCTCGTCGTGTCCGACGCACGCGGCATCCGCGTCGTCGAGGAGGTGCCGGGCATCGAGGCCGCGCCACTGGACACGCAGGCAGACGCCCCGGTGGGGGACCTCGTCCCGCCGGACCGGGACGTGGCGGCCGCGGTGAACGCCAAGACGTTCGTGGGTGGGCTCCACGTGCGCATCGCCGCCGGGACGCGGGCGACCGATCCGCTCGTCGTCGTCCACGTGGTCGGGCGGGGCGAGGTCGTGTCGGCCCCCCGCACGCTCGTCGAGGTCGGCACGGCAGCCGACGTCTCGGTCGTCGAGGTCTACGTGTCGGGCGGGGCTGCCGAGGGGAGCCTCGCCGTTCCCGTGTCCGAGGCCTTCGTGGCGGACGGAGCCGCCCTCCACCACGTCCACCTGCAGTGCATCGACGACACGGGGTTCTGCGTGGCCGCCCACGCTACGCGTCTCGGCCGGGACTGCCGGTTCACCTCCACGGCCGCGAACCTCGGCGCCCACCTCGGACGCGCCCGCGTCGACGTCACCATGGCAGGCGAGGGCAGCCACGCAGACATGTACGGTGTGTTCGTGGGTGACGGCGACCGGCACGTGGACTTCCGGTCCGAACAGGCCCATGTCGCCCCGCGCTGCACGAGCCGGCTCCTCTACAAGGGGGCGGTGTGGGACCGGGCGTCTGCGGTCTACTCGGGACTCGTGCGGATCGATCCCGACGCCGCCCGCTCCGATGCCCACCAGGCGGGCCACTATCTCATCCTTTCCGAGGATGCCCGGGCTGCGGTGATACCGAACCTCGAGATCCACAACCACGACGTCGCGTGCGGGCATGCGGCATCGGGTGGCCCCCCGGACGAGGACCAGATCTACTACCTCGAGGCGCGGGGGATCGACGAGGAGGCCGCACGGCATCTCGTCGTCGACGGGTTCTTCTCCGACGTGATCGACCGCATCCCCCTGTCGGGGGTGCGGGCGTTCGTCGAGAGCGACGTGTTCCGGCGTCTCGGTTCGCTCCGAGCGGTGGGCGGAGCCGGCGAGGAGGGGGGCTGATGTCCGAGACGATGATCGGACGGCTCGACGACTTCGAGGACGAGATGGCGCGGCGCATCGAGATCCGCGGACGTGTGCTCGCCGTCGTGCGGCTCGGCGACGCGGTGTTCGCCGTCGACGACACGTGCTCGCACGCCGAGGCTTCGCTCTCGGAGGGTGACGTGTACGTGGAGGAGAGGGAGATCGAGTGTCCCCTTCACGGATCCACGTTCGAGCTCGTCACGGGTGAGCCGACCTGTCTGCCGGCGACGGTGCGTGTGGAGACGTACCCGACCCGTGTCGAGGACGGTGACGTGTGGGTGACGGTACCGTGACGGCGCCACTCCTCGAGATCCGCGATCTCGTGGCGGGGACGCGCACCCGTGAGATCCTGCGGGGACTCGCCATCGAGATCGGGCGGGGCGAGGTCCACGCCCTCATGGGCCCGAACGGCTCGGGCAAGTCCACGCTCACGCATGTGCTCGCAGGGCGGCCCGGCTACGAGACCAGGGCGGGTTCGGTTCTGTTCGACGGCGTCGACCTGCTCGGCCTGCCTGTCTGGGAACGGGCACGGCTCGGTCTGTTCGTGGCATTCCAGCATCCCGTCGAGATCCCGGGTGTGCCCTTCCGCGAGTTCCTCGCCGCGGCCGCGGCGGGGCGGGGGCTCGGGGCCGATGCCGTGGAAGGTGCCCGTGTGGCCGGGATCGCGGACCGCCTCCATCTCGGTGGTCTCCTCGACCGACCCCTCAACGTGGGTCTGTCCGGCGGCGAGAAGAAGCGCAACGAGACCCTCCAACTCGCGCTTCTCGGTGCCCGCCTCGTCGTCCTCGACGAGATCGACTCCGGTCTCGACGTCGACGGGATCCGCGACGTCGCTGCCGAAGTCCTGCGCATGGTCGAGACCGAGGGTCTGTCCGTCCTGGTCATCACGCACTTCGCCCGCATCCTCGACCACATCCCGCCCACGCACACGCACGTGCTCATGGACGGCCGCATCGTCGCCTCGGGAGGTGCCGAGCTCGCCCGCGAGCTCGAGGTGTCCGGGTACGAGCACTTCCGTGAACCTGCGCACGCCCCGCCCGACGTCCTCGACCTCTGACTTGGCGCGCTCAGGTCTCCTCGAAGGACTCCCTGCCGGCGAGGGCCTGGTCGAGGGTGTTCCAGGCGAGCGTGGCGCACTTGATGCGGCTCGGGAACTCACGCACCGCCTGCAGCGCTTCGGCGTCGCCGAGCTGGCGGCCGAGCTCCTCGTCGGTCGAGAAGGCGGGCCCGTCGTCGTCGCCGAGGCCGAGCATCGCCTTGAAGCGGTCGAACGCGTCGCCGAAGTCCGCCACGGTCCCGCCCTGCACCCGTTCCGTCAGCATCGACGCCGAGGCCTGGCTGATCGCGCAGCCCTTCCCCTCGAACGCGATCGCGTCGATCTCCCCGCTGTCGCCCACCGACACGTACATGTCGATCTCGTCGCCGCAGAGGGGGTTGTACCCGCGGGCGTGGGTGGCGGGGGGCACGTCGATCGTCCCCCGTCGCCGGGGACGGCGGTAGTGGTCGAGAATGACCTCTTTGTACAGATCGTCGAGTTGTGGCACAACGAGTCCTTGTGGGATGCTGGTACCGAACCTACCGCCGGATCAGGTGAGAGGTTGCCCACGCACCGTCGACATTCTCCGCCAACTCATCACGGTATGTGAGAAGGTATGCGCGGACAGTCCGAAGAAGTGAAATAACCAGCGCATTCGGGTAACCAACTCATTATCCTAGGGAGGTCGCGCACCGTGCGGGTCCACGCCGACATCCGATGAAGTGACTTGACCCTACGGGGTTCCGATGCGGGTGAGTCGGTGAACGTGCCGCTCCTCGTGCTGACATCGATGACGGCTACTGGTGAGACGGCTACTGGTGACAGGATGCGCCCTGGGTTTGGGTCATGACCACCCACCGGTGTGAATGCGCCCGAGATGTTGCTCGGGGGATGTGATCTCTTCGATCAGTCCCATGGGAGAAGTGAGTTCGAGTCCACATGGAGCAGAATTCCCGAACGATGAAGGTGACGGACCGCAAGATCTCCGCCGAACGTGAGCGCGGTGCCGATGTCGAGGACCTCGTGGCCAGCTATCTGGCCGATATCTCGAAGCATCAGCTCCTCACGAAGGAAGACGAGATCGAGCTCGCCCAGGCCATCGAGGACGGCAAGGAGGCCCGCGGCGAGCTCGCGACGGGCGCGAAGCTGTCGCCGAAGCGGCGTGCCGAGCTCGACGACCTCGTCTACCGAGGCGAGGCCGCACAAGAGCGTTTCATCAACGCGAACCTGCGCCTTGTCGTCTCCGTCGCCAAGAAGTACGGCGCCGCGTCCGGCATGGAGCTCCTCGACCTCATCCAGGAGGGGAACTTCGGGCTCATGCACGCCCTCGAGAAGTTCGACTGGCGACGCGGGTTCAAGTTCTCGACGTATGCGACGTGGTGGATCCGCCAGGCCGTGACACGCGGCATGGCGAACAACAGCCGCACGATCCGCCTCCCGGTCCACGTCGGCGACCTCGTCTACAGGGTCGCCAAGGCGCGGTCCGAGATCGAGGGACGCACCGCGCGCAAGGCGACTCCCGAAGAGGTGGCAGAGGCGACAGGTCTCTCCCTCGACCAGGTGATGGACGTGATGTCCCTGCCGACGAGCCTCACGTCCCTGAACCAGTCGACGGGTGAGGACGGCGACGCCGAGCTCGGCGACTTCATCGAGGACGAGTCGACCGAGACCCCGTTCGACGCCGCCGCGCGGGCGATGGTCCGCAACGACGTCCGCGAGCGCCTCCTCGGCCGTCTCACCGACCGCGAGTCCAAGATCCTCTCCCTGCGCTACGGCCTCGAAGGTGACGGCATCCCCCGCACACTCGAAGAGGTCGGTGCCGACTTCAATCTCACACGCGAGCGCATCCGCCAGATCGAGACGCGGGCGCTCTCGAAGCTGCGCCACCCGAGCCTGAGCATCGACCCCGAGTCCCTCGTGCAGGGGTGACCCTCAGGGCCGTCCTCTGGGACTTCGGCGGGGTCATCTCCACGTCTCCGTTCGAGGCCTTCGCCGCATACGAACGAGAGCATGCCCTGCCCGACGGCTTCATCCGCGGCCTCAACGCCGCCAACCCGGACGGGAACGCGTGGGCGCGGCTCGAGCGGGCGGAAGTCGACCTAGCGGACTTCGCGAAGCTGTTCGAGGCCGAGGCGCGAGAAGAGGGTCACGCGGTCGAGGCCGCGGGCGTGCTCATGTGCCTCGTGGGCGGGCTCCGGCCACAGATGGTCGAGGCCGTGCGCCGTTGTCGTCGTGTCTACAAGACGGCGCTCCTCACCAACAACTGGGTCGACATCCATGCCGGCGGTGGTTTCACCGATCACCTCGACTTCGCGCCCGAGGAGCTCTTCGACGTGATCGTGCAGTCGAGTGTCGTCGGCGTGCGCAAGCCGGAGCCGGCCTTCTACGAGATCGCGTGCCGGGAGCTCGGTATCGAGCCGGCCGAGGCCGTCATGCTCGACGACCTCGGCATCAACCTGAAACCGGCCCAGGCGATGGGGATGACCACGATCAAGGTGACGGACCCGGACTCCGCCCTCGGTGAGCTCGGCGACATGCTCGGCCTCGACCTGCGAAGCCCCCGTCACGATGTCGCCTGAGGTGCGCCGGAGTCGACGCCGACAGGTGCATGCGTCCCGACGTTCGCATCGTCTGAAATAAAATCCCCCGATGCCCGACCTCCCCGCTTGTGAGGCAGAGAGCCTCCGCAAGGCCTTCGGCGATCTCGTGGCCGTGGACGGCGTCGGGTTCCGGATCGACCCCGGTGAGGTGTACGGGCTCCTCGGCCCGAACGGCGCCGGCAAGTCGACGACGATCTCGATGGTGTGCGGCCTCCTGCACCGGGACGCGGGGACCGTCTTCGTGTGCGGTGAGGACATCGACGCCGGTGTCGGCGTGCGCCGCCACATCGGCTACGTGCCCCAGGAGGTGGCGCTCTACCCGGACCTGAGCGGCCGCGAGAACCTCGAGTTCTGGGGGCGCATGTACGGACTGAGCGGGGCCGGGCTGAGGCGGAAGGTCGACGCGATGCTCGAGACGGTCGGGCTCGCCGACCGCGCCCAGGACGTCGTGAAGGAGTATTCGGGCGGGATGCAGCGCCGCCTCAACATCGCCGCCGGCCTCCTCCACGACCCGGACCTCCTCGTCCTCGACGAACCGACCGTGGGTGTCGATCCGCAGAGCCGCCACTCGATCCTCGAGCACGTCGAGACGCTCAACGCGGCGGGAATGGCCGTCCTGTACACGACCCACTACATGGAGGAGGCCGAGCGCCTCTGTGACCGCGTCGGCATCATGGACGAGGGCAGGCTCATCGCCGAAGGCACGCGTCGCGAGCTCGTCGAGTCGACGGGAGGGGAGGACCGCATCCTCCTCACGTTCGACTCCGGCACGGACCTCGCGGCCATGGCCGCTTGCGCCGCGCCCCTCCCCGGCGTGACCGGAGCCGGCGAGGTCGAGGGCGGTGTGCAGGTCCTGAGTCCGGACGCGCGCCATCTCCTCCCGGTCCTCGTCGAGACATTCGTGACGGCCGGCCATCCCGTAGCGGGTGTCGAGGTGACCGAACCGAACCTGGAGACGGTGTTCCTCCACCTCACGGGCAAGGCCCTGCGGGATTGACGTGGGCACAGCGCTCGTCGTAGCCGCCAAGGACCTGCGCCAGAGGATCCGCGACAGGTCCCTCCTCCTGATCGGTGTCGTCGCCCCCTTCGCCCTCGCGAGCATCGTGGGCCTCGCTCTCGGCGGCGCGGGCGACTTCTCGACGACCGTCGCCTTCGCGGACGCGGACAGGACTGACCTGACGGCTCCCTTCGGGGAGGTCCTGCGCTCCCGTGCCCTCGCCGACGTGGTAACCGTCGAGGACGTGAAGGACGAGACGGATGTCCGCGAGGCCATCGAATCGGGCGAAGCCTCCGTCGGCATCGTCATCCCGGCCGGCTTCACGAGAGACGTGCAGGCCGGCCGCCCTGCCGACGTCGTCGTGGTCGTGGATTCCGACAGCCAGATCTCCGCTGCGCTTGCCACCGGGCTCGCCGACGACTTCGTGGCGCGCATCCGGGCCGGCCAGGTCGCGGTCGGTACAATCGCGGCCCTCGGTGGGAGTGCTCCCGCCGACGCGGGCCGGGTCTCGGCCGAGGCGGCAGAGCAGTTCCCCCAGGTCCGGCTGCGCGAGGACCGCACGACCGCAGAACTGCGGCCCATCGACTACTTCGCGCCGTCGATGGGGATCTTCTTCCTGTTCTTCGCGATCCTCTACGGTGCGGCCACGCTGCAGGCGGAGCGGCGCCACCGCACACTCGCCCGTCTCGCCGCCGCACCCGTGACCGAGACATCCGTGCTCTTGGGCAAGCTCCTCGCCCTCTTCGTCACGGGCTCCCTCATCTTCGCCGTGATCATCCTCTCCACGTCCCTCGCCTACGGTGTCCGCTGGGGCGATCCGCTTGCCGTGATCGCGCTCGCGGGCACGACGGTGCTTGCCGCGATGGGGATAACCGGAGTCATCGCCGTCCTCGCCCGCACGGAGGAACAAGTGCGCAGCATCGGCACGGCGATCGTCTTCGTGCTCGCCCTGGCCGGCGGTTCGTTCTTCGGGGGACAGCTCCCCGACTTCCTCCGTTCCCTCCAGGCGTGGACCCCCAACGGCGCCGCACTCGTCGGTTTCACAGAGCTCATCGTCGCACCCGGCGGCGGGTCGCTCGCGACCGTCTGGCCGGCGCTGGTGTTCACGGGGGCAGTCGGCCTTGCCGGTCTCGCCATCACGTTCGTCCTCGGCCGCAGGGCGTTCCGGACATGAGGCGGACAGCCCTCCGCCTGTGGGCGACGACGGCCGCCGAGCTCCATGGCCTGCGTCGCGAGAAGACAGCCCTCTTCTTCATGTTCGTCCTCCCCATCGTGCTCGTCTTCATCCTCGGCGTCGCCTTCGGCGAGGCAGGCGAACGCGCGGCAGCGGGTTTCGTCGACGAGTCGGGATCCTCGGCATCCCGGGCCCTCATGCGTTCGCTCCGAGACAACGAGGCGGTGAGCGTGAAGATGTACGAGTCGCGGGCCGACCTCACGGACGCGGTCGTGCGCGAGGCCGTGGCCTTCGGAGTCGTGATCCCGTCGTCCTACGCGGCCGAGCTCGCCTCGGGCCGGGACCTCTCGATGACCGTGATCTCGACAGCGGGCGGAGGCGACATCGCGCTCGTCCAGTCGTCCCTCGGTTCGGCCGTCAGCAGGCAGGTCGTCGTGGCCACGGCGGCCCGAGTCGCGTCCGAGGCGAGCGGTGTGCCCCTCGAGACCAGCGTCGCGGTGGCAGCCGAGATCGCGAAGGAAGCCCGGCTCGCCGGCGTGACACGCGAGACGGTGTCGGGCGAAGTCCTCGTCGGGGGTACGGAACGTGTCGCCTACACCTCGCTCGTCCTCTTCCTCGTGATCACCGGCCTCACGAGCGCCAGCACGTTCACGGAGCTGCGCCGCAACCACGTGGCCCAGCGCCTCCTCGCCGTGCCCGCCCCGACGGCGGAGCTCGAGCTCGGGCTCGTCTCAGCCCGCTTCCTCACGGTCATGGCGCAGGCGCTCTACATCGTGCTCGTGACAGCCTGGCTCTTCCAGGTCGACTGGGGGAACCTCGGCGCGACCACTCTCGTGGCGCTCTCCCTCGGCATCGCCGTGGCCGGCATGTCGGCCCTGGCCGGCACGATCTACACGACGCCCGAGCAGGCAGGTGCGATCGGCGCACCCATCGGTATCGCCCTCGGCATGCTCGGCGGGGCGATGTGGCCCCTCGAGATCGTGCCTGTGCCGCTCCAGGTGATCGGCCACCTCCTGCCGACGGCGTGGGCAGTGGACGCTTTCAACGACATCGTGGGCAACGGAGCGGGCGTGCGTGACGTCATGCCCGAGATCGGTGTGATCCTCGGCATGGCGGCTGTCCTGTTCGTTCTCGCCGGGCTCCGCCGGCGGCGGGTCTTCTCCGTCTAGCGGGGCTTTGCAGCGAGAACCACGGCGGACAGACCCGCGGGTAGGTCGTGGCGTTCGAGCCAGCGGCGCTCGAGGCGAGCGACACGAGGCAGGATCCCACCCAGGCCGGTGGATGACGTCTCGAGGTCGCTGCGTGTCCGCTTTCGCTCCGTGAGGGCCTTGACCGTGGCGGGGGGGACGAGGAACGAGTAGGCGCCTGTCTCCCGGACCACGTCGAGGCCCGATGCCGCCGCGGCTCCTGCCAGATCGGCCACGGCGAAGCGCCGCGCCGTGTGCGTCTGGCGATCGTGTGCCCTGCGCAGGGACCGCACGCCCGGCTCCATGAGACATGCGACACCCCCGGGTCGGAGGACTCGGGCGCACTCGCGTACGACGTCGACGGGATCGGCGATGCTCTCGTGACAGAGAACGGTGACGCAGAGCACGGCGTCGAAGCTCGCCGCCCGGAACGGCAGAGCCTGCGCGTCGGCCCTCACGAACGACCCGCCCGGGGACTTCTCGCGATAGATCTCGAGGGCGAGCGCCTCGAAGTCGAGACTCACGGTGTCGCCGAAGTCCTCGAGCCAGCCGCCGGTGGCGCCCGTGCCGCAGCCGAGGTCGAGGAGACTGCTGCCCTCGACGAGGTGCGGCGCGAGGACCTGGCGCAGGAGGGAGCGGGTCGCGCCGTACCACCAGTGGACCGTCTCGGTCTCGGCCATGCGCCGGTACTCGTCAAGTTGCACGACGCCGGCCCCTGCGCTCCTCTCCGCGGACGACGATGTCGAGCCAGAGTCGGACGAGGTCCCAGAGTGACTTCGCGACCCTGCGCATCTGGAAGAACTGCGACGTGCCGACGGGACGCTCGTAGTGGTTCACGGGCACCTCTGCGAAGGTGGCGCCGGCATCCCGGAACTTGCGCATCATCTCGACGCAGATGACGCCGCTGTTGTACTCGAGCTCCACCTTCTCGAGGAGGGTGCGGCGCATGAGGCGGAAGTCGCAGTCCGTGTCACGGACACGGAGTCCGAAGAGGAGCTTCACGGTGTGGTGGTAGAGCCGGCCCACGACACGGCGCAGCATCGAGTCGCCGCGTGAGATCTTCCAGCCCTGCACGAAGTCGAGGTCGTCCCCGGCGGCCCGCACGAGATGACGTACCTCGGTCGGGTCGTACTGGCCGTCACCGTCGGTGTAGAAGACCCAGTCCTTGCTCGCGGCTGCGAAACCGGAGCGGAGGGCGGCGCCGTAGCCGCGGTTCACACCGTGCTCGACGACGCGGAGTCTCGTGTTGTTCCCCTGCGTGCTTCGCAGGACGGCGACGGAGTCGTCTTCGGAGCCGTCGTCGACGACTATCACCTCGTAGTCGTCGACGATGTCGTCGAGTGTGGCACTCACGCGTGTCACGAGGTCTGCGATCACGCCGGAGTCGTTGTAGCAGGGGAAGAACGCGGTCACGGACGTGACGGCTTCACTTCCCGTGCGGCCGGTCACGCTATCGCCTCGCACACGGTGTCGATCTCCTCGTCGGTCATCTCCGGGAAGCAGGGGAGGGTGACGCACTCCGCCGCCCACGCCCGGGCGACCGGGCACTCGATGCGCCGGAGGTGTCGGTAGGCAGGTTGGTCCACCAGGGAAAGGGGATAGTGCACACCCGTCCGGACGGACAAGCCGTCTCTGAACGCGTCCCGGCCGGGTACGCGAACGACGCACAGGTGGTAGACGTGGCGGGGATGGTCGGCCTGGAAGGTGAGGTGGGGAGCTGCCTCGCGGAAACGGCGTGCGATCTCTCGGCGGCGCGCGTTGCCCGCGTCGAGGTGGCCGAGACAGATGCGCAGAGCTGCCGCCTCGATCTCGGACATGCGGGAATTGGTCGCGATCTCGTCGTGCACGTAGGCACGTTCGGGCACCATGCCGTGGACGCGAAGGCGCCGCACATACGCGGCGACACCGGTGTCCGCGGTGACGACCGCGCCTCCGTCTCCCACGCCGCCGAGGTTCTTCGTGGGATAGAAGCTGTAGGCCACGGCGAAGCTCGCGGCCGGCGACACTGCCCCGTGCGCCTGGGCTGCGTCCTCTATGACAGGTGGACCCAGGTCGAGGAACGGGTCGATGTCGACGGGCCGCCCGTACAGGTGCACGGGCACGATTGCCTTCGTCCGCTCGCTCACCACGGACGCGGCACTCGCCGGGTCGAGGCCGGCCGTCTCGGGATCGACGTCCGCCGGTACAGGCACGGCACCGACGGCACAGACGGCCGCGGCAGTCGGTACGGCAGTCAGTGCAGGGACGACGACCTCGTCACCCGGTCCCACACCCGCGGCCACGAGGGCGAGACGGATGGCCTCCGTTCCCGACGCGACCCCCACGGCCCTGTCGTACCCGCAGTACGCGGCGAACTCAGTCTCGAATGCCTCGAGCTCGGGACCGAGGAGAATCGTGCCCGAATCGAGGACGCGGGCGACCGCCTTTTCGACCTCGTCGCCGTGTGCCTGCCACCTGCGGGACAGGTCGATCAGAGGTACCAAGGCAGGTGCTCGCGGTAGTACTCCACGGTGTCGGACATCCCGTCCGCGAACGTGATCGCCGGCTTCCACCCGAGCAATCGCTCGGCGAGGGAGTAGTCGCCGTAGTAGTCGCCGATATCGATGATCTCGTGGTCCCGCGGCCAAGGCACGAGCTCCACGCGGCCGGAACCGGCGATGCGCACGATTGTCTCTGCCGCCTCGCGCACGGACATGGGATCGGGATGACCGAGGTTCACGACGTGGCCTGCCACGTCCGGGGAGGTCGCGGCGAGCGCGAGGGCCGAGACGACATCGTCGACATGCAGGCAGTCACGAAGCTGCCCACCGTCCCCGTATACCGTGATCGGTTCGGACTTGAGGGCACGCCTCACGAAGATTCCGAGGAAGCCCTGCTTGTCGTCCTTGATCCGCTGCCGCGGGCCGTACACGTTCGTGATTCGCAGGGCGCAGGCACGCATACCGTGCACGCGGGCATCGAGAAGGTGGAACTGCTCGGTGGCGTACTTGCAGATGCCGTTGATGTCGACGGGCTCGACGGCGTGGGCCTCGTCGACAGGCAGGTAGCGGGGCTTGCCGTAGAGCTGGCGGGTCGACGAGTAGACGACGGCCGCGTCCGGGTTCGTGCGTCGCACGAGCTCGAGGAACGCGAGCTGGCTTGTCGTGTTGTACTCGAGATCCCGCAGCGGGTCCTCCATCGAGTCGAGATGGCTCACCTGACCCGCGAGGTTGAAGATGTGGTCGGCGCGGACGACGTGGGGGGCGACGGCGGCGGAGTCGGCGATGCTGGCGACCACGATCTGCACGTCGCGTTCTACGCCGGCGAGGTTCTTGCTGTTGCCGCCGTGCGTGGGAACGAGGGCGTCGACGACCACGACATTGGCACCCGCCCGGACGAGGCGTTGCACGAGGTTCGAGCCGATGAAACCGAGACCGCCCGTCACGACGCAGTTCCGGTTCCTGAAGGCGGCGAGATCTGTCAAGGCACCCAGCTTGTTGGAGGTTGTGGCTGACGGCGACGAGCATCACGGTGAAGCTGTCCGGCGTGGACAACGGTGAGGGCCCGCGGTCATCGTCCCCGGTCCATCCCGGTGAGACCGTCACGGGGAAGGACTCCTACACGTACCGGCCGGAGCCTACTACCCGGAGTCCGTGAATCCGTGGTGCCAATGGCCCTGGTAGGTTCGCCGGAGCCCTCTGATGCCATGAAGAAGCCCGATGTAGCCGTGGACTCCCCAGCCTCGACTGCGGGTGAGGCGCGGAATCAGGAGGAGTCGGGGCTGAATCGATGGAGGGCACCCGGACCTCGTGCCAGGTGGTGGCTGGCCGCAGCAGGCACGGTCATGGTGACCTGCGTATTGGCTGTAGTCCTCCTCCGGGTCTGGGAGGCTTCGTGGCCGATCCCGTTTGCCTACTCAGGTGGTGACGCGAACGCGTACGGCCTCGTCGCCAAGTCGGCGACGGAAACAGCGTGGCCCTATGCGAACGAGTACTTGAACGCGCCGTTCGGGCAGGAACTCTACGACGTGCCCCTCGTGGATGCCCTTCCGTTCGCCATGATGAAGCTGATCGCACTCGTTGTGAATGACTATGGAGCCGTAGTCAATCTCTTCTTCTTGATGACATTCCCACTTGTTGCTCTTGCTGCCTTCTACACATTCACTCAGGTAGGGCTAAGGCTGTCGATTGCATCAGTCCTGTCAGTCCTATTCAGTCTCCTCCCATATCACTTTATTCGTGGTGAGACCCATCTGTTCCTGTCCAGCTATTTCACGGTACCACTGGGGATACTACTCATCTTCTGGGTCGTCGGCTGCCTCCCTGACCAGGGGCCGCCTCACAGAGCAGAGAACCCCAAGGGCATTTACGAATTGGATTGGAGGCGGCTCATCTGGGCTGGAATCCTTACTGCCCTCGTTGGTCTCAACGGACTCTACTATGCATTCTTCACCCTGCTTCTTATGGTCATACTGTTGGCTTTCAGGCAACTCCGAGGTGTCGACCGCCAGTCACTCAAGCGCGGAGTCGTAGTCCTGGGGCTGGTGGGTTTGTTCGCGCTCGTCAATACGGCACCTACGTTCGTCTACGCAGCCGCGCACGGTTCCAACCCGGTTACGGAGCGATCACCTGCCGAATCAGAACTGTTCGGGTTGAAGATCACGTCCATGGTCTTGCCGCGAGAAGGACACAGGGTGGCACCCCTCTCCCGCTACATGGAGGAGTATGCGGAGTTCCCCACGTTCGGGGCGGCACCGCGTTCGGAGTCGGGGCAAGCCCTCGGGCTTGTCGCCACAGTGGGCTTCCTCGCGTTGCTTGTCTTCGGTCTGTCAGGCATTCGGCGTCGCTGGATCTCCGAGAGTGAGGTGAGGCTCCTCCGCGAAGCGTTCGCATTGGTCGTAACAGCCGTTCTGTTCGCCGTTGTGACGGGATTCGCAGTCCTGTTTGCCGTTGCCATCAGCCCGCAGATCCGTTCGTGGAACAGGGTCACTGTCTTCATTGCCTTCTGTGGTTTCCTGGCTCTCGGGATTCTGGTCCAGGCAGGCATGCGTCGTCTCAGTGACTCTCGGCTGGGGACGGGCAGGCGACCCACAGCTCTTCTCGTGGCTCTCCTGGTTGTCCTCCTCATCGGTGGCGTCTTTGACCAAACGTCACCCATGGATATACCCGACTATGCAGGCGTCAGAAGGTCCTTCGAGAGCGACGCGGCATTCGTCCAGCGATTGGAGGAGAGGCTCCCTGCTGAGGCTGCTGTGTTTCAACTGCCGTACATGTCATTCCCGGAGTCAAGAGACGTGAATCGTATGGCGAATTATGATCCGCTGAAGGGATACCTCCAGGCTGGAGAGCTCGAGTGGAGTTACGGAGGTGTCAAGGGCAGGCAGGGGCCCTGGCAGGTTTCGCTCTTGGACCAGAACGCCACACAGGTCTGGCCGGCCGCTCTGGTTGCAGCGGGCTTCGGCGCGATCTGGATCGATCGCAACGGCTACATCGACAACGGAGCCGCGGTCGAGGCCGAACTGACCGAAGTTCTCGGGAAGACGCCGATGGTCAGCCGGGATCGGCGCCTGAGCGCGTTCGTGCTGGATGACTATGCCGAGAGGGTGCGAGCGGCATGGGACCCGTCCGAGATCGGGAGACAGGGCGAGCTCACCTTGTACGCGCCGACGGCGAGATGGGTGCGGGAGCCCGTGCCGAGCGTCGGAGTGAACGGCGATACCGGCATGCGGAGAGTCGTGCGTGAGTCGGAGCCGACGGAGCTCAGGGTCGAGAACCCGGGGACCGGGTCGACTTCGGTGTCCCTACGTGGTCGATCCAAACCGGTCCCGGGGGGTGCGTCGGCGATCAGGATTGACGTGGGGGACCGAAGCCACGTGGTGGACGCGGGGACGGAAACCGAGTTCGTGATCCCGCTGAGTCTGCGGCCCGGGGAGACGAACATCACCTTGACGCCGGTAGCGGGAGACTCCGGCGGGACGGCCTTCGAGATCACGGGTCCAGGGGGTGGACCGGTCGGGAACCTCCTCTACAACGACGAAGTCAATGAATCCCACCGGGAGTTCGCGGAGGGCGTCTCCTGACACCCGTCTTCCCATGGTTGCCCGATTCGGGTCAGTCCATGGCGAGGGTATCGAGGGCGACCTGGGTGAGGAGTGCGACACCGACATCGATGCAGGCCTCGTCGACGTCGAAGGTGTCGGCATGGAGATCCCGCGGGGGGCTCGAGTCGCCGTCCGTGCGCACACCGAGGCGGATGTAGCAACCGGGAACCCGCTCCAGATACCACGAGAAGTCCTCGCCGCCGAGGCTCTGCTCCGTGTCGGCAACAGCATCCGGGCCGAGAACTGCCCGTGCCGCCTCGGCGACGACCGCCGTCGCCTTCGGGTCGTTGTCGGTGGGGGGTGAACCGCGCATGTAGTCGAGGTCCCAGTCGGCACCGTACGGGCTCACGATCGCCTCGAGGAGGCGTTTGACCGTCGCCGGTGCGTCCGTCCAGACGTCCCTGTCGATGGCGCGCAGGGTGCCGCGCAGCTCGGCGTGGGACGGGATGACGTTGGGTGCGTCACCGGCCGCGATCCTGCCGAATGTGAGGTTCACGCCGCCCCGCATGTCGAGGAGGCGGGCGAGGCCGGCGGGCAGATCGACGGCGACACGGGCGGCGATCGTCACGAGATCTGCCGTCATCCACGGGCGCGCCGTGTGCCCTCCCGGGCCTGTGAGGCGGATCGTCAGGGCATCGAAGGCGGACGTGATCGCCCCCGCCTTGAGACCGACCCTGCCGACAGCGAGGCGCGGATCGCAGTGCAGGGCATAGATGGCCGTCGCGTCATCGAGGGCGCCGGACTCGATCATGCGCTGGGCGCCGCTCTCGATGCTCTCCTCCGCCGGTTGGAAGACGAATCGAACGGTCCCGGGGAGCTCGAGCCCGGCATGGGTCGTGAGGTGGCGGAGTGTGAGAGCGGTCCCGAGCACGATCGACGTGTGCACGTCGTGCCCGCACGCGTGCGAGACGCCGTCGACGAGCGAGCGGTAGGGGACGTCCTTCGCGTCCTGGATCGGCAGCGCGTCGAGATCCGCGCGGAGGACGACCGTGCGGCCTGCCCGTGAGCCGGGCATGTCGCAGATGACGCCCACACCCCCGTCGAGCGTGACGGGGTCGAGGCCCATGACCGCGAGGCGCTGCGCGACGTCGCGTGTCGTCTCGTGTTCCTGCCACGACAGCTCGGGATGGGCGTGCAGATGCCGGCGGAAGGCGACGAGCTCCTCGCGGTGGACCGCCACCGTCTCCCGCAGGACCTCGCGCCGGATCATGTGGCGCTTACGGGGGAGTCGTTGCGCATCTCCGACATCAGGGCGTCCACGATCTCGGGGAACGTGGCGCCTGCCGAGAGCAGGTCGCGCTGACGGGCGTACGAGGCCCCCTCCTCGGCGATGCGGACGAGGTGCGAGAGCTCCTCGTGGCAGCCGAGGCGGCGTGCCACAGGTGACAGCTCTTCGACGAGCTCGAGCACGGCCATGCGGGCGCGGCGCATGGTGCCGTGCTCGTCCACGATGATCTCGGCGTCGAGGCCGTGGCGGGCTGCGCGCCACTTGTTCTCCTTGACGGTCCAGCTTCGCTGCGACGGCAGCTTGTAGCCGCGGTCGATGAGCCGATCGAGCCAGTCGACGAGGCTCTGTGCCATCGCCGTCACGGCGCAGAGCTCGGTCATCGTGGGGATGCCGTCGCACATGCGTAGCTCGACGGTGCCGAAGTCGGGGTGGGGCCGGATGTCCCACCACACCTCGCGCACCGAACTTATCGCCTTCGACGTGATGAGGGTGTCCATGAACTGCTCGAACTCGTCCCAGCCGCTCAACTGGTAGGGCAGCCCGGCCGTGGGGAGCGACTCGAAGAGCTTGGAACGCACCGAGGCGAGGCCCGTGTCGTGGCCTGCCCAGAAGGGACTGGAGGCCGAGACGGCGAGGAAGTGGGGGAGGAAGGAGGTGAGGGCATTGGCGATCATGATGACCTTCTCGGGCGATCGCACACCGACGTGCACGTGGACACCGAAGATGAGGAGTCGGCGCACGGGCCACTGCATCTCGCCGAGCAGCTTGTGAAACCGGGGATCGGGGCTCACGGCCTGATCCGCCCAGTGCGAGAACGGGTGTGTACCCGAGCACATGAGGCCGAGGCCGCGCGGGGCGGCGACGGCGTCGACTTCCTCGATCGTCTTGCCGAGGTCCTGGCGCACTTCGGACACGGTCTCGCAGATGCCCGTGATCACCTCGACCGTGCACTCGAACAGCTCGTGCTTGGCCTTCTCGGGAGTGTTGGGGTTGCCGCCACCCAGCTCGGTGAGGATGTCCGTGGCGGCGGAGGCGAGCTCGCGCGTGGAGCGGTCGACCAGTTCCAGCTCCCATTCGACGCCGATGCTGCAGCCGGGCGACGCATTGAAGTCGATGTGCACGCGGTCATGCTAGGTGCGCGTCCGCATGTCTCCGATTCCTTCCGGGAGCGCCGACTCGCAGACCTACCCCGGCCGAGGGCATGATCTGTGGGCACGGTGAGACGTCCTGCAGGAGAGGAAGATGCCAGTCGACCCCCTCGACTACCGCAAGGTGATCGGCCACTTCGCGACCGGTGTCACGGTCGTGACCGCCCTGCATGCAGGCGAGCCCTACGGGATGACGGCGAACGCGGTGGCGTCGGTGTCCCTCGACCCGACGCTCCTCCTCGTCTGCTTCATGGACGGCTCCGAGACCGGGCTCGCCGTGAAGGAGAGCGGCTGGTTCTGCGTCAACATCCTCACTGCCGACCAGGAGGACCTCTCGAACCGGTTCGCGCAGCGCGCCTCCGACTTCGGGGGGGTCGAGTGGTATGCGGGTGAGATGGATGTACCGGTCCTCGCAGGTGGGCTCGGTCACGTCGTGTGCCGGGTCGATCGTGTGGTCGACGGCGGCGACCACGACATAGTCATCGGCGAGGTCGTCGCGTGCGCGCGAAACGGCGGAGACCCGCTTCTCTTCTTCGCCGGTGGCTATCGCAGGATGTCGCCCGCCGCCGGGTGACGAGGACGGGGAATACCGGGGAAGACCGGAGAAGACCGGGGGAGACCATGGGAAACGTCAGCACAGGTGACACGGAGCTATTCGTCGACGTGCGGGGTTCGGGCCCGCCTCTCGTGCTCGTGCACGGGTTCACGGGGACACACGAGGACTGGATGGACCATGTCGACTGGTTGGCCGAGTCGTGGCGTGTCGTGACGTACGACCACCGGGGCCACGGCCGGTCCGGCCGAACCGACCGGTATTCACTCGACCTGTTGCGAGACGACCTCGCCGTCCTCCTCGATGCCCTCGACGTGGGCCCGGCTGTCCTCCTCGGGCACTCGATGGGAGGCATGGTCGTGCAGGAGCTCGCTCTCCGCGATCCCGCCCGGGCGACGGCACTGGTCCTCATGGACACGGTGGGTGGGCCGCTGATCCTCGACGAGCACCACGCGAACCTGGCCGACATGGCTTGCAAGATCGCGGTGGAACACGGCATGCAGGCCCTGCTCGCGGCGCAGAAGGCCGTGGCCGCGAACGACGACGCCGAGCTCCTCGGCCTCGGCGATCCCGAGATCACCGTCGACCGTCCCGGCTACGAGGACTGGTGCGATGCCAAGCTCCTCGCCACGGATCCGGCCGCCTACGCGTCGCTGCTCGCCGAGATGCGGACGCAGCGTGACCGCCATGACCTGCTCGCCCACGTCGACGCGCCCACGCTCGTGATCTGCGGGGAGCACGACACGGGCATGCGACGCGCGTCGCGGCGGCTCGCCGAGGCGGTTCCGGGTGCCGAGCTGGTCTGGCTTCCCGAGGCCGCCCACTCCGGTCAGTTCGAGGATCCGGAGAGGTGGCGGGAGGCGGTGGGGGGCTTCCTCGACCGGGTGAGATGGTGAGGTCCCGCCGTGCCGCGCGGGGCGGTGACACAGCACGAGGAGGCGACGCATGATGTCCGATGCAGGTGTGGACCACGCAGCCGAGGCCGACCGCCTCGGCGTGAGCAGCGAGGCGGTCGCGCTCACGCACGACGCCGAGGTGTTCGACCTCCACCTCGAGACGTTCCTGTGGCCGCGACTCCTGCCGGGGTGGGATCCGGTGCGGCGCCACGGCACGGGCGTGTTCGACGCCCGCTACGGCGGGCAGACGGACGTGCCGCGCCTTCTCGAGGCGGGGGTCGACGCCGCCCACTGGTCGATCGCGACCAACCCGTTGCGCAGCGCGGCCGGCCGCGAGCGCACGTTCCATCGCAATCTCGCCCGCCTGCGCGGCATGATCGAAGCCCACCCGAACCTCGAGCACGTGCGGACCGCGACCGAGCATCGCAAGGCGCGGGACGCGGGACGGCACGCCGCCTGGATCGCCATCCAGGGAGGCAACGCGCTCGACCACGACGTCGACGCCGTGACCCGTATCCCCGACGACTCGGTCTGTCGCATCACGCTCGTGCACCTGAGCACGTCGTCGCTCGGCAAGACCTCGGCGCCCGACCCGCTGCACCGGGGTTCGGCCGGTCTCACCGACCTCGGCCGGCGGTACGTCGAGGCGTGCGATTCCGCCCGCATCCTCGTCGACCTCGCCCACATCCACCCCGAGGCGTTCTGGGACGCGGTCGAGGTCCACGACGCGTCCCTCCCCCTCATCGACACGCACACGGGGGTGGACGCGGTCACCCTGCACTGGCGCAACATCGACGACGACCAGATCCTCGCGATCGCCCGCACCGGCGGCACGATCGGGGTGATCTTCGCGTGTCAGTTCCTCGGCGCACCGTACTGGGGCGGTCCGGCCGCTGATCTACTCCTCGCCCACCTCACCCACATCATCGACGTCGCGGGCGAGGATCACGCCAGTCTCGGCACGGACTGGGACGGCTTCATCATCACACCCCGCGACATGCCGACTTGCCTCGACCTACCCGTCCTCACACAGAAGATGCTCGACGCGGGTTGGGCCGAGGACCGCATCCGCAAGGTCCTCGGCGGCAACGCCCTGCGCGTGATGGAGACGATCCGTCCCTGACTCCGCAAGAACTGGGTACCTGAGCGGCGATATATCGCCGCTCAGGTACCCAGTTCTTGTACGAAGAGGTTTCCGGACTCGCACCAGACGGAGTCATCCGTGTACCCGTCGGGTTTGAGGGTGAGGTCGGCGAGCAGGTACCAACGCCACGGCGGATCACCGTGATCCACGAACTCCCCCGTGAGGGTCCCGGCGAAGTCCTCGCGGCCTGCGAAGTGCGAACCGGGCACGGCATGTCCGCCGTCACACTCGGCTCGCCGCCCGGCGAGCGACTCGTCGAATCCGTGACGTGCCTGCGCCATCGAATGTCCCTCCGGACAGACCCCTAGGCGAGGTCGCCGACCACTCCCTCGAACGTGTCGAGTGCCTCTTCGACCATGTCGAAGAGGATCTGGCGGGCGGGCTTCATCGACGTGACGAGTCCGACACCCTGGCCTGCGGCCTCGGTCATGAGGTCCTCGCGGCGGTTGTCGTTCGCGCCCTGGATGTAGTCGGCGGACAGGAGCATCTGGTAGGGGGCGGGCAGGATGTCCGGCGCCTCGGGCTGCGCCCACTCCTCGGTCCAGGGGCACTTGAGGACGCGCATCGTCATGCCCGAGATCGACTTGCTGTAGGAGGTGTCCTCCACCGTGGCGGCGAGGAGGCGCTCCTTGATGATCATGTCGACGTCGGACTCACGGGACACGAGCCACTGCGTTCCCGACCACACACCCGACGCGCCGAGGCAGAGGGCGGCGGCGAGGTGCCGTCCCGTCGTGACGCCGCCCGCCGCGACCACCGGCGTGTCCCCGGCCATGGCGGCGACCTCGGGCACGATCGAGAACGTGCCGACGTCGCCTGTGTGCCCGGCCGCGTCGTAGCCCTGGGCGATGATGGCGTCGACACCCGCCTCGAGCTGGCGCTTGGCCTGGCGGGCCTTGCCGACGAGGCCGAAGACGAGCATGTCCCTCTCGTGGGCGGCGTCGAGGATGAACACCGGGCTCCCGAGGCCGGACGCGATGACGGGCACGCGCTCGTCGAGGAGGACGTCGAGCTGGGCGCGGGCGAGCTCCTGGTTGAGCCCACCCCACGTGTGGAGGTCGACCGAGCCCTTCGGGTCCGGTACGTCGTACTTCTCCTTGATCTGACGGGCGAACGCGCGTTGTGTCTCGGGGATCTGGGCCTCGAGGTCGTCGACCGAGCCCGACGGCGGCACGGACGCGGGGAGGACGAGGTCGATGCCGAACTTTCGGCCCTCCACGCGCTCGCGGATCCACGCGATGTCGGCCGCGATGTCGTCGGGGGTGTGCATGGCCTCGCCGAGCACGGCGAAGCCGCCCCCGTTGATCACGGCGACGGCGACGTCCTTGCAGTGTGTGAAGGCGATGACCGGGTAGTCGATCCCGAGGAGGTCACACAGTTTGGTTCGCAGTGGGTCCTTGACCATGGCAAAGGCTCCTGTCTGTCACGTCGTGGATGTGCGTGCCAGGCGAGCCTGGCCGATTCCGGTTGCTGCGACGGCTTCCTCGGCGCCCAAGGCGCCGGCGATGCCTCCCGGGTACACCCCGTAGAGGGCGCGCACGGTGTCGGCGAGCTCGGCCGCCTCCCAGAGCCGGCCTGTGCGCGTACGCGTGTTCACGATGCGCCAGCCCTCGAGGCGGTCGCAGCGGCCTCCCATCATGTGGAACACCTGACCTGTGACCCAGGCGGCGTCGTCGGACGCGAGCCACACGACCATGGGGCTCACGTTCTCGGCTGCCATCGGATCGAAGCCCTCGGGTGCGGGCCCGATCAGGCTCTCGCTCATGCGTGTGCGGGCGGCGGGCGCGATCGCGTTGGCCGTGACGCCGTAGCGCGCCATCTCCATCGCGATGACCTGCGTCATGGCCGCGATGCCTCCCTTCGCGGCGGCGTAGTTCGCCTGCCCCGGGTTGCCGAAGAGCCCCGTCTGGGAGGTCGTCGAGATGATGCGGCCCGGTCGGGCACGCCCCGCCTTGGCCTCCTCCCGCCAGTAGGCGCAGGCGTGGCGGGTGGGTGCGAAGTGGCCCTTCAGGTGGACGTGGATGACGGCGTCCCACTCCTCCTCGGTCATGTTGAAGATCGTGCGGTCGCGCAGGTTGCCGGCGTTGTTCACGAGGATGTCGAGCCCCCCGTAGGTGTCGATCGCCTGGCGGACGAGCGCGGCTGCCTCGTCGAAGTCGGCGCAGGAGCCGAGGTTTGCGACAGCCTCGCCACCGGCTGCCTTGATCTCGGCGACGACCTCTTCGGCGATGTTGCCGGTTCCGCCTCCGTGCACGTCTGTACCCAGGTCGTTCACCACGACACGTGCCCCTTCGGCGGCGAGCGCCATGGCGTGGGCACGGCCCAGTCCCCGCCCTGCACCTGTCACGATGGCGGTCTTGCCCTCGAGCAGCATCATGCCTCCTCGGTCGCTGTCCGGGTGGAAATCCCGGCTCGGCCCAGACTAGCCATATGGTGATAGACTACTACCAGTTGGTGAGTAGTTGCTTCGAGTCGATGTGCCGAGCACGGAGAGCGACCTCATGCGAATCGTCGTGTGCGTCAAGGAAGTCCTCGATCCGGATGCGGTGGGCGCGTACGCGCTCGCCGGCAGCCTCGTGATCGGTGACGACGGCAAGACACTGACCCAGACGACGATCCCGACCCTCATGAACGCCTACGACGAGCAGGCGATCGAGGCGGCCCTGCGGATCCGTGAGGCCGGGGTGGAGTGCACGATCACCGTCGTTTCCATCGGTGAAGACGCCACGACGATCCTCCGCCATGCCGTCGCACTCGGGGCCGACACGGTCGTGGCGATCCCGCCTCCCGCACCCGACCCGGATTGCCACGCGGTCTCGGCTCTCCTCAGTGCCTACGTGCGCTCGAGCGGTGGGGCCGACCTCGTGCTCTGCGGCCGCCAGGCATCCGACGACGATCAAGGCGTGGTACCCGCGTTCGTCGCCGAGTCCCTCGGCGTGCCCCTCGTCGACATAGCGCGCAGCGTCACGGCCGAGGACACCTCGGACCCGCAGTCCCTGCGGGTGACCCGCGTGACGCCCGACGGAGACGAGATCGTCCGCGTCGCCTGCCCGGCAGTCGTGACCGTCAGCAGTGAGCTCGGCGAGCCCCGCTACCCGACGATGCCCATGCGGATGTCGGCGCGCCGTGTCGAACCCGAGGTCGTGACGGCCGACGAGCTGGGCCTGTCCGGCGCGGACCTCGAGATCCGGGTCGGGACGGTGCGCCAGACCGTTCCGACGGTGAAGGGCGACTGTGAGTTCATCACCGGGGACACGCCCGCCGACATCGCCGACCGCCTCGTCGCGCGTCTCGTCGAAGACCGCGTCCTCCAGCAGAAGTAGGGAGCGAGCATGACCGAACCCGTAGTCGTCTGTACGTTCGGCGGGACGTCACAGGCGGGGCAGGACGAGACCGAGGCAGCCCTCACTCTCGGCCGACGCGTGGGCGAGGCCCGCGGCGGCGAGTTGCGCTGGCTCGTGCTCGGCTCGGCGCCGGTGGAGCTCGACGCGATCGCCCGCCGCCATGCCGTCGTGGCCGTCGATCATGCCGAGGACGCCAAGCTCGACACGGCGGGCCCGGACGCGCGGGTCGAGGCCGTGGCCCAATACGCCGCCGAGACACAGCCCCGGCTCCTCATCTTCAACCAGGACTTCGACTCGCGCCGCATCGCCCCCCGCATCGCTGCCCGTATCGGCGCCACGGCCGTCATGAACGGTCTCGGCATCGACGTGGCGGAGACGGGCGGCCTCCACGTGATCTCGGCCGCCTACGGCGGCGACACGAACGTCGTGTACGCCCCCGATCCCTCCCGCCCGTGCGTCGTCGCTCTCATGGCCAATGCCGTCGTCGCCGAACCGGCCGGCGGGTCGGCGGCTCCACCCGAGACGCGCAGTGTGGCCCTCGACCTCTCGGCTGTCGAAGAGCGCATCGAGGTGCTCGAGCCTGCCCGCACCGAGGGTCCGCGCCTCGAGGACGCCGAGATCGTCGTCGCCGGCGGCCGCGGGCTCGGCAGCCCCGAGAACTTCAAGCTCGTCGAGACGCTCGCCGAGGCGCTGGGCGGCATGGCGGCGGCATCCCGCCCCCTCGTCGACGAGGGCTGGATCGACTCTTCCCGTCAGGTCGGCCTCACGGGCAAGATCACACGGCCGGCGCTCTACCTCGCCGTCGGCGTGTCCGGTGCGACCCAGCACATGGCAGGCTGTGCAGCGGCGAAGACGATCGTCGCGGTCAACACGGACGCCGACGCCGCGATCTTCCGCCATGCCCGCTACGGGATCGTCGGCGACTGCCTCGAGATCCTGCCCGAGTTGATCCGGGCCGCGGCACAGATGGGAGCAGGATGATGACGACAGAGCGTGTGCCCGCGGTCGCCGACCTCTTCAGCGAGGCGGGAGGTGTCGCCCACCTGCACGGCTCTCGCTGTGCGACCTGCGCGACCCCCTACTTCCCGCGGTCGGGTCTCTGCCACAACCCGGACTGTTCGGAGTCCGCCATGGAGGACGCAGAGTTCGGGCCGGCCGGCACGCTCTGGAGCACTTCGGTCCAGAACTACCCGCCGCCGCCACCGGCCCGCTACGACGAGCCCTACGAACCGTATGCCGTCGGGGTCGTGGACCTCGACGACGGCCTGCGGGTCGTGGGCCGTATGGCCGTGGCGGACCCGACGGCCGTGCGCATCGGCACGCGCGTCCAGATCGTGGTCGGCCCGATCGCGCACGAGGAGGACGGGACGGAGCTGGTGAGCTGGATGTTCCGACCCACGGACGAGGGAGCGGACTGATGCGTGACGTGGCCGTGCTGGGCGTGGGGATGCACGCATGGGGAAAGTTCCCCGACAAGTCCGTGACCGAGCTCTGCCGCGACGCCGTGAGTGCCGCCCTCGCCGATGCCGGTGTCGCGTGGCGGGACGTGGAGGCCGTGGCCGCGGCCAGCTCCCGTTTCTCCGGCGGCAAGGGCTGGGGCCTGAACGGCAACGACGTCGTCGAGGACATGGGCTCGACGGGTATCCCCGTCTACAACATGTCGGCCGGCTGCGCCGCCGGCGGCAATGCCTTCAACGTCGGCTATGCGCTCGTGGCGGGCGGCATGCACGACATGGTTGTCGTCGTGGGTGGGGAGAAGATGCCGAAGGGCTTCATCCAGACGTCGGGCGTGGAGGAGGAGACGGACCCCGAGTTCCTGCGCCAGCGTTGTGTGGGCATGCCGGGGCCGGCGTTCTGGGCCCTGCTCTGCCGTCAGCGCATGGCCGAGTTCGGTACCACGGAGGAGCAGCTCGCCAAGATCGCCGTCAAGGCTCACGAGGTGGGCACGCACAACGAATACGCGCGGTTCCGCCAGCTCTTCACGGTCGAGGACGTGCTCGGCTCCGCCCTCGTGAGCGACCCGCTGCGCCTCTACGAGATCTGCCCCGTGAGCGACGGCGCGGCGGCGGCGGTGATCTGCTCTGCCGAGAAGGCCCGGCAGCTCACGACGCATCCCGTCTGGGTCGCGGGCAGTGCCGTGGCCACGGCCCGCTTCGACGACGGTCTGCCGCGAGGTCTCGCCGGCACGGTGCCGACGGGTCGAGCCCACCACAGCGAAGCCGCTCTCGCCGTCGGCAAGGCACTCGACCAGGCGGGTGTCGCACCCGAGGATCTCGACCTGGTCGAACTCCAGGACAACACCGTCTACTACGAGCTCGCCTTCCCCGAGGACTGGGGTATGTGCAAGCCGGGCGAGGCCGAGCACCTGCTCGAGGCCGGTGAGACCCTCCCCACGGGGAGGATGCCGATCAACCCGAGCGGCGGCTTCCTCTGCTTCGGTGAGGCGACGACTGCGATGGGCGTGTTCCAGGTGTGCGAGCTCACTTGGCAGTTGCGCGGTGCGGCCGGTCCCCGCCAGGTGCCCGACGCCCAGGTCGGTCTCGCCCAGACCCTCGGCCTCGGCGGCAACGGCACGGCACTCGTCCTCAAGCGCTGAGCGGCGGCCGCCCGAGGTTGCGCGCCTTGTCAGCGGATGCGGCGGCGCTTCCGCTTCTCCGCGCGGCGCTGCTCCGCCCGGCGGCGCTCTGCTTCGGCCGAGACCGCCGCCTCACCCGATTCGTCGACGAGGCTCGCGAGCTCGGCGAGGAGGGCAGCCTCGTCAGCGTCTGGCGGGGTCGGCTCTGGGGCGAGGGGAACGGCAGCCGACCCCTGCTCCCAGCCGACGATCGTGACGGGACGTGTCTCGAACGTCGCGCAGTCGGCGGCACAGCCCCCCGTTTCGTCCGTCGCACCGATCCGGCAGGTCTCGACGAGCCCGTCCTGCGTGGTGCGACTTGCGTAGTGCGTGCAGTCCGTGCGCATCGGCATACCGCGAGCCTACGGAACGGGCTGCCTTCTTTCGAACACGAGGCGAACACCGCGCACGGCGGCGTCTGCGACCCAGACCGCGAGCGCCACGGCCATCAGCTCCCGCTGCTGCACGAGGGCTGCGACCGCGGCGACATTGGCCGCGACGAGGGACGGCCATGCCCGCGTGAGGCCGAAGGCGGCCGTGAGGCTCGCATGCCCGCCGCCACGCAGGACGGGGCCGAGGTAGGCGAGGGACGCGGTGAGGATCTGGGCGTAGCCGCCCACGACGAGGGCGAGGAGGACCGGAGTCGTGGACCCCTCCGTCGCGCGGGTGACGACGGCGAGGGCGCCTGTCATCGCGATCCACCACGCGATGCCGAAGAAGAGCTGGAGGATGCGGGGCCCCGCCCACGCGAGGCTGCGGCGATCGAGGCGGGGGAGGAGCAGGACGGTCGCGCCGATGCCGAGCGCGTAGGCGACGAGTCCGCCGGCCGCGACGTCGCGTAAGTCGAGCGCCGCACCGAGCGCGGCCACGAGCGTGGCCGTGGCGAGCCAGGCGGATGTCGCGTGGAGGCGACCTCCCGTGGCCAGGGGCGACATCTTCGTGCGGGCCTGCGTCGCCGCGAAATAGGGCAGGGTCGCGGCGATCACGAGGCCGGTGAGGCCGTACAGGTTGACGGTGAGATGGGCCGCGCGCAGGTCCCACGCCGGGACCGGTCCGTGGAGGGCGAGGATGCCACCGATCACGATGCCGGCGGCACCGAAGCCGAGGGCGGCCACGTAGCCGTCGATGGCCGGCACGAACCGGCGTGTGACGCCACCTGCCCGGACTTGAAGCAGGATCGCGGCAAGGACGCAGAGGGCGGCGAGAACAGCGGCGGCACCAACGCCCGTGAGCCAGGCGGCGTCGAGCTCGCGCCCGAGTGCGACGGCGATCGTCCCCGCGACGAGGAGTGTGCGCTGGGTCGTCGCCGTGCCGGCACGGGGGGCGGGGGAGGCCGACCACGTGACCGCGAGGAGAACGGTCGCGCCCGAGATCGCGCCGAGGACCGCCCCCACGAGGAACACGTGCAGGGCGAGCCAGGTCCCGGTCGTGTGGGGGATCAGGGCGAGGACCGGTGCGGCGAGCGCGAAGCCTGCCGCGAACCCGAGAGTGTGGCGGGTCTGGCGCTGGACCTCCTTGACCCGATCCGGCGCCCCGCGCGGTGCTCTTGCCGTCAGAGCCGGAACCCGAGGGTGTCCATCGCCTCTTCCGAGAGCCGTTCAGGCGTCCAGGGCGGGTCCCAGACGATGTTGACGCGAACCTCGCGGTCCGGGAAGGCGTGGCGGAGGGCATCCTCGGCCTCGGCGGGGAGCTGCTCGGACACGGGGCAGCCGGGTGTCGTCAGTGTCATGTCGACCTCCACGCCGTCTGCGGTGCTGCGCACGTCGTATACGAGTCCGAGGGCGACGATGTCGAGAGCCAGCTCGGGATCGAGCACATGGCTGAGCGCATCCTGGGCGCGTGCCTCGACATCCGCTTGCGATGTGGTCTCGTTCTGGGCCGTCATGGCGTCCTCCTCGTCGAGTCGTCCCGGGAAGCTGCTGTCACTCCGCGTGTCGCCCGCCTCGGTCCGGTCGCGAGGTTCGACACGACGATCACGGCCGTGAGGGCGATCGCGCAACCTCCTGTCGCGATGAGGCCGGACACGGCGGCGGCGGTCCCGGCGACGAGGAGGGCAAAGCCGATCGTACCCACGACGAGGGAGATGCGCGCCGGAACGGCGGCGAAGAGGTGGCTGAAGAGGAGGGGTCGGCCGTCTCCGGTCGTGCGGATCCCCCGCGCCCGCAAGGCGGTGTAGCCGATGAACGGGACGATCTTGTGGATGTGGCCGACGATGGCGAGGCCGAGCCAGCCGATGAGGGCTGCGACCTCGGCGGCCACGAGGCGGCCCCGCATGACAGGCGAGACGTCGAGGGCGCCGGCGAGGAGGCCGAAGACCATGGCAGCGACGAGGAAAGCCGCCGACGTGAAGAGGAAGATGTGGAGCAGCTCGATGCGGCGGCGCCGGTGACGCACACAGGAGAACAGCGATACGAGGTGGGCGACGAGTCCGGCTGCCGTCACGACCCCTCCGAGCCAGGCGACGGCGGGTACGGCGAAGAGAAGTCCGGTGGCGAGGATGGGGACACCTGACGCGATGAGCGTCACGGCCGCCGTGCCGGGCCGCGTCGAAGGTCGATGCGCGAGCAGGAACATCGGCCACAACTTCTCTGCCACCGAGACGTAGGTGAGCCCGAGCCACCCGAGGAGCCCGAGGTGGGCGTGGGCGAGGACGCGGTGGGGCAGGAGTACGAACCAGCCTTCCTGCCTGTCGAAGGCGTAGACGACGCCGAAGGCGACCGTGATCACGAGGAATGTGACGGAGAGGCGGATGCCGACGAGGGGCAGGCCGCCGTCGCGGTCGGCGAGGGGCCGGGACAGGTTCCAGGCCAGGACGAGGACGGCCACGAGACCGGCGATGCCGCCCGCCCGGATCAGCCAACTCGGTCCGTGCGCGAATCCCGTCGGGATTGCCCAGGCGGTGGCGAGGATCGCGACGAATGTGACCCAGGCCGCTGCCGTGGAGCGGAGGCGGCGCTGGCCCACGACGGGCGCGAACTGGTGCAGGGCGCCGAGCACTGTCATCGAGAGGAAGGCGAGGACACCGAGGTGGACTGCAGACACGACGCCCGGGTGTGTGGGTGTGGTGGCGATGCGATCCGCCGCGAACCACGTGGCGAGGCCGAAGGCGACCATTCCGACACCGGCCGCGACGAAGAACGTGAGCGGAACCGATGACGGGGGGACCACGGACTGGGGTCCCTGCGGGCCCGGGCCCGGTCCTCTGACGGTGCCGGGGGGCATGAAGGGGGCAGTGGCCGTCAAGGCAACTCCTCAGGGTCTTGCCACAATGTAGGTTATTCTAGTAAACAGTAGAATAATTGGTCCAGTCCGGGCTGCCTGTGGGTTGAGAGAGGAATGCGCCGTCATGACCAACGACACACTCGACGTGAGACCGCTGCCACCGCCCGAGCGGCACGCGCTCATCTTCACGCGGCTCGACGCCCTCGATCCGGGTGACACGCTGAGACTCGTGAACGATCACGACCCCAAGCCGCTGCGGTACCAGCTCGAGGCGGAGCGACCCAACCACTTCACCTGGGACTACGTCGCCGAAGGGCCCGAGGAGTGGTCGGTCGACATCACGAGCCGGGCCCGGATCGTCGATGCGCGTCCGATCATCGCGGAGGGAGGCGAGCCCTTCGACACGATCATGAACGCGGCGGACGCGGTCGGCGACGGCGAGGTCCTAGTCGTCTACGCGCCGTTCGAGCCCGTCCCCCTCGAGGGGGTGCTCGGCGAACAGGGCTTCACCTACGTCGCCGACGAGCTCGAGGGGGGAGACTGGCGAGTCACGTTCAGCCGCGCATGAGCGCCGTGGGCCAGGCACCGGAGTCGACGCAACTGCAGAAGCAGGCCCGGGCCCTGGGTGACCCCACGCGTCACGCGATCTTCCGCGCGCTCGCAGAGTCGGCGGAACCTCTCGACGTCGCCGCCTTGACCACACGCTTCGGGCTCCACCACAACGCGGTCCGCCAACACCTCGCCAAGCTCGTGGATGCGGGCCTCGTCGTCGAGGCACAGGCCCCGGCGGCCGGCCGCGGCCGCCCGCCACACGTCTACCGCGTCGATCCCTCCGCAGACAGCCGCTGGGGAGTGACGGGACCGTACGAACGGCTCAGCCATCTCCTCGTCGAGATCATCCGCACCGGCGACAGCCCCGTGGACGTGGGCCGCCGCGCGGGCCGGAAATACCGCGTCGAGGACGCCGAACCCGAGGCGGTGGTGGAGGGCATAACCGACGCGATGGCCCGCGAGGGGTTCGATCCGCAGGTACGACGGCGGGGAGACAGCGTCGACATCGTCCTCGACACGTGTCCGTTCCTGTCCACGGCGCTCATCGACCCCGAGACGGCCTGTGCTCTCCACCTCGGTATCGCCCAAGGCGTGGCGGAGTGCACGGGTGTGGTCGTGGACGAGCTCGTCACCCGCGACCCGCGTCGTGCGGGTTGCCGACTGCGCCTCTGTACGGCTCCGCCGGGCTGAGGTCAGCGTCCCTCGAACTTCGGCTTGCGCTTCTCGACGAAGGCGCTCGTCCCCTCGCGGGCGTCGGCGGTGTGCGCGGACATCGTGGCCGCGACCGCCTCGTAGTCGAGCATCTCGTCGAGAGTCGACGTGAGGGCCTTGTGGACGAAGCGACGGGCGAGATCGACCGCAACGCTCGGTCCGGCGGCCAGCTCCCGCGCATATGCGAGGGCCGCGCCCAGGGCTTCCCCCTCGTCGACGAGTTCGTCGACGAGCCCCTGACGCAGGCACTCGTCGGCCTCGAGGATGCGGCCCGTCTCGACCATCATGAGAGCGGTGGAGAGGCTCGTCACGCGGGGCAGGAGCCACGTGATGCCGCAGTCGGGCGCGAAGCCGAGGCGTACCATCGCCGCGCTCATGCGCACCGTACCGTCCGCGAAGCGGCGGTCGCACGCGAGGGCGAAGGCCAGACCCGCCCCCATGACCGGCCCCGTGAGGGCGGCGATGACGGGCTTGTCCACCTCGACGATCATCTTCGCGAAGTCCGCGATGGGGCCGGCCGGGGTCTTGCGCTGGTAGCGCTCGAGTGGGACGTCCGAGAGGCCGGGGATCCCGCGCGCGTCGCCGCCGCTGAGCCAGCCTGCGTCCCCGCCCGAGCAGAAGGCACGCCCGGCGCCCGTGAGGACGATCACACGCACCTCGTCCTGTTCGCGGATGTCGCGGAAGAGGGCGACGAGGTCCCGGGCGAGGTCCCACGTGATCGCGTTCAGCCTCTCCGGCCGGTTCAGGGTGACGATCCCGACACCGTCCTCGACCTCGAAGATGTACTCCATACCTGTCCTTTCGGCTCGTCTCGGCTCGTCAGCGTCCGCCGCGTTGCAGTGCCGACACCGTCTCGGCGACCCAGTCGTCGTCCTTGCGCAGGGCGGGCGCGAGGTCGAGGAGGACGGTGTCGAAGAGACCCGTGCAGCGCGTCTCGATCTCGCTCACGAGACCGTCCCTCGTGGCGACGACCGCCCATGCGTCGAGCATGGAGTCGTCGATGCAGGACAGCATCTCCTTCCAGCGCCCTTCGCGGGACATGGCGTGGAGCTCGGCGGCGACCTCGCCCCAGCCGTGGAACTCGAGCACGGAGTGGTACGTGGGGGTCGACGCGTAGAAGGCGATGTGCTGCCTCAGCTTGTCCTTGGCACCGGCGAGGCCGGCCTCGTCCGCGACGGCGAGGAAGGGAGCGCCGATGATCTCGATCTCCTCCGGGTCGCGGCCCGCCGCGGTCGCACCGGCGGCGACGGCGGGAAGGACGACCTCGCGTGTGAAGTCGAAGGTGGCGATGGGGTGGAGGCGCAACCCGTCGCAGTGCTCTCCGGCGAGGCGCGCCATGTAGGGATTCACGGCCGCGACGTGGATCGGGACATGCGGATGTTCGATCGGCCCCGGGTTGAAGAAGGGGTTCATGAGGTTGAAGCGATAGTGCTCACCCTCGAAGGCCGGCTTCGACCCCTCCTGGAACGTGGCGAACATCGCCTTGAGGCAGAGGACGTACTCGCGCAGGCGTGGGCCGGGTGGCCCAGCCCATGCGGCCGCGTAGCGCCGTTCCACATGGCTGCGCACCTGCGTGCCGAGGCCGAGCTCGAAGCGGCCTCCCGACATGTGCTGGAGGTCCCACGCGATCTGTGCGGTCACGAGGGGGCTGCGCGGGAACGCGATCGCGACGTTCGTGCCGAGGCGGATTCGGTCCGTGTGCTCGGCGGCGATGGCGAGGGGAAGGAAGGGGTCGTGTCCGGCTTCGGGGGCGGTCACGGCGTCGAACCCGAGACGCTCGGCGTGGGCCGCCGCTGCCGCCATGTCGGAGATGGTCGGGGCGGAGCTGCCCTCGCCGGCGTACTGATCCGTGTCCGGTCCCAGCATCACGGTCTGGACACGGAATCCCATCGTCTCGGCTCCTGTCTGCTCGAGCGCCCCTCTACAAGTGGTTCGCAATACTAACCACTTGGTAGCAAACCTCCTAACTTTCCTCGAAAGGGCGGCGAGGATATTCTGGTGCTCGAAATGGAACACGTTTCAATCTTCCCGGGGAGGCCGCGTGGGTGAGTCCAACGGACGACGTTCGGCCCTCGTGACCGGTGCCGCGTCCGGTATCGGACGTGTGACGGCCCTGCACTTCGGCGCCGGCGGCACCTCTGTCTGTTGCTTCGACCGCGACGGCTCCGGTGCCGAGGCCACAGCCGCGTCGATCCGTGACGCCGGCGGAGAAGCGTGCTGGCTGGCCGGAGACGTGAGCGACGAGGTGGACGCCAAGTCCGCCGTCTCGACCGCCCTCGGCGAGTTCGGGCGGCTCGACGTCCTCGCCAACGTCGCCGGGATCGGCCACTTCAGCAACACGGCCGAGGAATCCGTCGAGGACTGGACGCGGGTCCTCGGCGTGAACCTCACGGGCACGTTCCTCATGGCACGTGAGGCTCTGCCTGCCCTCGAGGAGGTCGGCGGTGCGATCGTGAACGTCGCCTCCGTCGCCGGTCTCACTGCCCATCCCTACGCCGCCGCCTACGGGGCGTCCAAGGGCGGAGTCGTCATGTTCACCAAGACGCTCGCCCTCGAGTACGCGCCGCGAGGCGTGCGCGTGAACGCCATCTGCCCGAGCGGTGTCATCACCCCCATCGCTGCCCAGTTCAGCGCACCCGAGGGTGCCGAGGAGTCCCTTCTCATGCGGATCATCCCCCCGACCGGGCGTCTCATCGACGCCGAGGAGATCGCGGCTGCGATCGACTTCCTCTCCTCACCCGCGATGCCGAACATGACGGGCGCCGTACTCGTCGTCGACGGCGGCGTGACCCTCTGACATGACGGACGTGACGGGGGGGACATGGATCTGAAGGACTCACCCGCCGAGGCGGCCTTCCGCAAGGAGGCGGTCGCCTTCCTCGAGGAGCACGCGTCGTTCGTGCGCCACCTCGACATGTCCCACGGCGAGTGGGAGCCCATGGTCGCCACGCTCACCCGCTGGCAGCACATCCTGTTCGAGCACGGGTGGGCGGCCATCACATGGCCGGCCGAATACGGAGGTCGGGGCTGCGGTCCCGTCGAGCAGATCATCTGGAACCAGGAGTGCAGCCGCTTCGGAGTCCCGGCGTCCATCAACATCGTCGGCATCGGCATGGCCGGTCCCGCGATCATCGCCCACGGCACGGACGTGCAGCGCGAGCGATTCCTGCCGCGGATCCTCGACGGCGAGGAGATCTGGTGCCAGCTCTTCAGCGAGCCCGACGCAGGCTCTGACCTCGCCGCTGTGCGCACGCGGGCGGTGCGCGACGGGGACTCGTGGGTCGTTTCCGGTCAGAAGGTGTGGTCGTCCGGCGCCCACTTCGCCCAGCGCGGCATCCTCCTCACGCGCACCGACCCGACGCTGCCCAAGCACGGCGGCATCACGTTCTTCCTCCTCGACATGCAGAGCCCCGGAGTCACGGTGCGTCCTCTCCGCCAGATCACGGGTGAGGCCCACTTCAACGAGGTCTTCCTCGACGAGGTGCGCATCCCGGACTCGGACCGCGTGGGTGACCCAGCCGGCGGCTGGCCCGTCGCCGTCACGACGATCATGCACGAGCGCATGACGCTGGGCGGCTCGCTCGGCGTGTTCCAGCGCGACGACCTCGTCGACCTCGCGCGCGCGGCCACTCCGCTCGACCCGGTCGTGCGAGACAGGATCATGCGTGTCTATTCGCGTGACCGCTGTCTCGACTTCCTGAACGCCCGTGTGATCTCGAAGCTCGGGGCGGGCCAGGTTCCCACGGCTGAGGGGTCGATCGCGAAGTTGTGCGCGGCGCGTGTCTTCACGGATGCGGCCGACGTCGCCCTCACCGTGCTCGGTCCCCCTGCCCTCACGGACGAGAACCCGTGGCAGCGGCTCCTCCTCATCGCGCCCGGAATCCATCTGGGTGGGGGAACGGACGAGGTTCAGCGCAACGCCGTGGCCGAACGTGTCCTCGGTCTGCCCCGCGAGGCAGACCGCAGCCGCACAGACCCGTTCGCCGACGTGTATCTCAGCTGACGGGCGGCGGTTCGGCGATCCACATCGAGCCCGTCTCCTTGAACGTCGACACGATCCCGACCGTCGTGGTCGTCTTCGCGTTCGTCACGCGGTCCATGCGCAGGGGGAGGCCGTCGGTCGTGCGGAACCAGAAGTGCTCCTGGTTGTGCGGGTCGACGGTGATGACGGAGCCCTGCACCTTCCCCGTCTGGGAGACCATGGACTGGTTCATCTGCACGTGCCAGGCCTCCTGGCCGGACACGACCTCCTTGCCGATGACCGTGACCGTCGCCTGGTCGACCGAGCTGTCGGGGATGAGAGGGCTCACCTTGCAGCCGGTGAAGCCCTTCCCGCACTGCTCGTTCGTGTTCACGCAGCTGCCCGCGTTGAGTTGCTGGCCCGCCTCCATGTTGCCGGACATGTAGACCCGGACCGGCTCGCACTTCGTCGTCGCCAAGTTGTGGATCTCGCCGAGGCTGAGGACGGGCATGATGTTGTAGGTGCGCGTGAGTGAGAGGACGAGGCCACCGTCGTTCGTCGGGCAGAAGAGGAGCTCCGCCCAGCGCTTCGAGTGCATCGTCATCTTCTCGATCCAGCAGTCGCCGTCGTAGATGACCTCGAAGGTCATATCCGACCACGAGTTCCTCACGTTGCCGGCGCTGAAGGCCTCGCTGCCCTCGCCGGCTGCCGCCCACTTGCCCTGGGGCGGGCGCTTGACGCCGGAGCCGCCGCCACCACTCCCGCCGCCACCGCCGCCACCCGCGCCACCACCGTCTCCTCCACCGGAGCCGGTGTTCGAGGACTGGCCGCCGGTCGAACCGCCCGTTCCCGTCGTCGAGCCGGCCGTACCTGCGGAGCTCGATCCCTTCGTCGACCCACCGGAGGTGTTGTAGTCCGTGGTGCCGCCACCTTCGCCGGAGGCCGAGGAGCCCTGTGTCTCCATGTTCACCTTCTTCTCGTCCCGCTGGACGGCGGCGATGCCGGCGAGGACGAGAGCGAGAGCGGTGAGGAGACCGAGGCAGGAGCCGAGGACGGTTCCGCCGAGCGCGTACCGCCGGCCACCGCGGCTGCGGGCGTAGGTCGATGCTGCGACCGCGGCTCCGTCGTAGGGGACGGGGAGGCCGGGCGCGTCGATGACGGGGACGAGCGGCCCTGCCTGCTCGGCGCCGCCGGGCCAGATCACGACCGCACTTTCACTGGGAGTGTGAGGGGGCTGGGGCGGGTACATGGCCGGGGGCGGGGTCATGGCCGGGGGCGCTGCGAACTCACCCACGGGTTCGGTACCGGCGGGCGGGGCGGGGGGAGGCGGTGCCACGTCGCTGCCGGGTGGTACGTCGCCGTCGAGGATCGGGTTGATCCGCTCGTCGATTCGCGACTCGGTGCGTCCCGCCCGGTACGCGGCCATCGCTCCTGCTGCTGCCATCGTCGCCCCTGCTGCCTTGAGCAGGAACCCACCTCTTCCGTTAGGCATCGGGCGCACCTCGCGTTCGCCTGTGTGTCATGGAACGGCTTCCCCCCGACAGCATCCCACCATATGCGAATAATTGGACGTCGCGTCGGAGGGTCCCTTGTTTCGGGGGGGAGGTATCGGTTTGCGGTCCCACCCGGAGCCCCTCGAGGTCACGACGCCTTCCGGAACAGGCCCAAGTCTTGGCTCCGCGGGCACTCGAATGCAAGCAGGAGACATGTGGGCAGTCTCAGCACTCACGCGTGAGGGGTATCCAAGCCCACATCGGGGTTTCGGCCAACCTGGGCAGGGTGAGCACGCAAAGGTGAGTGTCGAGGCTGCCCACATGTCAACCGAGGCCCGGCACGAGGAAGTCACGAAGGAAGCGGCGGATCTCACGCGGGTCGTCGCGGTCGAAAGTGGCGGAGGGTGTCGAGATGAGCGAGAAGACCATGCGCACGATCCACTCGGCTGCCCGCGCAGGGTCGAGGCCCGAGCGCAGCTCGCCCGTGTGCATCGCCTCCTCGACGATGGGGGCGATCGCCTCGACCGAGAGGACGACCAGATCGTGTCCCCTGGTGGTGATGGCGGCGGCGAACGCCTCGGGATCCGTGGAGGCCATCGCCGCGTTGAGCGGATTGGCGTTGAGGAACTCCATGGCGGCGAGTGCCACGTGCTCGATCTTCGCCTCGAACGAGCGGAGGCGGGCCGTGCCGCTCGTGATGCCATCGAGGAAGCGGCGTGTCTCGCTCTCGCTCACGGCACGGTGGAGGGCGTCCTTGTCGGGGAAGTAGCGGTAGAGCGTTCCCCGCGAGAGGTCGGCCTCGCGGGCGATGTCCTCCATCGCCGTCTTGCGCAGGCCGAACCGTGAGAAGCAGGTCCGGGCCGCGGTGAGGATCCGCTCCTCCGTGTCGGTCACCTTGTCAGGAGCCGCTGTGCTCGCTGCTTCCGCCACGCGTCTCCTCCGCTCGCGATCCGGACGTGACAATGTAACAACTATCGTGATATGTTACATCGTCTAGCGAGGGATGCCAGGATGTTCCGGGACCGAGCCCGCGGTGGCGCCCGGCAGGAGGAGGCACATGGACAGCCGATACGACTTCGTAATCGTCGGTGGAGGCCACAACGGCATGACGCTCGCCGCTTACCTCTCCAAGAGCGGCTACAGCGTCTGCGTTCTCGAGTCACGCCTCGAGATCGGTGGCGCCCAGGAGAACTCGGAGCCCAAGCCGGGCTTCCGCATCGACCCGCACGCGTCCGTTCTCTACGGTGGCGCCGCCCCCGGCTTCGAGCAGCTCGAGCTCCACAAGTACGGGTTCCGCATGTCCTACTGGGGTCAGTACGGCCTCTCCGTCACCTCGGACAACCGCGCCTTCATGGGCGGCAACCGCTGGAACTTCGCCGAGGCGGCCGAGACGCTGCGCGCCTTCTCGCAGAAGGACGCCGACCTCTGGGGCGGGATGATGGGCTTCATCTACCCGCACCTCAAGGAGATCCTGCGCTCCACATTCTGGACCCCGCCGTACCCCCTCGAGCTCGACGTCGAGCAGGAGGACCTGCCGTGGGTGAAGACCTGGAACGAGGCGGCGGGCGGGGCCCTGCCCTCGACCTTCTTCGACAACTCCCTCGTCGACGTGTGCGACGAGATGTTCGAGACGGGTGCCCTCAAGGCCACGATGGGCCTCGGCGCCTGGTACTCGGGCGCCGCCCCCACCTGGGACGGCATGGCGGCGCAGGCGATGGGATCCTTCCTCCTCGCCTCGTACGGGTCGGGCGCCCCCAAGGGCGGCATGCACACGTACGCCCACGCAATCGCCCGCTGTGCCATCGCCCACGGCGCGCGTGTCCTCGTGAACTGCCCGGTCGAGGAGATCATCATCCAGGACGGCAAGGCGCGGGGAGTCGTGCTCGCAGACGAGGCGTCCAAGGCCGGTAAGACGATCTGGGCCGACAAGGCCGTCGTCTCGGCCGTCGACGTGCAGCAGACGTTCCAGCGCCTCGTCGGCCCACGTCACGTCGACGCCTCCTTCCTCCAGAAGATCAAGGACATCAGCCTGAAGGGAGGCAGCCTCTACGTCCTCCACGTCGCGTGCCGCGAGCTGCCCCGCTACGTGGGCCAGGTCCAGGACCTGGTCGAGTCGCACGGCTACCCGGGTTCCGTGCTCTACCCGTGCGACGACTGGGACAGCGTCGTGGTCCAGATGCGCGACGCGTACTCACGCAACGCGACCCCGACGGGGACGGCGTCGATGACCCTGCCGATCCTGATGCCGACGACGTACGACAGCACGCGGGCACCGGAGGGCTATCACGTCCTCTCGCCGATATACATCGAGCTGCCTCCCCCCGAGTACCACGCCGAGGGTCCCGACGCCGTCAACAAGCAGAAGGACCAGATCACACGCGAGATGCTCGAGATGATGCGCACGCTCGCGCCGAACATGACCGACGACAACATCGTCGACATCTGGGTGAACACACCGCTCGACTCCGAGTTCCGCAACGCCGGCCTCGTGGGCGGCAACTGGTACGCCACGCGCCACTGCGAGGACCAGTGGTGGACGCAGCGACCCCTGCCCGAGCTGTCCCGTTACCGGACGCCGGTCGACAGCCTCTACCTCTGCCACCAGACGTCGTTCCCGGGTGGGCTCTGCCTCATGGCCGTGCCCTACAACCTCATGCACATCCTCATCGACGACGGGCTCGTCGAGCCGGGTGACTGGTGGTACCCGTCGCCCTGGCACATCTCCGACACGAAGACGTCCGCTGCGACCACGGGAGGCAACTGATGAGCGAGTATCGCCCACCTGAGACCTACATCTCGGAGTGGCCGGACAAGGCCACGTTCGACGCGGCCGTCATCGGGGCCGGGCCGAACGGGCTCATCGCCGCCGCCTACCTCGCGCGGGCGGGCCTCAAGGTGTGCGTCCTCGAGCGGCGCTACGAGATCGGCGGTGGCCTCGCGACGGAGGAGATCCTCTTCCCGAGCCACTACTCGAACCCCCACGCCATCTACCACATGATGGTCGACTACATGCCTCCGCTGAAGGACCTCGGCCTCGACAAGCACGGCCTCATGTTCGTGTCGCCGAACGCGCAGACGGCAGGTGTGTTCTCGGACGGTTCGTCCCTTCTCCTTTGCCGCATGCTCGAGGACACGAAGGACTCCATCGCCAAGTTCTCCGAGAAGGACTCGCGCACGTTCGGCAAGGTCATGCGGACGTGGCGGCGCATCGTCGAGGAGCTCGTCGCACCCGCGACATACCTGCCGCCCGTGGCGCCCCTCGACCTCATCGAGGCGATGGAGAGCTCGGACATCGGCAAGTCCCTGCTCGACATCACCGAGCGCAGCCCGGTCGAGGTGATCACGGACCTCTTCGAGGACCCGAAGGTGCAGACGCTCCTCCTCTACGTCACGTGCATGTGGGGTCTCGACCCGGAGGAGACCGGTCTCGGCTTCATGATCCCGCTCCTCGTGGACCGCACGATGAACAAGGCGATCTGCTACGGCGGCTCGCACCGCCTCGCTGCCGCCCTCGCGCGTGAGGTCGTGCAGAACGGCGGCTCGGTTCTCGACACGGCCGAGGTGACGTCGATCCGCATGCAGGACGGGCACGTGGCCGGAGTCGAGATGGAGGACGGCCGCACGATCGACGCCGGCATCGTCCTCTCGAGCCTCGATCCGCACTCGACCTTCCTCGACCTCGTCGGCGAGGAGCACCTCGACCAGAACCTCACGCGCAGCGTGCAGGGCTGGGAGTGGGAGAAGTGGAGCTTCGCCACGACGCATGCCGTGCTCTCGGGCCGGCCGGAGTACGCGGTCGACGACGCGTGGGTGAACGAGGCGTTCATGACCGTCCTCGGCTTCGACGACCCCGAGTCCCTCCTGTCGTACTGGGCGGGTGTGCGTTCGGGCCACATCGGTGATCACGTGGGCGGCCATGCCACGTGTGAGACGATCTACGACCCGACCCTCTCCAAGGTGCCGGGGCACGAGGTCGCCTTCCTCCAGATCCACGCCCCCTACGACCTCGACGGCGGAGGGTGGGAGACCCGCACGGCCGAGATCGAGGGTCTCATCCTCGACCAGTGGCGGCGGGCCGCGCCGAACCTCGACGTCCTCCAGACGCACACGGAGACACCGGTCGACATCGAGCGGCGCCTCCCCAACATGCGCCGCGGTTCGATCAAGCACGGCGACTACAACCCGCTCCAGATGGGGACGTTCCGCCCGAACGAGGACTGTTCCGCGTCGCGCACCCCCGTCGAGGGCCTCTACGTGTGCGGGGCGTCGACGTATCCGGGTGGCCTCATCATCGGCGGTCCCGGCTACATCGCCGCGAACGTCGTGGCCGAGGACGCCGGTGTCGACAAGTGGTGGACCCTGCCCGACTACATCGCCAAGTACCGGGACCGGTACCTGGGCGAGGTCGTGGAGATCTGAGAGATCTCCACGATCGGATGCGGCTCAGGAGTGGGCGAGGTCCCGGTTTCGGAGATCTGTGCCGGACGGGGCAGGTCGCCTGAAAGGGACGAAGAGGTCCTTTCTCGACTAGTGGGGTCGTAGGGAGACGGCGCGCCCATGTCTTGGGTGGTTGTGGGGATCTCACCCGCCATGTAGTTGCAGAATCCTCACAGCCCTCGTGCGCATCCAGCGCCCCGGGGCGGCGGAGATCCTCGATTTCCGAGCGATCGTATCTTGCGTTCCAGAGGCCCATCCCCTACAGTGCAGTATTAGAACACGTTCTATTTCTCGGTTCGAGGGGGCAGTCGTGAAGCTCAAGTCACGGGGTCTGGGTCGCAAAGAGCTGACCATGGACTTCCGCGAGTACACGGTCCGTCGCGAAGGTGACGAGATCGTCATCGTGGGCACGATCCGCGAGCCGGTCCACTGGGACTTCACGATCCGCATGTGCGAGGACGACCTCGCCGGTGTCACACGTGTCGCCCTGCAGCGGCCCACCCTCGCCCTCCTCCTGCGGGCCGCCTTCAAGCGCAACAAGAACGCGCACTGGAGCGTGGACCGCAAGGAGCAGATCGCCGCGGCCAAGGAAGCCCGCCAGGAGCTCCTCGAGAAGGAGGCGGGGAAGGCAGCCGACGCGGACGGTGAGGGCGCAGCCCCCTCACGGCGCGAACAACGCCGGCAGCGCCGCGAGGATCGACGCGCCGCCAAGGCGGAGGCCGCCGAGGCAGAGGCAGCAGAGGCCGAGGCCTCCGCATCGGCCGAGGCAGAGACGGGGGCCGCGGACGAGACGACACCGGTCAGCCCGAAGTCGAACAACGGGACGGCACCCGCCGCAGCCGGGGCAGACGAAGCAGCCGACGTCGAGATGACGGTCTGACAGCAGTCCGACAACAGTCCGAGAGACAGCGTGAGGGAGGGACCGGCGTGAGCGAGCAGTACGACGTGATCGTGATCGGGGCAGGCTACGGGGGCGTGACGACCGCCGCCCTGTGCGCGAAAGAGGGAAGGCGAGTCCTCCTCGTCGAGAAGACGAACCAGGCGGGCGGGAAGGCGCAGACGATCCGCCGCAACGGTTACGCCTACGAGATGTGGCCGGTCCTCAGTCTCCCCGCAGCCGACTCTCAGTTCCACGCACTCGTGGCCGAGCTCGGCATCGAGGACGAGGCACCCCTCATCGTGCCCGAGGGCGACAAGGCGATCGAACTGAAGTACCTCGGCGCCGACGGCGAGTGGCGCAGCTACATCGGCCCCTCCAAGCAGGCCGAGGACCCGCTCGCCCTCGACCGCCTCGAGTCCACGTTCGGGGTGTCCAAGGAGGACGTCGAGAAGATGCTCGCCCTCGTGGGGCAGGTTCTCACGCTGTCCGAGGAAGAGATCGACGCCCTCGACGACACCGGCATGCTCGGCTGGATGCGCAGCTTCGGCGTGCCCGACCCCGTCATCGCGTACATGTCGGCGATGCTCAACCTCGTGTTCGTCTCGCCGGTCGACCGCATCCCCGTGTCCGAGGGTGTACGCACGCTGCGCCAGCTCTTCCTCGGTGGCGGTGGCAGGTACCACGCCGGCGGGTACGGCCGGCCGGCAGAGGCGGCGGCCGCCTACGTCGAGGCGCACGGCGGCACGTTCCTCACCAAGACACGCGTCGAGCGCGTCATCGTGGAGGACGGCCGGGCCGTCGGCATCGAAACCGACGCAGGCGAGTTCCGGGCGCCCGTCGTCGTCTCCAACGCCGGCATCCAGCCGACGATCCTCAAGCTCGTCGGGGCCGGGAACGTCCCCGCGGACTACGCGAAGACCGTCGAGAACCTCGAGCCCGGCATGGGGATGGTCGGTGTCCGCTACTTCCTCGACGAGCGTGTCCTCGAGACGGGCATGATCGTCGCCTTCTCGAACGAGAGCTGGTGGGACACGGAACGCTACGAGGCAGTCCAGCGTGGCGAGTGGCCCGACGTGCCGCTGGTCTTCGCTGCGGTCACGACCGAGTACGACCCGACGCTGGCACCGGAGGGACACCAGATCATCCTCGTCGGCCTCCTCGGCTCGCCCGACCCCAAGTCCGAGCTCAACGACGAGGTGATCGCCCGCGGCGAGGCCGCGATCGCCGAGATGTGGCCCGGCATCCCCGAGCACATCGTGAAGCGCGAGGTCTACACGGCGGCAAGCGTCTCGAACATGACCCGCGACGCGGTCGTGCCCGGCCAGGGCGGGGAGTGCATCGGCCTGAACCAGGTGATCGGGCAGTGCGGCCTCACGAAGCCCGATGCCCGCACACCGCTGCCCGGCCTGTTCATCGTCGGCACGGATGCGGGTGGCTTCGGCTGCGGCACGCACCAGGCGGTCGAGTCGGGCATGGCCGTCGCCCAGATGGTGCTCGAGGACCTCGCCACGCACGCCCCGGCCTGACCAAGACCGAAGCGGGCCAAGCATGAAGGACTACGACGTCATCGTCATCGGTGGCGGGATCAACGGCCTCACAGCCGCCGCGTACCTGGCGAAGGCGGGCCTCTCCGTCGGCGTGTTCGAGGCCCGGGGCCAGTGCGGTGCCCACTGCGACACGGTCGAGCTCGGCCGCCCCGGCTTCCTGCACAATATGCATGCCACGTGGCTCGCCACGGGGTACTCACCGGCGATGCAGGACCTCGACCTGCCGTCCCTCGGTTTCGAGCTGCGCGGCACGGACATCACGTACTCCAAGCCCTTCCTCTCGGGGAAGAACCTCCTGCATGCCATGGACGTCTCCAAGACGCAGGCGAACTGGCAGCGGATCTCCGAGCGGGACGCCTCCACACAGCTCAAGGCTCTCGAGTTCAACGCCGTGAACCTCGACGAGATGCTCGAGGTCAACCGCCGGTTCTGGTACGGCCCGCCGAGCGAGGCGACGCTCGATCGCATGTTCAAGCTCCTCGACGACTTCCTCGCCCATCAGGGCCACCCCTACTCGGGTGCCGACCTCCTCAACATGACCGGCTTCGAGGTCCTCGACATCCTCTTCGAGTCCGACGAGGTGAAGACGACGACGGCGGCGTGCGGCTGGATCAGCGGGCTTCCCCCGATCTACCGCGAGATCGGCGCGCTCGCCGCCGTGTTCATGGCCGGCATCGGCGGGCCGATGGGCGTGCACAACGCACGCGGCGGTTCCCATTCCCTCACGCACGCCCTCGTGAAGGCGACGGTGCAGGCGGGAGGCGAGATCTGGACCACCTGTCCCGTCGAGAAGATCGTCGTCGAGGACGGCAAGGCATGCGGGATCAGGCTTGCCGAGCATGCCCTCCTGCCGGGGGGGGAGATCCGCGCGAAGACTATCGTCTCGAACGTGTCGGCGGCCCCGACGTTCCTGCACCTCCTCGACGAGGATGTCGTCGGCACGGCGATCCGCAGCCGCGTCAAGACCTTCCGCTACGACGAACAGGTCCTCTTCGGCGCCTACTACAGCCTGAGCGGCGACGTCGAGTTCGCGACGAGTGGCTGGGATCCCGGCATCCAACGCTGCATGATGGGATACCTGGGCGGTGAGACCCTCGACGACATGCGCCGTCACAACGTGAACCTCATCTCGGGTGTGATCGACGACGAGGTCATGGGGAACTGGTTCGTGCCGACCCGCGCCGATCCGACGCAGGCACCGGCGGGATGTCACACCGCGTTCCTCTGGGTAGACGTGCCGCCCAACCCGAGGCGATGGGGCAGCGAGGCGATCCGGGGTGGGATCGACGCGTGGCCGGATCTGGCCGAGCCCTTCGCCGACGCGGTGACGGACCGGATCGAGGAGTACGCGCCCGGCTTCAAGGACCTGATCCTCGAACGGTTCGTGATGACGCCTCTCGACCAGGTTCGCAACAACCCGTCCTCGGTCATGGGCAACATCATGGGCGGTAGCGTGACACCCGAGCAGTTCTACCTGAACCGGCCCGTGCCAGGAGTCATCACGAGCGGGGCGTCGCGGACGTTCCTGCCCGGCCTGTACCTGTCGCAGTCGATCCATCCGATGGGTGCGTCCTGGCTCGCCACGGGCTACCTGGCCGCGTCCGAGGTCGCCGAGGACATGGGCTGCCGCGACCAGTCGTGGTGGACGCACCGGCCGTGGGACTGGTTCATGCAGAACATGCTCGAAGTCCCCATGAACCTCGGTGTGAGCCCGAAGTGGCTCGCCGACGAATCGAGCGGAGGCAGCGGCACATGACAGCGACCGTGACGAAGACGGACACCTACGACGCGATCGTGGTCGGCGGTGGCCCGAACGGCCTCCTGTGCGGCGCGTACCTCGCCAAGGCCGGCGCCAAGGTGCTCCTCGTGGAGCGGCGCCACGAGACCGGCGGCGGACTCAACACGGACGAGTACTACGGGTTCCGCCTCAACCTGCACGCGATCTACCACATGATGAGCGACGTCATGCCCGCGTATCGTGACCTCGCCCTGCCCGATTTCGGCCTCCGCTACGTCTACCCCCGCGTGTCGTGCGCCTTCCCGTTCGACGACGGCAAGGCGCTGTGCTTCACGAAGGATCTCGACGAGACCGTGGCGTCGATCGCGACCGTGAGCGAGCACGACGCCGAGTGCTTCCGCAAGATGTGGATCGAGTTCCAGCCGATGCTCGAGCAGTACATCATCCCCCTCACGTACCGGTTGCCGCTCCCCGTCGTCGACCAGATCGTCGATATCGGCCGGACCGAGGTCGGAGAGCGCCTCAACGAGATCTCCGAGCACAGCCCGATCGAGGTCATCGACGAGTACGGGTTCACCGACCCCCGCGTGCGCATGGCGCTGCTCTCGGTCCCCGGCATGTGGGGCTTCCACCTCGAAGACCCCCTCGGCTACCTCTACCCGATCTACCTGTGCCGCATGACGCAGGCAGGCCTCGTGAAGGGCGGGTCGCACCGGCTCTCGTCCGCCCTGTACCGGGTCTTCACGAGCAACGGTGGCGAGATCCTCGACGAATCCGAGGTGACCCGCATCCACCTCGACGCCGGCCGGGCCGTGGCGGTCGAGGTCGCCGACGGGCACGTCTTCCGCGCCGACGCGATCGCTTCCACTCTCAACCCGGAGCAGACGTTCCTCCAGCTCGTGGGGGCGGACAACCTGCCCCGCGACCTGCGCCAGGCAGTCGAGCCGTGGGAGTGGGAGGAGCGCACCCTCTTCGGCCTCCACCTCGGCGTCGAAGGTGACGCCACGTTCCGGCATCCCGAGCCGCGTGTGAACGAGGCGATGATCGCCTTCCTCGGTCCCGAGACGGAGGACGACCTGCACGCACACCTCGCGCGTGTCGATGCCGGCACGGCAGGCGGTGACGAGTGGGTGCATGTCACGATCCCGAGCCGGCACGACCGCTCCATGGCGCCACCCGGCCACGAGATCCTGCGGGTGGAACAGGTCGTCCGCTTCGACGAGGACTTGGACAACAACACACGTGCGTTCGGGGACCAGTGCCTCGGCCTCGTCGAACGCCATGTCGATCTGGGTCGCATCGTGCTGCGCCGCGAGTACCCGCCCACGCACATCGCCGAGAAGCTCAAGACCATGAAGCGGGGCTCGATCAAGCACGGCTCCTACACGAACCTGCAGATGGGCTTCAATCGCCCCAACGACATGTGCTCGGAGGTCACTACCCCGATCCCGGGCCTCTTCACGTGTGGAGCGTCGAACTATGCCGGTGGCATGATCATCGGCGGACCGGGCTATCTCGGCGCCAAGGTCGTGGGTGAGGCCCTCGGCCTCGATGTCACGGCGACGGGCGAGAACTGAGAGACAGCCACGACGGCGAGGAGACGGTGAGACTGGCATGAGTGCTGAAACCGACATCAGGATCTGGCTCGCGACCGACGCGGGGCTGCACGTCGTCGATCCCTCGGGACAGGCGATTGCCGAGTACTTCGGGGGGCGTGAGGTCACCTCGGTCGACGCGAACCACGGCTGGGTCGCCGCCGCCGTCACCGAGTCCGGTGTGCAGCGCCGCCGCTGGAGCGGAGACGTGTGGGAATCCCTCGGTTTGGCGTCGAGCCGGATCTGGGCCGTCGCCGTCGGCGCCGACGGCGCCGTGTACGCAGGCCTCGAGCCGGCCGCCCTGCACCGACTCGGCCGGGGGCCGGCGGCCGACTTCGACCTCACGGCCGTACCCGGCCATGACTTCTGGCACTCGCCCTGGGGCCCGGCCAATCTGAGCAGCATCGTCGTGGACGGGTCGCGGATCGTCGTGGGCGTCGAGGTCGGAGGCGTCGTCGTCTCGCACGACGCGGGTGCGACGTGGTCGGACCGCAACGACGGCCTCTACGAGGACGTCCACCACCTCATCACCGACGGCGACAGGTTCCATGCCACGACAGGCATGGGTTTCCACACGAGCAAGGACGAGGGCCTGAGTTGGGTGTGGGCGAACGAGGGTGTGGATCGCGGGTACACGCAGGGCCTGACCCGGTGCGGGTCGAGGCTCGTCATGGCGTCTTCGTCCGGTCCCCCGCCCATGTGGGAGTCGGGCGGTCCCGAAGCGGCGCTCCTCGTGGCCGAGACCTCCGACGATCCCCTGCAGTGGCGTGTGGCGGTCGAGGGATTCGGCGGGAACGTGGAACGCCAGGCCCTGCAGTCCGACGCCGACCTCGTCGTGGCCGCCACGCGTGCAGGTGAGCTGCTCGTGAGCAGCGACGCCGCCGAGACCTTCGATCTCGTGCGGACGGATCTGCCCCCCGTGACGTCGGTCGCCCTCGATAGGGTCGAGGACGACGACTGACCCGAGGGGAGGCCCGCATGGCGTGGAGTGAGTGGCAACGCGTCGAAGGCGACGGATTCGACTTCGTGGAGCTCCGCTACGAGAAGAAGTACCACGACGAGCTCGGCGGCGGCATCGCCCGCGTCACGATCGACAAGCCCGACAAGTACAACGCGATGACGCTCGCCACCGTGGACGAGATGTTCCGCGCCTTCTACGACGCGAACCACGACACGTCGATCGGGGCGATCGTCGTGGCCGGGGCGGGCCGCAACTTCGGCGCCGGCGGCGACGTCGAGTGGGAGACGTGGGGGCTGCGCGAGGCCTTCTACAACAGGTACCCGCACAACCGCCTCATCACGTCGTCCCGCAAGCCGGTGATCGCCGCCGTGCAGGGCTATTGCCTCGGCGGCCACAATCACATGGCCTACATCTGCGACTTCACGATCGCGACCGAGGACGCCAAGTTCGGCCAGGCGGGGCCGAAGGTGTCGAGCCCGGCCGACGGCTTCTTCGTCCCGTACCTCACGAAGGTCGTGGGCGCGAAGAAGGCCCGCGAGATGTGGATGCTGTGCCGCCGCTACACGGCCGAGCAGGCCCTCGAGATGGGGCTCGTGAACAAGGTCGTGGCGGCCGACAGCCTCGAAGCCGAGGTGGACGCGTGGTGCGAGGAGCTCCTCGCCGTGAGTCCCGGCTGCCTCGAGATCCTCAAGGCCGCCTTCGACCAGGAGATGGAGGGCTACGCCGAGATGGGCGTCATCTCCGGCCGCATCTACCCGGACTGGTTCGACATGCCCGAGGGCAAGGAGGGGGGTACGGCGTTCGTCGAGAAGCGTCCCCCCCGCTTCTGGCCGATCCGCGACCGCGAGCGCGAGATGCGTGACGAGCTCCGGCGCGAGTACGAAGCGGGCGAGTGACCCCGGAGTTTGGGTGCGAATAGTTGCCGTCCGGCAACTATTCGCACCCAAGCTGGGACGGACTGAGTCGGTTCCGGCGTGAGTCTCGCACGGTCTGGGT
>JADZDR010000039.1 GCA_020850945.1 Acidimicrobiia bacterium | reverse complement strand
CTCTGGGTACCTGAGCGGCGATATATCGCCGCTCAGGTACCCAGAGGGTGCTCGGGGTGAGGGGAGATCGCCTTCAGAGTCCCCGCAGGATGTCGGCGTAGGCCTCGACGTCGCGGCGCTCACCCGGCGGGTTGTGCTCGGCGAAGCGGATCACTCCCGCCTTGTCGATGATGAAGGTGCCCCGCTCGGCCGCGCCGAGGTCTTCATTGAAGACGCCGTAAGTGCGGGCCACCTCGCCGTGTGGCCAGAAGTCGGCGAGGAGCGGGTACCCGATGCCCTTCTCCTCCGCCCACTTCCTGTGCACGTGGAGCGAGTCGACGGACACGGCGAGGACCGCGGCATCGAGACCGGCGAGCTCGGTGGCATCGTCCTGCAGAGCACACACCTCGCTCTCGCAGATCCCCGTGAAGGTGAAGGGGTAGAAGACGAGCACGACGTTGCGGCTGCCCCGGAAGTCGCTGAGTGTGACGGCGTTCTTGTCCTGGTCCACGAGCGTGAAGTCCGGTGCCACTTCGCCTGTCGCGATCGCCATGTGATGCCTCCGTCCCGAGCTCCGATTCGTCGCCCGACTCTATAGGTGTGCGGGGCCGTCACACCGCTACGCTCACGGCCCATGCAGCTCCCCGACCCGGACCCCGCGCCGCCCGAGGCTGCGACACGCTCCGGCCCTCCACCTCTCGGAATCTCCCTGTCCGCGTTGATCCTCGTCGGTTTCATGCTCATGGGCGCGGTCGGTGGGATCTCCCTCATCGCCCGTGGTGCCGTCGCCCCGGGCGTGCTGACCACCGTCGTGAGTGTCACGCTCGTCTGGGTCGGCTGGATGCTGTACAGATGCCATCACGCAGCCTGGGTCGCGGCGGTGGCAGCGTTTGCCTTCCTCACGCTGTCATGGATCGCCGGCGCCATAGTGCTCGGTGTCGTCGGCGCGCTCCTCTACGTCCCGCTCTTCGCGGCACCCATCGCTCTTCTCTTCCTCCCCGAAGCACGGACGGCCGCATCGTCCCGGCGGCGCTGACCGGACGAGGCGCCCACCGCGGCCTCCGTGTCCACTTTGTCGGACGAGGATGTGCAGGTGAAGGTGCCGAAACACACAGGCATGTTCGATGAGGGGGCGCTTTCGGAGGTCGTCTGGTTCTGCAGCCGCTGTGGCCATGACGTGGTCGTCCCCCCCTCCCTCGTCAGGTCGGTACCGGGTCGCGTACGGACTTCCCCGCGCTGCTCGGTGTGCTCGGGCGCCGCATGCGGAATCGTCATCTGCTCGGCATGTGACACGCTGCTCTTCCACCATTGGGGGGACCCGGAACCCTGTCCGGCGTGCGGGCTCGTACCGGACACGGCCGACTGAATCGGGTGACGGTCGGGATGTGGCGCTCGCTGCCGTTCAGCCGCGTCGCCCGATGGTGCGTGCCATCCAGTCGGCGGGGTTGTGCAGTTCGTCGAGGCTGGGTCGGGACTGCGCGTCTGCGAACACGCGATTCAGCGCTTTGATGCCCTCCATGGATACGACGGCATCGCAGAAGTCACGTCCCGGGCCGGTCAGGCCGCGGCGCAGATCGAAGCCCATCATCTCCTCGAAGGCGTTCTGCATCTCGCCCCGCTCCAGGGAGTGACGCTCGATCGCATCCTCGATCTCACGCAGCGACGTGATCCGTTCCGCCGCGAGCGCTTCGAGGACGTGGGTCGTGTACCCGTCGAGCAGGCTCACGAACGCCTCCATGTACTCCATGCTCTCGCGCTGGGCCGGTTCCATCGAGCTCACGAGCCCGGTGGCGTCGGCGAGGAGGCGCTGCATCGATTCGGGGTCGTTCGGATCGAAGCCGCGGAACTGCTCCGCCATCTCCGGATCTACCTTGACCGTGACCACGACGTCCCGCATGAGGTCGAGCATGGTCTCACGGATTCCGGGCTGGGCGAGGACGAACGCCCGTGTCACGTCACGCAAGGCGACCCAGAACTTGAAGTCCCGGGGGATCACGTTCAACCCCCGCTCGGCGTCCTCGAGGTTCGGCCCGACGAAGACGAGGGCATACTCGCCTTCCGGTGGGGGAAGCTGGAGGTCGTAGCGCCCGAGGACGTGGTGCGACATGTAGCCGACGAGCATTCCCGCTTGGGCTCCCATCATCATCGGCGTCAGCGCCCGCATGAGGTTGGAGAACGGCTCGGGCCCCTGCCCGCCGAGCTCGATCTCCCCTGCGGCCATCTTCTCGGCGAGGGGATCGAGGAGGGGCCGGAACACCTCGAGGTGGTCGGTCGCCCACTGTGCCCGGCTCACGACCTGCACGGGTGTGAGGAGGTGTGTGCACGCGAGGCCGGTGTGCTCGGCCACCTGGATCTCCGCCGCCCGCACGAGATCGTCGTACTCGCCCTCGACGTGCGTCCAACGTGGCGGCTTCTCGGCGTCACCTGCCATCGACCTTGCTACGAAGCGGGCGATCTCCCAGTTCACAGGTCCGCTCGAGGCCGTGAGGAAGCCTGACAGGTCCATGTCGGGGGGCAGGGGGATCCCGAAGGGGTTCATGTCGGTCACGTCCCCAGCGTAATGCGCATCCCCTCCCTCGTTCTCGGGTGTTCCCCTGTTTGCGTACCATCCGACCTCACATGGACTCCACCGCAAGCCGTGCGAACGACACGCCCGCCACGCCCCCGAACCGGGCAGTCGACACCGTCCTCGTGCTCGGCCGGGAGACCCCTCCGAAGACAGCCGTGATCACGTGCCTTGGGGTTGGGCGGGATGTCGTGCTCTCGCCGGAGGCGGCGCCGGACCATGCGTCAGTGGTCGTCCTGGCGGGTGGCGACGATCCACTCGAGGGAATCGTCAACGACGTTCCGGACCCCGGCCGCCTCGTCGCCATGCTCACGGGGCGCCGTCCCCGCCATGTCGTCCTCGTGGACTCGGCGTTCGTGTACGGCGCTCACCCCTCGAACCCCGTGCCCATGGGTGACGGCGCACTCCTCCGCCCGAACGCGGGACTTCTCGGCATGCAACGCCAGGCCGAGCTCGAGCGCCGCCTGCGCGGGGTCGCGGCCGACCGCGGCATGAACCTGACCGTGCTGCGGTGTGCCCCTGTCGTCGGGCGCTGGCCGGGCGGTACCGCGCCGTTCGGAGTGGAGAGCTGGATCGGGCTCCGGGGCGGGAACGGACCCTGCCAGTTCCTCCACGAGGGCGATCTCGCCCTTGCCGTGCGCCACGTCCTCGAGAGCCGGCTCACGGGGACTTTCGACGTCGCACCGGACGGCTGGATCACATCCGAGGAGATCGATGCGATCACGGGGCGGCGGCGCCCCCTCGTGAGATTGCCCTCCGACGCGTACGTGCGGTGGTCCGTGCGACGCCACGCCGGCCGGTCCCGCGAGGCGGCCGAAGCCGGTGCTGCCCTACTTCGCTGTCCCGTGGTCGTGGCGAATACGTCGCTGCGCCGTTCGGGGTGGCAGGCGGAGCGCACGAATGCGATGGCCCTGCGGGTCGCATGTGACGCCGACCGCCAGGCTCAGCGTGACCGTGCGCGGCGGCGCCGCCGCGTGACGCGCCCCGTCCTCGTTCTCGTCCTGGGGGCGTTCGGGGCTGCCGCAGCCGGGTACAGCCGGACGCAGCGGAGGCGCCTCGCAGGGATCTGACGGTGGACGGAGTGGGAGAGCGCCTTCCTCACGCCTCGCCGAGGGTCACCTTCACGGTCTCGGTGCTACCGCCTCGCTGCAGTTTGACCGTGATCTCCTCACCCGGCTTGAAGTTGCGAATCGCGACCTTGAGGTCGGGCATGGAGTCGATCTTGGTGTCGTTGACCTCGAGCACGATGTCGCCCTGCTTGATACCGGCGGTCTCGGCCGCACCTCCCGCGACCACCCTCGTGATGAGGGCGCCGCCGGGCCTGTTGCCCTGCTTCTCGTCGATGTAGTCGGTGCCTTCCACGCCGAGCAGGGCGGTCCTCACCTCTCCGCTTTCGATGAGTTGTGAGGCGACGTTGTGGGCGACGTCGATGGGTGTCGCGAAGCCGATTCCCTCTGCCCCGGCATCCGACACGGCGATCGCAGTCGTGATGCCGACGACTTTGCCGTTCGCGTCGAGGAGGGCGCCGCCCGAAGAACCCGGCAGGATCGCGGCGTCCGTCTGGATCATGTCGTAGAGCTGGTCGCCCTCACCGACGCCCACCTGGCGACCGAGAGCTGACACGATCCCCGTTGTCACCGTGGGACCGCCTTCGAGACCGAGCGGGTTGCCGATCGCGACGACCGGGGCGCCGATCTCGAGCGTGGCCGCCGTGCCGAGCGGTGCCGTCGGCAGGTCCTTGCCCTCGACCTCGAGCACGGCGATGTCGGCATCCGGGAATGTGCCGACAACCGTGGCGTCGAGCTCCCGCCCGTCTGTGAGTTGGACGACTATGCGGCGCGCGTCCGCGACGACGTGGTTGTTGGTGAGGATGTAACCGCTCTTGTCGAAGATGACACCGGAGCCGCTGCCCTGGGCTTGGCCGGTGGCGACCTTCACGTTCACGATCGCGGGCCGCACCTTCTCCGAGATCGACACGACGTCGAGGCCTTCAGCTCTCACCACGGGAGTGTCCTCGACCACGGGTGTCTCCACCACGTCACGGGACGTCGCCGTGGTCTCGTCGTCGAGTCCTCCGGCGATCCACACCGCTCCGAACGCGAGTGCGGCACCGAGGACGGCGGCCACGAGGGCGGTGAATAGGATGAATGCCCGGCCCGGCCCGCGGCGGGCCTTCGTGTCGGGTGCGGGGGGGCGGGGCGGGGCAGGCCGGTTCGCGTGCCCGGTGCCGTAGGGGACACCTGCAGTCATCGCGGGGGGGACGATCTCCGTGGCGATCTCTTCGGCTCTGCTCGGCTGTGCGTCCGGCCGGTCACCGCCGTAGCGGGGGTGGAGGGGGGGAAGGTCGGGATCTGTCGCCTCTGACGGGGCGGATGTCGGGTTCCAGGACGTGGCTTGGAGATCTGAGTCGTACGGCATGACGGGCAACCTACGTACTCGACTTGAGAGGTGTATGAGAATGGCGCGATTCTGGCATGAAGACATCCGCATGCGGCACCGCGCAGGGTCTCATCGTACAATTGACCGGATGGTCCATTCAGTTCAGCGTTCCGGCCATCATCCCGACGGCTGCGACGACGCCGATCCCGGACCCCGAACCCCACCCGGGCGCCACCGACTCATCGAGCTGCGCAACTCACCCATCGGGGTGGACGAGGCCTATGCCCACGTATCGGCGCCCGAATTGGGCGGAGTGACGGTGTTCGTGGGGTCGGTCCGGCCTGACCGGATCGCGCGTGGCGTCGTCGAGTTCCTCGATTACGAGGCGTATGCGGGTGTGGCCGAACTGGTCATCGACAAGATCGCGGCAGAAGCGGAGGAGCTCTTCGGGGCGGAGCGCACAGCCGTCCTGCATCGCGTGGGGCGGCTCTCGCCCGGTGACCTCGCCGTCGTCACGGCCGCCGCGTGTGGTCACCGTGACGCGGCCTTCCTCGCCTGCCGCTACCTCATCGACGAGGTCAAGAAGCGAGCCCCGATCTGGAAGCGTGAGTGGGCCGCAGGCCACGGCGAGTGGGTGTTGTGCGCGCACGGTGAAACCGGCCTGCACGAGGAGGGGCCGGAGCACGCGTACGCCCACAGGGAGGATGCCGTTGCCCCGTGACCTCGCGATAGACCTCGGCACCGCGAACACTCTCGTCTACGAGAAGACGCGGGGCATCATCATCAACGAGCCGACCGTGATCGCCCTCAACACGAGGTCGAACCAGGTGCTCGCGATGGGCCGCGAGGCCTGGAACATGATCGGCCGCACGCCGGGCCACATCGTCGCCGTGCGACCCCTGCGCCACGGGGCGATCACCGACTTCGACGTGACGGAGCGCCTCATCCGCCTCGTGCTCGAACGCGCCGGAGTCGGCCGGTTCAGCCTCAGCCGGCCGCGGGTTCTCGTGTGCGTGCCCTCGGCGATAACGGAAGTCGAGAAGCGTGCCGTGGAGGAGGCCACGCTGCGCGCCGGCGCCAAGGCCGCGTACCTCATCGAACAGCCCATGGCGGCGGCGATCGGAGCCGGGCTGCCAATCCACGAACCGCTCGGCTCCATGATCGTCGACGTGGGTGGGGGCACATCGGAGGTCGCGGTGATCTCACTCGGCGGCATCGTGACGCTCAAGGCGATCAGGCTCGGGAGCTTCGACTTCGACGCAGCAATCCAGGCCTACGTGCGCAGGACGTTCGGTGTCGCGATCGGCGAACGCACCGCCGAAGGTGTGAAGCTCGCGATCGGCTCCGCATTCGAAGTCGACGAGAAGCTCAAGGGCGAGATCCGGGGCCGGGACCTCATGACCGGCCTGCCCAAGACGGTCGTCATCACGACCGAGCAGGTGAGACAGGCGATCCAGGAACAGGTCGACCAGATCGCGCAGGCCGTCGTCGACTGTCTCGGCGACGCTCCACCCGAGCTCGCCCAAGACATCCTCACGGGCGGCATCCTCCTCACCGGTGGTGGGGGTCTCCTGCGCGGGCTCAACACCCGGCTCTCCCGGGACACGCACGTGCCGGTGCACCTACCGGAGGCACCGCTCGAGTCCGTGGTGATCGGGGCGGGCAAGGCGCTCGAGTCCTTCGACCTGCTCAAGGACATATTCGTGTCTACCCCGTGAGCGGTCAGCAGGGTGGCCGCAGGATCCACGCTGCCGCGTCCCGCACGTGACGATCCCTGTCCTCGAGCGCAGCCCTGATCGCGCCGTCCGCCTCGGGCGAGTCGAATCCGGCGCAGGCGACGACTGCGCGGCGGCGCACGGCCGGCTTCTCACCGCGGGTCATCGCGGCCACGACCGCAGCAGTCTCGGGATCGCCGATCGCGCCGAGGGCGGCGACGATCGCCTCACGTACGAGGGGCGACGTCTCCGTCGCCGTGGCCGTGACGAGGGCCGAGACGGCCCGTTCCCCTCCGATCTCGCCGAGGGCGAAGGCGGCAGCCTCGCGGCAGTGGTCCACGTCGTCGGTCTCGAGCATCCTGACCAGGGACATGGCGAGCGCGGGCGTGTGATCCTGCCTGAATCCCGCCGCGTCGGCGGCGGCACGGCGCAGGCCGGGGTCGGGGTCCGTCACGGCGGAGACGAGCTTCGCACTCGTCGCTGCCCCCTCGCCTTGTGTGCGGGTGTGGCGCATGAGGCGGAGCAGATCTGTGCGACGACGGTCGAGTGCCTCATCGTGTGTGGTCATCTTGCACCCCGGGGATCCGGGTCGTGTGCATCAAGTAAATGGGCCGGAAGGCCGATTGGGAATCCAAATCGCTCGAGGAGACAGGGAGCCGCCATGTCTCACATGGTGACGTTTCGAACCGAAGATGGCAAAGTGTCCCATCGCATGGCCGACGGGCTCGACGAGGCAGTGCGCCTCATCGAAGACCTGCGCAATCGCGAGGGTGTCGAGGACACGCATCTGTACGAGGTCGAAGAGGTACCGATCCAGTTCCACGCCTACTACCGGGTCGAGGTGAGCGCGGACAGCAGGCCCGCCGCGGACTTCGCAGTCGAACCGAGTCCCGCCGACGTGCTCGCTGTCCAGGTCGTCGACTCGATCCAGGATGCGCAGGCCGTGGACATCGACCAGGCCGTCATGCCCGAGAACACGCACGAGGCAGTCGAGACACCCACCTTCGGGATCTTCTCGCGGCCCTGAGCCGTCAGTTCCCGAAGTAGTTGATCACCGTCGAGGCTCCCCACGCGACCGCGATGATCAGGCTGATGCTCAGGATTAGGCCGATACCGATCGCGATCGCGACGAGGACTACGCCTGAGGCCACACGCCGAGCCGGCGGGGTCGGCTGAGAGGTCGGGGGTGGCAGGATGTCGCCGGACGGGGGCGCCGTGTCTGCATCGGCCTGGGTCGCGCCGCCGGAACCCTCCTCCCGCGGTTGGTCCTCTCGCGGGCGGTCTTCGTGCCGGCCACCGCGTCTCGCGCTCCCACCGCCCCGTCCCGATGCCGCGAGCGCAGTGTGGGGGATGAGGACCGGATCGGGTGGCAAGAGGCCGGGGCCTGCCTCTGCTTCGAGGAGACCGGGGTACTCGAGCCTCGTCCTGGGGGGGAGGACGCGGCCCCGCTCGTGCCGGAAGAGCGTGTCGCGCACGGCGCGGCCGACTTCCTCTCCGCTCGCCGTGGCACGGGCGTTCCACGTGCCCACGCGTCGCGCCGCCCGGTCGAGGCCTCGCCGCAGGTCGATGCCGCGACGATCCCTGCCGTCTCCGTGTTCCGACGCGTGTACGGTGGAGTCCTGTGATCCCGCCGACGGGTCACCGGAGCGCTGCACCTTCCGGTCTTCGGTCGTCACGCTGCGGGATGCTACTTCGAGCCGCCCGGCGAACGGACCATCTTCGCGCGCCACGTGGGCGGGATGACGAGCTGTATGGACGAGCACACCGAGATCGGGGAGATCGGCACGGGCCGTACGCCGGGACTGCCCGGCGGGAACGGCGCGCCCGACCCGCCCCCGCTTGCGCCTTGGCTCTCGCCGGGCAATGCCGGCACCGACTACACCCCCCGCTACGGAGACGGGTTCGGAGATGTCGCGGGCCCTTCCCCTCTGCAGCCCGGCGCATCGGGAGCGGCCGAGCCGGAAGCGCCTGCCCGCTGGCGACCGCCGCGGTGGCTCAAGGTGTTCGGCGGTGTCACCGTGTTCCTCGCGATTGCGCTCGTCGTCGGATCGACGGTGCGTCTCGACTACTACTCGATCGCGCCGGGAGACAGCTACGAGACGCTCCCCCTCGTCGGCGTCGAGGGTGCACCGACCTTCGACCACGACGGATCGCTCTACATGACCACCGTCTCCGTCACCCCCGTCACGTTGCTCGAGTGGGTCGCGACGCGTCTCGACAGCGACGCCGTGCTCGTCCCCTCCGAGCAGATTGACGGCGGCAAGTCCGACAAAGAGGTGGACGAGGTCAACCAGGCGCTCATGGACGGGTCGAAGCTGAACGCCGAAGCCGTCGCGTTCGAGAAGCTGGGGATTCCCGTCACGTTCACGGGGTCGGGTGCCCTCATCGTCGAGGTCGCCGAGGACGTGCCCGCCGCAGACCTCCTCGAACGGGGGGACGTCGTGAAGTCCGTCAACGGAACGCCGGTGAAGATCGTGACGGACCTCACGGCGCTGCTCGCACCCCTCCCGGCAGGCACGTCTGTCTCTCTCGTGGTCGAGCGCGACGGCAGGGAACGCACCGTGGACGTACCTCTCGTCGCGAACCCGGAGGCGCCGGGCAAGGCGATGGTCGGCATCGTCGTGCAGACGGCGGACTTCGACGTCGAATCCCCCGTCGAGGTCACGATCGACTCCCGCAACGTGGGCGGCCCGTCGGCCGGGCTCGTCTACACGCTCACGATCATCGACCGGCTCAGCCCCGAGGACCTCACGCACGGCCGGCGTGTCGCTGCCACCGGCGAGATGAGCCTCGACGGCACCGTCGGTGCGATCGGGGGTGTGGAGCAGAAGGTGAGCTCCGTCGAAGGAGTCGACGCCGATCTCTTCCTCGTGCCCGACGGCAACTGCGATGCCGCCAAGGAGAAGGCCGAGTCGGTCGAGGTCGTGTGTGTGAGCAACATCGACGAGGCCCTCGCGGCTCTCGACGCCCTCCCCCCCGCCTGACCATCCCCTCGGGGTTTTCCACGTACGCGCTGTGCGAAAGTGACCTGTGTCGGGTCATTGCGTACCCTTGCCCGATCGACTCGGCCTGAGGCAGGGGGAATCACGAACATGCGAACGGTGCTGGTGACGGACTCGCTGGCGTTCTCACTCATGGCCGTGCGGCCCGAGGACATGTGGGACATCGACTGGCAGGATCAGCGCAACAAGAACCTCCTGTCACCCGAATACGGAATCCAGTACATCGCCGCCTACCTGAAGAAGGTGGGACGACCCTTCGACGTCGTGAACGTCATCGGTGCCGCCGAAGACATCAGCGCCGACTTCTTCCGCAACATGTCGAACCGGGCACTCGTCGACTCGGAGGCGGCGGACCGCATGGATGCGTGGCTCCAGTCACGCTGGGACGCCGTCCTTGCCCAGCTCGAGGCGATGCAACCCGACGTCATCCTCTACCCGATGATGTACTACTTCATGATCGTGTACGTGAAGCGGCTCCTCGGCGAGATCCGCAAGCGCTGCCCCAACGCCACGATCGTCACCGGGGGGAACTACGCAACCCTGCACGCAGACGAGATCGCGCTCGAAGGGCTCGTCGACTTCATCGTCGTGGGCGAGGGCGAGAACACGGCGGCGGAGCTCCTCGACGTGCTCGAGGCCGGGGCGACGGACCCACGTGACCTGGACGGACTCGTCTACAAGGACGCGGACGGGGCGATCGTGCGCACCCGCGCCCGCGCGCGGGAGAACGACCTCGACACGTTCCCGCACCTCTACACGGCAGGCGAGGAGTTCCTCATCCGCAGACGCCACGACATCCTCTGTGAGCTCATCCCCTACGGCGACTACTGGCCGGGCACGGGCATCATCACGGCACGTGGCTGTCCCGAGAAGTGCTCCTTCTGTCTCGACCCGGCGATCTGGAGCCGGAAGGTGCGCTTCCACTCCGCCGAGTACATCGCCGACGCCGTGCGCTTCTGCCACGAGAACTACCCCACCGAGCACAACCGCTTCTTCTTCGGGGACTCGACGTTCACGTTGCGGTGGAAGCGGCTCGAGCCGATGCTCGACATGCTGGCGGAGATCGGCTACTCCTACACGTGCCAGACGCGGGCGGACGCGCTGGACGAACGCAGGCTCGAGAAGATGGCGGAATGCGGATGGGTCACCGTCGGGATAGGTGCAGAGTCCGTCAACAACGAGGTCCTCAACGAGATCGCACTCAAGCGCGAGGATGCCGACGAGATCATCGAGGCCGCCCTTGCCGCCCGCCGCACGGGCATCCAGCCTGTTCTCACCCTCATCGCCGGGTTCCCGGGCGAGTCGCGGGAGTCGCTCATCGATTCCTGCGACAAGCTGCGCATGCACGGCCTGCACGTGTCCTCGTTCTTCCCCCTCGTCGTGTTCCGGGGCATCAGCCTGTTCGAAGGCTTCGGCACGGTCGAGGGCTTCACGCGTTCGGGCAGCTACTACGAGCGCCGCGACGACGACGCCCGCCTCAATCCCTGGAGCGAGGAGTGGCTCCGGCTTTCGGACGAGTTCCCCACGCGCGACGACCTGATCGGCTTTACTCAGTACCTGAACAAGCGAGTCAGGTTGCCCATTGAGGAGAAACTCCCCGTCTGACGAGTCGACCGACACGGTCGAGGTGACCTCGGACGAGATCACGCCCGAAGCCGTCGCGGCAAGGCGCTTCGACACGACGCGCAAGGGATTCGAGCCCGAGACGGTCGTCGAGTTCCTCGGCACCGTGGCGGAGCACATTCGCATGCTCGAGGGCCGCCTCCGCGCGGCCCGCGGCGAATCCGCGTCCCTGCGCCTCGCTGCCGAGAAGGCGTACGCGGCCGAGGTCGTGATCCCCGTCGTCGTGCAGGAGGTGCCCGCGCCCGCGGCGGCCGAGGAGCAGGTGCCGACCGAGGTCGCGGCGGGCCCCGACCTCGAGGAGGTGTCCGCCGAGGCGACGCGGATCGTCACCGCGGCCGAGGAGAACGCGCGTGAGATCGTGGAGGCGGCCGAGGGGCGGGCGACGGAGATCCAGGCGGACGCGCGCATGGAGGCGGAGAGTCTCAAGGTGCAGGCCGACGAGTATGGGGACCGGGCGGCGCGGCGCCTCGCGATCCAGTCCCAGGAGGTGCGCGACCGCCTGCGGGAGGAGGTGCGCCGTGTCCGGGCCGAGGTCGCGGACGAGGCCGAACGGCTTCTCGCCCGCGCCCGGGCCGAGGCGGACCTGCTCGCCGCCGAGGGCGACGCGGCCGAGAGCGAGGAGCGGGTCGTGTCCCGCCTCGTCGCCGACGCCGAGGCCGAGACGGACGCCGCCCGCCAGGCCACCGAGATCCTTGCCGGCGCCCGCGCGAAGGCGGACGAGATCGTCGCCCACGCCCGCCAGTCGCGCAAGGAGATCGTCGCTCGCCTCAACGACGAGCGCGTGCGACTCGAGGAGCACGTCCGGCTCCTCCAGACGGTCCAGAAGCGACTCCAGGCAGACGTCACTGCCGCCCGCAACGCCTTCGCCTCGGTTCTCGGCAACCTCGACGGCCTCAAGCTCCACGATGCCGAGCTTCCCGTCCTCGACACCGAGCTCGTCGCCCTCGTCGACCTCGACCTCGATGCCGTGGGTGCGGGGGCCGCGCCCGAAGCGGCGGAAGGCGGCGCGCACGCGACGCATCTCGGTGAGATCGCCGCCGACGCGACTCCAGTCTCGGACGAGGGAACCGACGACCTCTTCGACCGCGTCATCGCCGACCGTGAGAGGGACGCGGGCACGGGTATGCGAGGCGGCCCGCGTGCCGAGAGCAGCGACACGGCCGAGCTCGAGGAGACGACTTGGGGAGACGACGCCGGGCCCGATCCCGGCGAGGTGGCTGCCTCTCCCGCCCCGCCCGACCCGCGGGATCGACTCAAAGCGGCGTTCTCGACCCTGACCGCCGAGCTCGACACGCTCGGGGACGAGGCAGCCGAGGACGACCCGGAGCCCCCGCCGGCCGAGACCGCCGAGGCGGCTCCCCCCGGCGAGGACAGTGTTGCGACGCAGGACGAGGCGGAGCCGGGCGTACCGTCCGCCGATGCCATGGCCGAGATGCGGGAGCTTGCCCTCGCCGAGCTCCAGCCCGCCGCCACGCGCAAGCTGAAGCGGGCTCTGCAACAGGCGGAGAACATCGCCCTGCACGCCCACCAGACGGGGGGTTCGATCTCGGCCGACGAGCTCACGTCGGAGCTGCACGAGCACGTGCAGGGAGTGCTCGCCGAGGTCGTGACACGGGCGGCACGGGACGCGAGCCTCCACGTCGGGACCGACCCCGGCGCCGATGCCCTGGACGTGGATACCGCGTCGGTGCAGGAGATCATCGATGCCGTAGCCGGAGGCTGGTGGGGGGCGCTCGCCGCCGATCTCGCCGCGACCGACGAGGACGGCGTGCACGGTGTGATCAGGTCGCGACGTCAGCAGGCGAGCCGGATCGCCGCCGATCTCGCCCGCGAGGCCTACGACTCAGGCCTCCTGCGGGCAGCCGAGCTGTGACCGTCCCGTTCAGCCGAGAAGGGTGGCGAGCTCGGTGGGGTCGGAAGTGGGACGCAGGCACGTGAAGTCGCGGCACACGTAGGCGAGTGCCGTCGCAGCACCGGGCCGGCCGGAGAGGAGCGGTACCGACGTGTCCTGCGTGTGGGCGGCACCGGCGGTCACGAGGAAGGGGCGGTAGGCGGCGAAGGCCACCTCGCGCATCGCTTCGAGATCGGGACCGACGAGAGCGAGCTCGACCGTGTCGGCTTCGAGGAAGGCGAGCACGCCCAGCATCCGTCCCAGGGCGGGGGCGTGGCGTGCGAGGCCGGTGCCGACCGCGGCGGCAGCGCGGTGTGCAGCCGTCTCGTACCGGTGTGCACCCGTGAGCGCGGCGAGCCGTGCGCAGACGTCTGCCGCGGCCGAGTTCGGCGACGGCACGGCGTTGTCGAACACGTCCTTCGGGCGCACGATGAGGTGCGCCGTCTCGGCGGCTGTGGCGTAGAACCCGCCTGCAGGGTCTTCGAAGCGGTCGAGCATCTCGTCCGTGAGGTGGCACGCCGCTCGGAACCACGCCTCGTCGAACGTCGTCTGGTACAGCTCGAGGAGGCCGAGGGCGACGCCGGCGTAGTCCTCGCAGAAGCCGGGGACGTAAGTGCGTCCCGCCCGCCACACATGGTGAAGGTGCCCTCCGGGTGACATGGGGCCGAGGACGTGCGTGGCGATACCTGCTGCGACTGCCGTGTAGTCGTCGCGGCCGAGGACCCTGCCTGCCTCGGCGAAAGCGGCGAGGGCGAGGCCGTTCCAGGATGCGAGGACCTTGTCGTCCGTCGCGGGCGGTACGCGCCGGGCCCGTACCTCGAGGAGGTGCCTGCGCACGTCCTCCACCTCCTCCGTGTCGAGGGCGGCGGGGTCGGCCCGCGTGAGGACCGACTTGCCGTCCTCGAAGTTCCCGCGTGCCGTCACGCCGAAGTACGCAGCGGCGCGGGCGCCACGGGCGGGACCGAGGGCAGAGTCGAGCTCCGCCGGTGTCCACACGAAGAACTTGCCTTCGACACCCTCGGAGTCGGCGTCCTGGCTCGAGCTCAGCCCGCCGTCGGGCTGGAGCATCTCGCGCTCGAGGTAGTCGAGTGTCTCCTCGGCGGTCGTCCTGTGGTCCGGGTTGCCTGTGATCTGCCAGGCATGCAGGTAGACGGGCACGAGGAGGGCGTTGTCGTAGAGCATCTTCTCGAAGTGGGGCACCGTCCACGTGGCGTCGACGGAGTAGCGGGCGAACCCGCCGCCGAGCTGGTCGTAGATCCCGCCTGCCGCCATCTTCGCGAGGCTGTGCTCGACGACGGCGAGGACACCGGCGTCCCGCGTCGACGCCCAGTGCCGCAACATGAGCTCGAGGAGCATGGGTTGGGGGAACTTCGGCGCGGTCCCGAGCCCCCCGTTCTCGTCGTCCCACAGGCCGGCGAGCGCGGCGACGGCCGCACCGACGGCACCGGCGGGGATGTCGCCCGCCGTGAGCGACGCTGCGCGGGTGAGGGCCTCGCGCAGATGCTCGCCCTGTTCCGTTACGTCGGCGCGTTGCTCGACCCAGGCGGTGTGGAGTGCGCCGAGGACGCGCTTGAAGGAGGGGAGACCGGGCCGGTCCTCGGGCGGGAAGTACGTCCCGCCGAAGAACGGGACGCCCTCGGGTGTGAGCCAGACGGACATGGGCCAGCCGCCCCGGCCGGTCAGGGCCTGCACCGCCTCCATGTAGATCGCGTCGAGGTCGGGCCGCTCCTCCCGGTCGACCTTCACGCTCACGAACCAGTCGTTGAGGAGGGCGGCCGTCCCGGCGTCCTCGAAGGACTCGCGTTCCATCACATGACACCAATGGCATGCCGCGTATCCGACGGAGAGGAAGATCGGCTTGTCCTCTTCCCGCGCGCGGCGCAGTGCCGCGTCACCCCACGGGTACCAGTCAACCGGGTTGTCGCGGTGCGCGAGGAGATACGGGGAGGACTCCGCGGCGAGACGGTTCGGCATGCGATCGAGACTACGGCGGTTGTGCAACACTTGCGGGGTCGCGCCGGCGCCGTAGACCACCAGGAGGCGGATTCGTGGAAGGACATGCGCATCCGGATTTCGAGGCTGTCGCCGGCACGTTCCGGCACCAGCTCGCCCGCACCTCCGGCGGCGCCGCCTTGGCCGTGTTCCACGAGGACGAGCTCGTGGTCGATCTCTGGGGTGGCCTCCGCACGGAGGAGGAGCCCTGGGATGCCGACACACTCGCCATGTGCTTCAGCACGACGAAGGGCATAGCGTCCACCGCCCTGCACGTCCTTGCCGACCGCGGGGAGGTCCGCTACGACGCCGCCGTGAGTGACTACTGGCCCGAGTTCGCCCAGGCGGGCAAGGAGAAGACCACGGTCCGCCATATCCTCACGCACTCGGCCGGACTCCACAGGATCCGCTCGGTCATCGACCATGCCGACGACATGCTCGACTGGGATCACATGACCGACGCGCTCGCCCGCGCCGCACCCGCCTACGAACCGGGGACCGCGACCGGCTACCACGCGATGACGTACGGCTGGCTCGTGGGTGAGATCGTGCGGCGCGTGTCGGGCAAACCCGTCGACGTGTTCGTCGCAGACGAGATCGCCCGGCCCCTCGGCCTCGACGGCCTCTATGTCGGCTGCCCCGAAAGTGAACGTCACCGCGTCGCCCCCCTGGGGCCGATCGGCGTGCCCACGCACGTCGGCCCGCGGCCGTTGCGGCAACTCGAACGCCGGCTCGGCGAGGTGTTCGCGCGTTTCCTCTCCTTCGTGCGGTCCCCCGTGAACCCGCGGCGCATCGTGAACGCGCTCGCGCCGCGGGGCATCGAGGACTTCTTCCTCGGGAGCGGTCTGATGGATGCGTCGATCCCGGCGGCGAACGGTTTCATGACCGCGCGCTCGCTCGGCCGCATGTACGCGATGCTTGCCGGGCAGGGCACGACGGGCGGTGTGCAGCTCCTCTCGCCTGCCACGGTGAGACAGGTGGGCCGTGTGCAGGTCGTCCGCATCGACCGGGTGATGGTCCTGCCCATGATGTGGCGTCTCGGCTACCACGGCATCATGACGATCCGGGGTTATGTGCCGACCGCCTTCGGGCACTTCGGGTTCGGTGGGTCCGGCGGCTGGGCCGATCCGACGCGCCGCCTCGCGATCGCGATGGTCTGCAACCGGGGGACGGGCACACCCGTCGGCGACCTCCGTCTCCTGCAGCTCGGCGCGGCCGCGATCGCCTGTGCCGACGGCAGGCGCACCTCCGACGACATCCGTGAGGCCTCCTGATACCCGACACGGCCGCGGGCCGCGGCTCGGGCTACGTGAGGCGGAACGGAGTCGAGCTGCAGACCTGCCCTGCGTCGAAGTTCCCGGCCGCATACGTGAAGCAGTAGAGGACGGTCGGGTCGCCTGTACCCGTCTCGACCTGCACCTCTCCCATGCCGGAGGCGTCGACGGGCACGGTGAGGGTGGTGACATAGGAGTAGCCGTCGTCGCCGGCGCGGTACAGGTGCAGGTCGGCGTCGGTACGCGGCGGGAAGCCGGTGAGCGTGGCGTCGACGGGATCACCGGCCCGGATGCGGGGAACGACGTCGAGAGGTGAGGCGACGATCGCCACGTGCGGATAGCTGGCTGCACCGACCGCGATGTTGTCGCCGTCCACATCCTCGCCGAGCCGCGCCTCGAGCTGCCAGTTGCCTGTCGGCGCGTCGGGTGGCGCGACCCAGTGGAAGGCGACACCCGGCCCTTCGGGCAGGTCGTCCGAGTCGACCTCGGCCGTGACCTTCCCCCCGTCCGGGCCTGTCGCCGAGAACACGAGCGTGCCGCCCTCGTCGTAACCGAACAGGCAGACGAACGTGCGCAGCCCGACCTCGGTACGCGGGTCCGTGTACAGGAAGGGCAGGGTGTCGGGGACGCGAGAGCAGCGCCCGCCCTCGTCCACGGTCGCCGTGATGACTGCAGGCACACCCTCGGGCGGGGGTTGCGAAGGCTGCGACAGCAGGGTCGTGTGGTCGCCCGTCGCGGTGCCGGAGGTCGTCGTGCTTCGCTCTCCCGGTTCGTCGGTCGCTGACTGTGTCTGGCATGCCGCGAATACGAGGCAGGCTGCCACGACCAGTACGAACCGCTCGATCATCCATCCCCTGCACGGAAGCGAGAAACCGGACCTTCCCGGCGTGCGTGACGATAGCGCGCTTGCACCACGGGGTCGGACGTGGTGTTCTCTCAGCTGCGACCGACGCCGACGTAGCGGAAGCCGGCCCGGCGGATGGCGTCGCCGTCGAGGGCGTTGCGCCCGTCGATGATGACCTTTGTCCGCATGCGGGCGGCGAGCTTGTCCAGGTTCAGATCCCGGTACTCGGGCCATTCGGTCACGAGGACGAGCGCGTCCACGCCGTCGGCGAGGTCTTCGACGTCCGTGTGGAAGGTCACGACGCCGTCGAACGGCTCGCCGAGGCTCGTGACGACAGGATCCGTGACGCCGACGCGGCAGCCCGCATTGTCGAGCCGCTCGATGAGCGTGAGGGACGGCGCGTCACGCAGGTCGTCCGTGTCCGGTTTGAACGAGAGGCCGAGGAGGCCGATCCGCTTGCCCTTGAGGATCTTCAACTCGTCCTGGAGCTTGCGGATGACACCGAGGCGTTGCGCCTCGTTCACGTCGACGGTCGAGCGGAGCAGCGTGGGTGTGAACCCGTATTCCTCTGCAGTTCGCGTGAGGGCGAGGATGTCCTTGCGGAAGCAGGAACCGCCCCAGCCGATGCCCGCGCTCAGGAAGGCGTTGCCGATGCGGCGGTCGAGGCCGATACCTTCCGCCACCTGTTCGATGTCGCCGCCGATACGCTCGCAGATGTTTGCGATCTCGTTGATGAAGCTGATCTTCGTGGCGAGGAACGCGTTCGCGGCGTACTTGATCAGCTCGGCGGACTCCAGCGTCGTGCGGATGAGAGGTATGGGGGCGAGGTCTGCGTGGGCGTCCGTGAAGTCCTGGCGCACGATCGTGTCGTAGAGCAGGGCGACCTGGTCGAGGGCGTCCTGCGACGAGGACCCGAGGACGATCCGGTCCGGATACAGGAAGTCCGCGACGGCCGATCCCTCGCGGAGGAACTCGGGGTTGGAGACGACTCCGAAGTTCCGCATGCGCACCTGTGACGGGGACATCGCGTCCTCGATGAGCATCGTGATCCAGTCCCCCGACCCGACGGGCACGGTCGACTTGGTCACGATGGTCTTGAAGCGGTCTCCGATGAGCGGGGCGAGGTTCGTGACGACATCCCGCAGCGCGTCGACGTTCGCGTCCCCGGTCTCCGTGAGCGGGGTGCCCACGCAGATGAACACGACGTCGCTCTCGGGGATGGCGTCCTCGTAGCTTTCCGTGAAGCGCAGCCGGCCCGCGTCGAGCCCGTCTCCGAGCAGGGTGGCGCAGTCCGGTTCCACGAACGGGAGCTCACCCGCCTTGAGCTTCGCCACCTTGTCCGGGTCCTGTTCGAGCCCGACGACATCGTGGCCGACATGGGCGAAGCAGGCCGCCGTGACGGTACCGACGTACCCCGTGCCGATTACGCAGACTCTCATTCGTTCCTCGATGGTGGCCGCTGCCGGCTCCTCGCGCGAAGCGGATACCGATGGATTCTCTCTCCGCCCCGGCCATCCTGCACGCAGTTCAAGTCGGCCTGTGGACGCGTCGATGGTGTGGCAGGTGCGCTGGGAGGACGCACCCCGGACCACCTCCGGCCCCGAGGCGGTCCACCAACCCCGGGAGGGAAGGTGCCTGAAGTTGTCCGGCAGCGCAAGATCGCCGCGGGTGCGCACGAGATCTGGTCCACGATCTCGGCGATGCAGGCAATGCTCGAGTGGTATCCGTCGGCCCGGAAGGTGGAGAAGCTCGAAGGACCGGACGAGGGGGTGGGGCGGGTGCAGCGTGTCCGGTACAAGGTCGGGACACGCAACGCGACCGTCGACCAGGAGGTCACCGCCTGGGAACCGGACCGGCGCATCGAGTTGCGCCAGCTCCGCGAGTTCCTCGGCACGAAGCAGGCGCCGCTCCTCGCCCGGGACATCCGCACCGTCATCGAGATCGAGCCACCGGACGAAGCTGACCTGGCGGACGCAGACTCCTGCCTCGTGCGTGTGCGTTCGACGTGGGAGCCGGTCGGGCTCAAGGGCCGCCTCGCCACCGAGACCGTCATCGCACCTCGCGCGGCCTCGCTCGCGGACACGATGATCGCGTCGGTGACCGCGAGCTGCGAGCACGACTGAGCCGCGGCGGCACCTCCAGCGGGGACGGGTTTCACGCGCCCGAGCTCTACGTCACGAGGCGCACTGTCGCGAAGCCATAGGCGAGCGGCACGTCGACACCGTCCCCGGCCACGACGAGGCTCTCCAAGTCCCGCTCGCGTGCGTCACAGCGGGAGGCGGCGACGAGGTCGACTCCCCGCACACGGAGCCGGGTGCGTGTCGCGCCCCCCCTCAGGTCCCGCAGGCGCACGATCATGCCCCCATCGCGGTGGGCGAGCTTGGCGGCGACGACGGACACGTGCGGGTCGTCGGTCGTGAACGTGGCGGCGACGAGAGCGCGGGCGTGCCGTCTCGCCGGGTCGGGATCGGCCGCGTCGACGAGGTCACGCCACACGGTTTCGAAGTGGTGAGGCCCAGCGGTTGCCGGTACGGCCCAGAGGGCGATGTCGAAGTCGACGTCCTGGCGCACACGGCCCTTCGCGGGGTTGGCGAGGAGCGGCACCACGCCCCACGCCTGTTCCTTGACGGCATTGCGGGCGACGACGACGTCGATCACGCCGTGGGGGGAGACCGCGACTGCCGTCGGCATGTCGGTCGCCACACCAACGCCACGCTTGTCGGCGTTACGGGCGGCGACGAAGGAGTGCAGCGGCCAGTAGGTGGGATCGAAGCCGCGCTGGAGGGGTCGGGACACGACCCCTCCCGGCTGGTGCATGTCGAGGCTGGACGGCCGGGTTGTCGTCGGGAGACGGAGGACCGCAGTTCGCCTGTCGTCGCAGCCGAGCCGCGTCCGCACGTGCAGCCGCGGCGCCCCTCCGAAGACATAGCGGCGTTCGGTCACGCGTCCCGCCACCTCGCACGTGACGACGACGTCGATCCCCGTGACCGTCTCCTCGACGCGCGTGCGGGCGGACCGCCGGGACGCCGCGTCGACCTCGCGGTAGCGGCCTCCGACGTACTCCATGCCCATGCGCCACAGGCCGCCGCTGTCCTCGAAGACGACTACGTCTGCCGCCGGCGCGGCAACGAGCGCCGCACCCGTGTCCCTGTCCTCGAGCGCGACGACGCAGCCGCCCACGCTGTCGTCGATCACGGCGTGCAGGCCCGGCGTGTCGACCACGAGGCACGTCCCCTCGCGTCGCCACGTCACGTGCGGCGGTTCCCCCGTCTCCTCCGGCTGCGGCGCGGCCGGCACGGCGGCGAGCGCCCGCGAAGCGGCCGCCTGGGCAGATTCGAGCCAGGGGCGCTGCTCGGTGGCCACCACACGGTCCGGCGACGTCCCCGTGATCCAGTCGTGGTGGTTCGCGGTCACGGCGATGTGCCACGCGTCGGCGAGACCGTCCCGCATGTCTCCCGCCCGGGCGGCGTCGCCGTCTGCGAGGCACGCACTTTCGGCGAGGACGAGCGTGTCGGCCAGCTCGAGGCAGGCCCGCTTCAGGTCGGGACGGGCCGAGTAGAACCCGGTCCAGTACGGGTTGGGATCGAACGCGATCTCCGGCAGGAGGTGGCGCCGCGTGCCGACGAGCGCCAGGTAGTCCTCGAACGCCGCGTTCGTGAGCCAGACCCCCGTGCGCTCGAAGTCGCGTTCGTTCCAGCCGTCGATCGAATCCCAGAGGCGCGGTACGGGGGGGACGAAATCGAGGCCGAGCGTGAGGAGCATGTAGGGCGTACGGGCGACGGGCGCGAGGTCGCGCACGTACGACTCGACACGGCGGCGCAGGAACGATTCACGCCGGTCGGGCACGTACGACGGGAACGTGAGGAGGCGGACCGGCCCGTGCCCCGCGATCATGTCACCCTGGCCGTAGCCGAAGGCGTTCCAGTGCGCGAGGACCTCGGCCCCCGAACTCGACTTCCACACGAAGTCGAGCGTGCGCTCCTCCTCGAGGAGCCGTTGCGCCGTCGAACCGGGCCGCGGGAAACGTCGCCGCGGTTCCCAGTCCGTCCCCGGGAAGTACATACCGTCGATGCGTGTGACGGCGGCCATGTCGAAGCCCGCCGCCTGCAGGAGGTCCGGCAGCTCGGGGGAGTGGCCGAAGCTGTCGGGGAGATACGTGAGGCGTGGCTCCTGCACGATGCCCTTGCTCCGCAGCCACTCCTGGCCCAGCAGCCAGTCGCGCAGGAGGGTTTCTTCGCGGGGGACGAGGGTGTCGGGAGTCGTCACGCCGCTGCCTGTGAACCGGAGCCGGCCCCGGTTGGCGAGGTCCCGCACACGGTCGCGTTGCTCGGCACCGACCGCATCCCAGTACATCTGGGGGAAGAAGGTGCATTCGAGGCCGAACACGCGGCGCGGCTCGCGGCGGAGCTCGGTGACCGTCTTGTCGAGGTTGCGCTTCACCATCCAGCGGAAGTACTGGTCGGAGCGCAGGAGCCAGTCCGGATCCCAGTGCGTCGACTCGGCGAGCACGAGGACGCGTTCGGCGTGGGCGGGTATGCCGAGGCGGTCGCGGAGCGCCGCTTCGTCCGTGGCGGGATTCGGGTCGGTTCGCATGTCGGTCATGGTGACCGATACTGACACGGCCCAGCCCGTCCCGCCTCTCCGGTGGGCACCGTGAGCGGGGGCCGGTTACGCTCGCGGGGTGACCGAGCCCGAGATCACCGAAGACGTCGACGAGTGCCTGGCGGACGGACGCCTCGATCCCGCTGCCGCCGGCTGGTCCCGCGTCCCCCTGCATCGCTGCAACCTGCGCGGGGCCCGCGGCCGCAAGAAGCGTTGGGAGTACTGGTGTGTGACGACGGACTCCCACCTCTTCTCGCTCACGTACGCGGATGTCGACTACATCGGCCTCGTCAGCGTCTGGTTCCTCGACTTCGAGACGAGACGTGAGGTCTCCAAGAACCTCGTGATCCCCTGCGGGTTGGGCATCTCCCATCCCGATACGGTGGCGGGGGGAGACATGCAGTGGCGGGGCCTCGGCCTCACGGCGGCGATCACGGAGTCGGCCACCGCGACGCGCCTCACGGCGCTCTGCCGTGCCTTCGACGCCGACATCGAGATCGCGAAGCCGGCCGGTCACGAATCGCTCAACGTCCTCATCCCGTGGAGCGACAAGCGGTTCCAGTTCACGTCCAAGCAGAACACGCGGCCCGCGACCGGCTACGTGCGGGTCGGGTCGGACGTCTACACCTTCGGTGAGGACAACGCCGCCTACGGAACGCTCGACTTCGGCCGTGGTGTGTGGCCCTACCGTGTCGCCTGGAACTGGGGGTCGGGTTCGGGACGGACGGACGGGCACCTCGTCGGCCTCCAGTTCGGCGGGAAGTGGACGGACGGCACCGGCCTCAACGAGAACGGGCTCGTCGTTGACGGGAGGCTCCACAAGATCCACGACGACCTCGTGTGGGACTACGACAGCGGCGACTTCATGAAGCCGTGGCGCGTGCGGGATGTGGCGGGCCGGTACGTCGACGTCGCGCTCGAGCCGTTCTTCGACCGGGCGGAGGGCGTGAACCTCGGCTTGCTCGGGACGCGTGTCCACCAGTGCTTCGGGCACTGGTCGGGCTGGATCGCGCCCGCAGGCGTGGGCCGGGTCGAGGTCGACGGGCTCGTCGGCTGGGCAGAGGAGTTCCACGGCAGGTGGTGACGCGACCGGACCAGTCCCTCCGGAGGGGAGTTCTTCACCCGAACGGAGCATCTTGCGGCAGAATCGGGGGAGGAGGGGCCCCGCCGGGGACATCACGGCGGACGTCTGGGGCAATACGGCTGTGAGACCGCAGTCGCCACGCAACCCGGCTGGGAGGCACCGGATGAAGCGCTTCATCACCAGGCATCGACTGCTCGTCGCCGTCGCCACCGTCGCGACCCTCGCCCTCGTGGCGGCGGTCCTCGTCGGCACGGGCGGACTCGACAGCGATCCGGGCGGCGACCCCGCCCGGGACTCACGGGCGCAAGGCGGCGACGTCGCCGTCCCGGCCGACACGCAGGCCGCTCCGGCCGCGACCCCCACGGGCACCTACAGTCCCGTCGACACGCCGACGGGAATCGACGCCGCGGCGGTCCTCGCCGACCCCGCCGGTTCGGCGCAGGTGTGGCTCGCCGGATACCTCACGGCACAGGGCGCCACGGACGTCGAGAGCCGCCCCGTGCGCGTCGAGTCCGACGCCGGCGGCACGCACGTACGTCTCGCCCAGACCACGGGCGGTGTCGACGTCTGGACCAGCGAGGCCAACGTCCACTTCTCGCCCGACGGGACTGCCGTGACGGGTGTCGAGGCGGGATTCGACTCGACACCCGGCCAGGTGTCGACGACCCCCGTCGTCACAGCCGCTGACGCCGCCGCGAGGGCGGTCACGGCAGCCGGGGGCGGCGACGTCGCCATGGCGAAGCTGACGGTCCTGGCAGGCGGCACGTACCCGGAGGTCGCAGCCGACCGGCTCGTCTGGATGCACGAGGTCGCGCGCGGCAACCAGCGGATCAGGGTCGGCGTCGACGCCGGTGACGGCAGCGTCGTCGTGCGTCGCGATGTCACACAGACCGAGACGGCCAACGACCGCGTGCGCTACACCTACCGCGACTACCCGTGGGATCTGCTCGGCGAGCAGAAGGGATGGCTGCAGTACACGGAGACGGCGAAGGTCGCCCCGTGGTACATGCCGCCGACCGCCCAGGTCACGAATGCCCACACCTACACGGGCCAGACCTACGACTACTACCTGAACACGTTCGGGCGCGTCTCATACGATGGCATGGGTGCCCGCATGGACACGGTTGCCGAGATGCCCACGGCAGTCATCGGGTCCAACGCCTTCTGGAACGGCTCGTGGACGGCGTTCACGTCGGGCATGGTCACGAAGGACGTCGTGGGCCACGAGTGGACGCACGCTGTTTCCCAGGCGAGCGCCGGCCTCGACTACGTGAACGCGTCCGGTGCCGTGAACGAGGCTCATTCCGACATCTTCGGGTCGATGCTCGACCGCGACGACTGGGAGCTCGGCGAGGGCAGCGCCCTCGGCGTGATCCGCTCGATGGAGGATCCCGAGGCGTACGACCAGCCCGCCAACATCGACGACGCGCTGGTCTACGTGCCCCTGTGCATGGACAACGGAGGCGTCCACATCAACAGCGGGATCATCAACCACGCGTTCTACCTGCTCGCGACGGCCCTGGACAAGGAGCGGGCGGAGCAGATCGCGTACCGGGCGTTGACGCGCCACATGGTCCCGAGCACGAACTTCACGCAGACGCGCATGGCGTATCTGGCGGCGGCGGACGACCTGTACGGAGCAGCGAGTGCCGAGTACGCGGCTGTCGAGACGGCGTTCGCGGGCGTCGGGATCACTGCTTCCACTGTCGAGCCGTACTTCAACTGCTGGTACAGCATTCCGCCGGACGACGAGATGTGGGGTCCGTATCCCGAGATCGTGGCGTCGCAGCGCACGGGTGTGGCACCGCTCAGCGTCGACTTCGAGGCGTTGAGCCGCACCGTCGAGGAGCAGGGCGGCGAGATCCTCTTCGACTGGGACTTCGGGGACGGGGCGACGGCGAGCGGCGGTGCCGTGTCGCACACCTTCACCGATCCGGGCACGTACATCGTGGAGGTGACGGCCCTGCACGACACCGAGTTCACGGATCCGTCGACGGCGTCGTACACGCTGCCCATCTCTGTCTACGAGAAGAAGTCGAAGGTGATGGCGATCGCGTTCGACCCGATCCTCGGGACGCGGGGCAGCGTCCGCATGTCGGACTACCTGAGCTGGCGTGACCCGGCCGAGCTCACGGCGCAGATGGCCGAGGACATGGGAGCGGCGGCCGGCATCGCATACGAGGTCGCCGAGACTCACACCGTGGGCGAGTTCCCCGAATTCGAGGACGGCTACACGTATCCCGAGGCCGACTACCTCAAGTACGTGATGGGTCGGGGCGGGGCCGCGCATGCGGGGACGACGGACTACTCGGCGATCATGGACCGCTTCGACGTCTGCGACAAGGTCGCGAACGACAACATCTCCGAGGTGTGGCTCATCGGCGGGCCCGACTTCGGGTTCGAGGACTGGGCGTGGAAGATCCCGGGGGACGCCGTGCCGCACACGCCGAGCGACCCCGCCTTCTACCCGAGCTACGACCTGCCTGACTGCGGGAGCACGTACACGGTCATGGGGTGGAGCGTGCAGTCCGACCCGAGCGAGCTCGGGTTCTCCTCCGACGGCGTCCTCGTCGACGCCCTCGACGCGGTCGCGATGCGGGCTGCCGGTGTGCTCTCGCTCACCGTCGGCCAGGGCGAGTGGTACGACGCCGACCCGTCGAACCCGTGGCGGGCGTTCAGCCTCTACGAGCGCGACTACCCGGGCGAGGCCGGTGTGGGCGGACCGCGGAACCCGCCGAACGCGACCGTCGAACGTGACTACTTCACCGGCCACACGCCGGGCGCGTCGGTCACGTCCACGGCGGACGACTGGTACGACTACCCCGCCACGACCGGGGCGACGCAGACACTCGACTGCTACACGTGGGCCTGTGACGGTGTCGGCTACCTGCGCTGGTACCTCGCCCACATCCCCCGTGCGGCCGGCACGTCGGTGATCGGCGGCGAGCCCTTCTCCAACAACTGGTGGGACTACATCGTCGACTACGACGGTCGCCTCGACGCGACCTCGACGGTGCCCAACGCGGCGCCGACGGCGGCCCTGAGTGCCACTCCCCTCACGGGGTCGGCACCGCTCCTCGTCGACTTCGACGCAGGGGCGTCGACGGACACCGACGGATCGGTCGTCTCCTACGAGTGGGACTACGACGGCGACGGGACCGTGGACGCGACGACGGGGACGGCGACGTCGGACAACACCTACTCGTCGTCCGGCACGTATTGGCCGCGGGTCACTGTTGTCGACGACGACGGCGGGCGGAGCTCGGTGGACGCGGGGCCGGTCACGCTGGCGGCACCGATCCCACCGGACGAGGTGAGCGTGACGATCAGCGGCGGTATCAACTACACCGCCTCGGGGTCGCTCACCTCAGGTGACGTGAACGTGAACCCGGCCGGGACGGGCACGATCAGCTCCGTGACGGGCAGCGGCACGATCCCGGGTCCGAACTCGGGGACGGCGACGGTCACGTTCGCCGTCTCGCGGGTGAGCTGGGCCGGGTCCTACACCGGCAGCGTGCGTGTGAGCGATCCCACGAACGGCGTGAGCCTCACGACAACGCTGTACTTCAAGCCGGTGGGCCGTAACGCCGGGCAGGCCGACACGGCGAAGGCGTCGTATTCCGGCTCCGTCTGGGTCGGCGGTCAGCTCAAGAGCTACTCGATCACCTGGACCGTGAAGGACAACACGTAAGGCGTACGGGTGCAGGGACGGTGCGGGCGGACGCCGGTCCCTGCACCCGGCTCGCTTCCCCGGCCGGGGTGCGTCTCGATCCACCGCAGGGCTACCTTGGCCGCATGAGCGAGACGGTGAGTGTCGAACGCACGATAGCGGCTCCCCCGGAGCGGGTCTGGGAGATGATCTCCGACGTGACCCGCATGGGGGAGTGGTCGCCCGAGACGACACGTGGTACGTGGATCGGCGGGGCGGACGGACCGGCCGTGGGGGCGAGGTTCCGCGGGCAGAACCGCAAGGGCATGCGTCGCTGGTCGACGGTGGCCGAGGTGAAGGGCTGCACACGGGGACGCGAGTTCAGGTTCCTCGTCACGGCGGGGCCGTTCCCGGTCGCCGAGTGGACCTACTGGATCGAAGCGGTGGGTGAAGGGTGCACGGTGACGGAGACGTGGGACGACCGGCGCAGTTGGCTCGCGCGAGTCGGCGGCGTCGTCATCTCGGGGGTGAGCGACCGGGCGGCCCACAACCGGGCCGGCATGGAGGAGACACTGCAGCGTCTCGCCACGGCCGCCGAGGGTGCCGCGGCGTAGACGCTCAGCAGGACTTCTCGACGGAGACGTCGAGCACTTCCGTCACGGTGAGCTGGCGTTGGTATGCGCCGAGGTGCCCGTAGGTTCCGGGCTCGCTCAGCGTGCCCCGCACGCGCAGGTACACAGGCTCGTATGGAGGGCTATCCGCGGCGGCCTCGACCTCCTCCGTCAGTTCTGCGCTCCCCACGACCCACCACTGCTCGTCGGAGCCGCACTCCACGAAGGCACTCACCTCGAATCCGGTGCTGTAGTGGCCGGTGTAGACGTCTCCCTCTGCGTCCCCGCTGTCGGCGGTGGTCGTCGTCGTGTCGGTGTGGCCGGGGTCCGGCTCGGGGTCGCCGCACGCCGCCCCGAGGAGGCCGAGCAGGATCGTGAGGAGGGCGACGGCGGATCGGGTCGCACGCGTCATGCGTAAACGGTAGCGCCGGGTACGGGCTCAGCGGTCGCGCTGCACGTCCCGCAGCTCGCGGTAGCCGATCAGGTGCACATCGGCGTCCTCGAGGGTGGCGCGGAAGTCCTCGTCTTCGGTCACGAGGTACAGGTCGTCGACGCGTCCCTCCCAGTCCGGCGCGAAGGCCCGAAGCTCCGGCGTGTCGATCGCAGGGTGCACGTACACCTCCGTCACACCCGACGGCCACGCCTCGAGGGTTGCGATCGCGCTGCGTGTGCCCACGGCCGGCACGAACAGGAAGTTGTCGGGGAAGACGATTCCGGCGTCCGCCGCCCGCTCACGGAACTCGAAGCCGAGGAGGGCTTCCGTCTCGGGGCCCGAGAGGCGCAGCGGGAGGTCGAACTCGACCGCGACGTCGAGGTAGATCTCGAAGTAGTCGGCGCGGAGCTGGAGAGTGCCCATGTGCGAGTCGACGTGCGTCACGTCGAAGCCGAGGTCGAGAGCCCGCCGCACCTGCGCCCGGCATTCCTCGCGCACTTCACGTGGGTCTGCGTTCTCCCACACCTCGAAGACGGTGCGGGGTAGGCAGCCCTCTGCGTCCACGAGCGACCCCGCCTGCGTGAGGGGACGCCAGCGGCATGTGTCCCACTCGGCGTTGAGGGTGAGGTGCACGCCGACGTCGAAGCCGGCGCAGCGGGACACGGCGTCGGGCACCCACGCGCAGGGCGCCATGAGTGTCGTGGTCGTGGCGAGTCCGGTGCCGAGCGCGCGTTCGATGCCGACGTTGGCGGCGTGGCTCGAGCCGAGGTCGTCGCAGTTGACGACGAGGAGGCGGGCGTCGGGTGCGTGGCCGAGCCGTTCGGCGAGAGTGGGGGTCGACATGGTCAGGTCCCGGGGAGGGGCTCGGTCCTGGCGGCGTCGGCGGCGTGGTAGGTCTCGAGGAGGTGTTGTTCGGCCTCGCGTCTCGGGAACATGAAGAAGACGAGGGCGGCACCGGCGAGGACGGCGACGATGCCGGCGAGGTACGCCCAGTCCTGGCCCTGCACGAAGGACTGCCGTGCACCGGCGATGATCTGGTCGGCGTATTCGGGATACTGCTTCGCGACGGTCGCCGCGCTCGAGAACGACTTCGTGAGCTGGCCCTGCACCTCGGTGCTGACCGTGGTCGCGGCGGGGGAGGCACCGATGAGGTCGGTCACGGCCGACGCATATCCGGCCGTGAGGAGGGCGCCAAGGACCGATTGCATGATGGCTCCCCCCAGGTCCCGTTGGAGGTCGGCCGTGCCCGAGGCCATACCCGCCCGCGTGACTGGCACCGATCCCGTGAGGGACCGGGACGCGGGCGTGCCGGCGAGACCGACGCCGAGGCCGACGCACGCATACGCGAGGCCCACCTTCCAGTAGGGGATCCCCGCCTTCCACAGGACCAGCATGGCGAGGAACCCGAGGAGGACGAACACGTAGCCGAAGAGGAGCGTGAAGCGGGAGCCTTTCGCCTCGACGAGCTTCGCGGATCTCGGCGCGGCGAGGACTGCGAAGACGGCGGCGGGGAGGATCGCGAGGCCGGCTTCGATCGTCGAGTAGCCGAGCACGTTCTGGAGGAACTGCTGGCCGATGAACATGGCACCCATGAGGGACCCGAAGACGACGATGCCGGCGCAGGCCGCGATCCAGAAGGTGCGGCGGGTGGCCACATGCAGGTCGTAGAGGGGGTTGCGTGCCCGCCGCTGCCTCAGCCAGAAGGCAACGAGGGACGCGGCACCGACGACCGAGAGGCCGAGGACGAGCGTGCCGGCGTCGGGCACGGGCGCGAAGTTGATCGCGAGGATGAGCGAGCCGACGAGGACGGCGGAGAGGACACCGCCGAGGTGGTCGACGGGATCGGTCTCCTCGTGCACGTGGGCGGGGACGAGTCTCACGCCCATGGGCACGGCGACGACGACGAGCGGGATCGACACGAGGAACACAGATCCCCACCAGTTGTTCTCGAGGAGGAGGCCGGCGATGAGCGGGCCGAGCGCCGACACGCCCCCGCCGATCGCGGACCAGAGGGCGATCGCCCGCGTCCGCCCCGGCCCCGGCGCCCACAGGGCGGTGATGAGGGAGAGCGTGGTCGGATAGGCCATGCCGGCGGCGACACCGCCGAGGATGCGGGCGACGATCAGGACCTGGATCGTGGGTGCCCACGCCGCGGCGAGGCACATGGGGGCGGAGAGGACGACGCCGACGATCATCATCTGCTTGCGCCCGTAGCGGTCGCCGACGGCACCGAACCAGAGGACCGATGCGGCGAGGCCGAGCGAGTAGCCGACGGCGACGAGGTTGAGCTGCGTCTGCGAGGCGTCGAAGTGGAGGCCGATGTCGGGCAGCGCCACGTTCGCCACGGCGAGCGGCAGGTTCGCGACCGTCGCCACGATGATGAGCGTGGTGAGGACTAGGCCTGGCTTCCCCGGTGCGTCGGGCACGCCGCCTCCCGGCCCGTCGTCAGCCGAGTTGCCCGAGCGTGTGGCAGTCGTCTCGGTCGGGTCGGTCGACGCCATCTCTCCCCTCGTCCCCCTGGGTGCGGAGCCCGTTCGGTGCGAACCGGCTCCGGGAATCTACCTCCCGGACCGGGTGGGTGCGGGGGAGGCGCTCGGGGGTGGGGACGGGTGGGGGTCGGCCTTGGGTGGATTCATCCGAGCGGAGGCCGGCTTCAGCACTCCGTGGCGTGCCCGAGTGCCACACAGACCTCTCGCATCCGCTCCGGACCCAGGGTCGTGATCTTCGACGTGCAGAGGGCCGGTCGGACGAGGGTGACGTTGTCGAGGTTGAGGACACAGGGACCCGGCATCCCGTCGTCCTCGTCCAAGGGCACCTCGGTGGGTATGTTCCGGACCGTCCGCGTCGCCGGCACGGCGATCACCTGGTTGAGGAGATCGCAGGCCCGGCTGCGGGTCAGGATCAGATAGGGACGCCGCCCCACATCCGGAGGTTCGTACCACCAGATCTCGCAGCGGGTCACCACCCGCCCCACCCCTGTTCCCGTTCCTCGGCATCGAGTCGCTGCGCCAGCTCGCGGGTGGACCGGTCGGCGATCCTGTCCATGTCCCCCCACTCGTCCGGTGTGGCCGGCTGAACCCTCGTGTAGCCGTCCCGGATCAGAGCGTCGATCCTCTTCTCCGTGGACTCCGCAAAGTAGGCCGCGATCGCGTCGCGTATCACTGCCGACCGCGAGATTCCCCGACCGGCGGCTTCACGGTCGAGCAAGGCGACCAGTTCGTCGTTCAACTGCACCATCGTCTGCGTCCGTGCCATAGGGCAATCATAGGCCTATGGCCCAGGGGGGTGCGGGCTTGGGATCATGCAGTCCGGAGTGCGAGACTGTCCGCATGTGGGGGATTCGCTCGCGGGCTTGGCGGTCGGTCTGTGCAGCCGGACTGGTCGTGCAACTTCTCGTCTGGGTGGCGGGGCCGACCGCGGAGCCGGCTGCGGCGCACCCGCTCCCGCTGCCGGGGGGCGATGCCGTCAGGGTCGAGGTCGACACGAGCCGCGACACCGGGCCGCTGCCTCCCGTGGCAGGCGTCGTGACCGGATCGAGGACGCCCGACGTGGCCAGGCTCGCGCCGCTCCAGCCGCGGTTCGTGCGGGTCGACGCCTCTATCGACCGCATGTACGACTGCACCACCGGCCGTCTCGACACGGCGGCGCTCGCCGTCCTCGACGAGCACGTCGACCGCATCCTCGCCGTCGGCGGCGAACCGTTCGTCACCTACGACTACATGCCGGAGTGCCTCGCCGCGCCAGGCGGCCTGCGCCTGTTCGGTCCGACCCGCCGTCCCCCGGCCGATCCCGCCTTGTGGGAGGCGGCCGTCGCCGAGCTCACGGGCACACTCGTGTCGGACCGGGTCCAGCGGGGCGCGGTGCCGGTCCGCTACTTCGAGACCTGGAACGAACCGGACTGGTTCCCCTTCTACGACGGCACTCTGACGCAGTTCGTGCACGGGATCTTCCTGCCCGAGGCTCGTGTCGTCGTGGCCGAGGAGGCGCGTTCGGGCGTGGACCTGCGCTTCGGTGCCTGCTCGTGCTTCTTTGCCGACGACCGCTGGATCGACACCCTGATCGCCGCGGCCGAATCGCGGGGGCTGCCTCTCGACTTCGTCTCTTGGCACTACTACGCGAACGTCCCCTTCCTCGGGCCTGACGGGCTCGAACCGTTCGCGGGGCCGGAGTTCCTGCCGATCTACCGCATCCTCGGGCGGCGCAACCCGTTCGCGAATCCCTCCGTGTACGAACAGCAGGCGAGGCGTTACCGCACGCGGTACCCGGGCCGCGAGCTGATCATGAGCGAGTGGAACCTGTCCTCGGGCGGCTTCGACCGCCGCAACGACACGCACGAGGGCGCCGCGTTCGTGACCGCGACACTGATCGCGATGGCGCGGGGCGGTCTCGACGGCGCGACCCTGTTCCGCCTCACGGACCACTGGACGCACGACGCGTCCGGGCGGCCCCTACCGATCTTGAAGGGGGACTGGGGCCTGATCGACCTGACGGGCACACCGAAGCCGACGTGGCATGCCGCGGCGGCGTGGGGGAGCCTGCCCGACCGCCTCGTCGAGACGGTGTCGCCCGACCCGGCCCGCAGCGGCGTGTGGGCGATCGCGGCCCGGGACCCGTCGACGGGGCGGACCGTCGTCCTCGCCGCGTCGTTCTCCGCCCTCGCTCCCCACGCCCACCGGTTGAAGCTCGTCCTCCACGGTGTCGACGCCGCGTCCAGTGACATCACTTTGCGCCGCATCGATTCCAATCACACCGGCGCCGACGCACCGACCACCGTGGCTCGTGCGGCGGCTGATGAGCCCGGTGCGGCGCGAGGCCACGGGACTTCGACCACATTCGACCTCGATCTCCCCCGCCAATCCGTCCTCGTCGTCGAGGTCACGCCGGATCACCGCCAGCCCGCTGTGCTACATTGATTGCCCACACGACGCGGGGTGGAGCAGTCAGGTAGCTCGTCGGGCTCATAACCCGAAGGTCGCAGGTTCAAATCCTGCCCCCGCCACCAACTTAAGTACCTGGTCAGAGGCCCTTTTCGACTCATCGAGGAGGGCCTCTTCCATGCCCCGACGACCAGATTTCTACTGTGTTTTCTACTGTGCGGTGCGGGACGGGCAATGCCTGTCGGTGCCGGAGCGGTACGCGATGGGATGGCGGCCCGCGGTGGCGGGTCGGTCCAGCGCCTCGCTCCGGTCCCCGCGTCGCGGGTTGTCGAGGCGGTTGGGGCGATCTTCGGGTTTCGTGGGCGAGGGCCTTGCGCCGCCCCGGCCGAAGGCGCCTGGGGGTCGACCTTCGGGTACTCGACGTGTACCGTCGACGACGCAGCGCCATTGCTCCGTCGGACGTCCCGGAGCCGTGGCCGCGTTCCGCTGCTCGACGTCCCTTGTCGGTTCGAGCCGAAGGGGACGCTGATGCGCGGAACCATCCAGAAGAAGGGCAAGAAGTGGTACGCCGTCGTCTACGACGGCGTGAACCCGGCGACCGGCGAGTACCGGCGCCGGTGGGTCCAGGCCGGCACCCGGCGCGGCGACGCCGAGAAGCTGCTGGCCGAGCTCGTGAAGCGGGCGCACCGGGGCGAGACGGTGGTGAGCGAGAAGCTCACCTTGGGCGAGTACCTGACCGAACGGTGGCTGCCGATCCAGGAGTCCCGGGTGCGACCGAGCACGTTTTCGTCCTACCGGCGCAACATCGAGCTGCACGTGGTCCCCGGGCTCGGGAAGCGGCAGCTCGATCAGCTGACGCCCGAGGACATCGACATGTTCTACGCGGCGCTGCTCAAGGGTGGACGCAAGAAGCGCCCGGGTGAGAAGGGCCCGGCCAAGGGTCTGGCCCCGAAGACGGTGCACAACATCCACGTGATGTTGAACAAGGCGCTCAGCGACGCGGCGCGCAAGGGCACCGTGGTGCGCAACGTGGTCGCGTTGGCGGACGCACCGTCGCTCGAGGCCCGCAAGCGCACCGAGATCAAAGCCTGGGAGATCGGCCAGCTCGTTGTGTTCCTCGACGCGATCTCGTCGCACCGGATGGGCGCCGCGTTCGAGTTCGCGGCCAACACCGGGATGCGCCGCGGGGAGGTGCTCGGCGTGCGGTGGCGTGACATCGACCTCGACGCCGGGCGGGTGTCGGTGCGCCAGGCATTGGTGTCGGTCGCCTACAAGGTGTCGATCTCGGACGTGAAGACCGGGACCAGCCGGCGCACGATCGACATCGAGGAGGATGTCATCCAGGTGCTGCGGGACTGGTGGAAGGTCCGCACCGAGGAACGTGACGGCGTCGAGCCGGCCCCGGACGACTTAGTGTTCGTGAAGGCTGACGGCACCTCGCCGCACCCCGACGTGTTCAGCCAGCTGTTCGACCGCACCGTCGCCAAGCTCGACGTCCCGAACATCTCCCTGCACGACCTGAGGCACACCCACGCCACACTCCTGCTCAAGGCGGGAGTGAACGTGAAGGTCGTCAGCGAGCGGCTCGGCCACGCCAACATCGCCTTCACGATGCACGTGTACCAGCACGTCCTGCCCGGCATGCAGGCCGCCGCGGCCGACACGTTCTCGCTGCTCTTGCGCAACGAACGCAACAAAGCCAAGCCCAACGCTCAGGATGTCGACACCGAGGAAGAAGAGGACGACGTCGACGTCGACCCGAGCGACGACAGTGACGAGGACGAGCTGTGACGGCCCGAGCGTCGACCCTCGAGGCCGGCGTAGTCGCCGAGGCCGCTGCCGGGGCCGTCTGGATGCTCAACCACCTCACCCTCGCCGCACCGTCCGAGGGAACCCCTGGCTGGGAGGACGTGGGCGACCTCTACCGCGTTCTCGGTGAGGTGGGGCTCTTGATCGACCGCTTGCCGCAGGTGCTGCGTCAGGTCGCCGAGAACCTCGAGCGGTCTGCGGGCTCCTATGAAGCCGACACAGCCGCGCCCGCGACGGCTGCCGAGATGGTCGCCGGGGCGGTCCTCGCCTTGGCTGATGCGCGGGAACACCTGCGCCGGGCGGGTGGGTCCATCGGTGCGGCCCACTCCGCGACAGCTCACCTCTACATGCCGGTGCCGATGCGGGTCGGTGCGTCGGCACCGACGGCCGGCGGCTGAGGGGATCGCCGTGGCCGACCTTCACGCCGTCTACTACCGGGCGCCCGATGGCAGCGAGCCGGTGCGCGACTTCCTCGACGCACTCCAAGGCGAGGTCGCGGCGACGCTGGCGTTGCAGATCGACCGGCTGAACCTCCTGAGCGACGAGGTGCCGCACCTCCCGTTCCCCCACAGCTCCCAGGTCGACGGCGAGCTTCGGGAGCTTCGCTGCCACCACGGCCGGCAGCTGTTCCGAGTCCTGTACCGCCGTTCCGATCGACTGTTGATCCTGCTGCACATCTTCGCAAAGCGAACAGCCAAGATCCCGGGCTCCGAAATCACCATCGCCCACGACCGGTGGGCGGACTTCAAGGCGAGGATGGACGCGGACCCTCGACGACCGCCACGCGCCGCGGGACACGATGCCCCGTAGATCGGAGTTCGCAGAACTGCTAACCTGTCGGAGCGAGGTGAAGACCATGGCCAAGAGCGACAGCCCGATTGGATCGAGCGTCAAGGACCACATCGACAGGGAGCGCGCGGGCGGCGCCGAGTACCGGGACACCCAGGATCGGCTCCGTCCGTTCGAAGAGATCGCCCGCATGGTGATCATGCGACGCGCGCAGCTCGGTCTCACCCAGCAGGAGCTCGCCGAGCGGATGAGCACCACCAAGTCCGTGATCTCCCGCATCGAGAGCGGCCAACATCGCAGCGGCACCGACACGCTGCGCCGTCTCGCCGAGGCTCTCGATGGTCACGCGGTGATCGGCTTCGAGTTCGACTCCAGCCCCGTGTCTGCCAGCGACCTCGTTCGCCTGTAGGCCTCGGCGGTCATCCCGACGACGTAAGGAGGATTGTGATGGACCCGTCTCGCGAGAACTCCATCTCCGTCCTCGACCGAGAGTTGCTGCTCGTCGACGTCGGAGTTGGCGCGGAGACCCACCTCGCCGGAGTCACCCATGAGGGAGGGAGGTCAGCGGACCCCCAGGGCAACAACCCAGCACCTGCGGATGGGCGATGGGAACGCACCACGATGTGCGGGCGCACCTGGGTGATGGACTGAAGTCGCGCAGCGAGGCCTGCTGGGCGCGCCGTTGCATATCCCGATGCGCGGGCGTCGGGCTCAGATCGAGCGCGGGAGAATCGTGCGATGACCTTCGACCCGAGGCCGTGGACCACGGATGATGTTCCGGACCCTCCTTTCCTCCACGGTACGAGCACTCGATACTCGATCGGTGATGAGCTCCACACCGGAACCGTCAGGGAGGGTGACCCTGACCCGGAGTACAACGACCTGCGACTGATGTGCTTCGCGACGACGTCGCGGGACATCGCATTGGACTGGGCATGCCGGCGGAGCCTCAGCGACGAGACGCGGGACACGCTGTACCTCTTCGTCGTCGAACTCGCACAGCCCGAGGTCGACACCAACATGCACGGCAGGATGAAGTACCCGGGGAGAGACGAGGACATCTCCTGCGTGATGAGCCCGCGAGGTCGCGTCGTTGCCCTGTCGGAGGCGGTCGCGATTGAGGACTGCGACAACGAGTTGGGACGAGGCTTCTGCGTCGCGTGCTCAGGGAACCGAGGACAGCCGAAGTAGGCACTCCTGGGCGTCGCTGGCTGGCGCCACGTCGCCCTGAGAGAGAGGGTTCGCCCGGTGGCCCTCTCGATCCGGTGGTGACGGCGTCCCCTTTCAAGGCTCGCCGCCGTGAAGGTGGCCTACGTCGTCGAGATCAGGACGGCGGTCCAGAGGCGGAAGCGGACGATGTGGAGGCGGGTGCGCCAGGCGACTCGGCTGGTCAGTTCGGTCCAGGTGATCGGGACGCCGTCACCCCGCACGAGGTAGGGGTCGCGGTAGCCGAGGTTCCAGAGGGTGCGGACCTCGGCGGTGTCGGCGAGGAACCGGCAGACCGAGTTGGTCTTGTGGTGGTTCTTCATCCGGTTGGGGGTGATGTCGTCGCCGCAGATCGTGCAACTGGCGAAGCGGTCGACGAGCCCGAGTTGCTGCTCGAGGTGGTG
>JADZDR010000038.1 GCA_020850945.1 Acidimicrobiia bacterium | reverse complement strand
GCCCGAGCAGATCGCCCGCTACGTGCTCTTTCTCGCGTCGCCGGCCTCGGAGACGATCAACGGCGCGGCGCTCGTCGCGGACTTCGGGCACCTCGCCCGGTCGTCGTTTCCCGCGTGATCCAGGCTCTCTATGAAGAAGGGCCGGTTGTCAAGTGGGCGGTGGTCGTGGTGGTTTGTCCTTTCGGTTGGTGGGGAGCGGAGCTCATCTCTCTATTGCGCCCTGACCGCACGGGTCGGGTGACGAGGTTGGATGGGAGCTCCGGTGGCGCATCTCAGTCGGGGGCCGTCATGCGGCCAGAACCTGGGTGGCGCCTGCCGGAGCGAACGGCTCGCCTTTCGAGAGCATCCACCAGGAGGCCTCGGCGAGCTTGCGGGCGACGGTGATCGTCGCGATCTTCGCGCCTCGGTTGCGGCCGAGACGCTGCTTGGTGCGCTGGTAGAGCGGACGGTAGGGCTGGTGGCAGCAGGCGTGGGTGGCGGCCTCGATGTAGCCCCAGCGCAGATACTTCGGGCCGTTCTTGGCGAGCGGGCCGCGCCGGTCCTGGCCGCCCGACTGGATCACCTTCGGGCACAGGCCGGTGTAGGCGACGAGTTTCTTCGGCGCGGCGAAACGGTCGATCTCGCCGATCTCGGCGGCGATCGTGTAGCCCAGGATCCAGGCGATCCCGGGGATCGTCATCAACAGCGGCACGTAGCGGTGCCCGGCGCCAAGGCCACGCAACTCCCGCTCGATCCGGCTGATCTCCTCGTCGATCGTGTCGATCAACGCCAGGCTCGCCTCCACGTTGCTGCGCCACGGCTCCGGCAGCTCCAGCCGCCGCAACAGCTGACGGCCGCGGACACCGAACAGATCCGAGACCGGGCACGGGTGCCCGAACGCGAGCAACGCCGCGTGGATCCGGTTCTTCAACCGCACCCGCTGACGCACGAGGTGGAGCCGGAAACGCGCCCGCTCCCGCTCACCCCTCACCTCCGGCGTCGGCAACCAGACCGCCGGCACAAGATCCCGCCGACACAACTCGGCCAGCACATGCGCGTCGATCTTGTCGGTCTTGCACGCCAACGGCGCCAACCCCTTGACCTTCAACGCATCGGCGATCTCGACCCGCCAACCGTACAACTCGAGCTGATCATGCACAAACCGGGCGCCGTTCATCGACTCCACCGCCGCCAACACCGGCTCGCCGAACCCCACCACCCGATTGGCCAAACCACGCAACCCGTCCGCGTCCGGCGGCACCCCACCCGCGAACACCCGCTCGCCCGACTCCGCCAGCAACTCCACATCCAAACGCTTGCGACTCAGATCCAATCCCGCGTACAACACCTCCAGGCCTCCTTCGGGTAGCTCTCTCCATGACACGCAAGAGCGTGCCACCGAGGGAGGCCCTCCTTCATGACATTCAGAGTCAGCCCGCCGCCGAACCGAGGACCTACCGGCCGCGCCGGACACCACCGCCCGACCCGACCACCCTCTCACTGAGATCCAGGCTCAGCCTGCATCGGCTCGTAGACGTCCGCCGCCTGCCAGTCGACCGGCGCGACGCTGAGAGCGGCGAGCAAGAGCGACGCATCGAGGCCCCGCCGCTCCGCGAGGGCCGGAAGGTGCTCTGCGACCTCGTCGGCGACCGCCGGCGCGGCGAGGCAGGTCGGACGGAGCGGCGAGGCGAGCACGAGCCGCGCACGGCCGCCGATCAGCGCCGAAAGGACGACGTTCGCGTCAGCGACGACCGCGCTCGGCAGCGAAATTGGCCAGGGCCTCCTCCTCGCTCACGGCGCGCGCCTCCCGCCGCGCCGCGATCTGCTCGGTCAGGCGCAGGAAGACCTCGCGCCGCACGTCGTCCGGCAGATCGGGCGCCTGCCAGGGCAGGAAGAAGCCGGCCGGGCGGCCCTCGCGCGTCACGAGGATGACGTCGTCCGAGCGGAACATCTCGCTCGCCCGGTCTCGGAAGTCTCGTACCGTCACCACACGCATGTGATCACCTCAGTGGTCACACCACAGCAGGCTCCAGACCGTTACGTGTCGTTGCGGCGGAGAGTCCCGATCCGGGCACGATCGTCGCCGGTCTGGGTCACTACCTGAGTAGCGGGGGCAGGATTTGAACCTGCGACCTCCGGGTTATGAGCCCGCTCCGTGGGGGTAGTCGGGGGTGCGATTTGGCTTGAGCAAGCCGTTTGTGGTGCTCTGAGAGCGGCTGAAATCAGGTAGGTGGGGTATAAAGTGGGTATAAGGTTTGTTACTAACTTAGGCAACATGAGAGTTCAAAACTCGACAGGATCGGCAGAATCGGCGGCCACGTCGGCAGAAGCACAGGGGCGTTGCTCCTGACCGTCGCCTTCCGCCGCCAGCTTTTATGGTCATGGGTTTGCACGATATAGTTGTGCAAATGAATGACCAGGATCGCTGGGAAGTCATCGGGCGCGTCGCGGAGTCGCAGGCGGGATATGTCACCACCAAGCAGGCGGAGCAGGCCGGCTTTCATCGCAACGCCCTCCGGCACCACGCCCGCGAGGGCGGACGCCTCGAGCGAGTCGGCCGTGGACTCTACCGCCTGCGCTTCTACCCCTCGTCGCCGTTCGACCACGTCGCCGCCGCCTGGATGCTCGCCGGCTCCGAGATCGCGATCGTCTCGCACGAGAGCGCTCTCGAGCTCTACGACCTGTCGGACGTGATCCCGTCCAAGGTGCACCTCACCCTCCCGCGCCGCGACCGCCATCGGAAAACTCCTGTCGGCGTGCGCTTCCACTATCCGCGCGAGCCCCTTGCAGACGGAGACGTACGCCGGGTCCACGGCCTTCCTACGACATCGGTCGAGCGGACGATCCTCGACTCGCTCGAAGCGGGGACGCAGCCCGAGCAGATCGAGATGGCGGTCCACCAGGCAGTC
>JADZDR010000037.1 GCA_020850945.1 Acidimicrobiia bacterium | reverse complement strand
CGTGAGTCTCGCACGGTCTGGGTACCTGTGCGGCGATATATCGCCGCTCAGGTACCCAGACGGGGGGTTGAGAGGAGGGCGGTCAGCAGGTGTCGGTTCCGGTGTCCGCGTATGTGCCGCCTGCTACCGGCAGGAACTGCCACGTGTATCCGTTCGCGTCGAGCTCGACTCGCAACAGGCCGCGATCCGTGGCGTTGCGGGCCTCCGATCCCGTGACGATGGGCCCGAAGCTGCGCAGGGTCGCACCGCCCGTGCCGACGACGAAGGTGCGGAAGCCGCTCGGATCGACCTCCCCGGCGGGGTTCATGCGCGCGAAACGCTCGTAGAGGTGGGCGTGGCCGGCGAGGAGGAAGTCGAGGCCTTCACCCGTGAGCAGGGAGAGGATCTGCTGCATGTCCTCGGTGTCGTAGCCGGCTTCGGACGACCAGGGGGCGTGGTGCCAGTATGCGGCCACGCACGCCTTGGTGTTGGCGGCGAGATCTGTCTCGAGCCATTCGTACTGCGGGCTGCCGTCCCCGCACCAACCGATCTTCGGGCAGTTCGAGTTCAAGGCGACGACGTGCCAGTTCCCGATGTCGTAGCTGTACCAGCCTTGACCGGGTGTGCCCGCCAGGGGACCGAAGTACGCGTAATAGGGTGCGGCACCCGACGTGTAGTACTCGTGGTTCCCGGGCACGGGCCTTGTGCGGCTCTTGTGGGGGCCGAACCGCGGGTCGTAGCAGTCCCGGAACTCGGCAGTCGTGCCTTGCGGGTAAGCGAGGTCGCCGAGCGGCAGGAACGTACCGGCCTGTCCGTCGAGGACGTCGGCGACCTGTTCGTCAGCCGAGCTTTCACAGCGGGCGATGTCACCCGCGGCGAGGAGGGGGGAGGTGGGGGGACTCGGAGGCAGCGTTGTCGTGGTGGTCGTCGTGGTGGTGGTGGTCGTCGTCGTGGTCGTCGTCGTCGTCGTGGTGGTGGAGGTTGTGGTGGGTGGTGGTGTCGTGGTGAGGGTGAGGTCGAAGCTGACGTCGCTGCTCGTGATCCAGGTTTGGTGGACTTCGACGGCGATCGTGTTGGTGCCGGCGTGGAGGAGGCCGGGAGACGGGCTGAAGGGCATGAAGGCGGTCTCGGACGTGTCCCACGTGACGGCGTAGGTGCGGTAGTCGATGGTGCCCGAGGGCAGGTTGGAGCGGGCGACCTCGGTGCCATTGAGGTAGACGACTGCGCCGTCGTCGCGGCGCAGGCCGAGGTCGAGGCGGGTGACGTCGCTCGGGTCGGTGATCTCGAAGTTGTGGCGGAAGTAGGTCGTGACGTAGCGGTTGTTGGGGTTGGGTCCGTAGCTCACGACCGTGTCCTCGTCACCGTCGCCGTAGCCGAGCTCGGCAGGTCCGCTCTTCCAGGCTGTGTCGACGAACGTGGTCTGTCGCCACGCCGTGCCCTGGTTCGATCCGTTGTCGAGATAGCGCCACATCGCACCGGCTGGAATCAACGACGACGGCGTCGGAGTCGGCAGTGTCGTGGTCGTCGTCGTGGTCGTTGTTGTGGGTGGTGCTGTCGTCGTCGTGGTCGTCGTCGTTGTGGGTGGTGCTGTCGTCGTCGTGGTCGTCGTCGTTGTGGGTGGTGCCGTTGTCGTGGTTGTCGTTGTCGTGGGTGGTGGTGCCGTGGTGGCGGTGAGGGTGAGGTCGAAGCTGACGTCGCTGCTCGTTCTCCAGGTCTGGTGGACCTCGACGGCGACGGTGTTGGTACCGAGGCGGAGGAGGCCGGGGGGTGGGCTGAAGGGCATGTAGGCGGTCTCGGACGTGTCCCAGGTGACGGCGTAGGTGCCGTAGCCGATCGTGCCCGAGGGCATGTTGGAGCGGGCGACCTCGGTGCCGTTGAGGTAGACGACGGCGCCGTCGTCGCGGCGCAGGCCGAGGTCGAGGCGGGTGACGTCGCTCGGGTCGGCGATCTCGAAGCTGTGGCGGAAGTAGGTCGTGACGTAGCGGTTGTTGGGGTTGGGGCCGTAGCTCACGACGGTGGTCTCGTCGCCGTCTCCGTAGCCGAGTTCGGCGCGGCCGCTCTTCCAGGTTGTGTCGTCGAACGTGGGCTGGCGCCACGCTGTGCCCTGGTTGGAGCCGTTGTCGAGGTAGCGCCACACCGCACCCGCTGCGATCAGCGATCTCGGTGTCGACTCGGCCGCCCTGCCCGGGTCACCGCCGGCGAGCGGGGCGAGAAGCAAGACTGCGAGGACAAGGCCTGACACCGGCCACCACAGTCTCCTTGCCACATGACTGGACATCTCCGCCTCCCCGCGCGGAGAGATATAGCACGCAGGTCAAGACGGACCGTGCGACTCCGGCGTGAGTCCCACCCAGTCTGGGTACCTGAGCGGCGATATATCGCCGCTCAGGTACCCAGAGTGGGTGGGTGTGAGGAGGGCGGTCGTCGTCGCCTCACCCGAGAGCGTCTGGCGGAAAGCCGAGCTCGGCGAGGATCTCCGCCGTGTGCGCGCCGTGGACGGGGGGAGGGCGATCGACACCCGTAGTCGTCCCACCGAAGCGGATCGGCACGCCCGTCACCGTCACCTCGCCGAGGGTTGCGTGCGCGACGTCGGCGATCATGCCGTTGTGGAGGATCTGAGGGTCCGCGGCGACTTCCGCCATCGAGTTCACGGGTGCGGTCGGCACATCGGCGGCGACGAGTCTCTCGATGAGGGCGGCGGCATCGAGCTGCGTCGTGATCGCGGTGATGTCGGCGTCGAGCGCGTCCTGGTGGTCCATGCGCACGTCGAGCGTCGCGTAGCGCGGGTCGTCGAGCCAGTCGGTGTCCAGCGCCGCGCACAGCTTCTCGAAGAAGCGTTGCGACGGGCACGTGATCACGACCTCGCGCCCATCCCGCGCCGGGTAAATGCCCGACGGTGCGAAGTAGAGGCTGCGGTTGCCGGTGCGCGGCGTCTCGGTGCCTGTGACGAGGTAGCTGCCGAGCCCGGCGGCTTGGGCGTGGATGAGCGCATCGAGGAGGGAGACGTCGACGCGCTGGCCGTGTCCTGTCTCGTCCCGCACCCGCAGGGCGGCGAGCACCCCCGTGCAGACGAGCGCGGACGCGAGGGCGTCGATGAGGGGCACGGTCACACGCACGGACGGTGCGCCGGGTTTGCCCGTGAGCGCGAGGAGTCCCCCGTAGCCCTGGATGAGGAAGTCGATGCCGGGACGGCCCGCGTAGGGACCGTCCGTCCCGAACGCTGTGACCCCCGCCCACACGATGTCCTCCCGATGCGACCGGATGCTGTCGTAGTCGAGGCCGAGACGCGACAACGCCGGTTCGCGCACGTTCGTGATCAGGACGTCACTCGTGCCGACGAGACGCCCGAACACCTCGCGCGCCCGCGGCTGATCGAGCTCGAGGATGATGTCCCGCTTCGAGCGGTTCAGGCTCAGGAACGCGGATCGCTCCCCGCCCCGCGTCGGCCCCAGATTGCGGCTGTCGTCCCCGCGACTCGACTCGACCTTGATCACGTCCGCGCCCATGTCGCCGAGGAGGGTGGCCGCGTACGGCCCAGCCATCATGGACGAGACGTCGAGGACGCGTAGCCCGGACAGCGGTCCCGTGCCGGCGCCCGCTGCGCCGGCGGTCACGGAATCGCCCCGCTCGCCTTGAGCGCGCCGATCTCGTCCCACGTGTACCCGAGGGTGTCGAAGAGGATGAGCTCCGTGTCCTGGCCGAGCTCGGGTCCGAGGCTCTCGACGCGTCCCGGCGTCCGGGAGAGCGTGAGCGGCAGGCCGCGGAACTCGACCTCGCGGTTCACCTCGGTGCAGTTCCCCCGCGTGAAGTAGTCGTTGGCCCATGCCTGCTCGTCCTCGGCCACGTCACGGAACGAGTCGATCGGGGCCGCGGGGATGCCTGCGGCCCGCAGCCGTTCCGTCCATGCCTGCGCGTCGCGTGCCGCGAAGGCGGAGTCGAGAGCGTCGACGAGGGCTCCGTTCTCGCGGGCACGTTGCTCCGCCGTCGCGAAGCGGTCATCGCCGCGGAGATCGTCGGTCTCGAGGGCGACGCACAGGCGCGACCAGTTCTCGTCCGTGTTCTCGAGACAGAGGAACATCCAGCGGTCCTGTGCCCGGTACCGGTTCCAGAGCGGGTTGCGGGCGTCGTGGCGGGCGTGCTGGTCGGTGTAGAAGGGATTCCCGGTTGCGAGGAAGGGCTGCAGGCTCGGCGCCGCGAGGAAGAGCTGCGCGCCGTAGAGGGAGGCGTCGATGTGCTGGCCCCGTCCCGTCTGCTCGCGCCGGTGTAGGGCGAGGACGATACCGAGGGCGGAGAGGAGGCCGCCGTAGGCGTCTCCGGCGCCCAATCCCAGGTACACGGGAGGCTGTCCCGGTTCGCTGAGCCGCGTCATGATGCCGGTCAGGGCCTGCACGGTCATGTCGAAGGCGGGTCGATCCGAACCGAGGTGGCCGTAGCCGCTGTTCGTCGCATACACGAGCCGCGGGTTGATCGACGACAGCGTCTCGTAGTCGAGGCCGAGCTTCTTCAAGCCGCCCATCCCCTGGTTCCAGAGGAACACGTCGGACTCGGCGACGAGGCGGTGCATGAGCTCACGCCCACCGTCGGACTTGAGATCGACCGCCAGGCTCTTCTTGTTGCGGTTCACGACCTGGAAGTACTGGTTCCAGTCGGCCACCGGCACGGCGTTGATGCTGCGCACGCCTCGCGCCTGGTCGCCTGTCTCGGGTCGCTCGACGTGGATGACCTCCGCCCCGAAGTCGGCGAGGTGCTGGGCGCAGACCGGTCCCTGGAACCAGACGGTCGCATCGAGGACGCGGATGCCGTCGAGGGCGGCCGTGGCTGCGTCGCCCTCCGGGCCACCGTCCCGGGGAGTCATGTTGCGTACGGAGATCTCGTCGAACACCTCGTCGGTGTGCTGTCCGGCACAGGGCGCGAGGCGGCGCAGGCGGGCCGGCGTCTCGCTCATGTGGATCGGGAAGCCAAGACTCCGGAAGCGGCCGTAGCTCGGGTGGTCGAGCTCGAGGACGAACCGGTTCAGGTAGGCCTGCTCGTCTCCGGCGGGGTAGTCGTACTTCTCCATCACGTCGGCGGACAGCCGCTTCTCGTCGAACACCTTGCGCCAGTGGGTGCCGGGCTGCTGTGCGAAGATGCCGTCGAGGAGGTGCATCATCTCGAGCCGGCTCGGGCCACAGCGCTTGTCGTGCGTGTCGAAGCGGGGATCGTCGACGTCGAGGCCGACAGCTTCGGAGAAGGCGGGCCACCACCTGTCCGAGTCGGGCATCGTGAGCGTGATCCAGCGCCCGTCCGACGTGGGGTAGGCGAGGCTCGCGCCGCTCATCGGATTGCCGGCGTCGAGGCGGGCGACCGGCTCGGACAGGCGATCGTCCCGCATGGCGAGGTAGGCGTCGAGTGTGAGGCTCGCGGCGTAGAGGTTTCCGGAGAACAGGGATGCGTCGACCACCTGCCCTTCGCCGGTGCGGTTCCTGTGGCGGAGGGCGAGGACGACCCCGAGCGCGAGCATGGCTGCCGTGTACATCTGCCCGACTGCCGTGTACACGGGTGGCTCGCCCGGTTCCGGAAGCGTCGGCATCACCCCGGTGCGGGCGGCGGCGAGCTCGTCGAGGGCGGGGAGGTCACGGTCGGGCCCGTGCGGACCGAATCCGGATCCACGTGCATAGACGAGGTCCGCCCGCACCTGTTGCAGCGACGACGGATCCCAGCCCCGCGCGTCCAGCGTCGCGAAGGGAAGGTCCGTGAGGAAGACGTCGGCGGCGGCGACGAGGCGCGTGAACCGCTCCCGGTCCGTCTCGTCGGTGAGGTCGAGGGCGACGCCGCGTTTGTTGCGGTGGATCAACTCGGCTTCCGCGTTGATCGGCTCGCGGGGGTGAAGGCCGTCCCGATCCGGATCTCTCCGTGGCTCCGAGAGGTTCTCGACACGGATGACGTCGGCGCCGAAGTCGCCGAGGAATGCGCCGGCGAGGCCGGACCAGTACTCCGTCGTGAGATCGACCACGACCACGTCTTCGAGAGCCCTGCTCATGCAGTTATCCTACCAGATGGTCAGAAATCACAAGATACGGTAGGATTCTTTCGACCATGCGACCTGACGAGACGTTCGACACCCGCCTGCGCGACCTCGTGGATCGCGACGCGATCCGAGACCTCGTGAACTTGTACGCGCACAACGTGTGGCGCAACGACATAGAGGCCATCGGGGCCCTCTTCGCCGACGACGCCGAGATGGACACCATGACCCGCCCCACCATCCGCGGCAAGGCCGAGCTCCTCGAGGCGTTCGCGGAGATGCTCGATGTCGACGAGTTCCGCCCCTTCGTCCACGGCCACGTGATCGACCTCGACGGCGACACGGCCACCGGAACGTGCTACCTCGATCTGCGTGCCGTCGTCGACGGCAAGCGGCTCATGGGCTGGGGCTGGTACGACGACCGCTACGTGCGTGTCGACGGTGAGTGGAGGTTCAAGTACCGCAAGGTCACGATGGCGAAGTTCGTGGGCATGGGCAGGGGCCAGGAGGCCGCAGCCGGCGAGGTCGCGGAAGGAGCGAGCAGAGATGACTGAGATCAAAGTCGGCGCACGCCTGCGCAGTGCCGTGTGCTCCACCGAGGTGATGGTCGTCGCCGCCCCCGACCGTCCCGTCGAGCTCACATGCGGTGGCGTGCCCATGATCGACATGGACGGCACTCCTCCGGCCGGGGTCGAGCTCTCGGGCGAGGCCGCCGCAGGCTCGCTCATGGGCAAGCGCTACACGAACGACGCGGCGGACATCGAGGTGCTCTGCACGAAGCCGGGTGACGGATCGCTCGGCCTCGACGGGGAGATCCTCGAGGTCAAGGAGGCAAAGACGCTTCCTTCCTCCGACTGAACGCTCCGACTGACTCCGACTCACGCATGCAGACTCGGGACTGACGCATGAACCTCATGATGCTGCTCGAGATGGCCGCGGCGGGCTTCCCCGAACGCGTGGCCGTCCAGAGCGGAGGAGATGCCCTCACGTACGAGGGCCTGTTCGCGGGGTCGGGTGCCGCAGCGGCCGTGATCAGGGCGAGCGGCGCCGAGCGCGTCGCGCTCCTCGACGTGAACAGCCTCGCCGTTCCCGTCCTCCTCTTCGCCGGCGCCTGGGCCGGCACGCCCGTTGCCCCGCTCAACTACCGCCTCACCGGCACCGAGCTCGACGCGCTGCTCGAGCGGCTCGCCCCCGTCTACCTCGTGGCCGAAGACGCACGCTGCGCCGATCTCCGGGACGTGCCCGGCGTCACGGTCGTCTCGCGCAGCGACTTCCTCGCCCAGGCGGGGGAGGGCGAGGCGCCTGCACCGGACTGGGCGAATGATCCCGACGCGATCGCCCTCCTCCTCTTCACGAGCGGCACGACGGGTGCGCCCAAGGCCGCCGTACTCCGCCACAGGCACCTCACCTCTTACGTCCTCGGCTCGGTCGAGTACGGAGCGGCCGCCGAGGAGGACGCTGCCCTCGTCAGCGTGCCGCCCTACCACATCGCCGGCATGGCGTCGGTCGTGAGCTCCGTCTACGCAGGCCGGCGCATGGTGCAGCTCGAGAACTTCTCGGCCGAGGCATGGGTCGACCTCGCACGGCGGGAACACGTGACGAACGCCATGGTCGTGCCGACGATGCTCGTGCGGATCGTCGACGTGCTCGAAGCCTCCCCCGATTCCGCCCTGCCCGACCTGAGGGCGATCTCCTACGGCGGTGGACGCATGCCCCTCGCCGTCGTCGAGCGGGCGATGAAGCTGCTCCCCCACGTCGACTTCACGAACGCGTACGGCCTGACCGAGACGAGCTCGACGATCACCGTCCTCGGCCCCGCGGACCATCGCGAGGCGGCGGCGAGCACCGAGCCGGCCGTGCGCATGCGACTCGGCTCGCTCGGGACACCTCTCCCGAGCGTCGAGCTCGAGATCCGCGACGACGACGGTGTGCGGGTCGCACCGGGCGAACCGGGCGAGATCCACGTGCGCGGTGAGCAGATCTCGGGGGAGTACCTGGGACAGGACGCCCGCACCGACGCCGACGGGTGGTTCCCGACCCGTGACCGCGGCTGGCAGGACGAAGGCGGTTACCTCTACCTCGACGGGCGCATAGACGACGTGATCGTGCGGGGGGGAGAGAACATCTCACCCGGCGAGGTCGAGGACGTCGTCCTCGCGCACGCTGCCGTGCTCGACTGCGCGGTCGTCGGCGTACCGGACGAGCAGTGGGGGGAGGTCGTGGCCGCGGTCATCGTGACGCGCGAGGGGCAAGAGGTGTCCGTGGACGAGATCCGCGACTGGGTCCGGGAGCAATTGCGGTCCTCACGGGCGCCGGCCCGCGTCGAGTTCCGGGAAGAGCTGCCGTACAGCGAGACCGGCAAGCTCCTGCGCCGCCTCGTGCGGGCCGACCTGATGGGAAGTACGTGACGGGGGGAGCCCTCGACGGGCTCCGGGTCGTCGAGCTCGGTGAGCTCGTCTCGGCCCCTTACTGCGCAAGGCTTCTCGCCGACTACGGAGCCGACGTGGTCAAGGTGGAGCCACCGGCCGGGGACCCCTCCCGCGCCTGGGGTCCGTTCCCCGACGACGTCGCGCATCCGGAACGGAGCGGCCTCTTCCACTTCCTCAACGCAGGCAAACGCAGTGTCGTGATCGACGTCGAGACACCGGCAGGGCGCGCCGCGTTCCTCGACCTCGTCGCCGGCGCCGACGTGCTCGTCGAGAACAACCCGCCCGCCCGCATGCGGGAGCTGGCTCTCGACTACGCGAGCCTCGCCGGCGTGAATCCCGATCTCGTCATGATCTCGATCACGCCCTTCGGTCAGACCGGTCCCTATGCAGACTGGCGGGGTTGCGACCTGAACGCCTTCCACCTCTCCGGTGCGAGCCACCGCTACTGCGGGCGTCCGGGCGAGGCACCCCTCGAGCACGGCACCTTCTCGGCGGACTTCTACGGTGCCGTGACCGCGGCGGCATGGGGTCTCGCCGCCGTGATGGGAAGGACCAACACGGGCGGCGGGCAGCACGTCGACGTGTCATGTGCCGAGGCGATCGCCGCCACGTTCGTGGGTGGCCAGAACATCGGCGGCTGCGCGCAGGACGGCATCTTCGACAGCAGGTCCGGGATCGGCATGGGCCTGTCGGCCCCGAACGCGATCGTCGAGTGCAAGGACGGTCACGTCTGGATGCTCGTCCTCGAGACGGCGCAGTGGCAGGGCCTCGTACGGGCGATGGGGAGCCCGGATTGGGCGACGGTCGACATGTTCGACGACATGTTCGTGCGAGGCCAGAACCGCGACATCATCCTCCCGCTCACGCGGGAGTGGACGATGCAGCACGGCAAGTTCGAGATCATGGAGGTCTGTCAGGCGGAGGGAGCTCCGGTCACGGCGATCTTCACGATCGACGAAGCGGTGGAACACCCGCACCTCGCCGCCCGCGAGTACATCGTCGAGCTCGAGCACAGCGAGCTCGGCCGCTTCCGCTGCCTCGGCGCACCCTTCAAGTTGCCGGCGAGCCCGGGCGGGCCGCAGACGGCCGCACCACTCCTCGGTGCCGACCAGGGCATCACGTTCCCCCGCCGCGACCTCCCGGCGAGCCCCGCTCCCTCCGGCCCCGTGCGGGCGCCGCTCGACGGGATCCGCGTCGCGAACTTCGGTTGGGTGTGGGCCGGGCCGATGGTCGGACAGACCCTGGCCTTCCTCGGCGCCGCGGTGTACAAGATCGAATCGCGGGCCCGCATCGACATGGCGCGGACGATCCCACCGTTCGCGGAGGGTGTGCGCGACACCGAACGGAGCCTCTCCCACCATGCGGGCTGGGCCGGCAACGGGAGCGTCACCCTCAACCTCAAGACACCGGAGGGGATCGAGCTCGCCCGCCGGTTCATCGCCGAGTGCGACGTCGTCGTCGAGAACTTCGCGCCGGGCGTCATGGAGCGGCTCGGCCTCGGCTACCCCGAGCTCGCCGCCGTGCGGCCGGATCTCGTCATGTTCTCGATGCCGGCCGCCGGCCTCTACGGTCCGCTGCGCGACCTGCGCACGTACGGCCTGAGCCTCGCGAGCATCACCGGCATGGACAGCCTCACCGGCTACGTCGGCGGGCCGCCCATCCCCATGGAGAACGCCTACTCGGATCCCTACAACGGGATCATGGGTGCGTACGCGATCCTCGTCGCCCTCTCGCACCGTGACCGCACGGGGGAGGGTCAGCATGTCGACTACTCACAGCAGGAGGCCGTCATGCAGATGGTCGGCCCGGCCGTGATGGACTACGTCATGAACGGCCGCATCGCCGCCCCGCGGGGGAATCGCCACCCACTCGACCGGGCTGCCCCACACGGCGTGTTCCCGTCTTCCGGTGACGACCGCTGGATCAGCATCGCCGTCCGCGACGAGTCCGAGTGGCAGGGTCTGGTCGCGGCCTTGGGCGCGCCGGACTGGACGGGGGATCCCGTCTTCGCCTCGTCCGAAGCCCGCGTGCAGAACGTCGACGCCCTCCACGCCCGCGTGGCGGAGTGGACAGCGGGCTTCGACAACCGCGAGCTCGCCGCCACGCTCCAGCAACACGGCGTGGCCGCGGCGCCTGTGTCGAGCGTGGGGGACCTCCTCGAAGACCCCCACTTCCGTGATCGCGGCACGTTCGTCGAGGTGACCCACCCACTCGGCTTCAGCGAGACCATCTACGGTGCGTACGTGAAGACGAGCCGAAGTGAGGCCGGGGTGGGTCCGGGACCGATCATGGGACAGGACAACGAGCACGTCTTCCTCGATCTCCTCGGCCTGCCCGAGGACACGTACCGCAAGCTCGTCGCGGACGAGGTGATCCACTGATGCGGGGAGGCGAGGCGGGATGAGGTGTCGAGATGCGTGACTTCGACGTGATCGTCGTGGGTGGCGGCATCAACGGCCTGACGACGGCCGCATACCTCGCCAAGGCGGGTATGTCCGTCGCCGTGTTCGAGGCGCGGGGACAGTGCGGTGCGCACTGCGACACGGTCGAGCTCGGCGCGCCCGGGTTCCTGCACAACACGCATGCCGTGTGGCTCGTGCCGGCCATGAGTCCGCCGATGCAGGACCTCGACCTGGCCGAGTTCGGGCTCGAGCTGCGGGGGACGGACGTTCTTTTCGCCAAGACGTTCGCCAATGGCACGAACGTCGTGCAGGCCCTCGATCCCGCAGTCACGCAGGCGAGCCTGAAGTCGATCTCCGACCGAGACGCAGCCGTACAGGCCGAGATAGCCGCCCATTTCCTCGAGAACCTCGACGAGACGCTGGAGATCTCGCGGCGCGGCCTCTACGGTCCGCCGACGGCGCAACTGCTCGACCGTGTCTCGGCTTTCAACGACCGCCTCCTCGCCCGCCTCGGTGTCCCGCTGAGCGGCGACGATCTCCTGCGTGTCACCGGCCTCGAGGTGCTCGAGCTCCTCTTCGAGTCCGAGGAGGTGCGCACGACACCTGCCGCCCTCGGCGAGTTCACGGGGCAGTGGCCGAGCCACCGCCGGCTCGGCCCCCTCGCCCTCAGTCTCTCGGGCCTGCAGCCCATGGCCGTGCACACCGCGCGCGGCGGTTCGCATGCCCTCACGCACGCCCTCGTGAAGTGCGTCGTCGCACACGGCGGTGAGATCTTGGGAACGTGTCCGGTCGAGCGCATCCTCGTCGAGGACGGAGCGGCATGCGGTGTGCGCCTCGGTCCCGACGCCGTGCTCCCCGGCGAGGAGATCTCGGCCCGTGTCGTGGTGTCGAACCTGACGCTCGCCCCCACGTTCCTCGGCCTCGTCGGCGAGGAGGTCATCGGGGCCGAGCGGGCCCGGCTCGTGAAGCGGTTCAACTACGACGATCCCCAACTCCTCGCCGTGATGTACGCGCTCGACGCGGATCCGCAGTTCGCATCGGCCGGCCACGACCCGGCCGTGCAGCGGTCGTGGGTCGGCTATTTCGGCGGCGAGACCCTCGCCGAGATGCGCACGGCCTTCTCGGACCTGGGCGCCGGCCTGATCCCCGACGACGTGATGGGCGGTTGGTTCATCCCGACACGAGCCGATCCGTCGCAGGCACCGCCGGGCTGCCACACGGCATACGTATGGACGAGTGTGCCCCCGTGCCCGCGACGCTGGCGGGGTGTGCGCCTCGACGGCTGGGATGCGTGGCGTGATCTCGGTGAGCCTCTGGCCGACGCCGTCACGGACCGGCTCGAGCAGCTCGCCCCCGGGTTCCGCGACCTCGTCGTGGACCGGCACGTGATGACACCGCTCGAACAGGAGCGGAACAACCCGTCCGCGGTGCGGGGCAACATGATCGGCGGGAGCGCGATCCCCGAGCAGTACGCCGAGAACCGGCCCCTGCCCGGCTTCGTGCAGGGTGGGGTGGCCCGCAGCTTCATGCCCGGCCTCTACCTCTCGAACTCGATCCATCCGTACGGCGCGACCCATCTCGCGTCCGGATACCTCGCCGCCGTCGAGGTCGCCGAGGACCTCGGCTGTCGTGACGTGCCGTGGTGGCGGGCCGAGCCGCTCGACTGGTTCCTCGAGAACCTGGGAACGATCCAGCTCAACCTCGGAGTCGAAGGCAATGGGGGTTCTCCTAGATGACGTCGAGGTCGACGGCCGGCCGGGGATGTCGGTCCTCGCCGTCGACGGCGTCATCCGCCGGGTCGCGTCGCGTGCCGATCTGAGGGAGACGGTCGCCGGCGACGTGCGTGTCGTCGACGGGCGGGGCGGTGCCCTCCTCCCCGGCCTCCACGACCACCACGTGCACCTCTTCGCGCTCGCCGCGCGTGCGCGGTCGGTGTGGTGCGGTCCGCCCGACGTGGGAAGTGAAGCGGACCTGCTCGACACGCTCGGGAAGGCCGCCGCCGCGGACGGGGGAGGGGGATGGCTGCGGGCGGCCGGGTGGGACGACACGGTCGCGGCCTGGCCGGACCGGGATGCGCTCGATGCCGCCGTCCCGAGGCGGCCTGTCCGCCTCCAGCACCGCAGCGGCGCGGCCTGGGTCCTCAACACTGCCGGGCTCGACGCGGTCGGCCTCGGAGGGGACTCCGCGGAGGTCGGTGTGCTGCCGTCCGGGGTCGAGACCGACACGGCCGGCCGCCCGACGGGGCGGTTCTTCGATCTCGACGACTGGCTGCGGGAGCGCATCGGCGGCGAGATCCCGTCCCTGCGGGACGCGAGCCGCGAGCTGGCGGCGCGGGGCGTGACCGGTGTCACGGACGCAACGGCGCACAACGGTCCCGCCGAGCTCGCCGCGTTCGCGGCAGCCGTGGAGGCGGGTGATCTCCTGCAGCGGGTCACGGCCATGACCGAGGCCGCGGAGGTCAGCCCGGTGCCGGGCGTCGTGCTCGGGCCGGTCAAGATCGTCCTGGCCGAGGCGGCCCTGCCCGCGAGCGCCGTTCTCGCGGGCCGCATCCGCGAGGTGCACGAGGCGGGGCGGGCCGTGGCCGTGCACGCGGCGAGCCGTGTGACCGTGCTCCTGGCCCTGGCGGGACTCGCGGATGCGGGCCCGCGTGCGGGCGACCGCATCGAGCACGCGAGCGTGGCGCCGCCCGAGGCCGTCAGCGAGCTCGCCCGCCTCGGTGTCACCGTGGTCACCCAGCCGCACTTCGTGCGTGAGAACGGGGACCGGTACCTCGCCACCGTCGATCCCGAGGACCAAGCCTGGCTCTACCGCCTCGGCGCCTTCCGGGACGCGGGCGTGCCCCTCGCGGCGGGATCCGACGCCCCGTTCGGTTCCACGGATCCGTGGGTGGCGATGGCGGCGGCGGTGGACAGACGCACGGAACGCGGTCGCGTGATCGGCTCGGAAGAGGCGCTCACGCCCGAACAGGCCCTCGGCCTGTTCACAAGTCCGGCCTCGCAGCCGGGCGGCGCGCCGCGTCGCATCGCAGTCGGGGAGGTGGCGGACCTCTGTCTCCTCGACCGGCCCTGGGCCGACGCCCGCGAGGCACTGCAGGCCGTCGCGGTGCAGGCAACCCTCGTCGGGGACCGCCTCGTGGCGCCCTGACGGGGGATGGAGCAGGATCGGGACCGAGTCGGACCCGGCATGGCCGGGGGTGCCGCCCCCGGGGCGGTGGGCCTACCTGGGGGGTGGTCGGCTTGTGGCGATGGGGGTGGTGTCGGGCCGTTTGAAGGTGAGGGTGGTGTTGGCGTTGCCGGTGATGTGGTAGTGGCCTTCGTGGAGGAGTCTGTGGTGGGCCGGGCAGAGGCTGCAGAGGTTGTCGGTGTCGGTGCGGCCCCCGTTTGCCCAGTGGATGATGTGGTGGATGCGGAGTCGGCGGGTGCGGTCACAGCCGGGCCAGCGGCATGTCACGTCGCGTAGGGCGATCGTGCGTGAGAGGGGGCTGGGTACGGATCGTTGTGTGCGGCCGAGGCCGATCGCGATGCCGTATTCGTCGAAGGTGACTGTCTGGTAGCGGCAGTCACAGCCGAGACGGCGCACGGTTTCGGCCGAGATGGCGGGTCCGCCTTGGATCCAGCCACCCCGCCGTGCCGGCTCGGATGCGTCGTCGGTGTCCGAGACGGTGCTGTCGGGGTTGGTGAGAGCTTGGGCGTCGACGGCGACGATGAGTGTCGCACGGTCGGGATCGGGGTCGGCGCCGAGTTTGAGGCCGGCGAGCTCGACGAGGGCGTCGGCGAGCAATGCCGCGTACGGTTCTCGGCCTTCTCTCGTGCGGTCGCGGGCTCTCAGGTATCCGTCGACGGTGCGTTCGAGGGCAGCACACACTGTCTGGCCGTCGTCTTCGGGAATGTGACCTTTCACGTCGACCATGCCTGTGTCGTGGTTCCAACAGAAGTCGAGTCGCCGTTTCGCGTGTGCGTCCTGGGATTCCTCGGCTGTGACGGGTCTTGCCTTGCGGGCGATGCGGTTCAGATCGTCGACGCTGTGACGTCCGCCTGCGGCGGCCCAGTCTGCGTCGTCGTCTGCTGTTACGAAACGGGCCAGGACACGTGTCTGGTCATAGGAGAGGTCACCTTCGGCGAAGGCCTCGGCCACGGCAGGCAGGTCGGTGAGGCATTTGGCGGTGCGTGCCCAGTCCCGTGCGGTCGATCCTGTCACGCCGAGGGTGAGGGTGAGCCAGTCCCCCATGCAGTGTGCCCCGTCGGCTTCGTAGTAGCCGGCCTCGTCGTATTCGGCGATGACTGTGAGCATCGCCGCCTGACAGGCGAGCATCGCGTCGTGCATGCTGCGGATCTCGGCGGTCAACATCTCGGCGGTGTGTGCGGGCGTTGTCGCTGCGACCATCTCGCCCCTGGACTCCCGCCTACCGGCTCGCCGCACTCAGTCTACAATCGAACATATGTTCGATTGTAGACTGAGTGCCCCCGATGTGCAAGCAATTCCTCGATCCGACTTCGGTGCAGGTCGGGTGCGAGGTCGACGCTGGCCTTCATGTGTCTGCTGGCCGGTGTGGTGATACGCAACCTGTTGACTCGGACATCTCCTCACCGTCGGCCCCGGCGCACCGACCCCGAGTTGCCCGGCGATCCGTCCGCCCGCCCGCGTGACGTCGGGTGTCAGGCCGACCGTGTTCCCACGGCCTGTTACGTGTCGGCAAGGAGCGCGATGCGCATCGCCTCCCAATAGATGCGCGGATACTCGTCATCGGTTGTGAAAGGCGGATCCGGGATCTCGAGGCCATGGCGGAGACGCCGTGTGCCGGCGTCGTCGGGGTAGGCACAGAGAGGATGGACTGCTTCGAGGAGATCGAAGAGGCCGAGGTGCACCCACTCCCAGAGCGGGACGGCGAAGTTGTAGAGCACCAGGGGTGGGACGAAGCGAGCTCGCAGATCGTGGACCTCGGATCGGTCCAGGCCGTGGGTCACGAGTCGTTCCATGACTCAGATTGACATCCACGGTGTCGGCCGCCGTGAGCTGCCGCGATGGGTACACACTCGACGGATAGAAGGGATAGTCGAGGAAGGTGATGCTTTCCGAGGCAATCTCCCAACGTGGGGGCGGTACCGATCGATACAGCACTCCTCGACCTCCCGGACCCTTCACAGCACGGCCGTGTAGCCGCCGTCGACGGCGAGGGCCTGACCTGTCACGTAACGCGCATCATCACTGCAGAGGAAGGCGACGACACCGGCGATGTCCTCGGGTGAGCCGACACGGCCGAGCGGGATCTTCGACACCATCGTGTCGCGAAAGCCGGGCAGGGCGTCGAACGGCTCGGTCATCGCAGTCGACGTGTAGCCGGGGTTCACGCAGTTGGCACGGATGCCGTGCGCGCCGCCTTCGTGGGCGAGGGACCGGCACAGGCCGAGCAGCCCCGTCTTCGCCGCGCAGTAGGCGGGCAACATCATGTTCCCGGTGAGCCCCTCGACACTCGACATGAGGACCATCGCGCCACCGCCGGCCCTCTTCAGGCCGGGGAGAGCCGCCCGGGCGGTGCGCCAGACGCCGTGCAGGTCGACGTCGAGGACGGCCGACCAGTCGTCTTCGGCGACGTGCTCGACGGGGCCGATCCTGACGATGCCGGCGTTGGCGACCGCGAAGTCGAGACGGCCGAACTCCGCCCCGGCCCGCTCCGCGGCACGACGGCAGTCCGCCGTCGACGTCACGTCCGCCACTTCGGCGACGGCGTCTCCACCACCGTTGCCGGCTCCGACGAGGGCAACGGTCTCCTCGAGACCGCCGCCGTCCACGTCGCTCAGGACGAGGTCTGCACCCTCGGATGCCATGCGCAGTGCGATCGCCCGACCCAGGCCCGAGGCGGCGCCGGTGATCCAGCCGCACCTGCCCTCGAAGCGTCTCAGACGATCCACTGCGGCCAGACGGGGAAGATGCTGTGCTCGGCGATCCCGGTGCCGACCTCGCCCGTCTCCTCGACTTCCCAGTCCACGAACGCCTCGTAACAGTCCATGCGATTCTCGAGGTCGTTCTCGGCCCGGTTCCAGAGCTTGATCGTGCCGTGATGACTCGTGTTGCGCACGTGGATCACCTCGCCGTCGGGCAGCGTGAGCTCGTAGCGCCACTTCTCGGCAGCCCGGCACTCGGGCCCGCTCGACGGCTCGATCCAGGCCTTCGCGTCGAGCATGGGCCGGCTCCCGTCCTTGTCCGAGACGAACCCGCCGAAGGTCTTGTCCGCGTCGGCGTACTCGTTCTGGAAGTAGAGGCCGAACACGTTGATGTGCCGGTCGGCGAGCTGGATCGACGGCCAGTAGTGCGCGGGGACGTGGCTCTCCTTCACGACCCACGCCTGCTCCTCCGAGAAGCGGTCCGACCACGTGTGGTCGCGGTGGGACCAGCAGTCGATCCGGCGTTCTCCGCGTTCGGTCTTGCCGCCCCGCACCTCGAACGTGCCGCTGCAGTTCATCGCCTGCTCGAAGTGGCCCGAGTGGAACGGGTAGGCGACGGCGAGCGGATCACCCCGCACGGAGTCGTGGTAGTCGAACGGCGCGAAGCGGCCCCGGAAGTCGAGGTCGAAACCGAAGCGGCGGCCGTCGAACGTGATGCGGACGTGCTCGTAGGGCTCGACGACCTCGTACGAGAGGTGCCCGTCCGACCACGGGCCGGAGTCCGCCTCGGGCGCGAGGGGGAACTTGTTCCCGTAGAGCTGCGTCGCCCCGTCGATCACGTAGAGGGCCTCGTAGCGGGCGTAGCCCTTGTTCGTGAGATGGAAGTGGTTGACACCGAACACGTGCGCGGCCGGATCGACGACGCTCACCCAGAGCGTGTCGCCGTAGAGGCGGTCGCCGATCCCGTCGGGTGGCTGGTGCCTCGCCTCGTCCGCGGCTGTCAGGCCCGGGGGCAGGTCGAATGTCATCGGTTCTCCTCCCTCACGTACCCATCGGGAACACGGACGACATACCGCCGTCCACGCAGATCGTCGTGCCCGTGATGTATGCGCCCGCGTCGGACGCGAGGAGGACGAGTGCCGCCGTGGCGTCGTCCTCCGTGCAGGCGCGCCCGGCCGGCACACCCTTGCTCATCAGGTCGACACCGATCTGCGTGAACAGGCCCACGAACGTGTCGGTGGGCGTGACGCCGGGCACGAGCGAGTTGACGGTGATCCCGAGGGGACCGAGCTCGGCGGCGAGCTGGCGCGTCATCGACGCGAGCCCGCCCTTCGAGGTCCCGTACGCGCTCACCATCTGGAAGCCGAGGAGAGCGGAGGGTGACAGGATGTTCACGATCCGCCCCCACCCCTTCGTCACCATGAGGTGGGCACACACCTGCGCGAAGCGGAACGGTCCGTTCAGGTTGGTGTCCATCACGTCGAGCCACTGCTCCTCGGTCACGTTCAGGAGCGGCATGGGGGGGTAGATCGCGGCGTTGTTCACGAGGATGTCGACTGCGCCGCCCCACTCGCTCGCGGCCGCCACGGCAGCCTCGACATCCTCGCGGGACCGGGCGTCGCACGTGACGGCGAGGGCCTTCGCACCGTTTCCCTCCAGCTCCGCGACCGTCTCGTCGAGCGGCTCCTGCCGCCGGCCCGTCACGACGACTGCCGCGCCGGCGTCTCCGAGGGCACGGGCGAAGCTCCGGCCCAGCCCTGTGCCGCCCCCGGTCACGATGGCGACGCGGTCACTCAGCGATATCTCCATTGGTCGTCCTCCTCATTGCAGTGACTCGATGGCCTCGCGGCACATCCAGATCGTGTCCTCACCCGCCGTGCGGGCGGCGTGGTCCTGGAGCAGGTCGAGGAGGCGGCTCCGGCTCGCCGCCTCGGCCTCGCCGAGTACGCCGGTGAGGCCGTGCCCCAGCTCGCGGGCACGCGTACGGGGCGGATCTGCTTCCGGCAGGGTGGAGAGGAGCGCCTCGACACGCTCGGCCGTGGCGGGATCCGTCTCCACCAGCTCCCGCGCGAGGTCGTGCAGGTCCGCTTCGAGGCGCGTGTTCACGCGTGCCATCGGGTCGCCTGCGGTGAGGCGGTCGTGCACCTCGGCGAGAGCCTGCAGGGCGGCTGTCACCTGGAGGCGGGCGAAGTCGTCGCCGATCGCGGGTAGGACGTGGGCTGCGAGCGAGCGGCGGACCGCGGCGACGATCTGGCCGGAGTCGAGCAGGATCACGGGTTCACCCCCGCCAGCGCTTCGAACTGCGTGCGCAACATGCCGACGATCGACTCACCCGTGCCCGCGAGGCCTGCCGTCGACAGGAGACGCAGATCGTCGCCACCTGAGGCGAGGTCGTACGCGCCTGCAAGTCCGATGATCACGCTCTTTGCCATCTCGAGGGCGCGGTGGAAGGCGAGGCGTGTCTCGTCGATCTGGTTACCGGACCGGTCTGCGTAGCGGGCGGCGAGCGGCCCCATGACAGCACATGGGCCGGCCCCGACCGTCTGCGTGAAGGCGAGGTCCGCCATGGGGTCCGTGACGCGGGCGAGCTCCCAGTCGAGGACCCCCACGATGCGCCTGTCGGACCACTTCAGGTTGGGCAGGCGGTAGTCGCCGTGGCAGAGGACGAGGGGCGCGTCTGCCGGGGCGAGCTCCTCGAGCATGTCGAGCGTGTCCGCCACGAGCGGGTGGGGGAGGACCTCGGTCTCGGCCATGCGGCGGCGGCACTCGGCGACGTGCGCCCGTGCCGCATCTCGTGAATCCCTGTACCCGGGCAGGACATCCTGTTCCATGCGGTGGATGCGGGCGAGCACGTCCACGAACTCATCCTGCAGAGCCGCAGTCAGGCCGGGATCCGATGCGAGTACCGCGTCCTGGCTCCGGTACGTCTCGCCTTCGACGTACTCCATGAGGAGGAACCGGGCGCCGAGCACGTCCGCGTCCGTCTCGACGTGCACGACGGCGGGAACCGGCACACCGGCCTGCGCGGCGGCCTGCATGAGTCGCGCCTCGGCGGCGAGGTCGTAGGGGGGGATCACGCCGAACTCGGGTTCGCGGCGCATCACCCACGTGACGGGACCGTCGCCGGTGGCGGCGTCGACACGCCAGCTCTGCGAGGACAGGCCCGCCGGGAAGCGGTGTACCGCCGCGATGCTCTCGACACCCAGCCCCGGGGCGCGGATCGCAAGCGCCCTCCCCAACACCGCGGGGTTCATGGGACCGCCTCCGGTGCCGGCGCCGGAGACTCGGCGGGTGCGGCCTTTGCACCCGGCTGCACCTCCGTGATGCGAGCCATGAGGGCTTCCTTCGCCTTCCCGCGGGCGGCGCCGAGGACGAGCATCGAAGTCCCGAAGACCATCACCGAGAGGAGGCCGTCCGCATCGCGGAACCCCATCGCCCACTCCACGGCAGCCATCACACAGATGCCGGAGATCTGCTCGGCGAGCACGGAGATGTCGACCCAGTCGGCGAGCTGGCGGGCGCTGCGCATCTCGACCAAGGCAGCCTCTATCTCGTCTGCGAGGAGGCGGGCGAGAGACTCGGGCAGACCGTGCCCGGCCATCGTCGCCGCGAAGAAGCCGATGAGGGATCTGTGGTACTCGGGCAGGCGCACCATCTCCGTGCCGCACTGCTCGACAATGCCGAGGAGACGCTGCCAGCCCTTCTCCGTCACCTCGGCCTCGGCGCGACGCAGGACCTCGACGAAGTTCGCCCGCACCGCCTCGCCGATCAGCTCGTCCTTCCCGCCGAAGGTGTTGTAGATCGTCGGCACGGAGACGCGACACGCCTCGGCCAGGTCCTTGACGGTGATCTCGTCATACCCCCGCGTGGCGACGAGAGCGCGTGTCGCCTCGAGCATGCGCTGCCGGCGTTCGAGCTTCTGCTCCGTCACGAGGTCCATGAAATCGCCACTTCCCCTGACTCGACCCTCTCATTATAATGCGTTCAAGTTGCTTGAGGGAATTCAACTGGTGTGACTGTATTCAACAAGTTCGAGGAGCGTGCCGTCGGGACCCTCGAGATAGGCGAAGCGAACCGGTATCGGGTCGAGGTCACCGGAGAACACGGGCCGGAAGCCGATCCCGCTGCAGGCGTCGAGTGCCGGCTCGAGGTCCGGGACGGACGTGCGGACGTGATGCATCCCCTCACGGCCGTCCGCGAGGAACTCGGCGTAGAGGGCCTCGCCTTCGAGGAGCTCGATGAGCTCGATCTCGAGCGGGCCGGACCGACCCAGGGCGATGCGGATGCGGCAGTCGCACCCACGGCCCCTGTAGTCGGCTCCCACGATCGGCAGCTCGAAGACGCCGAACGGCCCGAAGAGGGGCTCGTAGGTGCGAAGCGCCGTGTCCATGTCACGCACGACGAAACCGATCTGGTCGATGGGTGGGAGGTCGAGGTCCATGGCGAGCAATGATGCCATCGTCGTCGGGGCGGGGATCGGTGGACTCGGCGTGAGCGCGCTGCTCGCCCGCGGCGGGCTCGACGTGCTCACGCTCGAGGCCGCCAGAGACCTGGGGGGGCGGGCGCACTCCCACAGGCGCCGTGGGCATGTGACGAACGTCGGTGGTCCGCGGGCGGGACTCGAAGGCGGACGTGTCGACGCCCTCTTCGAAGCCGTGGGCAGGGAGCCCGGCGCCCGCGGTTTCTTCGAGGACATCAGGCACTTCGCCGAGGGGGAGTTCGTGAGCCTGCCCAGCCTCGTGACGCAGGCACCGACCGACGAGGTCATGGAGTTCATGGCGGCCCTCGGGTCGGTCGAAGAGGCCGACCTACCCGACCTCGACGCCATATCGGCGCAGGACTGGCTCGCGGAACGGGTCACGCACCCCGCCCTCGTCGACATGGCCCGCTTCGGGTCCATCGTCCTCACCACGCTGCCCCGCCTCGATGTCGTGGCGGCGAGCTCGATGATCCGGTCGCTGCAGATCATCATGGGCATGCCCCGCGTGTACCTCGCCGCGCACGGCTACGGGGACTTCATGCGGATCCTCGCCGAAGCCACCCGGGAGGCAGACGGAGAGATCCGGACGCGGGCACGCGTCCGCGAGATCGTCATCGAGGAAGGCCGGGCCCGGGGCGTCGTCGTGGAGCAGCGTGACGGATCACGGGAACGACTGGATGCCGACCTCGTCGTCGCGGCGTTCCCCGTCTGGGACCTCTTCGATCTCGCCGACGTGGCGGCTTTCCCCCCCGACTTCGTCACGCAGGTGCACGGCCTCGACAGGCAGACCGCCATCTTCGGGATCACGGCCGCATTGCACGAGCCCCTCTACGAGGGGAAGCACTTCGTCCTCACGGACGCGCGCCGCGCGGGCCATCCCCTCGCCGGGTTCATGGCGAGCAACGTGACTCCGGAGGTCTCACCCGCGGGGGAGCACCTCTTCGAGGCCTGCTGTCAGTGCGACATCGAGCTCGGATCGGACAAGCCACGCCTCGAGGCGACCCTCGATCTCCTCAGGCAGGATCTCGACGAGATGTTCCCCGGCTGGAGGGACAAGGTGATCTGGGAGGACGGCTACTTCCACTGGGAGGAACCGGCGCGGAATCCCGGTCGCGAAGGAGTGTTCCGACCCGCGTCGCATACGCCCGGCGTGGACGGCCTCTGGCTCTGCGGCGACACCGTGGCGTCGCGGGCGTTGCCCGGCCTCGAATGCGCGGCCGACTCCGCCCTCCTCTGCGCCGACCGAATCCTCGAGGGGGTCGGGTGACTCACGGGTTTCCGGCCTTCCCCGCCGCCTACCGGGACATGTGGGTCGGCAAGGGGCTCTGGGCGGACGAGACGCTGCACGAGCTCTTCGACGCGACCGTCGCCGCGGAACCGGAGAAGGTCGTGCTCGTCACCAAGGACACGTATACGACCCTGGCCGCGTGGAAGGAACGTGCCGACGCGCTCGCGGCCGGCCTCCTCGGTGTGGGGATCGGACCGGGCGACATCGTGGCCGTGCAGCTCCCGAACTGGACCGAGTTCTGCGAGCTCCAGATCGCCCTCTCGCGCATAGGTGCCGTCATCCAACCCCTCCATCTCGTCTTCAGGGAGCGTGAGGTGCGGTCCCTGCTCGACTTCTGCGAGACGGATGCCGTCGTCGTGCCCGGACTCCACGCCGACCACGACTACGCCGGCGTGATCCGGGGCCTGCGTGCCGGCCTCCCCGGGCTGCGCCACGCCGTCGTCACCCGCGACGAGGCGAAGGACGAAGCCGAGTCGGAGTTCGAGGCGCTCGTCGAGGAGGGGAGGCGACACCTCGACCGGCTCGGCGACGTGTCGCCACACCCCGACGACGTCTTCTATCTGAACTTCACGTCCGGCACGGAGGGCGACCCGAAGGGGTTCCTCCACACCCACAACACCCTCGTCTCCCTCTTCCGGACCCTGTCCCGTCTCATGGCCACGATGGATGCCGGCACGGTCAACCTGTGCTGCTCTCCCATGACGCACAGCTTCGGGCACTTCACGACCTACCAGGCGGCCCTCGGCCCGATACCGATGGTGCTCGTCGACCGCTACCGACCTCGCGACGTGCTCGAGTTGATCGAACGCGAGGGTGTGACCTCGATCTCGGGCACACCGGCCCACCTCTACGGCATCCTCCACCATCCCGAGTTCGCGAGCTTCGACACGACTTCGGTGAAGAACGTGGGTGTCGGTGGCGCGCGCAGCTCATCGGAGCTGATCGAGGAGCTCGAGCGCACATGGGGCGTGAAGTCGGCGAACACGTACGGGATGGGTGAGAACATCCTGCACACGCGGACGATGCCGTTCGACCCCGAGGACAAGATCCTCGAGTCGGTCGGGCGGCCGGTCTTCGGAGCCGAGCTGCGCATCGTCGACCCCGGCGATCCCACACGGGACCTGCCGGCCGGCGAGGTCGGCGAGATCCTCTTCCGGGGGCCGACGCTGTTCTGCGGCTACCTGAAGCAGCCCGAGCTCACGGCGGCAACACGCGACGGCGACGGCTGGTTCCGCACGGGCGACCTCGGGTACGTGGACGAGGACGGCTTCCTCTACTTCTCGAGCCGGGCGAAGGAAGTCATCAACAGGGGTGGCACGAAGATCTACCCGAAGGAGGTCGAGGACCTCCTCACGTCCCACCCCGATATCGACGACGCGGCCGTGGTCGCCAAGCCCGACCCCCGCCTCGGCGAGACCGTGTGCGCGTACGTGGTCTGCCGGCCCGGACACGACGTGGACACTGACTCGGTCGCCGCGTATCTCACCGCGCGGGGCGCGATGAGATACCTCGTGCCCGAGGAGATCCTCGTGCGCGAGGAGTTGCCCATGACGCCGACCGGCAAGATCCGCAAGGCCACACTCGTCGCCGACGCCGCCGCACGTGCATCCGGGGACAGGGAGACACGATGAGGGTCGGACTCTCCTGGGATCTCGACACTGCCGGCACATCCGCCGCGCAGACCCACGTACTGGGGGAGGCGGCCACGGCTGCCCGCTTCGGCTACGACAGCGCCTGGGTCCGGGAAGGGCGGGACGGTCGGGGCGCATGCTCGCATCCGGCGCTTCTCCTCACCGCCCTGTCCCGCAAGGACGCCACGCTCCAGCTCCGCGCGATCCGTGAAGTGGTGCGGGCGAACCCGGTGCGCCTCGCCGAGGAGATCGCGGTCCTCGACGTGTTCTCCCGCGGTCGTGCCGGCCTCGCCTTCGCGGCCGCAGGCCGCCAGGGACGCCCCCCCCTGCAGGTGCACGAGACGGTCGACTTCGTGCGCACCGCCTGGGCCGCGGACGAGTTCCGCTACCGGGGTGACCATGTCCGGTTCCCGACGCACACCGGGGACGACGCCCCCGCCGGCGCGTCGTTCCCGCCGGCGCGGGGCAGCGACGGGTACGTGCCGCAGTGGGAATTGGGCCCGGCCACGCCCGACTTCCTCACCGTCACACCGAAGCCACACTGCCCGCGCCCACCCGTGTACGTCGAGATCGACGATGACGCCACGCTCGACTGGGCGGCGGCCGCGGGTGTCTCGCCGTTCGTGGCCGCGGACGTCCCCGCCGACACCGCGGTCGAACGGCTCGGCCGCTACCGCAAGGCCGCCGACACCGCCGGACGGTCCCGGGCCGAGGTCGAGGTCGTCGTCGAGCGCGTGATCCGCGACGAGAGCCCGCCGGCCCTCGTCTCGTTCGTGCGCGACATGCACGCCGAGACCGGCCTCGGCCATCTCGTCCTGCGTCGCTGTGGGGCGGGTGACGTGGACCTCTTCCGCTTCGCCGTCGACGTCTACCCCCTGTTGCAGGGATGAGCTGAGGAGACGGGTTTGGAGTTCTGGACCGGCGGAGCGGGACTGGCGAGGATGCGGGCCATGCCCGCCAGCCTCGCCAACGGCTACGACTCGTTCGTCGCGGACGCCGTCAAGGCCGAGGAGCTCGGATTCGCCGCGTACGGCGCACCCGAGCACCACTTCACGTACGACGGCTTCATCCCCTTCCCCCTCCAGGCCCTCGCCGCCGCGGCCGCGGTGACGACGACGATCCGACTCGTGACGGGTGCGATGCTGCTCCCCATGTACGACCCGCTGGATGCGGCCGAGGCGGCGGCGACGCTGGACGTGATCTCGGGCGGGCGCGTACGACTCGGCCTCGGCATGGGCTACCGGCCGATGGAGTTCGACGGGATCGGTACGGCCAAACGGACGCGGGGTGCCCGCCTCGTCGAGGCCATCGAAGTCCTGCGCCGCGCCACGGCCGAGGACACGTTCGACTTCGAGGGTGAGCACTACAGGTACGAGGGCGCGTCGCTCCGTCCCGTCCCCGTGCAACGCCCGATCGACATCTGGTTCTGCGGGGGCACATCGGCCCGGGCCGCGCGGCGGGCGGGTGAGGCCGGGTTGCCCTACTGGCTCGCCAACTCGCCGTTCGAGGTGACGGAGTCGATCGTGCACGAGTACCGGCGGGCGGGGCGCGAGGCGGGCTGGCCGGAGGAGCGCCTGCGCGTCGCCGCCTTCAAGGACGTCTTCATCGGGAACACGATGCCGGAGGCGGAGTCGCTGCGCGACGTGATGCTCGACGTGTTCTACGAGGAGCACATCCTGGGTTACGGGTACCTGGTCGACGACTCGGGCAGGCACGTCTACAACCCGCCACGTGACCACCCGATGTACACACGGTTCGTCGACAGCCTCTTCTGCGGGACGGCTGAGATGGTGGTCGAGGAGCTGAAGCGCTACGAGGCACTCGGCGTCGAGGCCGTGTTCCTGCCGTCCCCGCAGCGCGGCCTCATCGCGGACGAGATCATGCCCGAGTTCACATGACACGAGGAGGGGGAGAAGCGTGGACATAGTCGTCGGCCCGTACGGGATGCAGAGCCCGCATCCGTACCGGCGGCCCCATGTCGACATGTACGACGACCTGGTCGAGCACGCGCAGCGCGCCGAGGAGCTCGGCTTCGACGGGATCGCCCTCACCGAGCACTCCTTCTGGTACGACGGCTACTGCCCCGCTCTGCTGCCGGCGCTCGCCGCCGTCGCGCAGCACACGGAGACGATCAAGCTCATGACGGGTGCTCTCCTCCTTCCCCAGCACGACCCCCTCAAGGTCGCAGAGGAGGCCGCCGTCGTCGATCGGCTCTCGAACGGCCGCCTCGTCCTCGGACTCGGCGCCGGGTACCGGCCCGAGGAGTTCCTCGGGCACGGCGTGCCCGAAGGCAGATGGGGTGCCCGCCTCTTCGAGGCCTTCGAGGTCGTGCGCCTCGCCCTCACGGAGGAGACGTTCAGCTTCCACGGCGACTTCTACGACTACGACGACGTGTCGCTCGCGACCCGGCCCGTGCAGACGCCGCCCGACATGTGGATCTGCGCCGGATTCGCCGACTGGGCGGCGAAGGGATCGGGGCGGCGGGGTTGGGCCTATTGCTCGACAGGGGACCTCATGGGGGGGAGCACGGTCTTCGACACCTACACCGAAGCGGCCGGCAGGGCAGGCGTGGACACAGGGGTCCTGCGACGCGGCCTCTTCCGCGATGTCCTCGTCATGCCGAGCGAGCTCGAGGCCGAGGCGATCGTCGACGAGGACTACTGGCCGGCCCTCAACGACCAGTTCCTCGGTTTCGGGTTCCTGCGCATGAGCAACGCCGACGGCACGCAGGTGACCGAGCTGCCCGAGAACATGAAGGAGTGGTACATGAAGCACCCGCGCAACCCTGTCGGCACCCCCGCCAAGGTGCGCGAGATGCTGCGGCCCGTGCTCGACATGGACCTCGACCTCCTCCTCGTCCGCACGGTCTGGGCGAACTTCAGGCATGACCGCTCCCTCGCGACGATGGAGACGTTCGCCAAGGAGGTCATGCCGATGTTGCGCGAAGGCGACGCGAACGGTCGGGGGGCATGATGCGAACCGGGCTTCTCTACAGCATCGGGCCGGACGACTTCGCGCACGGCTTCTCCTACGACGACGCCCTCGCCCAGATCGAGCTCGCCGACAGCCTCGGTATCGAGACGGTCCTCTTCGGTGAGCATCACGGCGGGCGGGGTTGCCCGGCCGTGGGGCCGCTCGTCACGGCCGCATCGTCTCGCACGTCGGCGATCCGCGTCGGGGCGGCGAACTGCCAGGTCGGCCTCGGCCATCCCGTGAGTGTCGCCGAGGACTACGTGGTCGCGGACATAGTGAGCCGGGGCCGTGTCGTGCTCGGCGTCTCACCCGGGGAGCAGCCCGAGGACTTCGCGGCCGCCGGTGTGGCGTGGGCGGACCGGGAGGCGATCTTCCGCGAATCCGTGGAGCTGATCCGCCTCCTCTGGACGCAGGGCCCGGTGCGGTACGTCGGTGAGCACGTGCGGTTCCCGCTCGGTGCCGAAGGCGAGCCGGGGTGGCAGCGTGAGCCCTTCGAGCCTCCCTACGTCGACCAGTGGCGCCGCGGGCAGGTGATCCCCCGGCATCTGTCCCTGACGCCGCGGCCCGTGCAGCTTCCCCATCCACCCATCTGGGTGACGGGCTGGCGTCGCGAGACGATCGAGTGGGCCGCATCGAAGGGGTTCGGGCTCCTCGTCTCCCCCCTCGAGACCGACGACGAGGTACGCACGAAGGTCGCCTGGTTCGACGCCGCACTCACGGCGGTGGGCCGGGACCGCTCCGAGGTCGACATCGCCCTCGCCCGCGACACGTTCCTCATGGCGGACGGGGAAGCGGCACGGGACCGGGCCGCACCCCAACTCCGGGACCTCGTGACGGCCGTGCGGGCCGAGATGATCGAGGACCAGGCGGATCTCGAGATCATGCAGGACACCGCCGTCGACGAGCTGGCTGCGAACTGCTTCCTCGTCGGCAGTCCCGACGAGATGGTCGAGCGACTGCAGACGTTGCGGGCTGACTGCGGAATCGGCCATCTCGTCTGCCGCGTGCACCTCCCCGGACGCGCCTGGTTCGACACGACCGAGTGCATCCGCCTCCTCGCGAGCCGGCTCGCCACACGACTCATCGCCTGACCGGACGGTTGCCATGCACCTCACGTTCTCACCCGAAGACGAGGAATACCGGGCTCGGCTCCGCGCCTGGCTCGACGGCCACCACGCCGAGCTCGCCGGCGCAGCCGGCCTCATGGCCGGGGGAGGCGCGGCGAACATCCTCGACGCGATCGGCATGGCACGTGAGTGGCAGCGCACCCTCTACGAGGCCGGCTACGTCGGGCTCGCCTGGCCGAAGGCCTACGGCGGTCAGGAGGCGACACTCACACAGCAGGTGATCGTCTCGGAGGAGCTGTCGCGGCGCAACACGCCACCTCTCATCAACACGATCGGGCTCACGATCCTCGGGCCCACCCTCGTCCAGCACGGCACCGAGGAGCAGAAGCAGCGCTTCCTCCCCAAGATCCTCACGGCGGAGGAGCTGTGGTGCCAGGGCTTCAGCGTACCCGAGGCGGGTAGCGACCTCGCCGCGCTCCGGACCCGGGCCGAGATCGACGGGGACACGTTCGTCGTCACCGGCCAGAAGGTCTGGACCTCGATGGCGCCGATCGCCGACTGGTGCTTCCTCCTCGTGCGCACCGACCCCACCGCCCCCCGGCACGAGGGGATCAGCTACCTCCTCTGCGACATGCGCGCGCCGGGGATCACGGTGCGACCCCTCCGCAATGCAGCGGGTGGCATCCACTTCTCCGAGGTCTTCTTCGAGGACGTACGGGTTCCCGCCGCGAACCTCGTCGGCGAGCTCCACGCCGGCTGGCAAATCGCCCGCTCCACGCTCGGCCACGAGCGCAGCGGTCTCGCCGGCGTCCTCTCGCTCGAGTCCAACCTCATGCGCCTCTGGCGGACGGCGGCGACCCTGCCCCGGGGTGACGGGGTGGCCCTGGACGACACGGCCGTGCGGAGGGAGCTCGCGCAGCGCTGGATCGAGCTCGAGGGCCTGCGGCATCTCGGCTTCCGCACACTCTCGGCCCAGCTCGCCGGCCGCGAGCCGGGCGCGTCGGCCTCGGTCGGCAAGCTCTTCGCATCCGAGTTGCGCAGTCGCATCGCCGCCACCGCCCTGCGCGTCGAAGGCCCACTCGCGCAGGTCGCGAAGAAGTCGCCGCACACAGTCGACCGCGGCCGCTGGCATGCGTTCTACTTCGATGCGATCGGCCACTCCATCGGCGGCGGGACGGCCCAGATCCAGCGCAACACGATCGCCGAACGTGTCCTCGGCCTACCCCGATCCGTCCAAGGCGAACGAGCAGAGGGAGGGGGTCCGGGGCGATGAACTTCGAGCTCTCCGAGGAGCAACTCGCGTTGCGGGACACGGCCCGGGACCTCCTGAAGCAGCGCTGGTCCCCCGACCGCATGCGGCATGCGCTCGATGCCCCGCCTGCTCGCGTGGGCGACGAGCTCTGGGCCGAGCTCGCCGCCCTCGGCTGGACCGGCATCTGCGCCTCCGAGGACTCAGGTGGATCGGGAGGGGACGTCGTGACGGCGAGCGTGCTGGCCGAGGAGGTAGGGCGTGCTCTCCTCCCCGGACCCCTCCTGTCCGCCGTCGTGGCCGGCCGCGTCCTCGACCGCGCGGCTGGCACCGCCTCGCATGCCGACCTCCTCCAGGACCACTGCCACAGCACGCGCCGGGTCACGCTCGCTCTCGACGAACCGGGCGCGAACCCCGGCCTCGTGCCCACGGCCACCACGGCCGATCCGGCGGCCGGCGGATGGAGCCTGACAGGTACCAAGATCTGCGTGCCCGACGCTGAAGGTTCCGACGTCATCCTCGTGTCCGCCCTTGCCCCCGACGGACCGCGTCTCTTCGCAGTCGCATCGGCCGACGTAGCCGTCACGCCCATGCGCCGCCTCGATGCGCAGGCGACGAGCGAGGTCGTCCTCGACGGCGTGCACGTACCGGCCGATGCCGTCGTCTGCGACGAGACGGGCGTCGAGGACGCCTTCGACTTCGCCGCTCTCCTCGCCGCCGCGGACCTCGTCGGGACTGCGAGTGCGTCCCTCGACCTCGCCGTCGCGTACGCGAAGGACCGTGTCCAGTTCGGACGACCGATCGGCGCCTTCCAGGCGGTGGCACACCCCCTCGCCGACGCAAGCGTGGACTGCGAGATCGCTCGCAGCCTCGTGTACGCCGCCGCCCTCGCGATCGAGGAGTCACGCCCGGAGACGGACGCGTACGTGTCGGCGGCGAAGGCATGGGCCGGACAGGCCACCGTGAAGGCGTGCGAGACCTCCCTTGCCGTGCACGGCGGCATCGGGTTCACATGGGAGCTCGACATCCACCTCCACCTCCGACGGGCGCGGGCCGGGGCGGCGTCGTACGGGGACACCGACTTCCACCTCGATCGTGTCGCTGCCCGCGTCGGGGAGATGGATGGTTACGCGGTCGAAGCGGCAGGCAGCGGGGAGGACGCATGACGACGGAGACGGGACAGTTCGAACGGCTCTTCTCACCCCTCCAGATCGGGCCGATGCGGGTTCCGAACCGGATCTGCGAGACGACGAACACGATCGGTGCGGGCCGGCTCGCCGGCGTCCCCGACGCCACGTTCACCGCCCACCACCTCGCCAAGGCACAGGGTGGGACAGGCTGGATCGGGAACGAGACCTGGCTCCTCAACTCGCCCCTGCCGAACGAGTCCGCCGACGAGTTCTTTCCCGGCGCGGGCGCGACCCGGTTCCCCATCTACATGCTGCCGAACTTCGCCGAGGAGGTCAGCCGGTTCTGCGAGGCGATCCACGCCACAGGCGCCGTCGTCGTCTTCCAGCTCACGCAGCTCAACTTCACCGTCGCCGCCTCCTCGGTCCCGATCGTCGAGGCCTACGACTGGGTTCCCCACGCCCTCACCGAGGACGAGATCGAGGCAGCGATCGACACGTACGCGATGGCTGCCGGCCAGTGCGCGGCGGCAGGTGTGGACGGAATCGAGATCCACTGCACGCACGAATCCCTTCCCCAGACCTTCCTGTCGCCGGCACTCAACAGGCGGGCCGACAGATGGGGCGGCGACGCGGTTGGCCGAACCCTCTTCGTGCGCCGCACACTCGAACGTGTCAGGGAGCGCATCGGCACGTCGACGGCCCTCGGCATCCGCGTCGGGGCCGAGGAGGCCCGCGAAGGCGGCTACAGCCTGTGGGACATGCGGGAGATGGTCACGCACATCGCCGCGACCGGCACGCTCGACTTCCTCGACGTCGACGTGGGCCACTCGTGGGGGCGACAGCCCTACGTACCGCCGTCGTTCATCGGCCACGCCGAGAACCGTGACGCCGCCAAGGCGCTGCGCGCCGACGTGGCGCCGGTGCCGGTCCTCTTCTCGGGCCGGGTCAACGACCCGGTCGTCGCAGAGGATCTGCTCGCGAAGGGGTTCTGCGACCTCGTCGGTATGACACGGGCCGGGATCGCCGATCCCGACTTCCCGACCAAGGCCCGCGAGGGCCGCCTCGGGGAGATCCGGCGCTGCATCGGCTGCAACCGCTGCATCGGCGACGCCGTCACGAACGACGCCCCCGACATGTTCAAGCGGGCGGTCTGCTCCGTGAACCCCGCCGTGGGGAACGAGGCTCTGCACGCGACCCTCATGCGACCGGCGCAGACCCCGAAGCGGGTCGTGGTCGTGGGGGGCGGCGCGGCAGGACTCGAGGCCGCTCGTAACGCAGCAGGCCGTGGCCACGACGTCGTCCTCCTCGAGCGCACGGAAGCACTCGGCGGTCAGGTGCGACTCGCCTCACGCATCCCGGGCCGTGACTCCTTCGAGGACTTCATCCTCTACGAGGAGAACCAGATGCGCCTTCTCGGCGTGGACGTGCGCTTCGGCGTGGACGTGGACGCGGGATCGGTCCTCGCCTTCGAACCGGACGCGATCGTCTGTGCGACGGGCTCCGTGCCGCGCACACCCGATACGCCGGGCGTGGATGCGGCGGACGTCGTGCAGGGCTGGGAGGTTCTCGCCGGTACGGCAGGCGAGATCGGCGAACGCGTCGCCGTCGTGTCGCAGGAGGACCACTACGAGACACCCGGGATCGCCTCCTTCCTCGCCGCGGCGGACCGGCGCGTCGAGATCTTCCACAAGTGGACAGGCATCGGCAGCAGGGTCGAGCGTTACTCGATCGGACCGATCCTGCGCCGCCTCGAGGAGGGTGGTGTCGTCGTGCACACGGGACTGCGTCTCGCGCGTGTCGAGGACGGCAAGCTCGAGCTCGTCTCGGCGCACACGGGCGAACCGCGCCTCGCGGGCGGGTTCGACACCGTCGTCCTCGTGTACGGCTCGGTACCCGACACGCGTGTGCACGACGGCCTGCGCGAGGCGGGTTTCGGGGGACGCCTCTTCCTCGCCGGATCGGCATGGGTGCCGCGTCTCCTCGCCGAGGCGACACAGCACGGAGCAAGAGTGGGACTGGAGGTGTGACGGTGACCGACCTCACCGCGTATCCATCGATCGACGTGATGAACCACATCCTCGAGATCAGGCGTGATCTCGCCGGGAACCCCTTCGTGTTCCGCGAGTTCCAGATCATGCTGCAGACGACGTTCAAGGCGATGTTCCGTCCCAAGCCCGCGCCCCCGCCCGCAACCGACGAAGGGGGTGACGCGCCCGAGACCGGGGCGCAGTCGGGACCGGCCATGCTCTCCGGGCACGCGTCCACGCAGGAGTGCCTCGAGGACATGGACGCACTCGGCTACACGCATGTCGCGGTGTGTGCGACGAAGATGTGGTCCTACTACTGGCACCACGACTTCATCATGGACTACCCGGTCGAACCGATCGGCGAGGCCGTGGCCGAGTCGGGCGGGCGCATCATCGGCACGGCGAGCTACAACCCGTTCCGCATCACCGAGAGCCTCACCGAGGTCGAGACGTGCGTGCGCGAGTACGGGTTCCGCTACGTGTGGTTCCATCCCCTCTCGTTCGGGCTCGCCCCCAACGACAGGCGCTTCTATCCGCTCTACGCCAAGTGCGTCGAGCTCGGCATCGCGGTCGGCTTCCAGGTCGGCCACTCGGCCGAGGTCCTGCCGTCGGACGTGGGCCGGCCCATGCTCGCCGACGACGTCGCGATCGAGTTCCCCGACCTGCGCATCAACCTCTCGCACACGGGCTGGCCGTGGGTCGACGAGTGGTGCTCGATGCTGTGGCGCCACCCCAACGTCTACGGGGACATCTCCGCCTACTACCCGCGGAGCCTCGACGAGCGTCTCGTCCGCTTCATGGACTCGGGACGAGGCCGCGAGAAGGTGCTGTTCGGGACGAACGGGCTCGGTCTCGAGCGCTGCAAGCGCGAGCTCCTCGAGCTCGACATCGGCGACGACACGAAACGGGCGGTCCTGCACGACAACGCCGTGCGGTTCTTCGAGCTCGATTGACCATCTGCGGATCGACGATTCCGAAGGGAGCGAGAGACATGCCGTTGCGAGAGGGTGAGGTGTACGGGGAGATCACGGAGGCGAGCCTGGCCTACCTCCTCGAGCGCCGGGGTGTGAAGCGGGCGGACCGGCAGTCGATGTTCGCCGTCGACGACGAGGACATGCCGGGCATGGGGCAGCTCCCCGCCGGCTGGAGCTTCTTCATGGTCTCGCAGGAGACGGTGCAGCGCCTCGCGCGTGGTATCGGCGACACGAACAAGCTCTTCATGGACAACGTGCATGCCGGGAAGTCGATCTGGGGTCGTGTCCTCCTGCCGCCCGCCTCGCTCTGTTGGACGCAGACCGTGAACGGCGCGAGCGAGGGCTTCCCCGGCTGTCACACGATCTGGCGCGGTGTCGAGTGGGAGCTCGAACAGCCGCTCTTCGCGGGTGAGCTCCTCAAGTCCCGCACGTATCTGACGGACGCCTGCATCGTCGACAGCGACTTCGCCGGCGGTGCGGCTGCTGCCGCCACGCAGGACTACGAGACCGAGACGTTCGACGGGACGGAGCGGTATGTCGGTTCCTACCGCACGTTCTGGCACCGTTTCAGCCGCGGGAAGGCGAAGGAGAAGTCCAAGTACGCCGGTCAGGAGCGCCACGTCTGGACGGACGAGGAGCTCGACGAGGTGTGGGCCGAGTACGACGCGTTCAACCTCGCGAACCGGCGTGGAGCCGAGCCGCTCTGGTGGGAGGACGTGCACGAGGGCGACGAGGTGCCGCACATCATCAAGGGCCCCCTCACCCTCACGTCCAAGATCGCGTTCGAGATGTGGGCGGGGGCCTTCGGCTGGTTCGTGGGCCACGAGCTCGCCCGCAAGCTGTGGCGCAAGAAGCCGAACCTGCCCATCCGCAACGAGGAGAACGTGCCCGAGCCGCCCGTCGCGATCCACTGGACGAACGAACGCTGCGAGAAGTACCTCGGCATGCCCGGCGCGTACGAGGCCGGGTTCGAGCGCATGAACTGGTTCTCCCAGCTCCTCATGTCGTGGATGGGCGACCAGGGGATGATCCGCAAGATGTCGCTGCAGTTCCGTGGTTTCCACTGGCAGGGGGATGCCGTGCGTCTCTTCGCCACCGTGGCCGGCAAGCGTGTCGAGGACGGACGGCGCCTCGTCGACCTCGACATCTGGACGATGTCGCACCCCCGCGGTGACCGCACGACCGAGGGGTCGGCCGTCGTGCAGCTCCCGGGAAAGGACGACGACAGGCCCGTCTGGACGCTCTCGGATCTCGAGTCGGCGAGGCGGGCCTGATGGCGGGGCCGCTGGCAGGCTTGCGGGTCGTCGAATGCGGCACGTGGATCAGTGCGCCCTTCTGCGCCCGGCTCCTCGCCGATCTCGGCGCCGATGTGACGAAGGTCGAGCCCCCCGTCGGGGATCCGACGCGCGGAGTCGGCGCCATGTTCCCCTACCTCAACGCGGGCAAGGGCGGCTGGACCGCAGACCTCGACGAGCCGGAGGCACGCGAGCACCTGCACGAGCTCCTCGGCGGCGCCGACGTCCTCGTCGAGAACGTCGAGCCGGACGCGAGGAGACGGTGGGGACTCGACTTCCCCACGGTCGAGTCGCGCCATCCCCGTCTCGTCGCCGTCTCGATCTCGCCGTACGGCCGCACCGGACCCTGGGCCGACAAGCCCGGCACCGACCTGTGCGCGCAAGCGGCGGCGGCGCTCCCGTACGGACTCGGCGTGAAGGGACGTGAGCCGCTGCGCATCCCCTACGACCAAGCGGACTTCCAGGCCGGCCTGCACGCCGCGGCCGCAGCCCTCTGCGGTGTGCGCGAACGGCATCGGTCCGGGCGGGGTCAGGGGATCGACATCTCGGTCGCACACGTCCTGGGCTACATGGTCGGGGGCATGCACCGCCTCCCCGCCAAGAGCGGACGGGCGTGGCAGCGCCAGGACACGGTCATGGGCCGGGCACCGATGGGCTTCTTCGAGTGTGCCGACGGGTTCGTGATCGTCGCCCTCCAGAAGGCGGCGCACCGCGAGGCATTCGACCGCCTCATGGCCCGCCCCGCGGACGAGGAGTTCTTCCCGTTCCTCATGCGCTGGATGGGTGCCCGTACACGCCGCGAGCTCCTCGATCTCGCCCTCACCGACGACAAGGTCGTGCTCGGCATCGCCCAGACGGTGGACGAGGTGCTCGCGAGCCCGCAGTACGCGCATCGCGACCTGTGGGTGGACAGCGGCGTGCCTGCCGCCACGGGGGGTGGGGTGGTCTTCCCCAAGCCGGCGTACCGCCTGTCGGTGACACCCGTCAGCATTGACACCCGTACCCCTGCCCTGGGCGCGGATGCACCCGCCACGCAAGGCGCGACGGAAGGCGGGACGGTGCCGGCCGCGCCCGAACCCGCGCCCCGCGCCCTACCCCTCGCCGGTGTGCGCATCCTCGAGTTCGGGTGGAACTGGGCCGGCCCGATGTGCGGGCAGCTCCTCGCCGACCTCGGCGCCGAAGTCATCCGCATCGAGACGACGAAACGGCAGGACGAGATGCGCTTCCGCGACTTCGCGTCGTGGTTCTTCTGCAACGCCAACCGGTCGAAGCTCTCCACGACCATCAACGTCGCCACCGACGAAGGCCGTGAGCTCGTGCGCCGTCTCGCCGCCACGTCCGACGTCGTGATGGACAACCTCGCCGCCGGAGTCATGTCGCGCAACGGGCTCGGCTACGCGGACCTGTGCGCGGCCAAGTCCGACATCGTCGTCGCCTCGATGAGCATGGCCGGCCAGGAGGGACCGGAGCGGGGCCTGCGCGGCTTCGCGTCCATCGCCACCGCCTACTCGGGTCTCGAGCTCATGATCGGGTATCCCGCCGACGACCTCTCGACGGGTCTGCTGTCCTTCGGTCTCGGCGACACGACAGTCGCCGTCCAGGGTGCGATCGCGATCCTTGCCGCCCTCGACCATCGCGATCGCACGGGGCAAGGCCAGTTTGTCGACTTGAGTCAGATCGACGCAGCCGTTGCGACCTTGGCCGAGCCCCTCCTCGAGTACCAGCTCACGGGCACCGTGGCCGGTCCGCAGGCGAACACGCACGCCACGTTCTGCCCGCACGGTCTCTACCCGGTTGCCGGGGGAGACAGGTGGGTCGCCGTCGCCGTGACGTCGGACGAGGAGTGGGCGGCCCTCGCCAAGGTCGTGGGCCGGGCCGAATGGGCCGAGGCCCCGGACCTCGCCACGGCCGCGGCCCGCCGCGGACACGCCGCGGAGATCGACGCCGCGATCGCGGCGTGGACGTCACGCCTCGACCGCGACGCGGCCGCCGAAGCCCTGTGGGGAGCCGGGGTGCCGGCCGCGCCGCTCCTCGAGCTCACCGAGCGCGACTCGCATCCCCAGTTCACGTCACGCGGGTTCACGTGGGACCACACGGCGGACGGGTGGGATCCGTGCTTCGTCTACGCGACACCGTGGCTCTTCGATGCGACACCCGCCCACATGCAGCGGGCGGCGCCGCTCCTCGGTGAGCACAACGACTACGTGTGGAAGGAGTTGCTCGACCTCGACGACGGTGAGATCGAGCGACTCTGCGAGGGGGGTGTCCTGACATGACGAGTGAGGAGGAGAAGATGGGGCGTTTCGACGGAACAGTCGCATGGGTCACGGGCGGCGCGTCCGGCATCGGTCGCGCGACGGCGGAGCGCTTCGCGGCCGAAGGTGCCCGCGTCGCCGTGAGCGACGTGAACAAGGACGCGTCCGAGGAGACCGTCGCCGCCATCGCCGCGGCCGGGGGCGAGGCGATGTCCGTGCCCTGCGACGTACGCGAGCTCGACGAGTGCGTCGCGGCCGTGCGCACGATCGAGGAGCAATGGGGCCGCCTCGACTCGGTCTTCGCCAACGCCGGGATCGTCGGTGTCGGCCTCGTCGAGTTCGCAGAGGAGGCCGACTTCCTCGGCCTGCTCGACGTGAACCTGAACGGGGTGTTCCGCACGGCCAAGGCGGCTCTCCCTGCCCTGAAGCGGGCAGGTGGGGGTGCGATCGTGATGACGTCGAGCATCGAAGGCCACGTCGGGAACATGATGCTCGCCGCCTACTCGACGTCGAAGACGGCACTGATCGGGCTGTGCCGGTCGCTCGCGCACGAGGCCGGCCCGCACCGAATCCGGGTCACGACCGTGCACCCCGGGTACATCGAGACGCCGATGACCGAGCCGATCGCCGCCATGAACCCTTCCTTCAAGGAGGACTGGATCAAGAAGACGCCGCTCCTCAGGCCGGGCAGACCCGAGGAGGTCGCCGGAGTCGTGGCGTTCCTCTGCAGCCCCGACGCGGCCTACGTGACCGGCACGGGGATCGTGGTCGACGGGGGAACACTGGCCATCCGGTGAACGTTGCGGCACAACAGGTGAACAGTGTAAAGTGATGTCTTCGGTCGAGGGAGGAGCGACACGTGGAATTGTGGTCCAAGGGTCTGGGCAAGCGGGTGCTCGGCCTGTCCCTCGGGGAACGGGACGGCACCACCTGCACGGACGAACGGCTCGAGATGCGGGGGATCATGAGGGCCCCCGTGTACTGGGACTACGAGGTCACGCTCGACACCGACGACGTCGTCGGTTTCCTCACGATGTTGCACAAGCCCGACGCGGTCCGCTTCCTCGCGACGAGCGAGAAGCGGGGCCGCATGCTCGGGACGGCACTGCTGAGCGCGGGCGTGTTCCTCGGCCGCACATTCCGCCTCCTCGTCACACCATCCTCACGCGCACAGGGAAGGGGAGGGACAGATGTCGGGGCCTGAGGGCACCTACGACGTGATCGTCGTCGGCGGTGGGATCAACGGCCTCACGGCCGCCACATACCTGCAGAAGTCGGGACTGCAGGTCGCCTGCTTCGAGCGCAAGCTCGAAGCAGGGGCCGGCTGCTGCACGGAAGAGGTAATGGCGCCGGGCGTGAAGGTCAACCTGTGCGCGAGCAACCTCGTCACGCTCTGGTCGCCCGTGTACGGCGACCTCGAGCTCGAGCGGTTCGGACTCGAGATGCTCACGTCGGGCGAGTGGGGCATGTTCCACCCCTTCCGCGACCGCAGTGCCGTCATGTTCAACTCGTGGAATGCCGCGGCACAGTACGAGCACCTTGCCTCGATCAACGGCCACGACGCCGAGATCTTCAAGACCGCCTACAACGCCCTCGCGCCGATGATGGAGGTGGTCCTGCACTCGAGCCAGTTCTTGCAGGCGACACAGGGGCCCGACGACATCACGCAGGAGGGCGGCATGGGGACCATGCTGCGCTTCCTCCTCCCCGAGATCCCCGAGAACGTGCACGAGCTCGACGCGATCGAGGTCGCCGAGGCCGTCTACGAGGACGACAGGATCCGCACGGCGATCCTGGCCAACTGCGTCATGTCCGGCGCCCATCCCTGGGATCGCGGCATGTCGGCACTCATGCCGATCGTCTTCCCCGTCCTCCAGTGCACGCAGAGCGTGACGTGGACCAGTCGGGGCGGCAGCCACGCGATCACGCACGCCCTCTGCTCGTGCTTCGCCGCCCACGGGGGGCGGCTCTTCACGGGGTGCCCCGTGGACCGGATCATCATCGAGGACGGCGCCGCCACGGGTGTCGTCCTCTCGCCGCATGCCGCCTTCCCCGAGGCCGAGGTGCGGGCACGCCAGGCCGTGATCAGCAACCTCTCGGCTCACCCCACGTTCCTCCAGCTCGTCGGCGAGGAGCGCCTGCCGGACTGGGTGCGCGAGGGTGTGCATGCCTACAAGAACGACGAGACGGTCCTATTCCAGAACTACTGGGTGCTCGACCGGCCACCCCGCTGGGAGGGCTACCCGGACGGACTCGACACGGCGTACGGCTTCACGTACGGGATCGAGTCCGTCGCCGACATCCGGCGTCTCGAGGAATGCCTCGAGACGAACACGCTGCCCGACCCGCCGATCGTGGCCGGCCTGTCCGTGCAGGGCTTCGCGCTCGCCGACCCGACGCAGGCGCCGCCGGGGCGGTACACGATGATGTCGTGGGCCAACGTCCCGTGGGAGCTCCCCGCCCACGGTGGTCCCGAGAAGTGGGACGTGATCCGCGAGGAGTACGGCGACAAGGTCGACGCCCTCCTGCGTGAGTACAACCCCGGGCTCATGGACTCCGTTGTCGACCGCTACTGCACGTCCCCGCTCGATTACTTCCGCAAGAACCCGAGCCAGGTGTGCGGGTCGACGACGAGCGGACCGACGCACCTGCCCTGGTTCGGCACGCACCGTCCCTTCCCCGGCTGCGGCGCCCCCCGCTCACCCTTCGAGAACCTCTACCTGTCGAACGCGATCTGGCCGTACGGCACGACGACACTCGGTTCGGGCTACATAGCCGCGTCGGTCGTGGCCGAAGACCTCGGCGTCCGATCCGGCCAGGACTGGTGGCGCCACAAGGCGATGGAGGCGGGCCGCGAGGTCCTGGCGCGACGCGGCATCGAGATCGGAGTGCCCCTGCCATGACGACCACCGACTCCCACTACGACATCGCGATCATCGGTGCCGGCCCGAACGGCCTCACGGCAGCCGGCTACCTGTCACGGGCGGGTGCGAAGGTGCTCCTCGCAGACCGCCACCACGAGTGCGGTGGCGGTCTCATCACCGAGGAGTGGTCGGGCTTCCGCTTCAACACGCACGCCAAGCTCATGATGATGATGGACGTCATGCCTCCGTTCGAGGACCTCGACCTCGAGAGCTGGGGCTGCACGTACCTCCGTCCCGACGTCGCGGCCGCCATCGTGACACGGGACGGCCGCGCTATGTGCTTCTACGCCGACATCGAGCGCACCGCGCGCAGCATCGCCCGTTTCGACGCCGACGACGCCGAGGCGTACGTCGAGGTCATGACCGACTGGTACACGATCGTGAACGAGGCGATCATCCCGGCGACATACTCGCTTCCCCTGCCCCTGCTCGACATGGCCGTGAGCTACGAGCAGACTGAGGTCGGGCGCGTCGTGAACGAGATGGCCGAGGAATCCTTCGTCGAGACGCTCGAGGCGGCGGGATTCGAGTCGGATCTCCTCAAGACGGCGATCCTCTACCTCGGCACGATGTACGGGATGGATCCCGAAGGCGGGCTCGGTTTCCTCCTCCCGCTCTTCTTCAACCGCCTCCTGCATGCATCGGTCGTCCGCAACGGCTCGCACCAACTCGCGGCTTCGCTCGCCAGGTTCGCGAACCGCAACGGGACCACGATCGAGCGGGCGGCCGAGGTCGCGGCGATCCTCACGGACGGACCGCGGGCGACCGGCATCCGCTTCGCCGACGGCCGCGAGGTCACGGCAGGTGCGGTCATCTCCACGGCCGACCCGCAGATGACGTTCCTCGGCCTCGTGGGCGAGGAGGCCTGCCTGGCTGCCTCGCCGCATCTGGTCGCGCAGTCGCAGTCGTGGGAGTGGGAGTCGACGAGCCTCTTCAACGCCCACTACGCCCTGAGCGAGCGGCCCCGGCTCGCCGCTGCCGACGACGACCCGGACGCGGACCGGGCTCTGGTCAAGATCATGGGTGTCGAGACCGTCGACGAACTCCTCGGCCACATCGAGAGCGTGAAGGCGGGCCGGTTCAGCACGGCGATCGGGGCCGGCATGGTCCTCACGGACTTCGACCCGATGCAGGCTCCCGTCGACATCGAACCCGGCACCGCGGTCGCGTGCTGGGAGACGCTCGCTCCCTTTGACCTCGCGGACGGGAGCTGGGACGGGAAGCGGGAGGCTTGTGCGAAGGCGGTGTTCGAGACGTGGACCGAGTACGCGCCGAACCTGGCGGATACGACGGTCGTGCGTCACTACGCGAACGACCCCACGTTCATCGAGGCGAAGCTGCCCAACATGGTGCGCGGCTCGATCAAGCACGGCGCGTACGTGCCGACGCAGATGTTGTCGAACCGGCCCAACGCAGACTGTTCGGCCTACCGCACGCCGATCGAGAACCTGTACGTGGCGGGGGCGAGCGTGTGGCCGGGGGGCATGGTCCTCCTCGGTGGCGGGTACAACGTCGCCGGAGTGGTCGCTGACGACCTGGGCCTCGACAGGTGGTGGACCGAGCCCGAGTTCGTGAGTGAGGCGCGCAAGAAGGGACTGGTGGGCTGATGGACTTCTGGTCCAAGGGTCTCGGCAAGCGGACCGTCACCGTCGATCTCGCCAACGGGGAGGCGGTCAAGAGCGGCGACGCCCTCTATCTCAAGGGGACGATGGAGGAGCCCATCACGTGGGACTACATCATGCGCCTGCGCACCGACGACATCGTCGAGTTCGTCACCCTCCTGCGCGATCCCCGCGTTGCCGAGTTCGTCCACGGTTCCCCGCACCGCTGGCGCCTCTACGGCCGCATGCTCGCCGGTGTCGTCGTGCTCGGCTGGCTCGTCGCGGTCGCGATGGTGCGCGGGCTCTTCGACCGCACGCCGGTCGAAGAGCCCACAGTCGAGTTGCCCCCGCCGATCGCACGCAGGCGTCCCGTCGAGGGTGCGGCGAGACGACGCCGCACGCGGCGCCGCCTCGAGTCGACCGAGGCCCGCCTCAGCGTCCTCGGCGAACGCTCCGCCCCCCACTCCCCCTGTTAGCCGGATGTCGCGGCTGTCCACTTCGCTCGGCAGTGCGACTCGCCGGTAGCCTCGCGGGTGCGCGTGGGCGGCCGGCGAACCCACGCCGGCGGGCCCCCGCATCCGCCTCTCCACCCCAGCACTCGGGAGGGTGCCATGCTCCGCCTGAGCGGCCTCGACGCCTCGATGCTCTACAGCGAGACGCCCACCGCGCACATGCACGTGATGGGCACACTCATCCTCGCGCCCGGGTCGACCCCGAGCGGAGCCGGTGAGGACTTCGGTTTCGAGCGCTTCCGGGAAGTCCTGCGATCCCGCCTGCACCTGATCCCGCCGTTCCGTCGAAAGGCGGTGCCGACCCCCCTCGGCATCGACCACCCGACATGGCTGGAGGACGGCGACTTCGATCTCGACGCCCACCTCGTGCGGGCCACGCTGCCCGCCCCCGGAGGTACCGCCGAGCTCTGCGACTTCGTGGGCCGCTTCGCCTCGGTGCAACTCGACCGTGAACGGCCGCTGTGGCAGATGGCCGTGGTGGACGGCCTCACGGGTGGCCGGTTCGCCGTCGTGACCAAGCTTCACCACGCCATGATGGACGGCGGCGCCGGCGCCGAGATCATGGGGCGGATCTTCGACCTCACTCCCGACGCCCCGCTCGAAACCTCCGAGGACGACTGGGCGCCCGAGACGAAGCCGTCCGCTCTCCGTCTGGCGGTCTCTGCCACGGGGAGCCGCCTCTCCAAGCCGGCCGGTGTCGTGCGCACGGTTGCCTCGGCGGTACCGGGGGTGACCGAGACGCTCCGTGACAACGTCACGGGCAGGTCGACGACCGCAAAGGTCTTCGGCTCGCCCCGTACCGCCTTCAACGGCCAGCTCACCGCGTCGCGTGCGGTCGGCTTCGGTCAGGTGGAGCTCGAGACCGTCAAGAAGATCAAGGCCGCGTTCGGCACGACCGTCAACGACGTGATCCTCGCGGCGTCCTGTGCGGCGGCACGGAGGCTGCTCCTCGAGCTCGATGCGATGGTGGCCCAGCCATTGCACGCCGCGGTGCCGATCTCGGTGCGCAGCGACGATGAAGCCGGCACCGGAAACCAGGTGTCGCTCATGACCGTCCGCCTGCCCGTCCAGATGGATGACGACGTCGCCGTCCTCGCGTACGTCGCCGCGGACGCGCTGGCCGCCAAGGCCGTCGCCGGGCGCATCGGTGCCGGGCTGCTGCAGGAGACCACCGACCTCCTCCCGCCCCGCTTCGTCGAGGGGCTGAGCCGCTTGATGGAGCGAGTCCGCCTGCCCGACCTGATCCCGCCGGCGTTCAACATGGTGGTCTCCAACATCGCGGGACCGCCGATCCCGCTCTACTGCGCCGGCGCCACCCTCGAGGCCCTCTATCCGATGGGTCCGCTCATGCACGGCAGCGGCCTCAACATCACGGCGCTGTCCAACTGCGGCAACCTCGACATCGGCATCATCACCTGCAGGGACAAGGCCCCGCAGGCCCAGATGGTCGCCGAGGAGTTCTGCGAGGCCGTCGGCCGCCTCGCCAAGGCCGCCGCGGACGCCTGACCCTGTTCAACCAATCGGTTGACAAACTCTGGATGGAGCCCTATCTTCAACCTCATGGTTGAACAAGCGGGGGCAGCGCCGGACGTCAAAGACGACGACGAGCGTCTCTCGAGGGCGTTCGCGGCGTTGGGCGATCCGATCCGGCGCGATCTCGTGGTCCGCCTCGCGGAGGCCGACGCGACCGTGAGCGAGCTCGCCGCGCCCTACGACGTGACCGTGCAGGCGATCTCCAAGCATGTCCGCGTGCTCGAGGACGCCGGTCTGGTCACCAAGACCAAGGATGCGCAGCGGCGCAGCGTCCACCTCGAGGACAACGTCCTCGACATGATGACGGGATGGATCGAACGTTACCGCCGCCAGGCCGAGGCGAGGTACAGCCGCCTCGACGCCTTGCTGGCCGAGATGGATGCCGACGGTCGCACCGGTCCCGCCGATCCTGCCACCGAAGCGAACAAGAAGAGAGGAAGGGCATCATGAGTCCAGTCAGACACGCCGAAGCCGCCATCGAAGCCGACCCGGACCTCCCCGTGATCCGCATCACGCGGGACTTCGCCGCCACTCCCGCCCAGCTCATGGCGGCCCACACCGACGCCGACCTCTTCGCGCGGTGGGTCGGCCCCGACGGGATGGAGACGAGGATCGTCACCTGGGACGCGCGCGACGGCGGGGAGTGGCGGTATGTGGCCGGCCGCGACGGCGAGGAGTACGGCTTCCGCGGCTGCTTCCACCAGATCACCGACACCCGCATCGTGCAGACCTTCACCTTCGAGGGGATGCCGGACGACGTGTCGCTCGAGACCCTGTGGTTCGAGGACCGTGGCGACGGGACGACACGCCTCCACGCCCAGTCACTCGTCGACACCTTCGAAGGGCGCGACGCCTGGCTGCGCTCGGGCATGGAGGTCGGAGTCAACGAGGGGTACGCCAAGCTCGACGCCCTGCTCGCGGGCGAGTCGTGACACCCGCCGTGCAGCACCGTCTCGACGCCGCCACCTTCACCGCCCGGGTGCGGGGGGTTCGAGCCGAGCAGTGGGACGGCCCCACGCCGGTGCCGCAGTGGCGGGTCCGCGACATCGTGGGCCACCTCGTCGAGTGGCTCCCCGCGTTCTTGGCCGCGGCCGCCGACGTCCGGTTGGAACCCGGCCCCTCGGTCGCGGACGACCCCGTCGCGGCGTGGGAGCACCATGCCGGCACCGTACAGGCCGTCCTCGACGACCCGGCATCGGCCACGCTGGTGCTGTCCGATCCCCGCTTCGGCGGGATGGGCGTACGCGACGCGATCGACCATCTCTACACCCCCGACGTGTTCATGCACACATGGGACCTCGCCCGCGCCACCGGCCAGGACGACACCCTCGACGCATCCCGGTGCGAGGCGATGCTGGCGGGCATGACCGCGATGGAGGAGGCGCTGCGGGCATCGGGACAGTACGGGACCCCCGTACCGGTCCCCGACGACGCACCGGTGCAGGACCGCCTCGTCGGCTTCATCGGCCGCGACCCAGACTGGACGGCGTCCTGAGCGGTCGTGGGGAGCCTCTGCCCCCTCCCCAACGCGGCAGGCATGCCTGCTAGCATGCCTGCATGGGCCAGATGACGTGGCGCGCCGACGACGAGTTGATCGAGCGTGTGCGCAGGTCGGCCCGAGCGACAGGTCGCAGCCTCAACGCCTATGTGACATCGGTTCTCGACGCCGCCACCAACCCGGAACTGAACAGCGACGAGGCCACACGCGTGCGTGAGCGACTGGCCGCAGCCGGCATCCTTGCCCCAGGGGGCTCACCTCGACGACGGCCGGCACGCAACGCCGTCGCAAAGGCGAGGCGATCTGCCGGCAAGGGTGTTCCCCTGTCGGAGATCGTGAGCAGCGAACGTCGGTGAGCACCTTCGCCGACTCGTCCGCACTGGTCAAGCTCTACGCCGACGAACCCGGTTACCGTGACGTGCGCCGGATTCCCGTACTCGTCATCTCGGTTCTGGCCCGGGTCGAGGTGCCGTCTGCGATCTCCCGGAAACACCGCATCGGTGAGATCTCCGCAGACGTGGCAGCCGTTCTGATCGCCGACTTCGAAGCCGACTACTACGGCACCGACAGCGAAGCGGGCCGCTTCTCCGCGGTGCAGGTCGACGATAGTCTCCTGGCAGGCGGAGCCCTCCTCAGTTCGGTCCACGGACTGCGCGCCCACGACGCCGTGCAGCTCGCATCCGCCCTGGCCGCGCGTGAGGCGGAACCCGGCTGCACATCCTTCGTTGCCTTCGACGCGCAGCTCAGAGCCGCGGCAGCCCTTCAGGGCTTCGAGCTCAGGCCGGCACAGGTCTGAGTCCCGGCAATGCCGCACAGCCGCGTCTGGCGCCGTGACCCTGAAGGTTCGCGCGGGTGTTGGAGCCGCGTAGGGCTGAGCGGCGTCGTGCTCGGTGTGATCGGCCGCCCGTGGCGGCTCAAAGGCGTTGAGCGCGTCGCTTTGGATGGGTCGAGACGCGCGTCGTGAGCCCGTCGCCGTTCCTGGTCGTGAGGTGCGCGCCGGTCAGATCAGGCGGCCCGTGCGCGGGGCCGACCCCAGCGCACGCCCTGACCCCCATCGTCCACCACTGGGGTGTCGGGCTCTCCACGATGCGGGGGGAAGCCCACGCACCTGAGTGTCTCTCAGTACCAACCTGACTGCGAAGAACTGACCCAAGGCGGCATCGGAAGCAACGGCGACTGCTGGTCACTCTCGGCGTTCCCTCCGAGGCGTCCTTCCGCCCAGTAGCATTTCATGCCATCAGCCATGCCCTCGTCGTCGTCGACCTCGAACCCGACGCCGACCCGCCCAGAGTCCTCGCGATCGGACCGACCAAGCGGGCAACCTGCTCGAGGTCATCTGGCTCGTCCTCGATGACAACCGCGAGATCGTGATACATGCCATGGCATTACGCCCCGCCTTCTACGACCTGCTCCCGCCAGGAGACGACCAGGAATGACCAAACCCAAGACATACAGAACGCGCGGCGGCCGTACGCTCACGGACGAGGATCTCGACGCGATCGCCGCAGAAGTCGAAGAGACCGACTACGACACCTCCGAACTCAAGGCACGGCGCCGCGGCCGGCCACCCATGGGCTCAGGACCCGCCGACATCGTGCCCGTGCGCATCGACCCGGAACTGCACGCAGCAATCGAAGCACGCGCCCAAGCCGACCACACAACGACAAGCGAGATCATCCGCGAGGCAGTCCGCCGCTTCGTCAACGTCGCCTGAGCAACCTATGACGCGGAAGTCAAGAACCAGTGTTCCGGGTGTCGAGGCACGTTGCATCGGTCCCGTGGGGCGGGCGTGTTGAACAGTTCGGTTGGGCTGTCGGGTGGTGGTGCGTCTGGCGGCATCAGCGGGTGCCGTGGCCCACTCTCCGTGCTCGACTTGGCGAACCCCTAAGCGGACAAGGTGGGGGTCTCGATGGGACGGTCGCCGGGGCGGGGGTCGACGAGGGGGCAGCGCGTACCGGTGTAGATCGTCGGCATGCAGCGGTTGCAGTGGATGCAGCCCGACGCATCCGAAGCCCCTGTGCGCCACGCGTCGACGAGGCCCGGATCGTGGAGGAGGGCCCGACCCATCGCCACGAACTCGAACCCGGATGCGATCCCCCGCTCGGCCGTGTCGAGGCGGCTGATGCCGCCGAGGAGGACGAGCGGCAGGCGGAGCGCCTTACGGAAGCGGAGGGCATCCTCGAGGAAGTAGGCCTCCTCGTAGGGGTACGTGCGGAGAAAGCCCTTCCCCACGAGTCGGAAGCCGGGACGCAGGAACCAGGGGAGGACCTCGCCGAACTCACGCACAGGCGCGTCCCCCTTGAAGAGGAACATCGGATTCGCGAGCGAGCTGCCCGCCGTCAGCTCGAGCGCGTCGAGGGCTCCGTCCGCCTCGAGCCACTCCGCCACCTGGATCGAGTCCTCGATGCAGAGGCCACCTCGATACCCGTCCTCCATGTTCAGCTTCGCCGTGACCGCGACATCGGTCCCGACCGCCTCGCGCACCGCCCGCACGACTTGACGGGCGAAGCGGGCCCGGTTCTCGAGCGAGCCGCCCCACTTGTCCGTGCGGGAGTTGAACTTGGGGCTGAGGAAGGAGCTGAGGAGGTAGTTGTGTCCGACGTGGAGCTCGAGGGAGTCGAACCCCGCCTCCACGCAGAGGCGCGCCGTGCGCTGGTAGTCGTCCGTTATGCGGGCGATGTCGTACTCGGTGGCGGCCCGTGTGCGCCGCAGCCCGAGCGGGTTGAAGAACCGGCCGGGTGCGATCGACTGCGCCTTGTTCGACGCCGCGTTCGCGACCGGACCGGCGTGTCCGATCTGGGCGGCGACTGCGGCACCTTCGGCGTGGACGGCGTCGGTGAGACGGCGCAGGCCGGGGATCGTGTCGGGGAGGACGAGGATGCAGCCCGAATCGGTACGGCCCTCCGGCGCCACGGACAGGTAGGCGACGGTGGTCATCCCCGCGCCGCCGGCCGCGACGCGCCTGTGGAAGTCGACGAGGTCGTCTGTGACCACGCCGTCGGGCGACCGCCCCTCGAACGTGGCGGCCTTGATCACACGGTTGCGCAGGGTGAGGGGACCGAGCATCGCGGGTTCGAAGAGCGAAGTCATGACCACAGTGTGTCCCACGCGCCCTTCCGAACCCAAGCGCGACCCGCACCCCTTTGTGGGTTTTCGGGTGGGTCCGTGGATGTCTGAGCTTGGATGACGCGGGGCTGGACCGTGCTTTCAGGGGGGTGGGGGTGGGCGGATGTCGATGGTCTTGCCGTCGGGACGTTTGAAGGTGAGGGTGTGGTCGGCGGCGCCTTCGATCTGGTGGCCGGCCTCGTGAACGAGGCGGTGGTGGCGGGACGTGCGTTCGCAGCCGGGCCAGCGGCACGTGACGTCGCGGAGGCGGATGATCCGTGACAGATGTGGCGGGACGGAACGTCGGAGGGAACCAACACTGCGGGCGGTTCCGTCCTCGCCGTAGAGGACTGTCTGGTATCGCGAGTCGCAGGCGAGACGTTTGGCTGTTTCGGCTGAGATGGGGGGGCCTGAGAGGATCCAGCCGCCCGGTCCCGCAGTTTCGGATTCGGTGGTGAGGGCTGTGACGGGGACCTGGACGACGATCGTCGCCCGGTCACAGTCGGTGTCGACGGCGATGTGGGAGGCGGCGAGGTCGACGAGGGCGTCGGCGAGGTGTGCCTCGTAGGGGACATGT
>JADZDR010000036.1 GCA_020850945.1 Acidimicrobiia bacterium | reverse complement strand
GAGGCAGACGCAGACGGCTCCGAACAGCTCGTCCAGATCGGCCCTCTGCCCCTGACGCTCGAGCCGACGCGGGTCGATGCCTGGCTCGAGAGCGTCGACATGGGCAAGGAGACGCTGGGCGCCGGAATGCAGCAACTGATGCGAGAAGTGCTGCGAGCCCAGAACGATGCACGGACCACACCGTGGCTGGCGGCGCTCGATCCAGCAACGTCCCTGCCCACTGCTGCACGGGCAACCCGTGAACGTCTCACCCGTCGGGTTCGAGACTGGGTGGCCCAGGACAGGTGGATGACAGACCGCCTCCCTCAGATGGTCGATCACAAGGTCAGTCACTCCCGTAACGTCGACCGCCATGCGACCACGCTGCTGCTGCGCGCCCACGAGCTCGCCCAGCCTGCAAACAAGTACTCGGAGGACATGTTCGAGGCGTTGTCCTGCGCCGCCTGGCTGCACGACATCGGCCACTCCGGCGGGCTCGTCGGCGGCCGTTTCGTCGGAGACTACTACCACGTCCGCAAGGTCCACGGGCTGCTCTCCCAACAGCACATCTGCGATATTGCCTCGGGACTGCTCCCCGATCCTCACGACGCCCCACTTGCCCTTGCGGTCGGACTCCTGGCCGCCCACCACCAGCGCTTCACGCTCCTCACTGACTCCCCACCCGCCCACTACGAATGTTACAAAGCCTGCAAGCAGGCTCGGTGCCCCATCTGCGCCGAGGTTGCCCAGTCCACGGCCAACAACCTGCAGCAGAAGCTCGTGGCGACGGAAGCGAACCTGCCCAACACGCGCATCGATCAATGGCTGCATCTCGCTGCCATCCTGAGGTTGGCGGACGCCGCCGACCTCGGCGTCCACCGTGTCGGTGGCCGGTTCCTCGCCCCACGAGCCATCGATGAACTCTGGCGGCGGGAGGAGGCAGGCAGGATTCTCGATGTGCTGGCCCGCTCCGAGGGGGTGCCGGAAGCCGACATCGAGGTCGTCAAGTCCTACCTGAACAACCCGAGCGATGACGACGGGACGGCAGAGCCGGTCGCAGACATGCTGCGCAACCGTGGACTCGGCGAAGAGGCTGATCGGTTCGAGGACTACCTCGGATTCCTCCGTAAGCAACACCACCACGCCGACCGCCACCGCGCCATTCGCCGCGCGGCGGTGCACTTCCCCGACAACGACGATCGAGGTGCGATCGAGGTGCGGTTCGTGCTCGACCAGGACCGTCACCCCCCGGACGCCCTCACCGGCCGGGCTGAGCAAGCAGCGGAGTACGTCTGGCGTGAGTACGACCAGAGCCGAAGCGTGCTCGAGGACTGCGGCCTGCACCTCGCCCGGGTGGCCGCCGGCGCCCACGCGTACGACGCGGACCATGCCACGAAGGCCGGATGGCTCTCGCGCTGAGCCCGCCACCCGGCCCGACAAGTGAACCGGGCACCAAGCCAAAGCCGGCACCCGGTTCGACAACTGGGCAGGGCGACGGACTCCAGCAGAGAATAACTCGAGCCACCTCACCTGTGAAGCCGAGAGGGCGCTTTCGCCTTGGGCTGATCCACGCCTTCAGGTCAGACAAGGCAAGCCGGCGTTCCTCAGTCGCAAGCAGTACTCTCGCGGTCAGTCGCCTCCGAGCGCGTTCAGGATCGTGGCGCGCGCCCTGTCCACATCGACATAGAGCGCAACGTGACTCTCCCTCCGACCGCGGTCGGCGTGGTGGGCAGTTCGCGCGAACGAGTGGCCGGCCAACTCGCCTTCGGTGCAGACATCGACCACTCGAGGCACCCACCTTAGGATGGACTCGTCGACCAAGGCTGCGGCGGCGAGCGGATCGTGCATCAGACAGCCGTCGAGGTGCATCTGGCGTCGATGGTTCTCGATACTCTGCGTCAGCAGGTCGGCCGCCAACTGCGACGGTCCCTGCCGCCGGTCGATGGCCTCCGCGTCGGCTTCGGTGATGACGACACGCTCGGTCACGTCGAGGGGGACGATCGAGATTGGAAGAGTCGATTCACACACTCGGCGGGCGGCCTCGGGATCGAAATAGAAGTTGTACTCGGCCCAAGGCCGCCAGTTGCCGCCCGGCGCACCGAAGGCTCCGCCCATGACGACCACGCCCTCGAGCAGATCGGCGAGCGCAGGCTCGAGCGCAAGGGCAATCGCGACGTTGGTGAGCGCACCGGTCGCGAGCAGCCAGGGCCGTCTGCCGTCGACTCCGGCCCGGGCGCGGCGCACGATCTCAACCGCGGCATCCCCTCCGTCGATCCCACCGTGGTCCGGTCCATAGAGACCACCGAGACCATCGGGGCCGTGGAATGCGACTGCCTGCTCTGTGTGACGCCGGGCGAGCGGCTGGGCTGCCCCGGAATAGACGGGGACATCGACGAGGCCCGCCCGGTCCAGCACGAAGCGGGCGTTTCGGGTGGTCTTGTCGAGCGGCACGTTGCCCGCCACCGCGGTCACCGCGTCCAACACGAGGTCCCCACGGCGATGGTGATGGGCCAGCAGGAGAAGCATGATCGCGTCATCGATGCCCGGATCGCAGTCGACGAGCAGGCGGATGGGTTCGTCGCCAGGCACAGCTCCTCCTCGGTCGGCACCTCAGGGCGGCGGGTGCACAACTCTACGGTCGGGACATCGCTGCGTCATGCTCATCCGACGGATAACGGACGCCCGTCACGCGCCGCATGGCACGCCCCGCCGACTGAAAGGTCATCGGTCCGCTGCTGACAAACAGGGAGGTGGCCCGACGACACCACTCCCCGAAGTGGAGACCAGACCGAATGGTGGTCATGGTGTCTCGTTGAGGCCTCGGTTGGATTGACCGCCGCCCGCGAGCAGATCCAGCCATGCCGAGAAGCGTTCTTGCTCAGGCCTCTGCGCGAGCTACAGCAAGGGAGTTACAGTAGATGAAGCCCGCCGTCCAGTCACCCGGGGCAGACATCTCCCGCTTTCGCTTCAGCAGCGACGACATCCTTGCCAACCATGTCCCTCACTCCAAGGCGTCCCCTCGCCTGTTCCGCTACAACCGTCGCGTCGAGCGCCTCCGGCGGGAAGTCCGGCAACTTCGCCTTGCCTATCCGTCCCTTACCATCGACCCCGACTGGGCCTGGGTGCTGATAGAGGACTTCCGGCTCCCCGATGGCTGGCAGCCCTCCCGGACCGCGGTTCTCATCAAGCCGCCACTGTCCTACCCCGACGCGGCACCCGATGGCTTCTACCTCGGCGCCAGGCTCCGCAAGCAGTCGGGTGGGACCTGGAAGGCCCCCGGCCACTACTTCGACCGCTACAAGAATCCCTACGCCTCTCTCGGTTACTACTGGTACTGCCTCGAGGACCCCGACGGCAGTTGGGACCCGCAGCGGGACTCGCTGCTCACCTTCGTCGAGGCGATCCGTACCTACCTCGGCACCGGGGACTGAGACCTGGGACGGGCCAGGCCGCCGGCAAAGCGCCGCTGCATTCCGCCACTCCGGGTGCCGGGCCCTACGTGTGGCTCCAGACAAGCCGACTCGCTATCTCGCCTGGACGACTGCGCCGCCGCCTCGGCGTACGTCGTCGGGCGTAACCCAGTGCCCGGCGAGGACACGATCCACCGGGTTCGGATCCTCGACCTCGACGTCGAACCCTACTGACTGGTACGCCGCCCAGACGAGCTTGGAGCAGTACCAGTGGTGGGGATCTGCCTTCGTTGCCAGGATGTCGTATACGTTCGCGTTGTCGTCGGCGACACCGCCCGCGTGGGTCGCTGCCTCCGCACGCACAACCGCGGGGAGTGGGGGGCGCAGGACCACCCAGTCTTCGAGGAAGCCGTTCTCGTGTGTCCACCACGCCGTACGGGCCAGAGGAACACGGCGTACCTCGTCCGGTCCGCCGGGTGGACTGCTCCGGCCGGGCGCTTCGATGACCGTCACACCTCCATCGGGAGCGCGTTCGGCGATCGCCGTATGGATGAAGTGCGTATCTGCCCAGTTCTCTATCCAGAATCGGTCGAAGTTCTTCGTGCCCCGAGAAAGCAGGATGTCACCCGATTCGATCGCACACGCGTCAAGACCGGTGTCGGCGCTCACGCACGAGTCCTGTCCCCCCTGCCCGGGCGGCCATGCCTGGTCGGGACTCCCGATCGAGGTGAGGACGGCGCTCCCCACGATCACGACGGCGGCGAAGCCGAAGAACCGTCCCGCCAACCGCCGCATCCCGACCGCGAGGAAGAGGGCGGCGACCAAGAAGGCGAGCACGGCGAATGGCACGAGGAGCCGGAACAGGCCGCCCAGCAGAGCAGCCACGCCTTGCAGTACCCAATCAGAAAGCGACGCCATGTTGTGTTCCTCCGAATGTCGGCCGCGTCGCGGGTCGGTGGGCCGGGACGGGCACAACGCCAACCCCGGCCCAGCGATCTCACGGGAATGGAGGCAAGAACGCTTCCTGGAACTGGGTTCGAGGCCTCAATCGGATGCCGGGACTGAGCACATCGGCCGTGATCCGCTGCGAGTCGTACGCCGCTTCGGTGATCCACCGGCGATCACGGCGACGCTGTCGCTCGTTGCCAGACGAGTTGGTCGGAGAGTGTGCCGAGCAGGATCCGGCTGTCGGTGTGGATCTCGATGTGGGAACCGGCTGGGAGGCCTGCCTCGGCGCAGGTGGTGAGGGCCACGAGTGAGTCCTTCGTGGCTGTGCCGAGCCAGGCGATGACGGATGGTGCGGCGAGGGTCGGCTCGGGTCGGTGGGGTCCGCCACAGGCCTGGCAGCGCCGCTCGCGTGCCCACGCCCAGACGGGCAGGTCGACGCGGGCGAGTGTGCCGCAGGCGGGACAGAACGTGGCCCGGACGAAGTCGACGGGCAGACGGATCGATGCCGGGCCCAACTGTGCCTCGATCGCCGTGGAGAGGTCTGCGAGCGAATCACTCGAGGTCACGTCGAGCTCGATCGTGTCGCAGGCGGGGTAGTGCACGCCGGGACAGTCCGGGTTGGCGGAGAGTTCGACGGTGCGGGACTGTGTCCAGTCGCGGACGTCGTCATAGTAGCGGTGGCCGGCGAGATGGCGGTCGCCGTGCAGCCTGCGGATCGTGGCCTCAGCCTGTCGGGCGGCGAGGGCGGCCGCCGTGTTCTGGATCGCCGGCACGACACGGTCGGCCTCGACGGCGAGAGCGTATTGGGTGCAGGAGAACACGCCGTCGACATCGGGCGCGCCGCAACGCCAGCAGGGGTCTTTGGGGTCGGGGCCGTAGACGGCGACGTGGCCGGCACTGGCGTGGAAGCCGCCTTCGACCATCGGCGTCTCGAGCAGTCGGCACCGGTCGGCGAGCCAGGCGCGAGCGCTGCCGTTGTCGACGGCGCAGCAGACGACATCGGCCCAGGCGACGGCGCCGTCACCGAGCTCTTGGATGTACGCTTCGGTCCAGTAGAGGTGGGGGTCGTGGGCTGTCGAGAGCGCGAGGGCACCTTCGGCGACGAGCGGTGCCTTGGCGCCGTCGAAGCGCCGCAGTCGGTCGGGGCTGGGATAGAACGGGCTGCGCGTCGCGTTGTGCGGCTCGAAGCGGTCGAAGTCGACGACGCCTATTCTGCCCACGCCGGCAAGCGCGAGGTCGAGGATCAGGTTCTGACCCAGGGCGCCGGCGCCGACGACGAGCACTCGTGCCGCGCCCAGTACGTCGGGATCGTAGCCGGCTGCGACGGAGCGGGAATGCAGGGAGTGGACCTGTTCCGGGGTTGTCGCTGTCATCGTCGCGTTCCTCTCAGCCATCGTGGTCACCGCAATTGCAGTCGGCGGCCGGCAAACCGGTGATCAGGCAGATCCGCGTGTCGGTGATTCGTCCGTTAGGCCGGAAGTGCGCGGTCCCGGGGAGTTTCGGTTCGGGTGCTGGCGGGGGCGGCCGCTCGTGGGCGCGTGGTCGGAACAGGACGCCGGGTGGGCCGCCGGGGTGGATGTCGCGGGGCCGCCGCCTGTGGGTAAGCTGATCGGCAAACCCGAGGGCGAGAGCCACGACGACGGCGGCGAGCATGACCACGAGGACTGTCGTCACTGCTGCCTCCTACTAGTAGGACTCTCGGTGGTCACGCCGGCTCGTGGCCGGCGACTCGCCGTCGGGTTCGTCGTCAGCCTCGTCGGGTGACGTCTCGGAGGAATCCACTACCGTGATGAGGTCGACGAACCAGGTCGAAGACTCGGTGTCGTCGCCGTCGGCGATCTCGACGAAGACCGGGTACCACCCGCTCTTGCGGTAGTCGTGCTCGATCTTTCTGCCGATCTCTGTGCTCCCGTCGCCCATGTGCCATGCCACGTCGCCGGTGCTCGCGTGGTCGTTCACGGTGCAGACCACGATGGTGGAGTCAGCTGGCTGCACTCGGCATGTTGCCGGAGTGGCGATCTGCGTGGCTGGCGGCTGCATTGTGGCGATGGCGGTCTCGATCGCCGTGAGGCGACGGTTGACGTGCAGCCAGCCGGCGACGAGCAGGACGACTGCGGCGAGGGCGGCGGCGGCGATGGTCGCAAGGCCCGCAGCGACCACCCGCCCCGCGGGTCGTGACCGGTGGACGGTCCGGCGAACGGCGACGGGCGCGCCGTCGGCCGAGCCCGGCAGGGAATCCAACGTCCGGGCAGCCGGCGCCTGGGTGCCAGAGGTCCAGGCCGGACCACCCGCGAGCCGCAGCGGACGCGCTGCAGGACCCCTGTATGCAGTGGCCCAGGTGTCCGGACACGGGTCCATGTACACGAGGAGGCCGAGATGCTGGGGGTCGGCCCAGGTCCGTTGCTCGTCGCGGTCAACCGAGGAGTAGCCCGACGGGTGCGTGTGGGAGTGCGTCCAGCCGACGAGGTCGAGGCCGGGGTTGCGGCGCAGGATCTCGCTGCGGAGGCGAAGCATCTCGTCGTGGTCGAGACGTACATGAGCGCGACCCGCCCTCGAGGCCTCTCCGGCCTGCATTGCAGCAATGACGGCATAGGGACCGGCGGCGTCCTGGAAGACGCGGCCGGCGAGGAGGCCGAAGAACTCGTCGGGAGCGTGGGTGGCGGCGGTTGTCCGCAGCGAGGCGACGACATCGGGAACGACGAAGACCTCGAAACCGTCGCTGTCGGGACCGAATCGGGCACAATCGGGCGGGAGTTCGCCCCGAACCCGCATGGGCGGTCCGGCCGGAGACGGAGCCGGCCGGAAACCAGGACATGGAGCGGCAGTGGTCACGACTTCGTTCCCCGCGCCTTGAAGTTGATCGGCCCCCGCCCCGTTTCGGGGGTACGTCCGAACCGGAACAGCTTCGGGGACTCCACGTCACTGATCAGGTCGACCGGGATCGTCGGGTAGCGGATACCGGAGTTGAGCGGCCGGGTGCCGTACACCTCGGCGTGATAGCTCACCGCTTCAGGGTTCCACCCCACATAGCCACCGCCGCGGGCGACTTCGTCCCAGTTCAACAGCCGGGCCACGTGCTCGACGAGATGGCCGAGAAGGGCCCTGCCGCGGCGCTCCTTCCAGGCCATGTCGCCGAGGCAGACGGGCGCACCCCTCTTGAAGTGCGGTGAGAACGGCACATGGTCCGAAATGATCCACGTCGCCGGTTCGGCGAACGGGTACTCCCCGCTCGTCAGGTTGGCGCCGATCACCGTCGAGTCGGCAAAGCGATCTGGCCCGATCAGGGTCGGGATCCGGAACTCAAGGCGGTACCAGACAGCCTCGTCGGCCCGCGCGTCCCTGGTGACACGGTTGCGGTCCTCCGCTAGGTCGTCATGGCTCGCGAAAGCGCCGAAGCGGAACGTGTCGCAACGGCGCGCCATCTCGTCGAGGATCGTCCAGTCGAGACGGAACCGCGACCGCCGCTGTGCGGGTGTGAGAGGCATGTGTGCTCCTCCTGCTCAGGCGCCTTGGCCGATCATCGTCACCGCAAACACGTCGTTCGGGGCGAGGCCGACTTCGCCGAGACGCTGATCGGGCAGCAGTTCCTTGCCCGTCCGCGTGTGCACGAGGCGGTACGGCGTCGCCGGGTTCTCCGGCTCGAGGAATCCGCAGTCGGGCGACTGCAGGGCGGCCAGAAGGCCGGCGACGGTGATGTCCGGGTGGGCGTCACCACCAAAGGCCACACTTGTGCGGGGGTGGGTGATCTGTACGGGAACCCAGTCCTTGTCCATCTCTCTGCTCCTGTTCGTCTCTGTTGGCCGCCCCGTTCGGGATGGTCAGAAGTACCAAGCAAGAACAGTTCCGATGAGCTCCCGGTGTCTGACGGACGAGACAACACGGAATCTGTCAATAGGTTTTGCCGAAGATTTCTAGGTTTTTTGTGGGTTGTGTTCTGTGGTGATGGTCGTCTTGACGGTCGGCTGGTTGATCCAGGCGACGGTCGGGAGGAGCGGCGCGACGGGTGGGGTGCGGAACCGCTCGGGGTGGGCGTCGTAGGCGGCGTCGAGGACGGCCTGGCGACGCTCACGGATCGTGTCGGCGAGTCGGTGGTGGACGTCGAAGGGGTGCATGAGCCCGATCGCCGAGTGGTAATGCGCCTCGTTGTACCAGCGGAAGAACCGGCGGCAGAACGCCCGTGCCTCTTGGATCGTGTCGAAGTGGCCGGGGAAGTCGGGCCGGTACTTGAGGGTCTTGAACTGGGCTTCTGAGTATGGGTTGTCGTTGCTGACCCGGGGTCGGCTGTGGCTGCGGGTGACGGCGAGGTCCTCGAGGAGCTGGGCGACAGACTTTGCGGTCATCGCCGCGCCACGGTCGGCGTGGACGGTGAGGGCGTCTCGGCTGATGTTCTGCTTCAGGTAGCAGTCTCGCAGGAGCCGGCGGGCGACAGCTTCGGACTCGCGTTCTGTGAGGGTCCAGCCGACGACGTAGCGGCTGAAGATGTCGAGCACGACATAGAGCTGCCATTTGCGGCGACGTGGCCCGTACAGGAACGTGATGTCCCAGCTCCAGCACTGGTTCGGGCCGGTCGCCTCGAGCCGTGGGACGGGCCGGGGCGGATGCGTCCGTTGGTTCCGGCGGTCACCGGGGTTCTCGCCGGCGGCCTCCAGGATCCGGTACATGCTGCGCTCCGAACACAGGTACCTGCCTTCATCGAGGAGCTGGGCGTAGACCTGCAAGGGCGCCAGGTCACAAAAGCGCGGCTCATGCAGCACGTCGAGAACATGCTGACGTTCCGCCTCGGTGAGCGCCGCCGGATGCGCCCTGCGCCGGATCGGCTCACGCTCAGGTGGCGCCGGCGGGTGGTTGCGGCGGTACCGCCACGTACGGGCCGGCACCCCGAAGGCTTCGGCCGCCCGGCTGTGACCGACTTGCAGCGACCAGGTCCAGATCATCTCGGCGATCAGCCATTCGACTTGGGCGCCGCGCTCTTGTGGGACAGATCCTGCAAGAGCGCCGATACTTTTCCCTGGGCCACCGTCAGGTCCCGCAACGTGGCGACCTCGGCTTCGAGCTCGGCGATCCGTGCCGCCTGCTGCTGGTTCTCGGCGACGAGCGGATCAACACCCTTGGGGCCCCGCTTGCGCTTCGACAGCGCCTCGAACGCGCCCTCGTCCCGCTGTCGACGCCACACCGAGATGATCTGGCTGTAGAGCCCCTCGCGGCGCAGGATCTCGCCGATCTGGCCAGGTTCGGACGCCGCGTCGATCTCACGCAACACCCTCAGCTTGTACTCGGTGCTGAACTTGCGTCGCTGCGGCTTGGACTCCGGATCCGGCACCACCGGCCTCTCCACAGGCGTAACCGTCATTGCTGCTGTCATTCTGCTACCGTTGCCTCTCTCGCCCCTTCTTGCCAACTATTCTCGGGCTATCTACCCGGCAACTCTATTCTGACAGATAGGG
>JADZDR010000035.1 GCA_020850945.1 Acidimicrobiia bacterium | reverse complement strand
GGCTCGAGCTCGAAGCTGACGGTGATGGCCGGGTCCTGGCGGGGACGTGTCGCGTCATCGAGGCGGATCTCGAAGTTCGCCAGGGGGGTCTCGGCACCCCACGAGTACGGCATGACCTTGTTCGCCTCGTAGACGAGACCCATGTCGTAGAGGCGCTTGAAGACCCAGATGACGGACTCCATGTACGAGAGGTCCATCGTCTTGTAGTCATCCTCGAAGTCGACCCAGCGCGCCTGGCGTGTGACGTACCTCTCCCACTCACCCGTATAACGCAGGACGGACGTGCGGCAGTGGTCGTTGAAACGCTCGATGCCGAAGTCGATGATCGACCTGCGGCCCGCAACCTCGAGCTCCTTCTCCGCCTCCATCTCGGCGGGAAGACCGTGGCAGTCCCAGCCGAAGCGGCGCTCCACACGCCGCCCTCGCATCGTCTCGTAGCGAGGCACGACGTCCTTCACGTACCCCGTGAGGATGTGGCCGTAATGGGGCAGGCCGTTGGCGAACGGGGGGCCGTCGTAGAAGACGTACTCGTTCGCACCGTCGTCACCCGCCGGCCGCGCTTCCACCGACTTCGCGAAGGTGTCGTCGGACTTCCAGCGATCGAGGATCCGGCGTTCGAGGGCTGGGAAGTCGGCTCTCGGTGAGACTCGGGGGTAGGGCACGTCTTCGGGCATCTTGGCTGCCGAGGTTATCGCCGGTCCAAGTGCGTCATCCGAGAATTCCCTGCTCCTCGAGGAGGGTGAGGACGGCTGCTGCGCTCTCTTCGACCGTTTGCGCGTCGGTGTCCAGCGTGAGCTCGGCGCCGACGGGCGGTTCGTAAGGCGCTGAGACGCCCGAGAAGTCGGGGATCTCACCCGCCCGTGCCTTGGCGTACAGACCCTTGACATCCCGCGCTTCGCACACGTCGAGCGGCGCTTCCACGAAGACCTCGAAGAAGGTGCCGGCGGGGTGTCTCGCCCGCACCACATCGCGGTCCGTCCGGTAGGGCGAGATGAAGGCCGTGAGGACGATCATGCCCGCATCGTGGAAGAGGCGGCAGACCTCACCGACACGGCGGATGTTCTCGGCTCGGTCCGCGGGCGCGAATCCGAGGTCGGAGTTGAGGCCGTGACGCACGTTGTCGCCGTCGAGGACGAACGCGTTCACGCCGCGACCCGCGAGGATGCTCTCCACCTGCGTGGCGACAGTGGACTTCCCCGACCCCGACAGGCCCGTGAACCAGATCGTCGCGGGTCCGTGACCGAGTATCTCGCGCCGCCGGTCCGGAGTCACGTGACCCTCACTCCACGTGATGTTCGTGCTCTTGGGAACGCGGGCGGGCGGGGTCACGGAGCTTCCCCCGGTACGAAGCCGCGCTCCACGAGGATCGTGACGATCCGGTCGACACAGGCGTCGACCGACACGACCGAGGTGTCGCAGTCGAGATCCGGGCTGTCGGGTACGTCGTACGTAGACGACACACCCGGGAACTGTGGGATCTCGCCCCGGTCGGCTGCGGCATAGAGGCCCTTCTCGTCTCGTTCCCGGCACACCTCGATCGGTGTGGACAAATAGACCTCCACGAAGCGGTCTGCGCCGAGGAGGTCACGGGCGAGCTCGCGGACGGGTTCCTTCGGGGCGACGAGGGCAAGGATGCAGATGAGGCCAGAGTCGTTGGCGAGGCGGGCGACCTCAGACGCGCGCCGCAGCGCCTCGGACCTCTCCTGCGAGCTGAAGCCGAGGTCCTTGCTGATTCCGAGCCGCAGGTTCTGGCCGTCGAGGCGCAACGTGGCGCGACCCCGCTCGAACAGGCGGCGTTCGAGCGCCTGGGCGACGGACGTCTTGCCCGCACCCGAGAGCCCGGTGATCAAGACCGTGACCGGCTCCTGGCCGTACCGTAGCGCGCGTTCCTCGGACCTGATCTCGACCCCCGGCCGCACGAGCTCCTCGGCGGCGGGCCGGCGGTTCCAGTATCCGGTGTCGGGTGGCGCGTCGAGGATCATGCCCGCCCCGACCGTCGCGTTCGACATCCTGTCGATGACTATGAACGCGCCCGTCTCGCGGTTCTGCGTGTACGCGTCCCACGCGATCTCCTGCTCGACGGAGACACTCACACGCCCGATCTCGTTGAGGTCGAGCGAACCTGCCGCGTGCTCGTCGAGGGTGTTCACGTCGACCCGGCACTGCAGGGCCTCGACTCTGCCGGGCGTGGTCTTCGTCGCCTGGCGGATCAGATACGGCTTGCCCGGCAGCATCGGGTCCGCCGACATCCAGACGAGCATCGCCTGGAAGTTCTGGCCTGTGGTCGGGACGTCGTCGACAGGCACGATCATGTCGCCACGGCTCACGTCGACCTCGTCGCGGAGTGTGAGCACGGCTGCCATCTCGGCGTACGCCACGTCGAGGTCGCCGTCGAACGCGACGATGCGTTCCACGTGCGTGCGCTTCCCCGACGGCAGGATCTCGACCGCGTCACCCGGGTGTACGACGCCTGATGCGATAGTCCCGGCGTACCCGCGGAAGTTCACGTCGGGACGGATCACGTACTGCACGGGGAAACGCAGGTTCGCCATGTTACGGTCCATGCCGATCTCGACCGTGTCGAGGTACTCCATGAGCGGTGACCCTGTGAACCACGCCAAGCGCTCGCTCCGGTCGACGACGTTGTCGCCTTCGAGCGCCGACATCGGGATGAGGTACGGGTCGGCGATGCCGAGGCCGCCGGCAAAGCCGAGGAAGTCGTCGCGGATCTCTTCGAACCGCTCTCGGGACCACCCGACCAGATCCATCTTGTTCACGGCGACGACCACGTGCCGGATACCGAGGAGGTTCACGAGGTAGCTGTGACGGCGGGTCTGCACCTGCACGCCGTGGCGGGCGTCGACGAGGAGCACGGCAAGGTCGCACGTCGACGCGCCCGTGACCATGTTGCGCGTGTACTGCTCGTGTCCCGGCGTGTCGGCGATGATGTACTTGCGCCGCGTCGTCGAGAAGTACCGGTAGGCGACGTCGATCGTGATCCCCTGCTCGCGCTCGGCCTTGAGGCCGTCCATGAGGAGCGCGAGGTCGACGTGCTCGCCGGCAGAGCCGGCCACGGCCGAATCCGCCTCGACGGCGGCGAGCTGGTCCTCGTAGATCATCTTCGTGTCGTGGAGGAGGCGGCCGATCAGGGTCGACTTGCCGTCGTCGACGCTCCCACACGTGAGGAAACGGAGCAGCTCCTTCTTCTCGTGCCCGGCGAGGTACGAATCGATGTCGGTGGCGATGAGGTCGTCGGTGTACTCGGATGCCCCCGCCGAGGCGGGCAGATCGGCCATCAGAAGTAGCCCTCCCGCTTCTTCTCCTCCATGGAGCCGGCCTGGTCGTAGTCGATGACCCGCCCCTCCCGCTCCGATCGCTTCGCGAGCAGCATCTCCTGGATGATCTCGGGCAGCGTCGTCGCCGTCGACTCCGTCGCACCCGAGAGCGGATAGCAGCCCAAGGTGCGGAAACGGACCATGCGCATCTCGGCTTCCTCACCCGGCTCGAAGCGGAAGCGGTCGTCGTCGACCATGATGAGGTTGCCGTCGCGCTCGACGATCGGGCGGCGGGCGGCGAGGTAGAGCGGCACGATCGGGATGCCCTCGAGGTGGATGTACTGCCATACGTCGAGCTCGGTCCAGTTCGAGAGGGGGAACACGCGAATGCTCTCACCCTTGTCGTGGCGTCCGTTGTAGAGGTTCCAGAGCTCGGGTCGCTGGTTCTTGGGATCCCAGCGGTGATTGCGGTCGCGGAAGGAGAAGACCCGCTCCTTGGCCCGTGACTTCTCCTCGTCGCGGCGCGCGCCCCCGAACGCGGCGTCGAAGCCGCCCGCGTCGAGTGCCTGCTTCAGCGCCTCCGTCTTCATCACGTCCGTGTAGTTGCGACTCCCGTGGTCGAAGGGGTTGATGCCCTGCGCGAGCCCGTCGGGGTTCGTGTGGACGATCAACTCGAAGCCGACCTCGCGGGCCATGCGGTCCCGGAAGCTGATCATGTCCCGGAACTTCCAGGTCGTGTCGACATGCAGGAGCGGGAACGGGAGGCGGCCCGGATGGAACGCCTTGCGGGCCAGGTGGAGCATCACGGACGAGTCCTTGCCGATCGAGTAGAGCATCACCGGCTTCTCGAACCCGGCGACGACCTCCCGCATGATGTGGATGCTCTCCGCCTCGAGACGTTGGAGGTGTGTGAGGGGGGGAAGCTCGAGGGTGTCTGTGTCAGGCATGTCGGGGACCGAGTGTATTCGGCAGGCTGCGGGCACTCACCCAGTCACAGGTCGTCTTCGGCGACGAAGGGATTCGCGTCCTCGCCGAGGAGCACGGGCTTCTGCACCTTGCCGGCGGCGTTGCGGGGGAGACGCTCGGTGCGCAGCTCCCAGAGGGACGGAACCTTGTAGTAGGCGAGGGTCTCACCCACCCAGGTCGCGAGCGTGTCGTGGTCGGGTGGCGCTGCAGCGTCCGCCGGAACGACGATCGCCTTCACCTCCTGGCCGAGGGTGGGGTGGTCCACGCCCACGACCGCCGCCTCGTGCACGTCGGGATGCGCGGCGAGCCGGAGCTCGATCTCGGCCGGATACACGTTCTCGCCCGCTCGGAGGATGAGGTCCCGCGCCCGCGTGTTGACCGTGAGGAAGCCGTGTTCCAGCCGGCCGATGTCGCCGGTGCGCAGCCAGCGGTGCGCGTCGAGCACGTCGGCGGTCGCCTCCGGGTTCCGCCAGTACTCCAACATGACGAGCGGCCCGCGGATGCAGATCTCGCCTTCCTCACCATCCGGGAGGACGTTTCCGGCGGGGTCCCTGATCTCCACCTCGACCGTCGGGAGCGGCCGTCCCACCGAGCGGGGGTGTGCCTCGAGGTCCTTCCCGGAGCAGAGGGTGGCGAGGGCCGTGCACTCCGTCTGTCCGTACCCGACGCCGAGCGAGGCAGCGGCGTTCGGGAAGACCTCGCGCAGGCGCCGCTGCACGTGCTCGGGCATGGGCGATCCACCCGATCCCATCGTGAGCACGGAGGAGAGGTCGTAGTCCCCGACTGCGGGGTGCTCGACGAGTCGGGGGGCCATCGAACCCATGGGTGACCAGCCCGTGACCCGCTCGGTCTCGATGAGGCGTAGCACGGTCTCGGGGTCGTAGCGCCCGGTCGTCCAGACCGTCTTCGTGCCCGTGACGAGCATCGTGACGACGTGCGTGTAGAGGCCGGACACGTGGAAGAGCGGGTTGCCGACGAGTTGAACACGCTGCGCGGGAACCTCGGGACCGCCTTCTTCGGGTGGTTTGGGGGGCGCGAGGAGGAACAGGCTCAGGCCGTGGGAGATCTGGACGGCGGTGAGGGCGATGATGTTGCGGTGGCTGTTCACGACCCCTTTGGCGCGCCCCGTCGTCCCGCTCGTGTAGAGGATGACGGCCGGATCGTCCTCGGCTATGGGCACGTCGGGAAGGGTCACCCCGCCGGTGTCGGCGGCGAGGTCGCCGAACGCGGTCTCGTCACCGAAGGTCGGGCCGCCATCCCCGCCGTCGATCCGAACGATCGGCACCCCGGGATCGAGTCCCGCCAGTCGGCCGAGGCGCTTCGAATCCGCGACGAGGACCCTTGGTTCGGCATCGCCGAGCGCGTACCTGATCTCGTCCCCGGCCCACCAGGCGTTCATGCCGACGGCTATCGCGCCCAGGCTCACAGCCGCCCAGAACGTCAGTATCCACTCGGGCGAGTTCGCAGCCAGGATCGCGACCCGATCCCCCTTCTCGATCCCGTAGCGGTCCTGGAGAGACCTGGCAAGGGAGGCGACGAGTTCGATGTGGCGCCCGAACGTGATGCGCGTGCCGCTGTCGAAGACGAGGTACTCCTTGTCGGCGAAGGCCTCGGAGGCGGCGAGCACTTCGCGCAACGACTTCCTGCGGTCCTTGAACACGACGAGGCGCTCGCCCAGGACGTCTTCCTCGGCAGTCTCGAACGGTGCTCCGGGGGCGCTGAGCTGCGCCTCGATCTCCTCCAGGGTCGGCATCGCACGGACCGTAGCACACATCTGACGGGGCGTCAGATCCCGGCCCCGGGCGCAGGTGGCGACGACGGTGCTGCACACTGCGGCCCCGCCGAGCCGCTCAGACCGCGTCGCCGGGCGGGATGCCACCCAGGTCGTCCTCGGCGTCGAGAACGATGTCGAGGCGCTCGTCGCAGTCGGGGCACTGGTAGGTGACGATGTCGCCGGCCACCGGCGGGTAGTCAGGCGGCCACGTCCGCATGAGACGCGCGCGCCCGCCGCAGTCGACGCAGACGATGGTGTCGTCGAGGGACTCGGGCATGCGCCATTCTCGCAGGCTCGGACCCGAACGTGGAGTCAGGAGCCGGCTGCGACCTCCGCCGCGACGTCGGGCTCGATCCGCATGAGGAGCCACGCCATCGCCAGCTCCTCCCAGTCCGACGCCCTCCCGTCGACCCGGCGCCGCCCCTCGTCCTCACCCCGCGGGGTGAGGAGGGCTTCGAGCGTCTTGGCCGCGGGACCACCGTTCGTGACGATCGCGAGGCGGTTCATCCCCGTACCACGGCACAGCTCGAGACCCTCGTCGAGGGAGTGGAGCGTGGCCGGCGTCAACTTCGCCTGTGCCCGCATGTCCATGAGGACATGGAAGGAAGCCGGCGCCACGACGAGCTCTTCACGGATCTCCTCGAGCCAGGCGGCGGCACTGCCGCGAGAGAGCGGCTCGGGGAAGGTGAGCGTGTAGCCCCAGGTGTCCTCGACGATCTTGTACGGCACGACCTCTTCAACTTCGCCACGCAGCGTGGCGAACCTGCTTCACCCTGCAAGGCGGCACACGGCGGGAGGACGGGAGCTACGGGCGCATGACCTGACCGCCGTCCACCGTGAGCACGTGACCGGTTATGAAGGAAGCATCATCGGAGAGGAGGAAGAGGGTGGCTGCCACCATGTCCTCGACCGTGCCGAGACGGGGAAGGGGCATCGTCTGGAGGATCTTCTTCAAGAGGACGTCCGGGACCGTTTCCCGTGTCGCCTCTGTGTCCGTCGGCCCAGGCGCGATCGCGTTCACCCTGATGTTCCTCGAACCGAGTTCACGGGCAAGGGACTGCGTGATCCCGTGCAGCGCGAGCTTCGCCGTGCCGTAGAAACCCCCGCCCATCCACGCCGCGGACGAGGACTGGTTCACGATCGAGCCTCCCCCCCGCTCGGCCATCTGCTGCCACAGGGCCCGCGTGACGAGCAGCGCCCCGTTCATGTTCACGTTCATGAACCTCTCGTAGTAATCCCAGGAAACCGTGAGGAACGTGTCCATGCGCATCCCGCCGTAGATCGCCGCGTTGTTCACGAGCAGATCACACCCGCCGAGCCGCTCGGCAACCACCTCGCCGAGTCCGAGCGTGGACTCCTCCGACGCGACGTCGGTCTGGACGAAGAGCGCCGTGCCTCCCCCCTGCTCGACCTCCTTCGCGACGCGCTCGCCGTTGGCGACGTCGATCTCGGCGATCACGACGGCAGCGCCCTCGGCCGCGAGCCCCTTCGCATATGCCTCACCGATGCCCTTGCCGGCGCCGGTGACCACACCGACCTTGCCCTCGAACCTTCCCATCGCTCGTCCCCTTGTCTCTCGGTCGCCGGTCAGAGCGCGGCGAGTGCCGGCACGATCTCGTCTCCCGCCAAGTCGAGTGCCGGCCCGGGCGGACCGACGAGCCCGACCATCACCTCGTCGATCCCCAACTCGCCGTATCCGGCGGCAGTGTCGACGAATCGCTTCGCCCCCTCCGAGTCCGCGGGAAGTACGGGCACGAGGACCGTCTTGTGGATGGCGGCGTAATCGGTGCCGGCATCCGCGCAGTGCCCTTCGAGCACCTCGAGCTTCCTCTTCACCTCGGCCCGGCCCAGACCGAAGAGGTTGCACGCCTGCGCGTACCGGGCCACGAGCCGGAGCGTCTTCTTCTCACCCGAGCCGCCGATGAGGATCGGGGGATGCGGAGTCGTGATCGAAGGCGGCGAGTTCAGGGTCTCGGCGAGACGGTAGTGCTCCCCGTCGAACGGGCCGGTGTCGTCGCTCCACATCTGCAAGGCCACGCGCAGTGTCTCCTCCACCATCTCGAAGCGCGTGGAGAGCGGCGGAAACGGGACTCCCAGGCCGTCGTGCTCGCGATCGAACCACGCCGCACCGAGACCGAGCCATGCGCGGCCGCCGGACAGGACGTCGAGGGTGGTCACCTGCTTCACGAGGATGCCCGGATGCCGGTAGGTCACGCCCGTGACGAGCGCCCCGAGGGCGATCCGCTCGGTCACGGCCGCGCAGAACCCGAGAGCCGTGTATGCCTCGAGCATCTCGAGCTCGGCGGGACCGACGGGAGGTATCTGGAAGAAGTGATCCATCACCCAGAGCGACGCCAAGCCTGCCGCTTCCGCCCGTCGGGCGGCCTCGATCAGGTTGGGCCGGATCGACTCCGGCGAGCCCGGCCACGAGAAGCTGACAACTGACACACCGAGTTCCACGCAGTCCCCCTCGCCTGAAGATCTCACCCTCGACGGCGACGATATCAGGATGCTGCAGCCGCATCCCGCGGGGTGCGACTGATCGCTCAACTTTTCCCGTGGGCGAACGATGCATGGAGTACGGAGGAATCGGATCGTGACACAAACCCCCGCGGCCTCGATGACAATGCAGGCGGCTCCCGAACGAGCCGTCGACATCTCACGTCTCTTGGACGAGGTGTCCGACATGTGGTCTCCCCTCGTGCGGCGCCACGGCGCCATCCTCGCCTGCGAGGTGTCGACGGATGTGCCGAGACACGTCCTCGCGGATGTCGATGCCCTCGGCAACAGCTTGGCGACCTGCATGGAACGCGTCCTCGATACCTGCTCTCCCGCGAGCGTCGTCCACCTCGGCTTGGACGCGGAGAACGACTCCGACGGGAACCTGCGCTGCATCCGATGTGTCTTGACGACGTCACGCACGCCGGGCGAAGCAGATTCGGCTCCGTGTAGTGAGGAGTTCACGGTTCCGGCATCGGTGGACCCGGCCCGGGTCACGCACGAAGAGGGGTTCCTCGACGGCGCCCGCGTCCTCGTCCTCGCCGGCTCGAACCTCACCGGGACACAGATGACGCGTCTCTTCAGGGGGGGCGCCGACGTGCACGTGACGAACGCACCCGGGGCGGTACCCGACATCCTGTTGCGGGCCGCGCGTGCGGGCGATCCCTTCGACCTCTGCATTCTCGACTCGAGTGCCCCTGCCCCGGTAGATGCGCTCGTTCCCGAGTTGCGGAGCCTGCCGGCATTCACGGGCCTGCCCGTGGTCGTCGTCGTGCCCAGGTCACGCCGTGGTCAGGCGTCTGTGAGCGACGACTGCACGGCCACCTGCCATGCCGACGCGGACGACATCCTCGAATGTGCGTCGCGTGTTCTCGAGCTGCCGGACACGGCGGCGGTCGCTGCCCCGACTGGCTCGGTGAAGCGGGGCCCGGGGAAAGACGCGCCGGGTGTGTGGCACACTAGGGGGGCGAGTCGGCCGGGCGGCCGCGGCGCCGCTGTATCCCAGTTGCGCGGAGGACAGTCCGGGCTCCACAGGGCCGGGTTGCCGGGTAACACCCGGCCGGGGTGACCCGCGGGCAAGTGCCACAGAAACCAGACCACCGGCGGCTTCCCGCCGGCAAGGGTGAAAAGGTGCGGTAAGAGCGCACCAGGGTGGCGGGGAACCGCCACTGCTGGGCAAACCCCAACCCGGAGCAAGACCAAGCAGAGGGGAGCTGCCCGCTCGACCCTCAGGTAGGTCGCACGAGGGCGATGGCGACGTCGCTCCCAGATGGATGGCCGCACACGACAGAACCCGGCTTACAGGCCGACTCGCGCCCCTTCACCCACCCGCGGTCGGGGTCAGGTCGTCTGCGTGATCAGCGCCGCCGAGTGCCGCGTGACGAGCGTGGAGAACGTCCCGGCCAGGCCCGTGAGGACCGCCCGTCCCACCTCGGCTTCCGTGCTGTCGGCGTCGAGCTCGGCCACGCACTGGTGCAGGGCTCGCAGGTGTGACCGGATCTCGGTCCCCCGCCGCACCCAGGAGGCCATCGCGTCCCGGTCGTTGGCGGCGATCGCGGCACGCATCTCGATCTCGGCGACCATGCCCGCAGCAGTCAGTTCGAATGCTCTCTCGTCCATGATCTCGCTGCTGTGGTGCGTCATCGCCGGTCCTTCCCTCAGGTTCCGAGTCCGTTCCGGAACCCGGCGTCCACTCTTGCCTACGTTCAGTCGGATCGGCACAGGGACGTGCTCCCATCAGAGGCGGAGGCACTCATTTCGCCGTGATACCACGGGCCCAAGTTCCCAACCGATCGGGTCACATCCGTACGGTGAGCTTCACGTGGGTCGGAAGGCCCTGCCTGAACAGGGCCGGTTCACCTATGCTGCGACGTCACACGGATCGATCCGTGCCGTTCGAGGGGGCGCAATGGCTGACCAGAAGCTCGAAACCGTCCGGCAGGTACCTCTCTTCCGGGCGTGCTCACCCAAGGAGCTCGAGTACCTCGCGAGGCTGTCGGACGAGATCACGGTGTCACCCGGTCGAGTCCTCGCCGAACAGGGCAAGCCCGGCCACGAGTTCTTCATGATCGTCGACGGGAAGGCCACGGTCCGTCTGCCGGACGGAGACATCCAGTTGGGAAAGGGAGACTTCTTCGGGGAGATGGCCCTGCTCGACAACGAGCCGCGCGTCGCCACGGTCGTTGCCGAGACAGCGATGGAACTCCTGGTGCTCGGGTCGCGGGAGTTCTCCTCAGCCCTCGCCGAAGTCCCGACGATCGCGAGGAGCATCATGGCTGTCCTCGCGCAGCGGCTCCGTGCCGTCGAGACCGGAGCCACGCACTGAGTCGGAAGGGACTTCCCCACTCCCGAGTGCGGGTGAGGGTGCCGGCCACGACCGCCAATCTCGGACCTGGCTTCGACGTGCTCGGCCTCGCCCTCACGCTCTACAACGAGGTCACGGTCAGCACCGACGCGAGCGAGACTGCGGTTCAGATCCGTGGCGAGAGCGACGCCTCCCTTCCTGTCGGTTCGGACAACTACGTAGTGAGGGGTGCGCAGGCCGTGTTCGCCATGCACGGCAGACGTACCCCTCCTCTCAACGTGGAGGTGGAGAGCAGCATCCCGATCTCACGCGGGCTCGGTTCGAGCGCGGGCGCCCTCGTCTCCGGTGCTGTGGCGGCCGGCGCCCTGCTCGAGAACGAAGTGGACCCGATGCAGACCGTCTTCTCTCTCACAGAGATCGAAGGGCACGCCGAACAGCTCGCGGCCTGCCTGTGGGGCGGTTTGGTCGCGATATCCCCTCCCGATCCCCTCGCCCCGCTTGGAGCGCCGGGACGCACTCCCGTCGCGTTCTCCCTCCCCGTCGCTGACGAACTCCACATCGCCCTCGCGATCCCCGACCTCAGACTGGAGACGAAACGTGCGCGAGCGGCACTCCCACACGAGGTGCCCTTCGGGGATGCCGTCGCGAACATCGGTGCCGTCACAGCCCTCTGCCAAGGCCTTGCCGACGGCGACGCTTTCCTCGTGCGACTCGGCATGCGGGATCGCCTTCACCAGGAGGCACGATCCGAGTTGAATCCTGCTAGTACCGATGCGATGGCTGCCGCGCGTGATGCAGGTGCGTGGGGCGCATGTTGGTCCGGAGCAGGCCCGACCATTCTCTCCGTTTGCGACGATCCGGAAACGGCGGCTGGCGCGGCATCTGCCATGGTGGACGCCTTCGCCGCCCAGAAGGTATCGGCCCAAGCACGTACCTGCACCGTCGACTCCGACGGATGCCGTGTCCTCGAAGTCGACGGCGAAGAGGTGGAGAGCGAATGGCTTACAGGCGAGGAATCACCCGAAGAGGGCTGAGAACTCGCCGTTCGGGCCTGGAGCTCGGGTTGTCACTTGGTGAGGCAATCGCACGCGGATGTTCGCCGTACTATGCTGTCGCACTGTCCGTAAGTCGTCCCCGTATGTGAGCTGAGGTTTCCACTCAGTTGGCACTGTCTGTGAGGTCCACCACCCATGGCCAAGACCAAGAGAACGATGTCCCCCGAGCACAAGAAGGCCATCGCCGAGGGACGCGCCGAGGGCGCCGCAGTGAAGAGGTATCTCGAGCAACTCCAGGTCAAAGGGAAGCCAGGGCGTCCCGTCGATCCCGAGCGGGCGAAGAAGCGGCTCGCCAAGGTGGACGCCCAACTGCGTGAAGAGGCCAATCCCCTCACCCGCCTCGAACTCGAACAGACTCGAATCGACTTGCAACGAAAGATCGAAGCCACCGGTGACTCGCAGGACATAGACGGACTCGAGGCCGGCTTCGTCAAGGTCGCAAAGAGCTACGCTGCCCGCAAGAACATCAGCTATCAGGCCTTCCGCAAGGTCGGGGTCCCAGCCTCCGTGCTCAAGTCCGCCGGAGTGAGCCGCTCAGCCTGACCAAAGCGATCATCTGATCATCTCGCGTCAGATTCCTCGCAACTCAGGTTCAGGTCCAGCAAACGGCGTCCGCGTGTGTCGATCTCCACAGTCGAGATCGACGCGTGCGAGATCACGACCCGATCCAACACCGGCCAGTGCCCGCCCAGCACGTCGGTCACGAGAACCTTGACCGGCCCGAGGTGTGTCACGAACACGATGTCACTCTGCCCCTCTGCCCGGGTGGCGGCCACCCATTCGTCGAGGGCGGACCCAACCCGCTCGAGGAGATGCGAGTAGCTCTCACCGCCGGGGCACGCCACCGTCGGATCACGCACCCAATCCGGAGGCCACGACTCGAGAAGATCGAGGAATTGCACGCCTTCGAGCTCTCCGAAATCGAGCTCTTGGAGGCGCGCATCGGTGTGGATCTGCACCCCGCCCCAGGCTGCCGATATCGCCTCGGCCGTACGCAGGGCGCGCACCAGGGGCGACGTGACCACGACCGGGTCGGACACCAGACCCCGGCGCAGCCGTGCCGCGAGTTCGTCGGCCTGCGTGACTCCCCGCGGACTCAGGTCGGGGTCGGAGCGGCTCACCATGCGACCCAGAGCGTTGCCCTCGGACTCGGCGTGTCGCACGAGGCGCACGCGGCACGGCGTCGCATCGCGGCTCACGTGACGATCACGAGGATGACATCACAACTCGGGCAGCGGCCCGTTTGCGCAGCCTCGACCTCGGTCACCTCGGGTGCGGTCAGCTTCATGTGACATGCAGAGCAGATATCGCCGTTGAGGGCAGCCGCACCGATCCCACTGCGGCGCCGCACCTTGTCGTACGTCTCGAGGAGGGCGGAGTCGATTCCCGCGGCGACCCCTGCCCGCGTGTCTCTCTCGGCCCCGAGCTCCGCCTCGATCTCACCGATGACGACCGAGTGCGCTGCCGCGGCGACGTCGAAGCGGGCCGCCGCCGCGTCACGCTCCTCCGCGGCCCGGGCGAGCTGAGCCTCCAAGTCCTCGAGGAGCATCATCAGCTCGAGCTGCAGATCTTCGACCTCCCCCTTCTTGCGCCCGAGCATCTCCTGCTCCGCCTGCAGGGCGGCGAGCTCGCGGGGGTTGGTGACAGATCCGTCGTGGAGCTTGCGGTTCACGTTGGTGAGCTTGCTGTCGAGTGTGGCACCCTCGTCGTCGAAGCGCTTCGCATCACGTTCGGCCCGCCCGCGCTTGTCCGCGAGCTCGGTCTCGGTGGCTACGGCTGCGTCGCGTGCGGCCGTCGCCTCCTCCAGGGCTCGGGCCTCGGGCAACTCGGCGAGCCTCCGTTCGAACGCGTCGATTGCCGCGTCGCAAGCGGCCACGTCCAAGAGCCTCGGATCGATCGACATCGCACCTACGGTAGTCGCGGCCCCACGGCCGCATGCCCGCATGGGCCGCGGGCCGGAGTAACGGCAGGGCCATTGGGCGGGGGGGGCCGCTAGGATGATGCGTCCACCCGGGTGCTTAGCTCAGGGGGAGAGCGCTTCCTTGACGCGGAAGAGGTCAGAGGTTCAAATCCTCTAGCACCCACCACAGGAGACGTGCGGGGTCCCAGCCCCGATGCTCATTCAGTGCCGGGAGTCAACGCTCGCCCTCGGCGGCTTCACGGGTCTCCAGCAGCCAGGCCAGCATGAGGCGATCCTTGGGCCGATCTGCCAGCCGCTTCATCGCGATAAGCATGTCGAGCCCGGCAACCGGAAACCGCACACCGTCCACGTCGACAATCTGGGCGGATTCGCGAAGCAGCCCGTAGTGCCCACCCAACGGGTACGTTACGACGTCGAGGTTCCCGGCATCCGTCACGAACCTGTACAACACCTCGTCGTCACCTCTGAACCCGGTGAATGCGTACTCGTCTCCTCCGATCCTGCGACGAGCACCCAGCTCGACGAGAGCTCCCGCGAGGGCGGTCTTGTTGTCCGGCTCGGCTGCGATCACGATGTCGAGGTCGTCCGTGACGACAGGCGAACCGTGAACTCGGGCCGCAAAGCCACCGATCACGACGAAGTCGATGCCATGACCCGTCAGCGTGGCGACGATACGCAGTCCGTCGAACATCAGCCTTCCCTGCGACCGGAACGCACCTTCCCGGAAAAGGCAACGGCTGCGCTGTTCGTCTGCAGCCGTTCCCCGACTGTGAGTGTCACGCTCATGTCCGCAAGGTCGCTGTCGTTGTCGTCGAGCACGTTCGCTCCCAGCCGGGCGTAGATGCGGTAGCCGCAAGCGGCGACCAACCGCTCCAAGGTCGGGATGCTCGGGGTTGTCCGGCCCGTCTCATAGCGTGCTATCGACGGCTGCGCCACACCGGTCAGCTCGGCCAGCCGGCGTTGCGTCAGGCCGGCGTTGGTTCGGGCACGCCGCAGCAGCCATGGCACATCCATACTTGATAGCGTACTGCGCATCAGACTGATGATCTGTGCCGTATCAGAGTTGCGAACGCGACGACGCGCCGGCCAGTCGTCGTCCTCGAGCCCACCGGCCACGGCTCCCAGTCACGAGCGAACCACGCCGCCCGCGAGGCCGACCCACGGGATCAGCACTGCACACGATGAAAACAGGCATGATTCCCAAAGGGTTCCTCGGCGCACTCGGCCGAATGCAGCGCCACGAGGGTCTCCTGCCAGAGGTGAGGACCGATCATCGGTTTCCCATCGTGTCGGAGTCGAGGTCCACGCCTGTGAGCTCGCGGCATCTCTTGCGAAGATGCTCACGGTGCCAGCCCGGCTGGTCCGCGGCCTCGAACACTGCGACCGCGCCGGCGTTGTCGTTCACTTCGAGCTGGGATGCGGCCATTGCTTCGATCGGACGCCACCACTGCGAGCCGAGCCGACCTGCGGCGGCCACGTACCGTTCCCGCGACCGTGTGGCGAGATAGAGGTCTGCGAGCGCTTGTAGCGATTCGTCGGCTTCCCAGTCGAGCACGACACCGCGGTACTCCTCCTCCGCTGCGAGGAGGATCCCCTCGATCAGCTCGACGTCGCCGTGCCGGGCCCCGCGGAACCAGGCGGACTCGCGCTGATGGTCGACGGCGTAGGGCTCCCAGACTCGCAGCTCGCACAGATCCTGCCAGTACGCGGCCGGTTCGATGCCTGCCGTACGCCAGTCGATGCCCAGATAGGTGAGCCAAGCCCTGGTGCGGGCCTCGCCGATGTTGCCGTAGCTGTCGTCGGCGGCGTCTGCAAGCTCGAGGCCGGCCGTGTGAAACGCCCTGTAGAGGGCCAGCCGATCGGGCAGGGTCCGGCGCGGGCCGTCCAGTCCGTCGAGGCGCCCCTCGAGACGCGAGACGACGGCGAAGGTCCTGCCTTTGGGGACGTGATCCTTGCGCAGCACCGTGGACCGGAACTTCTCGTAGAACCGGGCCGGGTCGGAGGGGAACTTCGTCCAATGGCCGTATCGCGCCCTGTGTTGGAGGCGCCGCCGGGGAGTGTCGATCATGGCAGGTGAGCATGCACGCTGCTCCAGGCTGCGCCGGCCGACCACTTTCTCACGGGCGCGCCGCAGGATCCGCGTGTCTGCACGTACGTCTGCGTCTGCCAGGTCGGCTGCATCCAGGCCCGCCCCTGACAGGCGAGCGCGCAGGTCGGCGAGGTGGCTCAGCTTGGCTTCGTTCGCATCCCGCTCGACGAGGCCGTGGGCGCGGAGCGCTTCGACGAACACCCCGGCGAGTGCGCCGAGGTCGCCGTCGTGGTCGACGACCGCGACGGCGCAGAACCACAAGTCCCACAGTGACCAGTCCCGCCCGCCGCGTACCTGCCAGGTCTCGGGTCCGAAACGGGGCGCGCGTCTGGTCGATGCCTCCTTCACCACGGATGTTGCCTCGGGCCTGCCGCGCTCTTGCGCAACATGGCGAGAACGGTTGCCTCACCCGCCGCTGTGAGGACATAGCGCCGGTCACCCCAGTCGCCGTGCTCTTCGAGCATCCCGCACAGTCTGAGGACCGCGCGTGTGCCGCTGAAGGCCCACGACACGTTCCGCTCGGAAGGCGGTTGCGGACCGGCGTCCCCGGACATGCACCAGCCAAGTTCTGCGGCGGCTGCGGCGACCACCTCGGCGAGCTCGGCAGCGGGGACCTCGGCTTCACGGTCGACCATGACCAGTCCGGCCGCTTCGGCCACGAAGCGATCCCACGGGTCTGTGCCGAGGCCATCGGCCAGAGCCGACCACGCCGCCACGGGATCCAGCGCCATCTCCGCACCGCGCCGGGTCCGACGCAACGTCTGGCCGCGCTTGCGAAGCGCCCCTGCGCCCTCGAGGAGTTCCCGCAGCCGGCCCAGCGTGATGTCCTCGCTTTCGGAACGGGGCGTACGCCGAGGGGGGAACGGATCCTCCCAGGGTCGATCGGCCTGGACAATTCGCACGAAGGCCGTGTTCAGATAGCCGGCCTGGGTGAGGGACTGGCTCTCGCCGAAGATGCCGAGAAGCCACATCACCGGCCTCAACCTCTCGGCCACATCAGGCGGTGGGGCGATCGGGTTCAACAGCCTGTCGGCAACAGCGGCATGGAGACGACCCATGCTCTCGGAGCGCATCCCGGCCCGCTCCACCCATGTCTGGACACGTTCGGTGACCACCACCGTACGCCACGACTGGCCGGGCCTCTCCGGGTGGTCCGCGTCGAGAGTCTCCGCCGTGATCTCCTTCTGGCGGCGGCGCCAACTCCGCCCTCCCACCACCAGGTCGCCCGCGGCGACAGCTCGCTCCAAGGTGTGTTCGACCACGGACAGGGCCGTCGCCTCGTCGAGGCCCATCACCTTCCCCCACGAGAAGTCGTCCAGGTCGGGCGGATCGATCCCCGAGCGGTCCCGGGCCTCGACCAGTGCCTTGAACCCGTCGCCATCGGACCGTTCGAACGCCGCATGCACACCAGCCGTGGACTTGGACAGGCACACCTCCGCATAGGCGTCCAGCCCGAGCTCGTCGAACAGCTCCGCCGCCACCCGGGCAAGGCGGCTCATGTAGCCCTCCTCGTCCGTGAGGTACTTGGTCGGCACGCGGTACCAGAGCCAGTCCTGAACGCCCGCCAGGTGCAACGCTCCCGGCCCCTCCCCCCAAGTCAGACCGTCGTACACGTACCGGGCTTCCTCGCCGGCCTCCGCATCGCGGCCCGCGATCCGGGCGAGGGCGGCCTTCACGTCCGCCTCGCTCAATGCAGCGGGCTCACACCGGTTCCGCACTGGTGGATTCATCAGGGCGGATGATGGCAGGCGAATCCCCCGACGGCAACGTCCCTTCGTGGGGAGTCTGGCGGACCGGTTCGTGCACCCCGACCTGCCAGCAGGTGACATGAGAGAAAGGTGTGGGACGGCTCTCCGGGGCTGCTGCCCCGGAGATCGTCGACGTTCTTGTGACGGCAGGCACGACCGCCAACGATCACGACGACCTCTACGGGTTCTCCATGCGCAAGCTCGGCCAGGAGCTCGTCGTCGACCCGATGGCCTGGCACCAGCGCTGCCGAGGCTCTGATCCGGGAGCGCATGCGTACCGCCCCGCATTGAGAGCGCAACTGCGGTCTTGTGTCACAGGGGGGTGATACGATGGTGCCGTCAGTCGAACAGGTGTTCGATGCGGAAGGGGCCGGCGGATGACCGCAGTGTTCGGGGACACCTCGACCGGGGGCGACGCCGATACCGAGTGTGGCGACGTGACACTCGCAGAGTTCCGCGCCTGGATCCGTCGGGCGACACCCGACGAACGGGCGCACATCATCGAGCAATGCCATGCGATCACAGCTGCCACACAGCGGGTCATGCTCGACACAGTTGCCGCCGCCGACGAAGCCGAAGACTGGACAGCCGACGGCGCCGTCGACGCCGCGCACTGGCTGCTCGCCCGCCTCAAGGTGCATGCCCGCACCGCGCATGCCTGGGCCGAGATCGCAGTAGGCATGCAGGAGCTGCCCGCCGTGGCAGAGGCGTTCGGGGCCGGGCTCCTCACCCTGGATCAGGTACGAGTGCTCGTGCGCTTCGTCACGGCCCAAACCGACGCCGTCTGGGCCCAGCGTGCCCAGACGATGACCGTGGCCCGCCTCGAACGCGAGGCACGCCGCCACGAACCCGTCACCGTCGACGACGCCCGCGACGCCTGGGAACGACGCAGCCTGCGTATGTGGTGGAACGAAACCGAACGGAACTGGGAAGGAGACTTCAGCCTGCCCGACACGCTCGGAGCCACACTCGACAAAGCCGTAACCCGCCTCGCCCGCCAAACCCCGCTCAACCCCCTGACCGGCCGCCCCGACCCGTGGACGGCACGATGTGCCGATGCACTTGTGGCCTTGGCCGCCAGAGCGATCGGCGCCGACCCCGACCCCGACAGGGCGACCGTCGTCGTACAGGCACCGTTCGACGTCTTCACCGGCGAACGTACCGAAGTCGCCGAGATCGAGGGGGGCCCGACCATCGCGCACGAGACCCTGCAGCGCCTCCTCTGTGACTGCCGCCTCCAAACGGTCCTCGTCGACGACGACGGCAACCCCGTGGCGTTCACCAACACGACACGCCAGATCCCACCCAAACTCGCCCGCCTCCTCCGCCACCGCGACCGCCACTGCCGCTTCCCCGGCTGCACACGCCGCGCCTGGATCCAGTTCCACCACAACACCCCCGTCTCCCAAGGCGGCCTCACCGAACTCGCCGGGCTCACCAGCCTCTGCCACTACCACCACTGGCACGTACACGAAGGCGGCTGGCGAATATCTGGCAACCCCAACGACGACCTCACGTTCACCAGCCCCACCGGACGCCGTCTCACGAGCCGGTCCCCACCCGCCACACCCTCGATCGAACGCTGGATCCGACACAAGCTCTACGGCTGAACCCGAGAGCCGTGCTCGCCACGGTGGCGGGGCCGGTCCGCCACGGTGAGAGGGCTCAACTCGTGGGGAGAGACATCGCCTCGGCAGCACTCCCGATCCGCAGCAGCATGGCCGCAGACGGCGTCCCGACCCCATCCTGCTCACGGTAGGAGAGGTAGCGCCCGACACGCCGCGCGACCGACCCCCACCGGGAACGTCTCATCTCGACAAGGATCGGTTGCCAGTCGGCTACGAGTCCCCGGTCGATCGCCGTCACGAGGGCTTCATAGGGCCAGGTCCGGACATCGTCGCTCGGTGACGCGTCGACGTTGCGAAGCACAGCGCCATCAGGCAGCCCCCGCCAGTCGAAGGGCGAGCGCGCGGCAGACGTCGACCACGTCACCCCAACGATGCCAGCGCGATCAGCGTCACGCGGGTGTCGCCACCGGGGATGTTCGTGGCCGACTCCTTCGAGCAGGAGTACCGGGCACCTCTGATGAACACGTCCGGTCCCGTGGACGTCCGTGCCGTGGTCGACTCCACATCCCTCGAGGTCTTCGCGGACGACGGTGTCACGGTCCTCTCGACCACGTGGTTCTGGGACGGGATCCCCCCACTTCGCGTCGGTCCGACCGGCGATCCCGGCACACCGGTCGAAGCCCGTGTCGAGGTCCACTCCCTCTGAGCGGCTGTAGGAAAGTGTGGGAACGCCGCCTGTGAACGCACACCATGTGAGGTACTCGCACCACCGAGACAAGGCCACCGAAGCCCTCACGGAATTCGAGTGAGTGGGCGGCGCTCAGACGTCGGAGCGCCGCGCGAACACCCACCACGCGACCGCGAGAGGCACGGCCGTCCACACGACCAGTGACAGGAGGGCGGGCACGGCGACGATCCCACCGAAGGTGTCGATCGCGTAGCTGCCCGCCGGACCGAGGACGTCCAACGTCCCTTCGAGCTGCAGCATCGACAGGAGCCGGAAGGCCTCGACCGGATTCACGAGGGTCGAGAAGAACAGCACGTTCACAGGGAGGTCGGTTGCGAGCGACGCTCCCATGAGACCGAGATCCCCGACGAACGTGAAGACGAGCCAGACGAAGAGTGCCGTCCCGAGGGCGGTCCCGGCCCGTCGCGCCAGCGTGCTGATCAGGATGCCGACTGCCAGCATGGCCAGGGAGAGGAGCCAGGAGGAGAGCGCGATCCCGAGGAGATCGGCCGCGTCGACAGCGGAGCCGCGGGCAGCGCTCACGAGACCCGCCACCCCGAAGCCGGCCGCGATCGCGGCGAGCAGGGCGGCTCCGATCCCACCGAGCAGACCGAAGAACACCTCCGTCCTGCTCACGGGATGGCTGAGAAGGAAGCGGAGCGTCCCCGCCTCACGTTGACCGGCGATGCTGCGCGCGCCCAGCGTCAGCCCCATGAGTGGCACGACGAGCTGCACGAGGGCGATGAGAGAGGCCGCCGTGCGCCCGAAACCGCCGAAGCCCACGACTTGGCTGTTGGACAGGGCGAAGACGGCGAGGCCGGCCGCGAGGAGGGCGAAACCGCCGGCGAAGAGCCAGAACCACCTGTCCCGGATCGAATCCCGCAGCTCCTTGCGCGCGATCGTCCAGACGAGGCGGACCTGGGGGCGCTCGTGCAAGACGGGCATGTCGGCGCTCATCGCCACACCTCGAAGTCCGCGACACCGATTCCCTTCTCCAGCAGGGCTCCGATCGCGGCACCCTTGTTCTGGGCGGACACGTCGACGATCACACCCCGCGAGTTGCGCCGCGCATCGAGGTCCATGCCGCGGAGCAACGCGACCGCCTCGTCGGTGCGGTCTTCCTCCGACAGGACGATGTGGAGTCGTGAGCTGATCCCGAGCCTGTCGGCGAGCTCGGCCGGGGCACATTCGGCGAGGATCCGCCCCTCCGCCATTGTCAACGCGCGGTCGGCGAGGGAGCCGACCTCCTCGAGGTGGTGCGAGGTGAGGATGAGCGTGCGATCGTCTGCCCGAAGGCCTTCGAGAACGGTCATGATCTTCTCGCGTCCGGCGATGTCGAGGTTCGACGTCGGCTCGTCGAGTACGAGGATCGGCGGGTCGGCGAGGAGGGCGGCGGCGAGTCCGAGGCGCTGCTTCATCCCCCCGGACAGCGCTCCGACCTTCTTGCCGACCTCGGCGGTCAGGTCGACGGTCTCGAGCACGGACGCGATGCGTGCCCGGTCCACGGTGCGCAACTCGGCCGAGAGCGTGAGCGTCTCGTCCACGCTGAGGTCTTCGTAGAACGCGAGCTCCTGTGGCACGTGGCCGATGAGGCGGCGCACCTCCTTGCCGCGCCGCGCCACGTCCCGGTCGTCCACGAGGAGCTGTCCCTCGAAATGGACCAAACCGAGGAGGCATCGCACGATCGTCGTCTTGCCGGCCCCGTTCGGACCCCAGAACGCGACGGACTCCCCGCTGCCTATCTCGAAGCTCACGTCGTCGACGACGACGGAGCGTCCGTACGCCTTCGTGAGGCTCTCGGCCCTGATCACGTCGCACCCCCCAATCTCACGGCGCGGGCCCGCCGGGGCCGGATGGCGCCGGACGAGATGACGACGAGGACCGCGACGGCGACGAGGGCTGCCGAGACGAGGGCGAGCGAGCGCACCGACGACCCGGCGGCCACCTCCATGGGTGTGAGAGACGGCACCTCGGTGAGGGGGGCCTCGTCCACGACCTTGGGATTCGGGCGCATGACGGGGAAGGCGTCGGACGCGAGGTCGATGGCTCGCGCCGCCGGCGTCTCGGAGAAGAAGAGCAGGTTCGGGTTCTCGTCCGTCCAGTGCGAGAAGAGGTTCTCGATCCGGTGGTCGATGTCGCCGATGCCGTCGCCATCTGCGTCGAAGCCCGAGTACTCGCTCCAGTGGTTCCCCCGGTCCCCCTTCGTCCACTCGTTCCCGCGGAACTGGCCACTGCTCGAGACACCCACGTCCTCCCGGTTGTCGATGAACGCGTTGTCCGAGAACACGTTGTTGCGCACCGACGGCGAGAAGTTGACCGCGATATCGTTGAAGGCGAACAGGTTGCGCTCGAAGTGTGCTTTGACGTCGTAGGAGACGGGTGAGTTCTCGAGGTTGAGGCCGATGCGGTTGCCCACGATGCGGTTGCCGATCGCTTCGACTCCGTCGAGATCCTTCAGTCCCACTCCGTAGCCGCTCGGTCCCCTGTTGAAAGCGATCACGTTCCCCTCGAGCTCGAGGTCGGTACTGTTCATGAGGAACATCCCGACCGAGTTGCGCTCGAGGCGGTTCCTCACGATGCGGGCTCCGTCGCAGTACATGAAGTGGAGGCCATACCGGCCGTCCCGCACCTCGTTCTCGCGGATGAGCAGGCTGTCGGAGAACCAGAGCACGAGGTCCCGTCCCCGGTCGATCACGTTCTCTTCCACGCGGCTCCGACTGCTCTCCCAGAGGCGGATCCCGTCCCCCCGCCGTGCGACGAAGAGGTCCTTGGCTCCGATCGTGTTCCCCTCCACCACCGAATCGGGCGAGTTCCGCAGGTATATGCCGAAGAGCACATCCTCGAACCGGTTGTCCTCGATTCTCGTGCGAGGTGAGTCCCGGGCGACGAGCGCCGAGTTCTCGGCGTCGAGGTTCGACCCGGTGTTGCGGACGACGACCCCTCGCACGGTGACGTCAGGGGCGGTCACGACGATCCCACTTCCCTCTCCGCCGACGTCGATCACGGGCCAGTCATCCCCGACGAGGGTGAGCGGCTTGTCGATCTCCACACCGCCGGCGTACACACCGGGCCCGAGGCGGAGGGTGGCTCCGGGCTCCGACGCGTCGATCAAGGCCTGCAGATCCTGCGGCTCGGCCCGGGCGCCGGTGCCGACAAGGGAGAAGAGCGCGACCGCCACGACACCTGAGCATGCGAGGAGGCACGCGCGAAGGGGACGGATCATGTGGGAGCGCCCCGGTCACCCCCCGCGACCATGGTGTCCCCCCCGGGAGCGGCATCGACAGCGGTGCCCTCCCGCTCACGCGGCGCCGCGTCCCTGGCCCGCATCTCCTCGACGAGCGGCTTGTAGATCTTGCGGTGCTTCCAGAGACCGATGCCGACGAGGACGGCAGCCGCGATCGCGAGGAGAAGACCGGGGCCCGGCAGGGCGAGCGTGCTGAACTGCGCGATCTTGGCCGGGCCGAAGATCGGCGGTGTGAACTCGCCCACAGCCCCCGAGAAGGCGGCCTTCGGGTCGAGGCTGTGTCCGTACTTCCAGAGCCAGTACTGGAGATCGCCGATGAAGATGAGGGGATAGAGCAGGGCGGGGAGGGCGAAGAGGAGCACCCAGCGGTTGTTGATGAACACGACGGCGAGGAGGAGGCCTGCGATCACGATGATCGAGATGACCGCGATCGAGCGTTCGAAGACGGCGCCGCTGTCGAAGGCCGGCATGCCCACGTAATGGTTGAGGCCCTCGATCTCGACGACGTCGCCTTCGAGCCTGTTCACGTAGGCGTGGACCTCGAGGCCGTCGGGGAACTGCGGTGCGCTCAGTCGCAGGATCCAGTACGGGAAGAACACGGAGACGACGAGCAGCACGGCTGCGATCGCGAACAGCGTGATCGGCTGGCTGTACCTCCAGCGGTCCTTCTTGAGCTCCTCTGACGGGATTCGCGGCCCGAATATCTTCTCGACAAGGCTCATATCGCTTCACCAACGTAGTGCGTGGGGTCGCCCGGGGCGTGACCCGGGCGACCCCCCTCCCATCGACGTGCAGTCCGTGCTCAGGCGGGCGGCTGGACCATGAAGTAGCCCATCATCTCGAGGTGCAGCGCAGAGCAGAACTCGCTGCAGTACCACGTGAAGATCCCCGGCTTGTCGGCGACGAAGCGGATCGTCTCCGCCTCACCCGGCTCGAGTGAGAGCTGGATGTTGTAACCGGGCAGGGAGAACCCGTGCGTGGCATCCTGGCTCTGTTCGAGGTTCGTGATGTGCCACGTGACGTTGTCACCCTGCTGCACCTGCACGTGCTCCGGGTTGAAGTGGCTGCGAATCGCCGTACTCCAGATCTCGACGTTGTTGCCGTTGCGCTCGATGCGCTCCTCACCCGCCTTGGCAGCATTGGGGTTCACGGCCATCGTGCCCGGATCCCAGCCGACCTCGGGATAGATCTCGAAGGGATCGAGCTTGTCCGCCTTGATGATCTGGACGGAGTGCGGCTCACCGTTGCCGATGGGCATGTCGTACATGACCCGCATGTCCTCCTCCTGCCCCTCGCTCACACCGTTGTCAATGAGCTGGAAGTTCTGGGGGAGCAGGGGTCCGGTCGGGAAGAATCGGTCTATCGACCACTTGTTGAGGGCCACGACGTACTGGCCGTCCGGGGACACCGTGTCACCTTCCGGTGTCGAGATGTGGCCGATGTTGTACTGCACGGGCACGGAGTTCTCGAGCTCCCAGCCTTCGTCGTGGTAGTCGCCGCCGAGGCTCCACCTCGCGACTGCCGAATCCAGGAACAGGCTCGTGTAGGCATGGCCTTCGTTGTCGAACTGCGTGTGAAGGGGACCGAGGCCGAGCTCGACCTGCGCCTCCTTCGTGGCATCGAAGTCGAGGACGGGTACGCCGAACTGGTCCTTCTCGTCGGTCCCCTTCTCGATGGCCGCCTGGATCTTCTCGAACGAGTAGATGGTGACGTGCGGGTCGAGCTTGCCGGCCACGACGATGAAGTCACCCTTGGGTGTCACGTCCGCGCCGTGCGGGCTCTTGGGCTCGGGCATGAAGTAGAGGAGGCCCTCCTGGATCGAGGCGGAGAGCGGCAGCACCTTGAATCCGTTCACGTCCTGCGCCTGTGTCTGGGCTACCTCGGCCGCCTTCTTCAAGTTGATCGCGTGGAGGTAGTCCATGTCGTTCTCGGACACTCCGGCCTCGAACGGCGGATTGCCCTGCTCGATCCCGCCCGTCGCCATCTCGGTGTTGAAGGAGTTGCAGAACACCCACCCCTCGGACTCGAGCTTGCCCGCGTCACAGAGATCCTGCCAGTAGGGGGGCAACTCCATGGCGAAGGACTGCTCGGGGATGATGCGTCGCGCCTCGCGGTCGAACTTCCAGAAGGTGATCATCCCCCTGTACTGCGACTGGTACTCCGAGATCGGTGCGTACGAGCTCCACGGCAGCGGTGTCGCATATGTACCGCCCTCGAGCACCCATTCGGTGTCGGGCGTGACGAAGGCTCCACCGTGGTCGTTGATGGCGAGCGGGTTCTTCACGATCTGCTTGGTCTCGAAGTCACGCAGGTCCACGACCGCCATGCGGGCGTTCGCCTTGTCGTTGATGAACACCATCTGGCCGTCGTACTCACCCTTGGTCTCCGAGAGCGCCGGGTGGTGGGTGTCACCCCATCTCACCTCTTTGCCCTCGACGTTCCCGGCGTCGAGCACCGCGGCGCTCGCCTCGCCACCGTATCCCCAGCCCTGCCACGGTTCCGGCGTGAACACACCGACCGAGCGCAGGAGTCGCATCGAGGGCACACCGATGACGAAGAGCTGCCCGCCATGACCACCCGAGGAGATCATGATGTAGGGGTCGTGTTCTCCCGAAGGCGTGTAGGTCGAGACCGCGTTCTCGATGTCCTCCTGCGAGAGCCCGCGTTCCTTGGCGATCGAGTCCACTTCGCTGCCGCCGCCGCTGCAGGACATGGCCACGAGAGTCAGCGTCAGCACGAGGACTACCGCGGTCATCGGCTTCGAACGGTTCATGCCATCTCTCCTCCGTACGCCTGGTACCTCAACACGAGAGTGAAGCCAAACCCGGCGAGAGACGTGAGAGACCGAAGTCCCGATGAATGGGGACGTTCGGGGGCCGTTCGCGAGCCGTCCGGCCGGTCTCATCGGGGTAACACCGGCATACGGTGAGGATCACGTGTCGAATACCACCACCATGACCCGACTCCCGGGCCTCCTGCTCGTACTCGCGCTCGCCGCGGCAAGTGCCTGCGGCGGGGATTCCGCAGGGCCGCCCGAGATCAACTACGGCCGCGACACGTGTGACGGCTGCGACATGGTGATCGACGACCCCCGTTTCGCCTCCGCCTATCGCCTGCCCGACGGGACGGAGAGCAGGTTCGACGACATGGGTGAGATGTTCACACGAGACGAGCTCGGGGACGCGGACGCATGGGTGCACGACTACGACACCGAGGGCTGGGTCGAAGCCACGTCGGCCTGGTACGTGGCGGGAACGGGTGTCGAGTCGCCCATGGCCACCGGCGTCGTCGCGTTCTCAACTGAATCACGGGCACGCGCTTTCGCATCGGAGTCCGGCGGCACTGTCCTCACGTGGGACGAGATGCTGACCGGGGGGGCGCCAGGGTCATCCGATCCGGAGCATCCCGGTGCCGCCGATCACGGCACGTCGACTTCACCCGGGAGTGGACGTGCTGACTAGTGTTTCGCAGTCTTCGAAGAGGTTCGTCAAGAAGGAACCGGCCGCGTCCTCCGGGATTCGACCGTTCTCTACAGGAGGTCAAATGCGCAAGTTGCTGATCGCCGCCCTGCTCGGCATCATCGCCCTCACAGCCGCGTGCGGCGGAGGTGGCGACGACGAGGCGGCAACGACCAAGCCGGACTCAGGCACCGAGACCGACGGCGGGGACTCCGGCGGTGGCGACGCTGACGCCGGCGAGACGATCTACACGAGCACGTGCGCGGCATGCCACGGCCCTGACGCGACCGGCATCTCGGGGCTGGGCAAGGACCTCACGACGAGCCAGGTCGTCGCCGACAGCAGCGACGCCGAACTCGTCGCCCTGGTCACGAAGGGGCGGCCGTCGACAGACCCCGCGAACACGACGGGTGTAGACATGCCGCCCAAGGGAGGCAACCCCTCGCTCAGCGACGAGGACGTCGAGAACGTCGTCGCCTACATCAAGTCCCTCAACACGGGGGGCGGGGGCGCTGAAACGACGACATCTGCTCCCTGACGAAGACCAAGCCGCAAGATCCGCGAGGGAGGCCGGTCAGCCGGCGGCGAGCTTGCCGAACTTCTTGATCTGGAACGCCTTGAAGATGTCCATGAACCCGTGGAACAGCGCCCAGATCCCCGTGAAGACGAGGAGGATATAGGCCTTCTCGATGAAGAACTGGCCGGCCGTCCAGAAGGCGAGGATGAGCATGAGGATGCCGGCAACGAGTCCGAGCCACCACAGATCGTTGAAGTCGCGGGTCGCGAACGCCTCTATCAACCAGAAGATGCCGACGAGCAGGAACAGGAAGCCGAGGATGTCCGCCACGGCCGAGAACGTGTCCTCGGGGTTGAACAGGGCGACGAGACCGGCGATCACGAAGATCACCCCGAACGTGATCCAGAGCCAGCGCCAACCCTCCGCCACGGAGGCGATGAGGAACTCCTGGATGCCGGCGACGAGGAACATGGCACCCACGAGAACTCCGATCAGGGTCACGGAGGCGTCGTCGAACTGGAGGATGACGAGGGCAAGGACGATCCAGATGACGCCGAGCACGATCCAGAGCCACCAGAGTCCAGCCATGTCGGCCAGCTCCTCACGGGCGACCTCTTCCATCTCTTCTTCGCTTGTGTCGGCCATCTCGACTCCTTTCGTCACATGTCGGGGCGGTGCGACGAACACAAGCTAGATCCGGCTGGACCAGCTCGAGCGGACCCCCGAAGAGCCGGCTCACAGCGCGAGCGTGGGTGTCCCCGGTGGAATGCCGAGACGGGCGAGGGCTTTGGCCTTGGTACGGACGAGGACGTCGCGGGGTCCTGCGGCGATCCTCTCGGTGAACTCGCGCACGAGGTCTAAGAGCTCCTCGGCCGGCACGACCGCAGAGACGATCCCCACACGCCACGCCTCCTCGGCCGTCACCTCCCGACCCGTCAGGGTGAGGTCGCGGGCGACTCCACCGCCGACGAGATCGTGCAGAGGCGCGTACACGACATCCCCGAACGTCTGCTCCGGATGGGCGAAGCGCGCCCGGTCGGCGGCGAGCCTGATGTCGCACAGGAGGGCAAGGTCGAATCCGCCCGCGATGGCAGGTCCGTTCACGGCGGCAACGGTGGGAAGGGGGAAACGCATGACCGTCTCGTGGAATCTGTCGCTCGACTCCCAGAGTCTCCCCTGGAAATCGGCGTCCTCGACACCGAACTCCGCGAGGTCGAAGCCGGCCGAGAACACGTCACCGGCACCCGTGACGACGACCACGCGGAGGCCCTCCGTGTCCGTGAGCGAGTCGAGGGCATCCGACACCTCGTCCCGCAGGGCAATCGAGAGGGCGTTGCGTTTCTCGGGCCGGTCGAGCGTGATCGTGATGACCCCGGCCCGCAGTTCTGAGATCCGGATGTGTTCTGGCATGGCAAGAGACTGCCTTCGGAAGGCGCTGTGCACCAGTGCCGTGGCCGGCCGCGCCTTGGCTGCGACCCGTTGACGCATGGTTGAATTCCCGTGCCGGCCGATCAGCATCGACGAGGGGCATATGAGCACCGACACAGACCTTGCACGCGAGGTGAAGTCCTGGCTCGACCAGAACTGGGACCCCGACCTGACAGTCGCGGAGTGGTGGGACCGCCTCTGTGACTCCGGCTTCGGCGCGCCGACCTGGCCCGAGGAGTGGCACGGGCGTGGCCTCTCGCGGGACGAGGCACGCATCGTGAACGAGACGATCCGTGACGCCGGAGCGCTCGGCCCACCCTCCGGGCTCGGCATGATGCTGGCCGGGCCCACGATCATCGCCCACGGCAGCGAGGAGCAGAAGAAGCGGTACCTGCGCCGCATCGTCAACGGCCAGGACGGTTGGTGCCAGCTCTTCAGCGAACCCGGCGCCGGATCCGACCTCGCGAGCCTGCAGACGCGCGCGGTCCGGGACGGTGACGAGTGGATCGTGAGCGGGCAGAAGGTGTGGACCTCCGGCGGCATGGTTGCAGATCTCGGCATGCTCATCGCCCGCACCGACGTCGAGGTACCCAAGCAGAAGGGGATCTCCTACTTCGCGATCGACATGCACCAGGCCGGGATCGACGTGAGGCCGCTGCGCGAGATGACCGGACATGCCCTCTTCTCCGAGGTGTTCCTCGACAGTGCCCGCGTCCCCCACGACGCCTGCATCGGCGGGGTGAACAACGGATGGACCGTCGCCAAGACCACCCTCGCCAACGAACGTGAAGGCCTCGGTTCGGGAGGAGGTGGGGCCGCCGGTGGCGCCGTCCCCGGCACCATCGCGGGTGTGCTCGACCAGCGCGTGGGCGACTACGGGCAACGGGGCCGGCGCGGTGGCGCCGGTGTGCCCGGCCTGCTCGGAGGTGCCCCCCAGATGCTCCTCGAGCTCGTCCGGGAGAGGAACATGGGCGACGACCCCCACATCCGCCAGAGCCTCGCCCGCCTCTACTCGATGAGCGAGATCGGCAGGTACACCGTGATGCGCGCGCGTGCCGCGAAGGCGGCGGGACGTGGGCCCGGGCCCGAGGCCAACACCGCCAAGCTCGCCATGAGCCGCATGGTGCGCCTCACACGCGACCTCGGGCTCGCCATCCTCGGTGCGGACGGGATGCTCTACGGCGAGGACGCGCCGCTGCACGGGATCGTGCAGGAGCTCGCCCTCTTCAGCCCGGCCCCCTCCATATACGGCGGCACGGACGAGATCCAGAAGAACATCATCGGCGAACGGGTCCTCCAGCTACCCCGCGAACCGAGCCTCGACCACGAGGTGCCCTTCAAGGACCTCAAGGTCGGCACGCAGGCAGGTTGACCGGCTCCGCCACGCGTCGCTGACTCTCAGACACCCCCGGCCGTGAGGGCCGCGAGTACGGGCTCTGCCAGCTCGGCCCGGCACACGAGCAGGTCGGGCAGGTACGGGTCGGCGTTGTTGTAGACGAGAGGGCTTCCGTCCACGCGGGACGTGTGCAGACCCGCCGCACGCGCGACCCCGACGGGTGCGGCCGAGTCCCACTCGTACTGGCCCCCGCTGTGCGCGTAGACGTCCGCATCACCCCGCAGGACCGCCATGGCCTTGGCTCCTGCCGAACCCATCGGGACGAGGACCCCGTCGAGACGGCGGGCGAGCTCCTCGGCGACGGCAGGCGGACGCGTGCGACTCACGGCGATGCGGACAGGACCCGTGTGGAGTGGCACGTCGGGGAGGGGGTGGCCCGTGGAATAGGCCACATCGAGAGCGGGCAAGGCCACGGTCGCCGCGACGATCTCGCCGTCTTCCCAGAGCGCGACATGCACCGCCCAGTCCGCCCTCCCCTCCCCGAACTCGCGGGTGCCGTCGAGGGGATCGACGATCCAGACCCGCCGCGCGGAGAGTCGCACCGCGTCGTCGGGGGCCTCCTCCGACAAGACGGCATCGTCCGGGTAGCTCCGCGCGAGAGCGTCCAGGATCAGCTCGTTCGAGCCGCGATCACCGAGTTTGCGCAGTTCAGCCTGCTCGTACCCTTCCGCGCGGGCAGTCTCGCGCAGCCCGAGCAGGAGTTTTCCGGCAGACTGGGCAATTTCTCTGGCATGATCGTGCGGCGTCATCGGTCCGAGCGTACCTCTCACATCCGATTCGGCCTCCCGATCCGCATCCCATCGAAACCCTGAAAATGCGCCGACTCCTCCTCCCAGCCCTACTCCTCACCCTCTTCACCCTGCCGGCCTGTGCCACGACGGCGAACATGCAGCTCGCATCGCGTGAAGACGACTCGTCGCAGTCCGACCGACCGTCCGAATCCTCCACTGCTGAAGGCGGCCTCTTCGGCTTCGGACTCCCCCAGGGCGACCAGGACGGCGGATCCGGTACGAACGGCGGGTCCGAGGGTACCGACCCGTCCGATCCGGGCATGGTCGACGACGGCAGCGGCACGCAGGGCTCCGAAGGCTCGGGGCCGGGTGGTTTCCCTTCCTTCGGCACCGGTGATCTGCCCGAGGTCGATCCGGACAGCGAGTTCTGCGTCCAGGCGCGTGTCGCGATGGACGATCTGAGCAACGCGTTCAACGGCGGCAACACCGCCGATCCCCTTGCCGCGTTCCGCCAGCTCGGCAACACCCTCGTCGACCTCGCCGACGTCGCCCCCGACGAGGTGAAGGCCGACATGCGCCGCATCGGCCAGCAACTCACCGGCATCAACATGATGAACTTCCAGCAGAGCCAGGGTCTCTTCGAGAGCGCGGAGTTCGCCAACATGATGAGCTACGTCGCGGCCTGCGGTGCCGCCTGAACGCAGGCAGGTACGCTCACGGCGCATGGCTGCCCCTTCCACGTGCACCTTCTGTGAAGTGGTGGTGGGATCCGTTCCGGCCGATATCGTCGCCCGCGACGAATCCGCCGTCGTCTTCCTCGACCACCGACCCATCTTCCCCGGCCACTGCCTCGTCGTTCCCGTCCGTCACGTCCCGACACTCCCCGACCTCACGGACGCAGAGCTCGTGCCGTACATGCGTTGTGTACGCCGCGTCACCTCAGTGATGCCACACGTCCTCGGTGCCGAAGGGACGTTCGTGGCGGCGAACAACATCGTGAGCCAGAGCGTCCCCCACCTCCACTTCCATGTCGTGCCGCGACGGCGCAAGGACGGGTTGCGCGGCTTCTTCTGGCCCCGCCACGGCTACGAGAACGAGGCACAGCGCACGGAGGTCGCCTCCCTGCTGCGCTCGGCGCTGGCCGCGGTCCCGTGACGGGAGACCGCCCCGCCCGAACCCCCATCCCTGACACGAAGCGTCCCACCTGCTAGGAATATCGCAGGCTGCGTGCAGGTGGAAGGGTGCGCTGCAGGGAAGTGATGCTCACCAGAGAGTCACGTTGGTGTGTGACCTGCGGTTTGCCCATAGGGGGATGGTCGGATGCGCGTACCGTCCGGATCAGGGCGCTCCGGATGTGACATAGGCCGCCGGTGTGGCGGGTGGGCGATCGGGATGGTCATCCTCTTGACCGTCGGCATGTTCGCGCCTGCGGGTGCAGTCGGCGCCCAGACCCCGCCGGACGGCGAGTTCAACAACGGAGCCGGCGACACTCTCGCCACGGTGATGAGCGCCAAAGCCCTCGCCGGCTCGACCGCGCTCGGCATCGACTTCGGCGTCGCCATCGCCAAGTACCAGGGGGGCGTCGGCATCGCCGAAGGCCGCGGCTTCGACCTCGGCCTCCTCGAAGCGTTGCTCGGTACCTCCTGCGACGGGAGCCCACCCGCGATCGATCCCGCCGCGATCATGCAGGGGATACGCGTCGACTCCCGCAACACCGAGCCCCTGCAGCTCGAACCCACCCAGGTCGTCGGCATCGGCGCCAATCCCAAGTCCGTGGGAACGCAGTGGGCAGGGGCGACACCCCAGCCGTGGGCGCATGCCGGAACCGAGATCCTCCCCCTGAACTTCGGCATGAAGATGGAAGGCGGACGCAACTCGGTCGTGACCGAAGTCAAGGACCACATCAGGATGGCGACGGCCACGGTCAAGGCCGACCGTATCGTCTTCATGGGTGTGCTCGCGATCGACGATCCGGAATGGAAGGCCGTCGTACGCACGGGCGACGCGCAGGAGACGTCCGGGTCGTTCACGTTCAGCAAGGCCCGCATCTTCGGCATCGAGCTCGACCCCAAGAACGCAGAGAAGAACATCAAGTCGGGACTCGCCGACTGGAACGAGATGTTCGCCGACCTCGGCCTGCGCTTCGACTACCCCGAGGTCGTGGTCACCGGGAACCGCGTCGAGGTCACCCCGCTCGCCATCCGCCTCGTCGACAGCCCGGCGGGCAAGCGGGGTGTGGGACCGTTCCTCGAGGCGATCCAGCCCCTGCGCCGGATCCTCTTCGAGTACCTCCTCGAGCTCGACTGCAACTTCGCGACGACCGTCACGATCATCGACGTCGTGTTCGGGATCCTCTCCGGCGCAGGCGGCATCCACATCACGAGCGGCGGTGTCAAGGCCGAGATCGACGACTCCTTCTTCGAGAACCCCTTCGGCGCCGGCTTCGGTGCTGTCGGTGCCGCACCCGCCCCCCTCACCCCGGCAGCGTCCCCGGGTACCACAACTCCGCCCCCGGCGTCTCCCGCGACACCCCCGGTCCAGAACCAGGCGATCGCCTCGCCCTCCGTGCAGCCGACGGCGTCGCGGGAGGAGATGCCGGGTGACACGGACCCGGCGACGGCACTCGCCGCCGGCGTGCTCCTCGCCGCCATCGTCGCCCTCGCTCTCGGTGACTTCCTCTGGATGCGTCGCACTCACAGGAGGATTCCCGACTCATGACGGCACCACCGGCCCCGGATGCCCCGCCAGGTGCGCTGACCGCGCGGCCAGGTGTGGGAGACGCGCCTGGCGACGGCCCCGACGTGAGTTGGGCCCGCACGGCACAGGGCACGACAGTTGCGACGGCTCCGAGGACCGCCCGCCACGACGCCCCCGCCCGTCCGCGTCCACCCCGCAGAGGGCAGCACGTCGAGCCCCAGGTCGACAGGCCGAACGGCAGTCAGAGTGCTGCTCGCATCATGCGCGGCTGGGGACCGCTCGCCGGGTTCGTCGCAGCCCTCCTCCTCATGTCGCTCCTCATCCCCACCAAGGGTCCCGTCGTCGTCACCGAGTTCACTTCGGCGGACGACGCCGCCGCATCCGGGGGGAAGTCGAGCGCCGGCTCCGGTGCGGGCACTTCCACCGGGGATGTGGCGGGCACGCAGGCCCAGACGGGCGGGGCACCTCCCGGCGCCGAGGTGTGTCCCGACCGCACCGTACAGGTCCCCGGCGACCCCTACTCCCCGCCGTGCTTCGCGTTCAGCGCCGACAACGGCGGGGCGACCACGAAGGGCGTGACCGGCGACAAGATCGTCGTGACAGCCCGCATGAGTCGCGGCACCGGGTTCCAGGATGCCCTGCAGCAGGCCGCGGGCGCCGACATCTCCGACACGCCTGAGGACCTCATGCGCACCATGGAGGCCCTCGCCGAGTACTTCAACACGCGCTTCCAGCTCTACGGCCGCAAGATCGAGTTCAAGTTCTTCTTCGGAAAGGGTGACTCGACCGTCGAGGTGCTCGGCGGAGGCCAGGAGGGTGCCGAAGCCGATGCCGTCCAGGTGGCCGAGGAGCTCGGCGCGTTCGCCGAGCTGAACGCGACCACTCCGCCCTTCGCCGACGCGCTCTCGCGCCGCAACGTCATGAACTTCGGAGCGCCGTACATGTCGCGGGAGTGGCTCACGCAGCGGCGCCCCTACTCGTGGAGTCAGCTCACGGACTGCTCCATCGTCGTCGAGACCACGGCGGAGTACCTCAACAAGCGGCTCGCCGGCAAGCCGGCGAGCCATGCCGGCCCCGGCCTCCAGGGCAAGCCGCGATCCGTGGGGCTCGTCGCCCCCGAGAACTCGTGGTACCAGGAGTGCGTGAAGGCAGGCCGTGCCGTCGTCGACAAGGCAGGCAACTCGTCGCTGCTCGTCGCCGACGAGAAGTACAAGCTCGACCTCGGCCTCATGTCGAACCAGGCGACGAACCTCATCGCCAAACTCAAGAGCACCGGCGCCACGACGATCCTCTGCGGCTGTGATCCGGTCATGCTCGTGTTCATGACACAGAAGGCCGAGGAACAGGACTACCACCCGGAGTGGATCGTCTCCGGCGTCGCCTTCAGCGACCAGGACATGGTCGGCCAGCTCTTCCAGCAGGACCAGTGGCAACGGGCGTTCGGCATCTCCTATGCAGGCGCCCCCCAGCCGCTGCGGGCCTCGTTCGGCTACAACGCCTACAAGAGCGTGCGCGACGACGAACCTGCGTTCTCGGTCGATCTCATCTACTACCAGATGTACATGCTCGCGATCGGCCTGCAGATGGCAGGTCCGCAGCTGACTCCCGAGACGTTCGAGCAGGGCATGTTCAACTACCCGGGCGGTACGGGACCGGCAGGTACCTGGAAGTTCGGCGCGAACCAGTACACGCCCACACAGGATGCCCGCGAGGTGTGGTACAGCCGCGACACCCGCTCGACCCAGAACGGTGAAGTCGGTGCGTACATCGACACGAGCCCGGGTACGCGCTACCCCGTCGGCCAGTGGCCTGCCGGTGACCCACCCGTGTTCCAAGGCGGCTGACCGATGACGTCGGTCCCCGTGGTGCCCGCGCACACGTCCAAGGCCGGCAGCGTGCTGCGCTCCCGTCCCCTCAAACTGGTGGCGGGGAGCGCCGCAGCCGTGCTCGTCTGGTTCGCGGCGGACCGTCTCCTCCCCGACGGCGCACCCCTCGGCATCGTCGCCATCGGCGCCGTGCTCGGGTCCGTGACGTCCCTTCTCGCCATGGGGCTGATCCTCATATGGCGTTCCAACCACGTGGTCAACTTCGCGTACGGATCGATGGGGGGTGTGGCGGGGGTCCTGTCCGTCCATCTCTTCCTCGACAGCGGCTGGAACTGGTGGCTCGCGATCGGCCTCGCGTGCCTGACGGGCGCCGTCGTCGGCGGACTCGTCGAGGTCCTCGTCATCCGGAGGTTCTCGCGGTCCTCGCGGCTCATCCTCACGGTCGCCACGATCGGACTCGCCCAGCTCCTCGGCGGCATCGAGCTCATCATCCCCCGCTTCTTCGGGAACACCGGCCTCGTCGTCGGCGGGTTCGAGACACCTTTGCAGGGCTTCAAGATCACGCTCGACCCCGTGCTCGTCACAGGTGACCACATGCTCATCGTGGCCGTCGTCCCCCTCGTCGTCGCGGGCCTCGCCTGGTTCCTCCTGCGGACGAGCGCCGGGATCGCGGTGCGGGCCGCGGCCGAGAACTCCGACCGCGCCCTGCTCCTCGGCATCCCGATCCGACGCCTCGTCACCCTCGTCTGGATCGTCGCCGGGGCGCTCTCGGCCCTGACCTTCGTGCTGCGCGCCCCCTTCCAGGGTGTGACACCCGGCGTGATCGCCGGTCCCGCCATCCTCCTTCCGGCCTTCGCGGCTGCCGTCATCGCCCGCATGGAGTCACTGCCGGTCGCGTTCGTGGCCGGCTGTGCCCTCGGTGTGCTCGAGCAGGTCGTCCTCTGGAACTCCGACAAGGCTTCGGCCGCCGACGTGGCCTTTCTCGTCGTCATCCTCGTGGCACTCCTCGCACAGAGGGGCCGGCGCAGCCGGGCCGAGGAATCCGGGGCATCCTCCTGGAGCGAGTCCGGTCTCGTCTCCCGCATCCCGCGTGTGCTGCGCCGCCTCCCCGAGGTCGTGACTGCCCAGGTGCTCCTCGTCCTCCTGCTCGTCGGCGGTGCCGTCCTCCTGCCCCTCGCCTTCGGCCCGAGCGTCCAGAACCTCCTCAGCGTCTGGCTCGTGTGGGGCATCGTCGCCGTGTCACTCGTCGTCCTGACCGGATGGGGCGGGAACATCTCGCTCGGCCAGTTCGCGATCGTGGGGACGGGCGCGATCTGCGCCGGGAACCTCATGGTCCGCTTCGACGTCGACTTCTTCCTCGCCCTCGCCGCAGCCGGGGTGACCGGAGCCGTCGTCGCCCTCCTCGTGGGGCTGCCCGCCCTGCGCATCCAGGGGCCGTTCCTCGCCGTGACGACTCTCGCCTTCGCCGTCACTCTCGACAGCTTCGTGCTGAACCCGAACAACTTCCCCGACCTCGTACCGCAGGAGATCGTACGACCCGTCCTGTGGGAGCGTTTCCCCCTCGAGGTGGAGCGGAACGCCTACTGGCTGTGCCTCGCGTTCCTGGTCCTCGCGATCGTCGTCGCGGTCGGGGTCCGTCGCACACGCAGCGGACGGCTCCTCCTCGCAGCGCGTGACAACAGGCGCATGGCCGAGGCCCTCGGCGTACCGTCGACCTGGACACGCCTCTCGGCCTTCCTCCTGTCGGGAACGATCGCCGGTGTGGCCGGCGGCCTGCACGTGATGCTCCTGCACGGTGCCCGCATGGGTTCGTACCGGCCGACCCAGAGCATCGAGGTCTTCACACAATCCGTCATCGGTGGCATCGGCTCCGTGACGGGATCCCTCATGGGGGTGTTCGGGGCGAAGTCCCTCGAACAGGTGGCCGGTGAGTTCCGGCTGCTCATCACCGGCGTCGGCCTCCTCGTCGTCCTCCTCGTCCTGCCGGGCGGTTTGGTGAGGGTCCTCGCCCGTGTGCGCGACGCCCTCCTGCGTCGCGTAGCAGCCCGGCGCGGTCTCGTCGTACCCAGCCTCCTCGGCGCGTCCGCCGCCACCGACATCGACGTGCGGGCCGGGCACGACGCACACGCTGTCCCCCACGACGACACACGACTCCTCGCCGGTGCCCTGAGCGAGCCCGCAGGGGAGAGGCAGGACTCGTGACGAGCGAAGCGCCCGCCTCGGTCGAGACCCCCCTGCTCGGGGTGAGCCGAGTCGACGTCTTCTACGGCCCGGTGCAGGTCCTGTTCGAGGTCGACCTCGCGGTCTCCCGGGGCGAGATCGTCGCCCTCCTCGGCACGAACGGCGCCGGGAAGTCGACGCTCCTCAAGGCCGTGTGCGGGCTCCTCAAGGCGAAGGCGGGTGAGATCACATTCAAGGACAAGCCCCTGCGCGGCTCCGCGGACGCGATCGCACGCGCAGGTATCGCGCTCATGCCCGGTGGGCGGGGGGTCTTCCCGACGCTCTCGGTGCACGACAATCTGCGGCTCGCCGGTTGGATGCGACGCGGCGACAGGCGCCTGCGTGACGAGGAGGCCCGGGTCCTCGACCTCTTCCCCGCGTTGAAGCGGCGTTTCAAGACGATGGCCGGGAACCTCTCGGGTGGGGAGCAGCAGATGCTCGCCCTCGCCCAGTCCCTCCTCACCGATCCCGACCTCCTCCTCATCGACGAGCTCTCCCTCGGACTCGCACCGACAGTGGTCGCCGAACTCCTCGACACCGTGCGCCGGATCCACGCCGACGGGGTGACGATCATCGTCGTCGAGCAGTCCGTGAACGTGGCCCTGACTCTGGCCCAACGGGCGGTCTTCATGGAGAAGGGCCAGGTGCGATTCACCGGGCCCACACGTGATCTGCTCGAGCGGCCGGACCTGCTCCGCTCCGTGTTCCTCGAGGGGGCGGCCCAGACTGGCATGCCGGCGCACCCTGCGACGACCGCCGCCGGGGCAGCGGGTGCGCCGTCGGGGAACGGACACGACACACCTGGCGGGGTGCATGCGCCCGTGACGACCGCGCTGCCGGCCACACCCGCGCCCGTCCCCGCACCACGCCAGACCGGTCGTGTCATGCTCGAGTGCCGCGCGGTCGAGAAGAGGTTCGGAGGCATCCAGGCGGTCGACTGCGTCGATCTCTCGGTGCGGGAGGCAGAGATCGTCGGCCTCATCGGCCAGAACGGAGCGGGCAAGACGACCCTGCTCGACTGCATCTCGGGATTCCACGAGATCGACGGCGGCCGCATCCTCTTCCGGGACCACGACATCACCGATTGGGCTCCACACCAACGTGCGAAGTCTCGCCTCGGCCGGTCCTTCCAGGAGGCGATGCTGTTCCCGTCACTCACGGTCGAGGAGACGATCGCCGTCGCGACGGAACGGCACGCCGAGAACCGATCGATGCTCGCCGACGCCATGCGCCTCCCCGCCTCGTATGAAGCCGAGGTCGCGGGGCGCCTGCGGGTCGAGGAGCTGATCGACATCACTGGTCTCACGCCGTTTCGCGAGAAGGTCACGGGGGAGCTCTCGACGGGGACGCGGCGCATCGTCGAGCTTGCCTGCATCCTCGCTCACGATCCGATCGTGCTCCTCCTCGACGAGCCCTCGGCCGGGGTCGCGCAGCGCGAGACCGAGGCTCTCGGCCCTCTTCTCCTGCGCATCCGGGACCGCACGGGGTGTGGAATCCTCGTGATCGAGCACGACATGCCGTTGCTCTCCTCGATCTCGGACGAGATGGTCGCGCTCGAGCTCGGTCGGGTCATCGCCACGGGCAAGCCACGTGCCGTACTCTCGAACCCGCGCGTCGTCGAGTCGTATCTCGGTACGGATGACGCAGCCATCAACAGGTCCGACACCCCGGTCCGAGGCGCCGAGCGGGGCTGACCGTGGCCCGCTGATGCAAAAGGCTGCATCCGGGGCTAGATTGGCACCTTCGCGGGAACTACGCAGGAACCGAATTGCACCACCGCGGCGGCCTGGACCTCGACACCCTCAGCGACATGTGCGCGGCAGCAGCCGAACGTGTTGCCGCCCGCCTCGACTCGACGCGCCCCGAAGATCTCCCCCCCGGCCTGACTTCCGCGTCGCTGGGACTCGTCGGCGAGATCCTGCCCCTCCTCGTCCAGGGGTACTTCCTCGAGCTCGTGGGGGAGCCGGGTGCGCTCGGCCGTTTCGCCACGGCCCTGCGCCGCTTCGGCGGCGACCGCGCACGTGAGGGCGGCGACATCGCCGGCTTCGTGCAGGTCACGTCTTCCGGGCGCACCTCGGTCCTCGAACAGATCCTCGACGAGCTCGGTGACAGCGTCGACGCCGACACGAAGCTCGACCTCTTCCGCGGCATGATCCACGCGAGCGACGACCTCGTCAGCGAGTACATAGTCGGTTACACCGAAGAGATCATCGCCCTGCGGGGCGAGGCCGACCCCATGTCCTGCGCAGTCGCCGGATCCCTGCAGACCGGACTCGCCATGTCCGATCTCGGCGGCCGTATCCTCTACGCGAACCCGACGTTCGGCCGTCTCCTGGACGTGCACGCCGAGATGGTGCTCGGCCGCTGCTGGAACGAGATCGTCGGTGACACCGGCTTCTACGAGCTGTTCGAGGCCGCCCTCCAGCGTGGTGAGGCGTGGGGCCAGATCGAGTCGGGGTTGGGCGACGAAAAACGCATCCTGCGCCTCGGCATGCGTGTCGTCGAGGACCGCGTGCATGTCATGCTCCTCGACACGTCGGACCAGGCCCAGGCGGAACGGGAACGGCGCGAGTTCCTGCGGGGACTCATGCACGACATCCGCTCCCCCCTCACGCTCATGTCGGGATGGGCGAACACGCTGCTGCGCGCGGACGGCGAGCTCGACTCGGACACGCGCCGGCGTGCCCTCGAGACGATCCTGCGGGCCGCCAAGCAGGTCGGGAACCTCACGGAGAACCTCCTCGAGCTCGACCTCGTGGAGGGTGGGCACGAGCTGGACACCCGCCCCTTCGACATCGGGACACGCGTGCACGACATCGTCACGCACAGCTCGATCGAGGGCGTGCGCATCGCGGCATCACGCGGTGTCGTGGCCATGGGTGATCCCGAGGCCTTCGACCGCGTTGTCACGAACCTGCTCGAGAACGCCGCCGCGCACGGCACACCCCCGATCCGGGTCGCCCTCACACCTGACGGGGCAGGCCTTCGCATCACGATCGAGGACGCGGGGCGCGTGGACAAGGACCGTGTCGAGGAGGCGTTCGAACGGCGCGTGCCGTCCTCGAACGGTTTCGGCCTCGGCCTCCACGCGACCCGCCAGCTCGTCGAGGCGATGGGCGGATCGATCCGGCTCGCCAGCGCCGAGCCGACCACCTTCTGTGTCTGCCTCCCCCACGGCACCTGACGAGCCGTCCGTACGCTGCGGTGCCTCAGCCCCTGCGCACGTACCTGAGGAACACGTGGTTGGCGGCGGCGAAGGAGTGGGCGAGCTCGAACTCCAAGGGCTGAACGAGGTCGGCATGTGCAAAGATCCTCTTGGCCGTCCCGCCGAGGGCGAGGGGCGCGAGGGTGAGGTTCACCTCGTCGACGCAACCGAGCGTGGCAAGATCGGCGTTGAGGCTCGGGCCACCCTCGCACAGCACGAACTCCACCCCCCTGCTGCGCAACTCGCCCAAGGCGGCAGGGACGTCCGCGCCACCTGTGCCTGCGGTCACGACCTCGCCCACACGGGCAACGGCCGCGAGCCGATCCGCGTCGGCATCGGCAGGGGCTACGACCGTCGTGGGGCTCGACGGGTCGGCGTCGGTGAACATCGGGCTCGACGGGTCGAGCCCGACGCTGCGGGTGAGGATCACGAGCCGTGGTGTCGGGAGCTGCCCCCGGCGGGTACGCGCCTCCCGGATGTCGCCTGTCACACGTACCGGTCCGTACTCCTCCACCCGTGCCGTGCCCGCCCCCACCATGACGGCGTCGGCCGCACCACGCAGCACGTGGAAGATCGACCGGTCCTCGGGGCTGCCGAGACCCCCGCTGCGGCCCGCGAGTGACGTCGCCCCGTCCATGCTCGCGACCATGTTGAGCGCAAGCCAGGGACGGTTCGGTGGCGCGGGTCGCGCGACGTCTGCGTACAGCTCCTCGATGTCCACCCGCGCACCCTACCCTCCTCGCCATGGATCCGAACGGCCTCACCGACGTGCGCTACGAAGTCGAAGACGGACTCGCGTGGATCACGATCGACCGTCCCGACCGCTACAACGCGTTCCGGGCGAGAACGATCGACGAGCTCGTCCTCTGCTTCCGTGCGGCTTGGGGGAGCTCGGACGTGGGTGTCGTCTGTCTCACGGGTAGCGGCGACAAGGCCTTCTGCGCCGGCGGCGACCAGAAGCAGCGCAGCGAGACGGGGGACTACGGGCCGAGCGAATCCGGCGTGTTCGAGATCGAGGCCCTGCACCGGCTCATACGGGCGATCCCGAAACCGGTCATCGCCGCCGTGAACGGTGTCGCCATCGGTGGTGGACACGTCCTGCACGTGCTCTGCGACCTCACGATCGCCGTCGACCACGCCAAGTTCGGGCAGGCAGGCCCCAGAGTCGGCTCCTTCGACGCCGGTTTCGGCAGCGCCTACCTCGCCCGCATCGTGGGCGAGAAGCGGGCGCGTGAGATCTGGTACCTGTGCCACCAGTACGACGCGGCCACCATGCGGGAGTGGGGCCTCGTGAACAGCGTGGTCCCGCAAGCGGAGTTGCGGCCCGCCGTACGACGCTGGGCGGACGAGATGCTCGAGAAGAGCCCGACCGCCCTGCGCGTCCTCAAGCACAGCTTCAACGCCGACAGCGAGGCGATCGCCGGTATCGGCCAGATGGCCTTCGCCGCCCTCGACATGTTCGAGCTCACGCCCGAGGCGGCAGAGGGCAACGCCGCGTTCAACGAGAAACGGCCTCCCGACTTCTCGCCCTTCCGGTGACTGTGATGACGGACGAGGGCCTGAGCCACCCGCCGCGCAGCCGGGGGACGGCTTCCTATTCCACCGTGAACTCGTGGATCATCCCCTCTGCGAAGTGGGGCTGACCCGACGTGCTGTCCGGGACGAAGCAGATGGCGACGTAGTCGCCCGAATCGAGGTCGAGGTCCACATAGGCGGTCTCGTCGGCTGCCATGGCGGAGATACCACCTGCATCCGTGAACGGCGGCGGTCCTGACGGAGCGGTCCCGGGCGGAGTGCCGAGGAACGCCTCGACGTCCTGCATCGTCTTGCCGGACTCGAGCTTCACGAGCGTGAGCTCGTGGACCTGGGGGCCGTCGTTCTTCACCTCGAACGTTCCTTTCCCGGCGAAGTCGTGGGGCAGCTCGAACTCGAAGTCCGACATGGTTATGGTCCCGTCGCTCGCGGGTGGCTCCGTGTCACGCTTCTCGCCGGTCACGGTCATGTAGCCGACCATCCCCTTGGCGATGTGGGGAACGCCGTCGGACCCGGCGGTGAAGCACAAGAGGACGTAGTCACCTTCGGTCAGGTTCACGACCACGCTCTGGGACTCGCCGGACACCACGTTGTTCGGGCCACCCACGGGGGTGACGAGAGAGAGGAGGGCAGCACCCGTCTCGTCCGCGAGCGCTGCCTCGATCTGCTCCTTGGTGACACCGTCGTTCATCTTGAGGATGTTCGCCTGATGCGGCTCCTCACCGGAGTTCTCGAGCGTGATGGTCGTCCAACCGGGTGTGAAGGTCTCGGGGAGGTCGAAGGTGAAGTCGGCAGCGTCGATCGTGAGCGTCGATGCCTCGTCCCCCTCTGCCGCCCCCTTCGTCGTCGGGGTCGACGACGTCGTCGACTCACCGCAGGCCACGATCAAGACGGCCGCGATCCCGAGCGCGAGAGGCACGATCCGCAGGCTCCAACTCCTCGGTCTGGTCGAGCGCATCAGTTACCCCCTGGTCGTCGTTCGGCCGTCGAGACATGTTAAGTCACGATGTCGCCCCGTGCCGGTGGACTCGACCCCCAAGCCCGTCCCCGTCCACCTCAGACCGGTTCGTTGCCGGGACGCCACTTGATGCTGCAGCCGAGGGACGGCTGCTGATCGACGGGGACCTCCCCTCCCGCCACCACGGCGTCGAGCGCGCGGCGCAGGTCCTCACCGGTGACGGGGATGCCGTTGGAGGGGCGCGATTCGTCGAGCTGACCCCGGTAGACGAGAGAGCGGTCTGCGTCGAAGAGGAAGAAGTCGGGCGTGCAGGCCGCACCGAATGCCTTCGCGACATCCTGCGCCTCGTCGTAGAGATAGGGAAAGGTGTACCCGTACGTCTCGGCCTCCTCGACCATCCTGTCGGGGTGGTCGTCCGGGTAATGGTCGACGTCGTTGCTCATGATCCCGACGACACTCACCCTGGTGCCGTAGTCGACGCCGATGCGGGCGAGCTCCGCCCGCACGTGCTGGACGTACGGGCAGTGGTTGCAGATGAACATGACGAGCAGGGGACCGGAGAGGTCGTCGCTGCGCACGTGACGACCGGTCCGCGGCTCGGCGAGCTCGAAGGCGGGAGCCCGCGTGCCGAGTGCGAGCATCCTCGATGGTGTGGCCGCCACTGCGCCTCCTCTGTCGCACCTGCACGGATGCGGCGACCCTACCGCGCCCGCACGCGCCGGATTGGAACCTGTTCTAGCAATGCGGGAGAATCCTCTCCACATGCCCCGGAGACGCAAGGGAAGGCTGCATGTACCTCGACTTCACACCGGAGCAGAAGGCGCTCCAGGACGACCTCACCGGCTACTTCGAAGACGTCTGCACGCCCGAGTTCCGGGCGGAGCAGCGGGCCGGCTTCATCGAAGGCGGTGGGCCTCTCTACTGGGAAGCCCTGCACAAGATGGGCCGCGACGGTTGGCTCGGGATCGGCTGGCCCGAGGAGTTCGGGGGCCAGGGTCGGTCGCCGATCGAACAGATGATCTTCGCCGACGCCTGCCAGACCGCGAACTTCCCGTTCCCCTTCCTCACGATCGGCACGGTCGGGCCGACGATCTACAAGTACGGCACCGACGCGCAGAAGAAGGAGTACCTGACGAGGGTCCTCGCCGGCGAGATCAACTTCTGCATCGGCTACTCCGAGCCGGAGGCGGGCACGGATCTCGCATCCCTCCGTACCCGCGCCGTGCGGGACGGCGACGAATGGATCATCAACGGCCAGAAGGTCTTCACGTCCCTCGCCAACTTCGCCCAGTACGTCTGGCTCGCCGCCCGCACCGACCCTGACGCCCCGAAGCACCAGGGCCTCTCGATGTTCATCGTGCCCATGGACTCGCCGGGCGTGTCCCTCACACCGATCATGACCGTCGGCGGGATCCGCACGAACGCCACCTACTACGAGGACGTCCGCGTGCCGGCGGACTCCCTCATCGGCGGCGAGAACAACGGCTGGAAGCTCATTGTGAGCCAGCTCAACCACGAACGGGTGAACCTCACCCCGTCGGGACCGCCCCTGCGCCTCCTCGAGGAAGTCCGCCAGTGGGCGTGCCGTACCGAGCTTCCGGACGGGCGGCGGGTCATCGACCAGCCGTGGGTGCAACTCAACCTCGCCCGGGCGCGGGCGAAGGTCGAAGCGGTGAAGCTCATGAACTGGAAGCTCGCCTGGTCCATGACGAACGGCACCCTGTCCATGCAGGAGGCGTCCGCCGTGAAGGTGTTCGCCTCCGAGTACGGACTCGATCACTACCAGCTCCTCCTCGAGATCGTCGGCCCGCAGGGCCTCGTGAAGGAGGGATCCGATCTCGCCCTGCTGCGGGGAGAGCTCGAAGCGCGTTACTGCACGTCGCTGATCCTGACCTTCGGCGGCGGTACGAACGAGGTGCAGCGGGACATCATCGCGATGGCGGGCCTCGGCCTGCCCCACTACAAGTGAGAAGGGGACGACAACGAGATGGACTTCGCCCTCACCGACGAACAGCAGGAGCTCAAGGACCTCGCCCGGCGCATCCTCCTGGACCACACCGGCCACGACCGGCTCAAGGAGATCGAGGCATCCCCGGACCGCTTCGACCGTGACCTCTGGCAGAAGCTCGCCGAGGCGAACCTGCTCGGCACAGCGGCCCCCGAGGCGCTCGGCGGCCTCGGGCTCGACCTGACAGAGCTCTGCCTCGTCTGCGAGCAGGTCGGTTGGACGGTGCCGCGCATCCCTGCCCTCCCCGTGTTCGCGGCTCTCCTCGCCCTGTCCGAGCTCGCCCCCGAAGGAGCCGCGGCACGTCTCGTGCCCGACGTCGTGGCAGGCCGCAGCATCGTCACGGCTGCCCTCGACGAAGCCGACGGAGTCGCACCCGAGCACCCGGCGACGACCGCACGACCCGACGGGGCGGACTGGATCCTCGCAGGCAGCAAGATCTGTGTCCCCTACGCAGCCGCAGCCGACCGGATCCTCGTGAGCGCATCTACCGATGACGGCGCAGGCGGGCTCTTCCTCGTCGATCCCGCATCGGACCGTGTGCAGCTCACACCTCTCGAGGTCTCGAACCTGGAACCGCAGTACCTCGTCGCGCTGGACGATCTCGAGGTCGCGGCCGACGACGTCGTCGCGGTCGGCACGGATCCGGATCCCGTGAAGTGGCTCGCGGATCGCGCGAAGACTCTCGTCTGTGCCATGTCGGTGGGTGTCGCCGATCGCGCGCTCCACATGGCCGCCGACTACACGCGGGAACGCCACCAGTTCGACGTGCCGATCGGGAGCTTCCAGGCTGTGCACACACGCATCGCCGACGCGTACGTGGACGTGACGGCGATGCGCCTCACGACTTGGCAGGTGATGTGGCGCCTTTCCGAGGGTCGTGACGTGTCCGACGAGCTCGACATCGCGAAGTTCTGGGCGGCCGACGCCGCCTACCGGGTGACGCGGGCGGCCATCCACCTGCACGGCGGAATCGGCGTCGACGTGGACTATCCACTGCACCGCTACTACCTCTGGGCGAAGACGCTCGAGCTCACCCTCGGATCGGCGGCTCCGCACCTCGCCACGATCGGTGAGCGCATGGCGGCTGCACCTGCCTGAGGCGGAGAGGATCACACCGCCGCGGCGGCGCATGCCTCCATGTGAAGTCGATCAGCGAGGGAGCGCACCCGCGGGCAGTTGTCGACGGCCCAGGCGAGCCGCCGTCCTGCCTCGACGAGGATGTCGAGCCGATGTGAGGGCCGTGTCGCACACAGGGCGAACAGGGCGGGGCCGAGAGACGCGTGCAGATCCGCGACGAGACCGAGGGCGACGTCGAACGTCCTGACACGAAAGGCGGTCTCGTCGGCGAGCGCTGCCCGGATGAGCGGTTTCACGGCGGCGGGCCGCCGGCGCACGGTCGCCCGCAGGCCACTCGTCGCCGCCGCCACCACCCGCGCGTCGCGGTCCCCGAGAGCGGCCTCGTACATCGCCGCGATCTGGGCGGGCGCATGCACGGTGAGCACGGGGAGAGCCCAGGCCGCGATCATGCGTGACGTGTCGTCACCCGTGTCGAGTGCCCCCCACACCGAGGCGACCGTGTGGCGGGGTTCACGACGCACGTGCTCCTCGAGGAGGGCCTCGAAGGCACAGCGTCGCACACCGAGGTCGGGGTCTTCGAGGGCGGCTCCCACGAGGGGCTCGATCGTCCCCCAGGGAGCGAGGGGCAGGGTGCGGGCGACGGCGAAACGCACGTCGTCGTCCGGATCCCGGAGACCGACAGCGATGACCTTCGCCGCTCTGGTCCCGTCGAAGTGGGCCAGCGCCTTGAGGCGGAGCTCGATGCCGGCACGCCTGTAGGGATCGGGGTCGGTGAGCTCGGTGAGCAACTCGTCTGTCACCGCGTCCGCGTTCCGCGTGACGGAGAGCACGGCGAGGAGTGTGCGGCCGTCCTCGTGCACGACGGATGCGTCGTCACAGAGCACACGGTCGATGATCCGTCCCACGATGCGCGCCGGAAGATCGGGACAGAGGAGGGCGAGCACGGTGATCGCCTCCTGGCGCACCGCGCGGTCGATGTCGGACAGGGCGAGCTCGAGCAACTCCGTGTCCCGCGCATGGAACGCGGGGTTGACCTCGCCGAGACGCGACGCCACGCACCAGCGCACGCCGCTGTCCGCTGCCCGTGCCTCGGCCTTGAGGCGGACGATCCCGTTCACGCCGTCCTCGACGAGGTCGATCTGCTCTATCGATGTGAGCCCACGCGCCCGCGCGTCGAGTGCGGCGCGGATCGCCTCGTATCGTCCACTCGTACTGTCCACGTGCCCCTCTGCCTTGCGCGTACCCGTCGGGACTGCAAGTCTTCCCACCGCCACGCCCCCACTCAAGGACCTGCATGCCTGTCGCGCCGGGCGACCCGGCCCCCGACTTCACCCTGCCCGACCAGCGAGGCGACGACGTGACCCTCGCCGACATGCGGGGCAAGTGGGTCGTCCTCTACTTCTATCCGAAGGACGGCACACCCGGCTGCACACGCGAGGCGTGTTCGTTCCGCGATTCACACGAGCACTTCGCCGAGGCGGGTGCCGTCGTGATCGGTGTGAGCCGTGACAGCATCGCCTCACACGCGGAGTTCGCGGCCAGGCACGATCTGCCGTTCACCCTCGTGAGCGACGCGACAGGAGCGCTGCGCGGACTGTACGGGGTCCCACGGACGCTGGGACTCCTCGACGGGCGCGTCACCTACGTGATCGACCCGGACGGGATCGTGCGCCACGTGTTCGACTCTCAGATCCGTGCCGCCCGCCACCAGGCGGAGGCACTCGCCGCGATCCGTCGCGGCAGCCACCCCTGACCGGCCGCGCTCGCTCAGACGGCCGGGGTCCCGGGATCACACGCCACGGTGGAATCGGCGAGAGCGACGAGGTCGCATGTGAGCTGGGCGTCGATCTTCCATTCGCCGTTGTCCTTGATGGCGTCGCCCGACGCCCCCTGCAGGGTGGGCTCGCCGTCCACGTTGAGCGTGAACGTGACGGTTGCCCGGTCTTCGTCCTGGAACTCGATCGAGTCGATCGTCGCGCTCAGCTTCGAGAAGACTTCGGCGTTGGCCTGCATGACAGCCGCGAGTGTGTCCTTGATCTTCTCGACGTTGTAGACCCGTGCCGCCTTCACGTCGATCTCCTCCTGCGTCGCGACCCCGTCGGCGAGGAGGTCCGAGCCGTCGAAGAACCAGGTGAAGAGATCTTCGATCTCCTTCTTGGCTTCGGCGTTCCCGCCCGAGCCCGAATCCTCGCCCTCGTCGGCCGTGAGCTCCTTCGTGCCCTCCTTGCCGCGTTCGCCCGGCGGCATGCCCTTGCTCTGGAAGACGGCCGTGTTGCAGGCGCTCGCCAGGACGACGAGGAGGCCGAGGAGACCGAGGAGGAGGCGTCTCGGAATCACAGTCCGAAGTCCTCCGGTCTCAGGGGGGCGTCCGGGAGCGTGTCCTTGGCGGTATCGACGCACGCCCACGGTTCCTCCTCGGTCACGAACACCGGCGTGAACTCGCTGTCCTTCACCTGGATGAAGCTGAGGCAGGCGGGAATCGGGTCGCCTTCGGCATAGCCGTTGTCAGGTTCGCGGAAACGAGTCCAGTCAGTTCTCACGATGATGTTGTCCGCGTCGTAGTCGGTCTGGCTGTAGATGCCGTCGAGGACCTTCTCACGCGTCGGCTTCTCACCGGCGGCCTCGAGCCCCATGGCCAGTTGGTCGGCGAGGATCCAACCCTGGAGCGAGGACTCGCCGACCTGGCCGTCCACCTTCTTCATCCACTTCAGGTACTCCTGGAGGCCGGGCGACACGTCGGCGAACTCGAACGGCATCGTCGTCGACTGCATGTAGACACCCTCCATCTCCTCGGGGAACTGCTCGAGGAGCTTCGGGTCGTATCCGATCGGCCAGTACTGCTTGATGTTCTTGAGCCCTGCCTCGCGCAGCGCCTTGGAGACACGGGCCGATCCGTCACCATCCATGCACGTGGCGAGGAGCTCGATGCCCGAGTCGCGGATGCGGGCGATCTGGGCCGACACGTCCGTGAACCCGAAGGTGAGCGAAGTCTCGGTGAAAGCGACGTCGAAGCCGTACTTCCTGAGGGCGGCCTGCTGCCCTTCTGCGCACTGCTTGGACTGGGCGGCGGAGTAGGCGATCACGCCCACCTTGCTGACTCCCATCAGCTTCGCGATGAAGGGCAGGTACGTGAACGTCTCGGCGCAGTCGAGGCAGATGTCCCCGTCCGTGCCGGCGCCCATGAGCGCCTCGCTCAGTGCCCATTCGCTGTTTATCACCCATCCGAACGTCGGGATGTTGCGGTCGGCGAGGTACGACGCGCCGGCGAAGATGGGGGTGGCGACGGGGATCACGGCGAACACGCGGTCCTCTTCGACGAGGGCCCGCACCGACGCGAGGTTCTTGGACGCCTGTGTGTTGTCGTCGTACTCGGCGATGAGACGCAGGGTGCGCCCGTGCACGCCGCCTTCGCTGTTCACCTTCGCGAAGTAGGCCTTGACACCGTCGAAGATGTAGCCGAAGTTGTCGCCCACGGGACTCGTGATCGCCGCCACCCCGCCCACGAGGACCTCGGAGTCGGTCACCCCGGGTGCCTCCTCCGAGGCGGTGTTGATCCCGGCCCAGGCGTTGCCGCACGCGACCAGCACCAGCGACATGGCAACGACCGGCCCCCATACTCGTACTCGACTCATCCGTGATTCACCACTCATCTCTAGACGGATTTCTCCGCCCTCACCCCATTTCCTATCAGTCTGGCGGTCGGGCTGTGCTACCGGCCACTCAGGGCTCTGTCTCAGAGCACGATCGTCATCGAGCCCTCTTCGTGGAAGGTCGTCCTCGGACCGACGAGGGGAACGGTGAGGGCGTTCGTGACCCTGACCATGCGCAGGGGGAGGCCATCGGTGACCCTGAACCAGTAGTGCTCCACATTATGCGGCGCGTAGCTCGAAACCGAGCCGGGCGCGCTCGCATTCCCACCTTCGGGGACGAGGATCTGCGTGGTCTGCACGTGCCACGCCTCCTGCCCGGCGACGGTCTCCCTCCCGAGGATCGTGACGGTGGAGTCATCCGTCGACCCGCCCGGTACGAGCGGGCTCTTCCGGCACGACGCACCGAAGCCGTTCGGGCAGTCCTGCTGGATGTTGGTGCATGTCCCCGGGGCGAGCTCCTGGCCCGGCTCGGGGTTCGCCGACAGCACCACCTTCGCCGGGTCGCACGTGGCCGTCGTCTTGTTGTTCACGCTCGCGCCGAGGAAGGAGACGATGTTGAAGGTCTCCGACCCCGTCTGGATCAGGCCGCCGTCACTGGTCGGACAGAAGCGCACGTCCGCCCAGCGCTTCGAGTGCGCCTTCCACGTCGAGATCCAGCAGTCACCGTCGTACACGACCTTGAGGGACATGTCCGACCACTCCGTGCGGATGTTGCCCGTGCTCACGACTTCGGTTCCCTGCCCCGTGGCCGCCCACTCACCTTCGGGGGGACGCTTGATGGTCCCCCCGCCCCCACCGCCCGAACCCCCGCCCCCGCCACCGGAGCCGTCGCCCCCCCCGCCACCGGAGTCGCCCGAGCCCGTGTTGGAGGACGCGCCCGAACTGCCCGTGCCGGAGGACGACGCCGTCGACCCCCCGGCGGAGGACGATCCCGACTTGCCGGAGGTGTCGAAGTCGGTGGAGCCTCCTCCCCCGCCGGTGGCGTCGTCGGTCGACGCGCTGGAGAGACTGGCGGTCTTCTCGTCGTTGCGCACTGCGGCCACGCCACCGAGGACGAGCGCGAGCGCCGTCAGGATGCCGAGGGTCGCACCGAGGATGTTGCCGCTCTTGGCATATCGCCGGCCCGCCCTGCTCTGCGCGTACGCCGCGGCCGGGGTCCCCCCGTCGTGGAGCACAGGATGGGCCGGGTAGTCACCATCCATGACGGGGACGAGGGGAGCGCCGATGCCGTCACCGCCCGGCCAGAGCACGACACCCGATGCCGCTGCCGGTACCGCCCCGCCCGCCACCACGCTCGCCGTGGTCATGCCGGGGTCCCCGCCGGATGTCTGGGGTCCGGCCTGGGTGCCACCGGCAGGCGGCAACGCGCCGGCTGCTTCCGGGCGCGTCGCGTCACCGTCGAGTATGGGATCGATCCGCGCGTCGATACGTGCCTCTGTCTGTCCCGCCCGATACACCGCCGCCGCTCCCGCAGCCGCCGCTGCTGCCCCCGCAGCCTTGAGCAGGAACCCACCAGTTCCCTTCACCATCGGTATTCGTCCCCCTCCGTGTGAACACGGATCACCACCTGTGTTCGGCACCCCTCCTCGTCAGACCTGCGCACCTCTCGTGTCGAAGACCCCGGGAATGTGAAAGCGTCTCAAGGAAGCGCAGGCATCGTGGAGAAGTAACCATCTGATGCCCCGTCAGGACAAAGGATAGGTCGGAGAGTGCGTCATTGCCCGACTCGGCAGAGCAAGGCTATCGTGATATTCCGGTGTTTTGTATCTTTCGGCCGGACGCCCCGCCACAGCGGGATCTCGGGGCACGTCGGGGAAGCCGGGAGTCAGGGGTTGTAGGTGGATTTTCTCGCGCTGCTCGTCGCAGGGGTGGCGCTCGGGTGCGTATATGCGCTCATGGCGTCGGGTGTGGTCCTGACGTACAAGACGAGCGCCGTGTTCAACCTGGGCCTGGGTGCCCAGGCGTACGCCTCGGCCGCGATCTTCTACACGCTCACCGTCGACATGGGTCTCCCCATCCTCGTCGCACTCATCGTCTCCGTCTTCGTGTTGAGCCCTCTCCTCGGCCTCGGCCTCTACTGGGGGTTGTTCCGCTACACGCAGGGCGCCCCCGAGACGGTGAAGCTCGTCGTCGGCCTCGGTGTCCTTCTCGTGCTCCCTGCGCTCATCCAGGGTGTGTGGTTCGGGACCGACCTGAAGGGGAATCCGCCCGTTGCCGTCCCCGGCGCCGAAGGCGTCTTCCAGCTCGGCGGCATCCGCATTGGCGGTGACTCGCTCACGACGATATTCGCGGCCCTCGTCGTGGTCGTCGCTCTCGCCGGCCTCTTCAGGTTCACGGTGCTCGGCCTGCGCATGCGAGCTGTCGTGGAGAGCCCGCGCATGGTGCAGCTCGCAGGCATCAATGCCGACGGCATCGCTTCCGTCTCGTGGATGCTGTCGGGCTTCGTGGCCGGCCTCGCCGGCGTCATGCTCGCCCCCCTCTTCGGCAGCGTCGACGTCAGCAAGTACACACTCCTGCTCGTCGCCGCCATCGCCGCCGCCGTCGTGGGGCGGCTCTCCTCCCTGCCCTGGACGCTCATCGGCGGCCTCGCCCTCGGCGTCACGCAGGTCGTGCTGGCCCGCTACCTGCCCGCCGACAGCGTCCTCGCCGAGGGGTTGCGGCCCTCCCTGCCGTTCATCCTCCTCTTCGGGCTCCTCGTCTTCGTCCCCAAGTACCGGACGATCGGCGGTGTCACGGACCCCCTCTCGGGAGTAGACCCACCGCCCAAGGCGTTGCGCAGCCGGGCCGCAGGCGACGCGCGGGCCAAACACAACACCTTCGGCCAGGCCTTGCTCATCTCGGCAGGCGTGGTCGCGTTCTTCGCCCTCGCGCTCTCGGACGTGTGGCTCCTCCGCGTGACCACCGCCGTGGTCATGTCCGTGATCCTCCTCTCCTACACGGTCCTGACCGGCATCGCCGGGCAGATCTCCCTCGGACAGGCTGCCTTCGCGGGAGCGGGGGCGTTCACCGCCGCCCAACTCGCGAACCGGTTCGACTTCCCGCTCTTCTGGGGGATGCTCCTCGGCGCCACCGTGGCGTCGCTGATCGGTGTGCTGCTCGCCTTGCCGTTGCGGCGCCTGCGTGGCATCTACATGACGCTCGCGACCCTTGCGTTCGGGCTCATGGTGGACCAGATCATCTTCCCCCTCGAAGCCGTGGGTGGCAGCCCCGCCGGACTCGAAGTCCCTCGCCCCTACCAGCATGGTTGGTCCGGCAGCCTCCTCGACTTCAGCGACGACAGGGCCTTCTTCATCTTCTGCTGCACGATCCTCTTCGGTGTCGGGTGGTACGTGTGGCGCCTGCGGGACGGGTCGACCGGTCAGGTCCTCGACGCGATCCGTGGCTCCGAGACAGGTGCGGCATCGGTCGGAATCGACCCGGGCCGGGCCAAGGTCAAGGCCTTCGCCGTATCGGCCGCGATAGCGGGCATCGGCGGCGTCCTCCTCGTCAGCCTCCAGGGCCGGGCCACTTCCGCCGAGTTCTCGATCGCGGAATCCCTCCTCTGGCCGGTGCTGATCATCGTCCTCGGCGCCCGCTCCATCCCCGCCGCGATCTTCGCCGGCGTGTTCCTCACGCTCCTGCCGGAGGTGCTGAGCATGCTCGGCGTACCTCAGCCCCTCGCGTGGGTCACGGTCATCTTCGGCTTGGGTGCGTTCATCTTCATCAAGAACCAGGAAGGTCTCGTCGACTGGGCGCTTCGCGTCATAGGTGACGCGGGCCGGGGGGGAAAGGGTGTCACCCCGGTCGGCGGCGCCGTGCCCGCCGTGAACGCACCGCCTGTCATCGACCTCACGCCCGAACCGGGCGAGCCGGTCGTTCAGGTCGGTTCCCAGGTTGCGCTGCCAACCGGCCCGCCGGCAGGCGGTGTAGCCCAAGTGCAACGCCAGGCGGTCACCCAGGCCACGAACCACGTGCCCCGCGACCCCTCCGCCTCAGGCAGGAGGCGGCGTCCCCGCTACAGGCCGTGGTCGCCTCCCCGCCGATACATCCAGGCTCCGGCCAGACCCAGCCCGCCCGAGATGCAGACATCGATCGAGCACCTGCGGCGCCGGGACCCCACTTGGCAGCCGGCCGATCCGGGCGTCTACATGCAGGAGCAGGGGCCGCCCCGCCCCCCGCTGCGACCGGAGGCGAACGGTGACGGCAACTCGGATTGGGGTCCGAGGTCCAACGGAGGAGACGGCTGATGCAGGCGGGTACACCGTGGCTGCTCGAGGTGCAGCACGTCTCGATCCAGTTCGGCGGCATCCTCGCCCTGCAGGACGTCTCGCTCGAGATCGGACCGGGTGAGGCGGTCGGCCTCATCGGTCCGAACGGTGCCGGCAAGACCACGTTCTTCAACTGCATCACGGGAATCCTCGAGCCACACCGGGGACGCGTGCGGTTCATGGGGGCCGACATCACCGACCTCGAGGTGTACGAGCGCGCCCGGCTCGGGATCGGCCGCACCTTCCAGCGCATGGAGCTCTTCACGGGCATGAGCGTCCGTGAGCACCTCCTGGTCTCCCTGCGGGCGTACACGCGTGCGGGCAGCATGATGAACGATCTCGTGAGTGGAGGCCGCCCCACGGATGCCGAGCGGGGGATCGTCGAGGACACGGCGAAGCTCGTCGGGCTCGACGACCGCATCGACAGCGTCGTCGACACCCTTTCGCTCGGTCATGGGCGCCTCCTCGAGCTCGGCCGTGCCCTGATGACCAATCCACGTCTCCTCCTCCTCGACGAGCCGTCCTCGGGCCTCGACCACGTCGAGAGCATGGCGCTCGCCGAAGTCCTCCACGCCGTGCAGCACGCGCGGCGTACGAGCTATCTCCTCGTCGAGCACGACCTCAGCCTCATCCGGGTCGCGACCGACCGCCTCTACGTCATGGAGCAGGGGTATCTGCTCGCCAAGGGCCCGACCGAAGCCGTCCTCAACCATCCGCGGGTGCGTGAGGCGTACACGGGAGTGGCGGGATGAGCAGGCACTCCCAACCCACTGCGCCGGCCGAGCCCGCTCACACGGCGACGTACACAACCGCGGGCGAGACACCCACCCCCGGGCCGGGGGAGGCCACACTCCTCGAGCTCGAGGACGTGGACGCCTCGTACGGTCCCTACCGCGCCCTCTTCGGTGTGTCGTTCAGGGTTCGCAGCGGTAGTGCCACTGCACTGGTAGGACCGAACGGGGCGGGCAAGACGACCATCGCCCGGATCTGTACCGGTCTCGTGAAACCGACGGCCGGCAAGGTGTTCTTCGAGGGTGCCGATATAGCCGGTACCCCCGCCTATCAGATCGCCCGTCGCGGCATCTCGCACGCCCCGGAGGGCAGATCGATCTTCGCCACGCTCACCGTGGAGGAGAACCTCAAGCTCGAGTTCCAGCGCGCTCTCGGTCCGTCCCGGGTCAACGACGCCCTCGCCCGCGCGTACGAGCTGTTCCCGCGCCTCGGGGAACGCCGCACCCAGCTCGCCGGCACGATGTCGGGTGGGGAGCAGCGCATGCTCTCTCTCGCCCGTGTCCTCGTGCATCCACCCAAGCTCCTCATCGCCGACGAGCTCGGTCTCGGCCTGGCGCCCATCGTCGTCGACGAGGTGTTCGGCTGGCTGCGTACGATCCGCTCGGCCGGTACCGCCCTCATCGTCATCGAGGAGGAAGTGCACCGCGCCATCGACCTCGCCGACGACGTCGTCGTCATGCAGAAGGGCAGCGTCGACTGGGCGGGCCCGAAGGACGCGGCTGACGACATCGTGTCCCGCATCATGCCCGCGACTCCCTGAGCTCGGTTTGGAGGCCCCGAACTGACACTGGCCCTCGTGATCACGGGTGGGCCGGACGTCGAGGAGATCGGTGCACCGGCGGATGCCGACCTCGTGATCGCAGCCGACTCCGGCCTCGCCCTCGCCCACCGGCTCGGCCTTCAGGTGCACGTCGCCGTCGGCGACTTCGACTCGGCGGCCGCGGCGGACGTGCAGCGGGCGGCCGACACGGGCGCCGAAGTGCTCCCCCTCCCCCGCCGCAAGGACGAGACGGACCTCGAGGTCGCCATTCTCGAAGCACAGCGGAGAGGTGCCGACCGCGTCCTCGTCGTGGGTGGGACGGGGGGTCGCCTCGACCACCTCCTCGCCAACGCGCTCGTCCTCGCCTCCGACCGCTGGCGCGCGATGTCGGTGACTGGTCGCTTCGGCCGCGCACGCCTCTGGGTCGTAAGGGGGGAGGTCGTCCTCACGGGCACGCCGGGCGAGATCGTGAGCCTCATCCCCGCGACCGATCGCAGCGCGGGCGTGACGTCGGAGGGGCTTGCCTACCCCCTCGCCGGCGTGACTCTCGAGGCGGCGTCCGCCCGCGGGTTGTCCAACGCCCTCGTCGCCGAGACCGCCAGGGTGTCGGTCGTGGACGGAGTCCTCCTCGCGATCCTCCCGGGCGAGATGGCGGACCCCGCCGCGCTCCCGTAGCCGCCGGGGAGCTCGGTCAGACCCGCGTGGCGTGGCCCTCCCAGAAGGGGTCGCGCAGCTCGCGCTTTCGGAGCTTGCCTGCGTCGTCGCGGGGCAGGTGATCGACGACATCGAGGGAACGGGGGCGTTTGTAGTCGGCCAGCTTGTCGGTCGACCAGTCCTTGAGCTCGGCGAGGGTCAGCGTCTCGCCCGCGCGCAGTTCGACAACCGCGTGCACCTGCTCGCCGAACTCGTCGTCGGGGATTCCGAACACCGTGACATCGAGGATCTTGGGGTGTTTGTTGAGGACGTTCTCGATCTCGGCCGGGTAGATGTTCACACCCCCGGAGATGATCATGTCGGTCTTGCGATCGCAGATGTAGAAGTAGCCGTCCTCGTCGACGTATGCGACGTCACCGACGGAGATCAGGTCTTCACCGTGGTAGGCGTTCCGCGTCGCCTCGTCCTTGCGGTAGTAGCCGGAGAAGGCGAGGGGGTGTTTGCGGGCGAAGACCTCACCGGGCTCGCCGGTCGCGCATTCGTTGCCCTCCTCGTCGAGGACCACGAGCTCGACGCCAGGGAACTCCTTGCCACACGAGCCGAGCTTCTCGAGCATCATGTCCGGCTTCATGACGGTGTTCACGGACAGCTCTGTCGACCCGTAGAACTCGTAGAGGACCGGCCCCACGCGCTCGAAGAGCTCCTCCTTCACGGAAGGCGGGCACGGTGCGCCCGTCGTGACGATCGTGTGCAGTGACGACAGGTCGTAGCGGCCGAGTGTGTCGTCGTCGAGGGCGAGGAATCGCTTCACGAGCACGGGCGCCATCACCGTGTAGCCGACGCGGTGGCTCTCGACGAGCTCGGCCACCTTCTCGGCATCGAACTTGGGCATGATCACGATCTTCGAACCGACCCCGGTCGCGATCATCGAGAAGCTGAACGGGGCGCCGTGGTAGAGAGGCCCGCACACGAGGTGGACGTCGTCCCCGCCGCGGATGTCGAACTCACTCAGCATGCTCCCGAACCACTGCGCGCGCAGCTCGTCCGTGGACTGTCCCGGTTCTCGGTAGGCGCCCTTGGGATGTCCGGTCGTACCGCTCGTGTAGAGCATCACTCCCCCACCCTCGGCGAGCGCCTCGGGCGCGTCGGGGGAGGACTTCTCGAGTAGGTCGGGCAGTGACATGACGTTCGGCCCCGTCGCTTCGTGTGTCGAGATCCAGCCCCGGACTCCTGGACACTCTGGCTCGACCTGGGCGATCACCTCACCGAACTCGGGACCGAACAGCACGTAGGCCGCCTCGGAGTCGTTCACGATGTAGCTGACCTCGGGCGCGATGAGGCGGTAGCTCATCGGCACGCACGTCACGCCGAGGGTGTCGGCCGCGTTCGTGAGGAGGAACCGCTCGATGCAGTTGTGCAGGTAGCAGATCACCTTGTCGTCGCGGGAGATGCCGAGGTCGACGAGAGCGTTCGCGAGGCGGTTCTTCGCGTCGTTGTACTCACCCCATGTGAGGCTGCGCTCGTCCTGGACGAGCGCGACGTCGTCCGCCTTGTACGAGGCGTGCATTCCGACGAGATCGACCATGTCCCGCTCCCGAGTCCCTTTACCGACCTGACGATTCGTCAGATTGTATGCGGGACGCACCTCGGGCCGGAATCGACGGACCGCATCCCCCACCGATCTTGATCGACGGACCGCATCCCCCACCGTTCTTGCGCGCGGACCGCGTCCTTGCGCGCGTCCCGCGTCACGTACGCGCGGATTCGCGCGCAAGAACGCGAACCGCGCGCAAGTTCGGGGGGTTAGGGTGGCAGGACGGACGGACCGTCGGGAGGCGGCCCGCTTGCAGAGGAGGTCTCCGTCTGACTGCGAAGAGCCGGCAGAACCCTCGCGTCTCCGCGGGGACGATCGCCGAGGCGGCCATCCTCTCGGACCTCGCCTCGCTCCTCCTCGTGCTCGCTCTCGTCGTCCCGGGCGGGTTCGCGCTCACGCTCGCCTCCGGCGTTCCCTTCACCCTCCTCGGAGAACGCCGCCGCCTCCGCGGCGTCGCGCTCGGGACGGCGAGCGGTGCCCTCGTCGTGACACTCCTCTCGGGCCCGCTCACAGCGACCTACGTGGCGGAGGCCGCCCTGTACGGGGCAGTCGTCGGAGCCGGCCTGCGCCGCGGATGGCGCCTACCCCGCACTCTCGCCGTCTCCGTGCTCACCGTCTGGCCCGTCCTCGCCGGTGCTCTCCTCGCCTTCCTCGCCCTGTTCCCCGAGACGCGCGATCTCGTGTTCGAACAGGTCCGCATCATCGCCCGCGGGTTCCAGAACTTCGTGGGGGCGATCGTCGACGCCGTCGCCGGTGCCTGGACGTCGGTGACGTGCGGCAGTGCCTGTGCCCCAGCCGAGGACGTCATCGGCACGAAGCTCGTCGCCTTCGCCGAGTGGGGCATCGACCGTTGGCCCGTCACGGTCCCGGCCGTGGTCCTCGTGGGTGTTGTCTTTCGCACCTGGTTCACGCGCTACCTCGCCCACCCCCTCGCTCGGCGCATGCGTCGCAGCGCCGCCGCACCCGATGTTCCATCGCCACCCGAGTCGGACGTGCAACCGGCGCCCGTACCCGCGACCCTCTCCGGTGTGAGTGTGCGCTGGCCCGGCGCTGCCCACGACGCGATCTCCGACGTCGACGTCGAGATCCGTCCCCACGAGTTCACCGGTCTCGTCGGTGACAACGGGAGCGGCAAGTCCACCCTCGTGTCAGTCCTGGCCGGCATGCCGCCGACGCGGGGTCGTGTGACTCGTCCCGGGCCGGTCGGCATGGGGCGGATCGGGGGAACGGTAAGGGTGTTCCAGAGGCCGGAGTCACAGGTCCTCGGGGTCACGGTCGCCGACGACCTCACATGGGGTATGACCCCCGAAAGGGCGGCGGGTGTGGACACCGCCGGACTCCTCGACCGCGTGGGCCTCTCCGGCCTCGCGGATCGCGAGACGTCCACCCTCTCCGGCGGCGAGCTCGCCCGACTCGCCATCGCGTCCTCCATCGCCCACGAGCCGGCGCTCCTCCTCTCGGACGAGTCGACGGCCATGCTCGACCGGAGGGGGCGGGCGACGGTCGCGCGGCTCCTCGGCGAGCTCGCCACGCAGGGGATCACCGTCGTGCACGTGACGCACGAGCTCGACGAGGTGGGCGGGGCAGGCCGCGTCGTGCGACTCGAGAACGGGCGGATCGTCCCCCCTCGGTCCGCAACCTCCAACCCGCCCGGGCAGGAACCCGCCGGTCGTGCCGAGCCGGACGCCGCAGGAGCTCCCCTCGTCCGTATGGCCGGCGTCGGATACGTGCACGCCGCCGGGACACCCTGGGCCCACCGTGCGCTCGAGGGCGTCGACCTCGAGATCCGTCCCCGCGAACGTCTTCTCGTGACCGGACCCAACGGGGCGGGGAAGTCCACCCTCGCCTGGATCCTCACCGGCCTCCTCACCCCCACGGAGGGAGAGGTCGTGTGGTCCCGGGACGTGACCGGGCGCCGTGACGCCGTCCTCGCCTTCCAGCACGCCCGCCTGCAACTGTTCCGGCCCACGGTGCGCGAGGACATGGCGCTCGGGGTCGACGCGACACGGGACGAGATCGACGCGGCCCTTCACGTTGCCGGATTCGACCCCGACACCATCGGTACGACACCGATCGACCGACTGAGCGTGGGACAGCAGCGCCGCGTGGCCGTGGCCGGACTCCTCCTCCACCGCCCGCGCCTCCTCGTCCTCGATGAGCCGCTTGCCGGCCTGGATCGGCCTGCCCGCCTGCGCCTCGTCGAACTGCTCACGGAGCTGCACCTGACCTCTGATATCGCCACGCTTGTCATCTCGCACGATCTCGACGACGCGCCCCGCATCGCCGACCGCCTCCTCACGGTCGACGGTGGCCGCATCACACGCGACTCGCCCCTCACGCACGATCTCATGTCCACCCTGCAGGCGGAGGGATGGTGATGCGAACCCGGCCCGCACGCGACCGCTCCATCCAGTTGCTGCGGCTCGTCCCGGGCGAGTCGCCCCTGCACCGCATGTGGCCCGGCACGAAGCTCGGCATCGTCGTCCTCGTCGGGATCGCCGCCGTGATCCGTCCGACCTGGACGGCGGCCTGCGTGATGGCGGCGGGACTCGCCCTCGGCTTCGTGGCCTCGCGCGTGCCCCGCGCCGCTCTCCCCCTCCCGCCCACATGGCTGGCCGTCTCCCTCGTCGCCACAGGTGCGCTCGCGCTCTTCGCAGGGGGTCCCCCGGTCGTCGATCTCGGACCCGTGACCGTCGAGATGGGCGGCCTCGTCGACTGGCTGCTCTTCACGACTCTCCTCGTCGAGGCCTTCGCCGCCGCCGCGCTCGTCGGTTGGACGACCCACATGGGCGACCTCGGGCGTGCCGTGGCCGCTCTCACCCGCCCTCTCGCCCGCGTCGGCATCCCCGTCGAGTCAGCGGTGGCGGCCATGACCCTCGGCCTGCGCTGTCTCCCCCTCCTGCTCGACGAGTTCCGCACCCTCGTGGCGGCTTGGCGGAATCGACGTCCCCTCTCCGACAGGTCGACGGGCCGGCGCGAGCGCAGCCGCGAAGCCATCCTCCAGGCGCACGACATCCTCGCCGGCGCCCTCGCGTCGTCGCTGCGCCGTGCCCACGAGATGGCCCAGGCCATGGAGGCACGCGGCGGGTTGCGGGGGCCGGTCCCGGGACGGATCCGGCTCGGCCGCGTCGACGCCGTCGCCTGGGTGCTCGCCCTCGCTGGCGTGGTCGTCATCCTCTGGCGATGAGCATCGCCGCACCCCAACGGCGCGGATCCGCTCCCGTGTCACCACGCGAAGACACAGCGTGTACACCGCCGAAGTAGAGGTCCTTCACGTCCCACACGTGCGTGGGAAGGGTGTCGGCAAGGACTTCGACCGCGTCTCGGGGCATGCCCGGCTCCATCTGCACTGTCGTCCCGTCCCAGTGCAGCCGCGGCGCGTCGACCGCCTCCTGGAGGCCGAGGTCGTAGTCGAGGACATTGCGCAGGACCTGGAAGACGACAGTGCGGATGCGCTTGCTGCCTCCGCTGCCGAGGGCGAGCTCGGCGTGAGTACCGTCGGGGCCGAGCACGATCGTGGGTGACATCATGGAGCCGACACGCTCCCCGGCCGGGGCCGAGTGGAAGCCGCGCGGGTGGAGATCGTCCTCCCCCATCATGTTGTTGAGCATGATGCCGGTCCCTGGAACGAGGAACCCCGACCCCTCCCCGTTCGAAGTCGTCATGGCGGCGACGTTGCCGTCCCTGTCGGCGACACTCACGTGCGTCGTGCCGCGACTGAAGACTGGGCCGGCCCCACCCGTGTCACGGTGGCGGTCCACGTCGACGAGCACCTCTGCTAGCGACGTGAGCATGGCCCCGGATCGGTACGGGGGAGGGTGCGGGACCCTACGTTCGTAGAGCTCGGCTTGGAGGGCGATGAGCGGCCCGCCGAAGCTGGGTGCCGGGTTCGTGAGCACGGTCCGACCCCTGAACGAGAACGTGAGCGGCTCCCGTTCGATCACCTCGTATGCGGCGAGATCGGCGGCCGTGAGGAGCCCCCTCCCCTCCCGCATCCCGATCTCGATCTGCGCCGCGAGGTCACCCGTGTGGTAACCCGACACCCGCCCACCCGCGAGATCGGACAGGAAACGGCCCAGGTCGGGGTTCCGGAACACGTCCCCTGGTTGTGGCTCCTGGGCCTGCGGCATGTACAGATGCCGCCCCGCCTCCGTCTGCGTGAGGATCGGGTTGAGGAGACGCAGCACGTAGGCCTGACCCTCGTTCAAGGCGACCCCATCGGTCGCGAGGCGGGCCGCCGGCGCGACGACGTCGGAGAGGCCGAGACGGCCGAGTCGCGCGTGGACGTGGAGGAGGCCGGGCAAGACCCCGGGCGTCGCCGCCGACCCGTATCCGACGTTGAACACCTGGTCGGACCCGGGGACGTGCACGGTGACGGGATGGAAGTGGGGTTCGAGTGCCGCCTCGGGCAGCCCGCGGCCGGGTGTGTCGACGAAGAAGTCGAACAGGACACGTTCCCCGTCGCCCGTCACGGCGAGGAGGAAGCCGCCGCCGCCGAGGCTCGTGAGGCCCGGTTCGACAACCGACGCCGCGAAGCCCGCCGCCACGGCGGCGTCGAAGGCGTTGCCACCCATGCGCAGGGCAGTCGCCGCCGCGGCGCACGTCTCGGGATGGCCGCATGCCACGGCACCCAGGTGGTCCCGCAGGGGCGTTAGCATGCCTGTGTCCACACGGTGAGGCTAGATCCACGGGTTCCCACGCAGGGACTGGGTACCTGAGCGGCGATATATCGCCGCTCAGGTACCCAGTCGGGGGTTTGAGGGCATAGCCCTCGGAGGAGGGGTCATGATCTTCGACGGTTTCGTCCACCAGGTACCCGACATCGATCCCGAGGAGACGGAGGAGTGGCTCGTCTCCCTCGACACCGTCATCGGCATGCAGGGCAAGGCACGGGCGAGCTTCCTCATCGCCAAGCTCCTCGAGCGGGCCCGCGAGAACCAGGTCGGGTTCCCGGCGTCGGTGTCCACCCCGTACGTGAACACGATCCCCCGCGAGATGGAGCCGTGGTTCCCGGGAGACGACGAGATGGAACGCAGGTTCCGGCGCTACGTGCGCTGGAACGCGGCGGCGATGGTCGTACGGGCGAACAAGCGGGCCGACGGTATCGGCGGGCATCTCGCCACCTATGCGTCCTCGGCGGCGCTCTACGAGGTCGGTTTCACCCACTTCTTCCGTGGCAAGGACGACGGGCGTCCCCGCGACCACGTCTACTTCCAGGGTCATGCCGCCCCCGGGATCTACGCCCGCGCCTTCCTCGAGGGCCGCCTCTCGGACGAGCAGCTCGACAACTACCGGCAGGAGGTCGGGGGGAACGGCCTCTCCTCCTATCCGCACCCGCACCTGATGCCCGACTTCTGGGAGTTCCCCACGGTGTCGATGGGGCTCGGCCCGTTGAACGCGGCATACCACGCCCGCTTCCTCAAGTACCTCGAGAACCGCCGCATCGACGACACCGCCGACAGCCGCGTGTGGTGCTTCCTCGGTGACGGCGAGATGGACGAGCCCGAGAGCGTCGGCGCCCTCTCGATCGCCGGCCGCGAGAAGCTCGACAACCTCATCTTCGTGGTCAACTGCAACCTGCAGCGCCTCGACGGACCGGTGCGCGGCAACGGCAAGATCATCCAGGAGCTCGAAGCCATCTTCCGCGGCGCAGGCTGGAACGTGATCAAGGTCATCTGGGGCTCACGGTGGGACGAGCTCCTCGCCCGCGACGCCGACGGTGTGCTCGTGAACAAGATGAACACGACCGTGGACGGGTCCTTCCAGAAGTACGCCGTCGAGACCGGTGCCTACATCCGCAAGGACTTCTTCGGACCGGATCCGCGCCTGCAGAAGATGGTCGAGCACCTCTCGGACGAGGAGCTGCAACGCCTGCCACGCGGCGGCCACGACTACCGCAAGCTCTACGCCGCCTACAAGGCGGCCGTCGAGACCGAGGGGGTCCCGACGGTGATCCTCGCCAAGACGATCAAGGGCTGGACCCTCGGCAAGGCGATCGAAGCCCGCAATGCCACCCACCAGATCAAGAAGATGGATCGCGAGCAGCTTCTCGCCCTGCGCGATCGCCTCCAACTCGGCGACGAGATCCCGGATGCGGCGCTGAGCGGTGACGTGCCCCCGTACCTCCATCCGGGTGAGGCACACCCCGTCATCCAGTACATGAAGCAGCGGCGGCGCGAGCTCGACGGCAGCCTGCCGAGACGTACGACACGCATCCGCCGCGGTCTCTCCCTGCCGTCGGACGGCGCCTTCGAGGAGTTCTCGCAGGGCTCGGGGAAGCATGCGGTCTCGACGACGGTCGCCTTCACACGCCTCCTGCGCAACCTCCTGCGCGAACCGGAGTTCGGACCGCGTGTCGTCCCCATCATCCCCGACGAGGCCCGCACCTTCGGGATGGACGCCCTCTTCCGCGAGATAGGCATCTACGCGCCGTTCGGGCAGCAGTACGAGCCGGTCGACGCCGATCTCCTCCTCAGCTACACGGAACGCCGTGACGGCCAGCTCCTCGAAGAGGGCATCACCGAGGCCGGCTCGATGGCCACGTTCACGGCCGCCGGCACGTCGTACGCCACACGTGGCGTCCCGATGGTGCCGTTCTTCACCTACTACTCGATGTTCGGCTACCAGCGCTTCGGTGACCTCGTGTGGGCGTTCGGGGATGCCCGCGGCCGCGGTTTCCTGCTCGGCGCGACCGCGGGACGCACGACTCTCGCCGGCGAGGGCCTCCAGCACTGCGACGGCCACAGCCATGTCCTCTTCTCGGTCGTCCCGAACTGCCAGGCTTACGACCCCGCGTTCGCCTACGAGACGGCTGCGATAGTGCGCCACGGCATCCAGCGCATGTACGGCACCCCCCCACCGCCACCCCTCGTGATGGGCGATCCCGCCTCCACCGACGCCGAGGCCCAACTCGACCCTGACGTCTTCTATTACATCACCCTCTACAACGAGCCGTATCCGATGCCGGCCCGTCCCACCGGCCTCGAGGACGCCGACATCGTCAGGGGCATCTACCGGTTCGCGGCCCCACCGGAAGGGGCACGCGTGCGGGCCCGCATCCTGTTCTCGGGAACGACGCACTCGATCGCCACCGCGGCGCAGGGCATCCTCGCGGACCGGCACGGGGTTGGCGCCGAGCTCTGGAGCGTGACGAGCTACAAGACGTTGCGGGAGGACGCACTCTCCGTGGAGCGCTGGAACCGCCTGCACCCGACCGAGCCGGCCAGAGTCCCGTGGGTGACACAGGTCCTCGGCACGGACGACAGCGCGGTCGTGGCCGTGAGCGACTACCTCAAGGTCGTTCCCGACCAGATCGCCCGCTTCGTACCGGCACCGTTCACGTCACTTGGAACCGACGGGTTCGGCCGCAGCGACACGCGGGACGCGTTGCGCCGCCACTTCGAGATCGACGCCGGACACCTCGTCGTCGCGGTCCTCGCGTCCCTGGCCGATGACGGGCGTGTCCCCGCCGAAGAGGTCTCGAAGGCCATCGCGGACCACGACATCGACGTGGACGCCGTCGACCCGCGGCTGGCCTGAGCGGCTCGCCCCCTGATCGGAGCCGCCGGTATCGTTCACAGCTCCACACCATCCGGGGGTTGCGTGGGGCCGCGGACCAGCCAAGAGCGCAGATCGCTCGCCGACATCCCGTATCCGTCGCGTGCAGACGCGCAGGTCTTCTTCCCCGGATACGCGGCCGACACGTCCCTTGCGCCACCACAGGCGACAGGTCGTGGTGTCCCGCTCTCGCGACTCCTCGTCCTCAGATCGAAGCCGCGGTTCCTTCTCGCGGCCGGCACCGGAACCCTGGTCGTCGCCCTCGTCGTCCTCCAGCTCGCCGTGATGGCAGGCATGAAGAGCACCTCGACCTGGGTGAACGCGACGGGAGCGGAGCTCTGGGCGATCCGCGAGGGAGCGGGGGTGTACGCCAACATCCGACCGATCTCCGACGCGCAGGAGGCAGGGCTCGCCGGTGTCACCGGTGTCGAGGCTGTGATCCCTGCCACGACGTGGACTGCGAGCTTCCTCCCGATCGGTCGCGAGCCAGTCAACGCCATCCTGAACGCATGGGAGCCGGGCGCCCTGAACCTCGATCTCGTCACGGGACGCGCGCCCGACGCTGTCGGGGAGATCGTCGTCGACACCGCGTTCGCACGTGCTTACGGACTGGATCTCGGCAACCACGTGGCGCTCTCGAGCAACGGAAACGAGCGGCGGACCACGGTCGTGGGCACCACGCGCGGGGCGTCACTCCTCGTCTTCCAGAACGTCTTCACGACCCCGGAGACGATCGAGGCCTTCCGGGCGGGAACCGAACGCAACGCAGGTGACGTCGAGGCCGCCATCACCGAGCTCTCACGACTCGCGCAGAACCTCCGGGCCGGCGCGGCAGACATGCGTGCCAGTGTGGACTCGTACCGGATCTTCGACGCGACCCGCACCGTCGACGCCGTCGCCGGTGTCCTCGAGGATGCGGCGGCCCGCGCCGACGCCGCGCGGGCGTCACTCGAGACGTTCCGGCAGGGCCTCGACCCGTCCGAGCCCACGTACCTCGCCCTCCGCCTCGCCCCGTCCGCCGATCCCACGGCGGTGATCACGTCTGCGGCCAAGACCTCGCCCGATCTCACTCTCCTCACACCGGATGCGTTCCGGTCGGACATCGAGGCCTCGTCGGTCGGGCCGTTCATCCCCATCTTCGCCTCCCTCGCGGTCGCCGCCGTGCTCGTCGGGACACTCGTGCTCGGCATGACGCTGTCGATCATGGTGACCGAGAGCACACGCGACTACGCGTTGCTCCGCTCCCTCGGGACCACACGCGGCCGCCTCCGCCGCGTCGTCCTCGGGCAGGGGTCGTATCTGGTGGGCACAGCGCTCGTGTGCGGGCTCGGTCTCGGAGCAGGGCTCGTGGTCGTCGGACACCGCGTGATGCCGCTCCTGCCGACGACGTTGACACCTGTCGTCTTCGTCGGTGTCATCGCCGTCGCCGCCGTGATGCTCGTCGTGTCGTCACTCATCCCCGTTCGCCGCGTGCAGCGCGTCGACCCGGTCGTGGTGTTCCGCTCATGATCGAGGCATACGGGATCTCCCACGAGTACGGGAGCGGCCCGACCCGAATCGTCGCCTGTTCCGTCGAGCACTTCGTCGTGTCACCGGGCGAGCTCGTGCTCCTCGAGGGCCCGTCGGGTTCGGGGAAGACGACTCTCATCTCGATCCTCGGCACGCTTCTCCAACCGCAGGTGGGACAGGTGCGGATCGCGGGTCGGGAGATCAACTGGCGGGACACGACCCTCCTCGAGCACATGCGGAGCCGCCTCATCGGCTTCGTCTTCCAGGCGTTCAACCTGATCGAGGCCCTGACAGCGGGCCAGAACGTCGAGGTCGCCCTGAACGCGGCCGACATCGGCGGCCAGGCAGCGCGGTCGCATGCGCGCCTTCTCCTCGAACGGTTCGGCCTCGCCGATCGGACGGACACCCGTGTCTCCGTCCTCTCGGGCGGCGAACGCCAGCGTGTGGCACTGGCCCGGGCCCTTGCCCTGACTCCGCCCGTGCTGCTCGCCGATGAGCCGACGGGGAATCTCGACTCCGAGCACGGCGAGGATGTCGGGCGCCTCCTGTACGGTCTCGCCGCCGAGGGTCGCTCCGTCATCGTCGCCACGCACGATCCCCGCCTCGAGCGCTTCGCGACGAGACGACTGCGCATGGAGGACGGCATCCTCACAGCGCTGACCGTCTGAGGGAACCCGGTCAGAGATCGCGGAGCGCCCGGGCGAGACCGTCGACGATCTCGCCCAGTTCGGACTCGCTCAGCACGAGTGGCGGTGAGACCTGGATGCCCCCGGTCGCGAGCGCCCGCGTGAGCACGCCGTTCGCGCGTGCGCCGAGGGCGGCACGCGCGCCGAGCGTCGGTTCTCGCGTGAGCCATTCGGTGTCGAGTTGCACAGCCGCGAGGGCACCCACACCCCCCCGGATCTCCTCCACGACACCGATGTCGCCGAGGGGTGCGAGCGCCTCCGGGATCAGCGTCTCGAGATCGAGAGCACGCTCCATGAGGCCCTCACGGGAGACGATGTCGAGGTTGGCCAGCGCGGCCGCGGCGCACGTCGCATGCCCCGAGTACGTGTAACCGTGGCGGAACCACGCGCCCGCACGGGCGAGATTCCCCCACACCGTCTCGGATGCGATGACGGCGCCCAAGGGCAGGTAGCCGGACGTGATCCCCTTCGCACCGACGATGATGTCTGGGTCGAGGCCGAACCGGGTCGACGCGAACCAGTCACCGGTGCGACCGAAGCCCGTCACGACTTCGTCCGCGACGAAGAGGACGTCGTGGCGCCGGCAGATCTCGCGGGTCTCCTCCAGGTAGCCCGCCGGCGGTGGGAACACACCTCCCGCACCGATGACCGGCTCACAGAAGAAGGCGGCCACGCGGTCCGGCCCGGCCGCGTCGATCGCCGCTTCGAGTGCACCTGCATCGTCCCACTCCACGGAGAGGACGTCGCCGGCGATCTCGCCATAGCCGGCCTTGTTCGCCTCTATCCCGGCGAGGGCGGTGCCGACGAAGTGCATGCCGTGGTACGCGTGCCGGCGGGAGACGAGGATGCGCTTCTCGGGCCGCTCGAGGAGCTGGAAATGCCTGCGTGCCATCTTCGCCGCGGTCTCGATGCCGTCGGAGCCACCGCTCGTGAGGAAGACGAACGGCTCGCGCACGGGGGCGATCTCAGCCACGCGGTCGGCGAGATCGAGGGCCGGTTGGTTGGCGATGTCGCCGAACGTGCTCGTCGCGTGCAGGAGCACCATCTGCGAGGCGGCGGCTTCGGCGATCTCACGCCGCCCGTAGCCGACGTTCACGTACCAGAGTTGGGCCGACGCGTCGACATAGCGGTTGCCCGCCTTGTCCCACACGCACGCACCCGCTCCCCGCACGAGGATCAGGCCCGGCTCGGCACGGGACGTGGCGACGTCGGCGAACGGGTGCCAGTAGTTGCTCATCCGGGGGAGCGTACCGCCCCTGCACACGACGCGGTCGGTACGGAGGTCGATACCCTGTGCGGATGCAGTCGGGAAACCCCATCCGCATCGGGATCCTCGGTGCCGCCCGCATCGCGCCGTGGGCGGCGATCCGTCCCGCGCGCCGTGTCGAGGGGGTGGAGGTGACGGCGGTGGCCGCCCGTGACCCCGCGCGCGCGGCGCGCTTCGCGCGCCGCTACCGGATCCCGCGCGTGCTCGAAACCTACGACGCCCTCCTCGCGGACAGCGATGTCGACGCGGTGTACATCCCGACCCCGAACGGACTGCACGGCGTCTGGGCGCTGCGGGCGATCGAGGCGGGCAAGCACGTCCTCCTCGAGAAGCCGTTCACGGCCGACGCGGCAGAGGCACGAGAGGTCGCGGATGCCGCAGCCCGGGGGGCGGGTGTCGTCATGGAGGCGTTCCACTACCGCTACCACCCTCTCGCCATCCGCATGCGTGAGATCGCGGCGAGCGGTCGTCTCGGCGCGATGCGGCGCGTCGAGACCCGCATGTTCATCCCCCTGCCCCGCAGGAGTGACATCCGCTACGACTGGCATCTCGCCGGCGGTGCGACGATGGATGTCGGCACCTACTGCCTGCACATGCTGCGCCTCCTCGGATTGGAGGAACCGCGGGTCGTCGACGCGAGGGCCACACCCGCCCGCACGCACCCGCAGGTGGACCGGTCGATGCAAGCGGACCTCGCGTTCCCGTCGGGGCACACGGGACGGATCGTGTGCTCGCTCTGGGATCCACGCCGCCCGTTCCACGTGAGTGCCCACCTCGTCGGTGAGCGCGGCCGCCTCGACGTCACGAACCCGGTGACTCCTCAGCTCTACCACCGGCTCAGATTGCGCGTCGACGGCTCGGTCCGAACCGAGCGATTCGGCCGTAGGCCGACCTACGAGTACCAGCTCGAGGCGTTCCGGGACGCGATCACCTCCGGCCGGCAGGTTCTCACAGATCCCGCTGACGCCGTTCGACAGATGGAGTTGATCGACGCGGTCTACACCGCGGCAGACCTCGAGCCACGCCGGCCGACGCCGCTCTCCGCCTGATCCCGGCTCTGCCTGCGAACACGTCCCCTGGGTATGATCGCCACCGCGCCGCCGGGCCGGCCGTCGTGGCCGACAGCCGGGCACCGTCCGCCCCCCGCCGAAAGGAACGCCAGTGGCCGATGCCATCACCCTCTCACACGGAGAGCTCGCTGTCCCCGACGAGCCGATCGTCCCCTTCATCGAGGGTGATGGGACGGGACCGGATATCTGGCGGGCGTCCGTGCGGGTGTTCGATGCAGCCGTCGAGAAGGCGTTCGGTGGCGACAGGCGCATCGCCTGGAAGGAGGTCCTCGCCGGACAGAAGGCCTTCGACGCAACCGGCGACTGGCTCCCGGAGGAGACGGTCGAGGCCTTCCGCGACTACCTGATCGGTATCAAGGGACCCCTCACGACACCGATCGGCGGCGGTTTCCGCTCCCTCAACGTGACCCTGCGCCAGTTGCTCGACCTCTACGTGTGCCTCCGGCCCGTGCGCTGGTTCCGCGGGGTACCGTCGCCCGTGAAGCATCCCGAGAGCGTGGACATGGTGATCTTCCGCGAGAACACCGAGGACGTCTATGCCGGCTTCGAGGTCGAGGCCGGGACAGCCGAAGGCGAAAGCCTCCGCAAGCACCTCGGGGACACGTACGGCTGGAACATCCGGGAGATGTCCGGGATCGGCATCAAACCGATCTCCGAAGCCGGCTCGAAACGCCTCATCCGCGCCGCCGTCGAATACGCGGTCTCACACGGACGCCGCTCCCTCACGCTCGTCCACAAGGGCAACATCATGAAGTTCACCGAGGGTGCCTTCATGCGCTGGGGCTACGAGCTCGTGCGGGAGGAGTTCTCCGACGTCGCCGTCGGCTGGGAGGACTGCGGCGGCGACCCGGGCGGCAAGCTCCTCGTCAAGGACACGATCGCCGACATCTTCCTACAGCAGGTGCTGACACGACCTGGCGAGTTCGACGTCATCGCGACGATGAACCTGAACGGCGACTACGCGTCGGACGCCCTCGCGGCCCAGGTCGGTGGGATCGGCATCGCACCCGGCGGCAACATCAACTACGTGACCGGCCATGCGATCTTCGAAGCGACGCACGGCACGGCTCCCAAGTACGCGAACCTCGACAAGGTGAACCCCGGTTCGGTGATCCTCTCCGGCGTCCTCATGCTCGAACACATGGGGTGGCAGGCGGCCGCCGACGTCATCGTCTCCGCGCTCGAGTCGACGATCGGTGACAAGATCGTCACCTACGACTTCGCCCGCCTCACGGACGGGGCGACCGAGGTGAAGACGTCGCAGTTCGCCGATGCGATGATCGAACGCATGTGAGGTGGACCGGCCGCTTTCAGGGCAGGACGACCCCGGCGGGCGCGACCGGTGTCTGGGGCGCGATGTCCCGGCCGGATGGCTCGTGACTCACACGTGAGAACATGTAGGCACCGAGCACGATCAGTACGAGGACGACGGCGCATATCCCTATGGCCACGACGAGGACGCGGTGCGTGCCGCGGTCACCCTTGTGGCTGTCGAAGCCGTCCTCCCCGGTGATCGCCGCCGGGATATCGGTCACGGGCCTGGGGGGAGGACGCCGCACGGCATGTTGAGGGCGTATGCGCGTCTGGAGGGGGGCCTGGGGGGGCACGGGCCTTTGCGGTGCGTATGCATCCGGATGCCCGGCGGGGGTGACGCCGACTGTCCGGCCCGGGCCAGGAGACGACACGCGGATCGGCTGACTCCTCACCTTCACGGGTTGTGGTGGCAGCCGCAGGTGCTGCGTGCCGTCGAGGGCGCCCAGCAACTGCTCCTTGGCGAGGTTGAGGGTCTTGGTGCGCTCTTCGGCGGCCGCCCGGTCGTCCTCCGACGCGAGGTCAGGGTGCACTTCGCGGATCGCGCTCTTCCATGCCGCGAGGATGACCTCGCGCGCGACTCCCTCGCGCACGCCGAGAAGTTCGCAGGCTGCTTCGACCTGCTCACGGTTCGGTCCGGCCTGGGCCCTCGTCACCTTGCGACCACCTCGGTGCAATCCCCTTCACGTCTGTCCGGCATCGAAGTCAACTGAGAGTCATCTCGTACAAAAGCTAGTGCGGTGCCGGAAGGTGCCACATACCGTCTCGGCCGCATCCGGGGGTTTCTTTCGCTCTGACACGCGTGGGTCCCTGCCCGCCGCAGTGGTCAGAGACCTCCCGACTTGAAGGCGTCGACGGTGGCCTGCGTGTCCGGCGTCGCACTCACGTAGTAGAGGCTCCCAATGCGGCCCCCTTGGCCGGGCAGGGATGCCACGAGCGTGCTGTCGACCTCGTCCTGATGATCTGCGGCGAGCGACAGCATCTCGGAGAGGGTGAAGCCGTCGTCGACCGTGACGGAACCGCGGAGGGAATCGGCGAGGGTGGAGAGGCGCGTGAGGTTCTCGGGGTTTCGCAGCCTGCGGGCGATGGCGACGAGAACAGCCTGCTGGCGCCGCATGCGCCCGAAGTCCCCCGACGGGTCGGCCCGCCAGGTTCCGTCCACGAGCTGTTCGGCATGGCGGGCCCGCACGTAGGCGAGTGCCGTCGGCCCGTCCAGCGTCTGACACCCGGCGGGGATGTCGAGACCGGAGTAGGAGTCGCGCTCGGGCGTGTCGACGCATACCTCGACGCCATCCACGGTCTCGATCACGTCCTCGAACCCGGCGAAATTCAGGACGACGACATGATGGATGGGGATCCCGAAGCGCTCCGTGACGGTCTGCACGGCAAGCGAAGGGCCACCCCGGGCGTAGGCGGCGTTGATCTTCTCGTAGTCTGATTCGCCAGGCAGGCGCACACGGAAGTCCCGCGGGACCGACAGGATGGTCGGGGGTCTCCCCGGCAGCACACGCACGACAGCCATCACGTCGGACCGGCCCCGGTCCGTCATCCCCTGCGATGCCGCGAAGGGATGGCCCGCCCTGCTGTCACTCCCGAGGAGGAGATAGAACCTCGCGTCGGGGTGGGGTGCGACGGCATTCGGGTCGACCTCGTACTCGGCCGGTGCCGGCACGGTCTCCTCGGGTGGTGGCGGCTCCGTCACAGGCGCCGCTTCCGGTGCCTGGGCGAGACCACCGACAGGTACCCGGTCTATCGAGCGGTCGATCCGGTACATCCCGTAGGCGACCCACCCGCCCGCGAGGGCTGCGCAGACGAGGAGGATCGACACGACGACCCAGAAGCGCCGTCGCCTGCGTCTCGGGGTGAGGGATCCCGCTCCCGCGTCCCCCACCCCGCGGTTCGGCACGACCTGCACACAGGGGACTCTAGTTGCCTGTGCGAGCCCGGGGCCGGGCTCGGGAATCGGTTCAGAGGCGCTCGACGACCATGGCCATGCCCTGGCCACCACCGACACACATGGTCTCGAGACCGATGGTCTTGTCGGCGTCCTCGAGGCCGTTCAGGAGCGTGGTCATGATGCGGGCACCGGTCATGCCGAAGGGGTGGCCGAGCGCGATCGCGCCACCGTTGGGGTTGAGCTTGTCCCAGTCGATACCGAGCTCCTCGGCGCAAGGCACGACCTGGGCAGCGAAGGCCTCGTTGAGCTCCACGATGTCCACGTCGCCGATCGTCATCCCGGCTCGTGCCAGAGCCTTGCGCACGGCCTCGATCGGACCGAGACCCATGATCTCGGGGTTGAGGCCCGACACGGCGCTCGCCACGACACGCGCGAGCGGCTTCACGCCGAGCTCCTGCGCCCGTGTGTCACTCATCACGACGACCGCTGCCGACCCGTCGTTGAGGGGACAGGCGTTGCCGGCTGTCACCTCGCCGTCGGGCCGGAACGCCGGCTGCAGCGAGGCGAGCTTCTCGACCGTCGTGCCCGGCCGCGGCCCGTCGTCGGTGGAGGCAATCCCCTCCGGGGTCTCGACAGGAGTGATCTCGCGCTCGAAGAAGCCACGCTCCTGTGACGCCACGGCACGGTTCTGGGACAGGCACGCGAACTCGTCCATGCTCTGGCGCGACACCTTCTTGAGCTGCACGACGTTCTCGGCTGTCTGCCCCATCTCGATGTAGATGTCAGGCAGTCCGGCCGGGGGCTCCCACGCCGCCGCTCCGCCCTGGGCTCGCTCGGCGCTGCGCGCCCGCGCGTCGTCGAACCTGTGGTTCTGCGTGTCCGGCAGGCCGTCCGACGACCCCTTCACGAAGCGACTCACGAACTCGGAGCCGGCCGCGACGAAGACGTCACCTTCGCCCGCCCGGACGGCGTGGGCGGCGATGCGGATCGCCTGGAGCGACGACGCGCAGTAGCGGTTCACGGTCGTCCCCGGGACCTCGTCGAGACCGGCGAGGACGGCCACGACCCGCGCCATGTTGTAACCCTGCTCGCCTCCCGGCAGGCCGCAGCCGAGAACGAGGTCCTCGATCTCCGTGCGGTCGAGCTCCGGCACCTTGTCGAGCGCGGCCTGCACGACGAGGGCGGCGGTGTTGTCGCTGCGCAGCTCGCGGAGGGAGCCCTTGAACGCCCGGCCGATGGGTGTGCGGGCAGTCGAGACGATCACTGCTTCAGGCATGGGGATTCCCCTTCCGGAGAGAACGTGACAGGATTGGCCCCGGTGGACGAGCGCCGCGATAAACGGTAGCCATCAGGCCGGTCTCCCCTCCACCCGCCACCACAGACGCCCGAGGTGACGATGCCGCCAGCCCACCCCACATCCCTGCCCTTCACCGACGACGAGGCCGCGAACCGCCTCCTCGCCGGGAACTCCTTCGCCCTCCTCGTCGGCATGTTGCTCGACCAACAGTTCCCGATGGAGGCGGCGTTCCGGGGACCGCGCACGCTCGAAGAACGCATCGGTCCGTACGACGCGGCCAGGGTCGCGACGCTCGATCCGGCCGATCTCGACGCGGCCTTCCGCACGCGACCGGCGATCCACCGGTACCCCGGCTCGATGGCGGAGCGCACCCACAAGCTCGCCGTGTTCCTCGTCGACGAGTACGGCGGGGACCCCGAAGCCCTCTGGAACGACGCCGCGGACGGAGCCGAGGTCTACCGGCGCCTACGCGCCCTGCCCGGCTTCGGTGAACGCAAGGCACGCATCTTCGTCGGAGTCCTCGGCAAACGCCTCGGGGTCACGCCACGCGGATGGGAGGAGGAGGCGGCCGACTGGCCGTCGATCGCCGATGTCGATACGTTCGAGCGAGTCAGCGAGATCCGCGAGCAGAAGCGGGCGATGAAGAAGGGCCACAAGTGAGCGCGATCGAGCTCCCGTCAGGCACACAGGCATTCCTGGCCAGGCCACCGGTGGGGCCGGAGCCGAGCCGTGGCCTCGTCGTCATCCCCGACATCATGGGACTACGGCCCCTCTTCGAGGACATGTGCACACGCATCGCGACGGAACAGGGCTGGCCTGTCGCCTGCCCCGAGCCGTTCCACGGGCACGAGGCTCTGAGCCTCGAAGAGCGACTCGTCGCTGCGGCCACACTCGACGACGCCCGCCAGATCTGGGACGTGATCGAGGCAGCCGACGTCACCGGCCAGACGCGGGTCGGGGTCATCGGCTTCTGCATGGGAGGCATGTACACCCTCAAGGCCTCGGGTACGGGCCGCTTCGACCGGGCCGTCTCGTTCTACGGCATGATCCACGTGCCCGAGATGTGGCACGGCCCCGGCCAAGGCGATCCACTGGCCGAGGTCCGAAAGCACGCCGCCGCCGTCATGGCGATCATCGGCGAGGCGGACGAGTACACCCCGCCCGCGGACGTGGACGAGCTCGAGGCGGCCGGGGCAACCGTGGTGCGCTACGCGGGAGCGGAACACGGCTTCGTGCACGACCCGGCACGGCCCGCCCACCGGCCCGACGACGCCGCCGACGCATGGCGCCGCTGTATCGAGTTCCTCGAATGAGGCCCACACCCCGAAACCGCTCGACCCACCTGCAGCCTGTCAACGCGTGAGCTTGCGGTACTTGATGCGGTGCGGCTGGTCCGCGGCATCACCGAGGCGGCGGCGTCGGTCCGCTTCGTAGTCGCTGAAGTTCCCCTCGAACCACGTGACGTGGGAGTCGCCCTCGAAGGCGAGGACATGCGTGGCGATGCGGTCGAGGAACCAGCGGTCGTGACTGATGACGACCACACAGCCCGCGAAGTTCTCGAGACCGTTCTCGAGCGCCCGCAGCGTGTCGACGTCGAGGTCGTTCGTCGGCTCGTCGAGAAGGAGCAGGTTCGCGCCCTGCCTCAGCGTCTTGGCGAGGAGAAGGCGGTTGCGCTCCCCCCCCGAGAGCACCCCCACCTTCTGCTGCTGGTCCGAGCCCTTGAAGTTGAAGCTGCCGACGTACGCACGGCCGTTCATCTCACGGTTGCCGACGACGAGGACGTCATGGCCGCCCGTTATCTCCTCGTACACGGTCCTGTCGGGATCGAGGGTCTCTCGTCCCTGGTCGACGTAGGCGAGCTCGACCGTCGAGCCGAGCCTGAGCGTCCCCCCGTCCGGCTCTTCGGCACCCGCGATCATGCGGAACAGCGTCGTCTTGCCGGCACCGTTGGCGCCGATCACACCGACGATGCCGCCGGGAGGGAGCGTGAACGAGACGTCCTCCATGAGGAGCACGTCACCATATGCCTTCGACACGCCGTCGGCCTCGAGGACGAAGTCGCCCAGACGCGGCCCGGGCGGAATCGCGATCTCGAGATCGTCGAGGCGGCCTGCCGGATTCTCGGCCTCCGCGACGAGCTCGTTGTAGGCGTTGACACGGGCTTTGCCCTTGGCGTGGCGGGCCTTGGGCGACATGCGGATCCACTCGAGCTCGTGTTCGAGCGTGCGGCGCCGCTTCTCGTCCTTGCGCTTCTCCTGGGCGAGGCGTGCCTCCTTCTGCTCGAGCCACGACGAGTAGTTGCCCTGCCAGGGGATGCCGCGCCCCCGATCCAGCTCGAGGATCCACTCCGCCACGTTGTCGAGGAAATACCGGTCGTGCGTCACCGCCACGACCGTGCCCGCGTACTCCTGCAGGTGCCGTTCGAGCCACGCCACCGATTCGGCATCGAGGTGGTTCGTGGGTTCGTCGAGCAGGAGGAGGTCCGGTTTCGAAAGGAGGAGCCGGCACAGGGCGACGCGCCGCTTCTCCCCACCCGAGATCACCGCCACATCGGCGTTTCCGGGGGGGAGACGCAGCGCGTCCATCGCGATCTCGAGAGTCGTGTCGAGATCCCACGCGTTCAGGGCGTCGATGCGGTCCTGGAGCTCGGCCTGCTCCTGCATGAGCGCGTCGAAATCGGCGTCGAGGTCGGCCATCGCCTCGCAGACCGCGTTGTAGCGGTCGAGCACGGCCTTCGCCTCACCCGCCCCCTCGACGACGTTGCCGAGCACGTCCTTGGACTCGTCGAGCTCGGGCTCCTGGGCCAGGAAGCCGACCGTGAAGCCGGGTGTGAGCCGCGCCTCACCCTTGTAGCCGTCGTCCTCACCCGCCATGATGCGCAACAGGCTCGACTTGCCTGAACCGTTCGGGCCGATCACGCCGATCTTGGCGCCGGGGAAGAACGACAGGGATATGTCGTCGAGGACCTTCTTGTCGGGTGGGTGGACACGTTCGAGGTTGCGGGTCGTGAAGATGAACTCGTGCGCCATGCGGCAACGGTAGCCTCACTCGCTCAGCAGGACGCGGTCGCACGAATGTTGGTACCGTGCACGCCGCACACGCATCGAGTTCGGCCAGGCCGAGGAGGACGGAATGGAGGGACCAGCGCCCCAGGTCTCGACTCAGGGGAACGTCGGCAACGACGCAGCCGAGTACGTGACCAAGAAAGTCGAGTCGCTGTACCGCCTTGCCCCCAGACCCATCATCCATGCCACGATCCGCCTCGTCGAGGGAGCGAACCGGGCGAACGAGCGGCCGTCGGTCGCCGAGGCGAGCATCGACATGCGGGGGACGGCTGTGCGTGCCCACGTCGCGGCGCCGACGATCGTCGAAGCGTGCGACCTGCTCGAGAGCCGGTTGCGGCGCCAACTCGAGGACCTGCGCACGAAGAGCATCTCCGAAGGCCGCCGCCCCAAGATCACGGAGCCTCACGAATGGCGCCACGGGGACGCCCCGCGCAGCCGGCCTTCCTTCTTCCCCCGTCCACCTGACGAGCGCCAGATCGTGCGGCGCAAGACGTTCGCCGTCGAGGCGATGACGCCGGACGAGGCCGCCTACGACATGGAGATCCTCGACCACGACTTCTACCTCTTCTCGAACATCGACACCGATGAGGAGAACGTGATCGCCCGCAACGAGGACGGCAGCTACACCCTCCACCAGGCACGCGCCCACGATCTCACGATCGACGCCGCTGCCGTGAGCATCCAGCCGAGCGAGATCGTCGCCCCCGAGACGAACCTCGACGGCGCCATCGAGATCCTCGTGGGCGGCAACGAGCCGTTCGTGTTCTTCGTCGACGCCGACAGTGACCGGGGCAACGTCGTGTACCTGCGCTACGACGGCAACTACGGGCTCATCCAACCCGCCACCTGAGGGCAAGCTCCGGCTTCAGCACGGCGGCCACGCGGTCGACAACGAATCGAGATGTCTCGCTCCCCCAGAGGTAGCCGGCGGCGGCGCGGCGCCCTCCTCGCCCTGATCGCCGCCGCACTCGGGGCCACTGTCGTCGTGGTCGTGCTCCTCTCCCGCCGCACATCGGACGACATCCCACCGACACGTGGCCTCGCCGCCCTGCAGGAGGATCTCGACGCGGGTGACGTCGAGACCGTGACCCTCGCGGACTCCACCGGTACTGCACACGTGAAGCTGGAGGACGGAACCACCTACGACGTGCGCTATCCGGACGGCTTCGGCCCCGACCTCACCGCCGATCTGCTCGAAGCCGGCATCGACGTCGAGGTCGAGGAACGGCCGGCCGAACCGCCTCTCTGGGCGGACCTCCTCGTGCGAATCGGGCCCCTCCTCGTCGTCTTCGGTCTGCTCGGCTGGCTCCTCCTGCGACGCGGTGGTCTCCTCGGCGGGATCATGTCGGTGCGGCGGAACCGATCCGCCGGGGACATACCGGACACACGTTTCGGCGACGTGGCAGGCCTACCCGAAATAGTCGACGAGCTGCGCGAGATCGTCTCCTTCCTCGAAGACCCTGCCCGCTTCCTGCGTCTCGGCGCCCGCGTCCCCCGCGGGGTGCTCCTCACGGGACCCCCCGGGACCGGCAAGACACTCCTTGCCCGCGCTGTCGCCGGCGAGGCAGGCGTGCCGTTCATCGCGATCTCGGGGTCGGACTTCGTCGAGATGTTCGCCGGCCTCGGCGCGAGCCGCATGCGCAACCTCTTCGACGACGCACGCAAGGCCGAGCGGGCGATCGTCTTCATCGACGAGATCGACGCCGTCGGCAAGGCGCGGGTCGGTCAGCCGTCCAACGGAGCCTCCGAAGAGCGGGAGAACACCCTGAACCAGCTCCTCGTCGAGCTCGACGGCTTCACACAGGACGAGACGGTGTTCGTGCTCGCAGCCACGAACCGTCCCGACGTCCTCGACCCGGCGCTGCTGCGGGCGGGCCGGTTCGACCGGACGCTCGAGGTCCCCACGCCGGACCGGCGCGGGCGGGAGGAGATCCTCGCCGTGCACGCCCGTGCCGTGCCGGGCGCGGGCCGCCTCGACTGGGGTACCGTCGCCGCGAGCACACCGGGCATGACGGGCGCCGATCTCGCGAACATCGTGAACGAGGCGGCGATCCTCGCCGCCCGGCGCGGACACGAGACTGTCGAGGAGGGCGACATGCTCGACGCGGTCGGTGTCGTGACGATGGGGCCCGAGAGGCGTTCACGCGTCCTGAACGAGCGTGACCGAAGGATCAGCGCCTGGCACGAGGCCGGACATGTCGTGTGCGCTCTCGTCCAGACCGAAGCGCCCGTCCCGCATCGGGTGTCGATCGTCCCGCGGGGCCGGGCGGGGGGTGTGACGTGGCTCCTCCCCGACGACAACGATCTCCTCACACTGCGTCAGGCACGGGCTCAGCTCGTGGTGGCGCTGGGGGGGCGGGCAGCCGAGGAGCGTCTCATGGAGGGTGACATGACGCACGGCGCGGCGTCCGACCTGAAGAACGCGACGCAGCTCGCGCGGCGCATGGTCGTCGAGTTCGGTATGACGGACCTCGGCCTCGCAAGCTTCGAACCCGAAGACCTGCAGCTCAGCCCGTACTCAACGGACGTCCACACGGCAGTGCAGACGACGCTCGACGAGGCCATGACCCGCGCCCGCACCTTCCTCACGGAGCACGCGCCACTCCTCACCTCGGTCTCCGGCCTCCTTCTCGAGAGGGAGACGCTGGACTCGGCGGATCTCGCCGACCTACGCGCGCAGGCCGAGGCCGTCGCCTGATCTGCCCGGCCCCGCAGGCACGCCACCAAGCCAACTGCCACCTGGCCCACTACGTGGGCAGGTGGGTTGAGTCAGCCGGCGAGCTCGGCGATGAGGCGGGCGAGCTCGACGGGACGGTCACCCTGGATACTGTGACCCGCGTCCGGGAAGCGCACGACACGGGTACCCGCCCGGCGCCGCTCGAGCTCGGCGAGGTCGTCGTCACCCACGACAGGTGACAGCTCCCCCTTGGCAAGGGTGAGCTCACCGTCGAACTCGGCAATGGTCGCCCACAGGGCACCGAGGTCCATGGCCCGCAGCGCATCCTCTGTTGCGGGCACCCCTCGCGTCTCCCCCGTACCGAGGACGCGCCGGTCGTACCGCCACGTCCAGCGCCCGTCATCGAGCGCAACGGCGTTGTGGAGCACGCCGCGACGCAGGCTCGACTCCGAACGGGTCGGGTTGAACTGCATCGTGCGAGCGAGGATCTCGTCGAAGGACGAGAACTCCTCCGGCCCACGGATGAAGGCCGCCACCTGCGCTGTCTTCGCGGGGTTGACGCCAGGTGTGACGTCGACGAGGAGGAGGCGGGGAACGAGTACGGCCCGGTTGCGCCTCACGGCCAACGCCGTGAGGCCACCGAGCGACATGCCGACGATCCACCGCGCGTCCGGGGCGAGCATCTCGATCCCGGCCGCCACGTCCTCCCACATCGAGCCCGGCGTGTACACGGCGTCGTCTCGCCAATCCGATCTGCCATGGCCGGGCAGGTCGATGGCGACGAGGTTCCGGTCGAGAGCGAGGGCGACGGTGTCCCACGTGTGGGCGTTCTGCGCCCCGCCGTGGAGGAGGACGACATCGGGTCTGCCCCCACCCCAGACGAGAGCGCTCACATCACGGCCGCTGGGACCCCTCACCGTCTCACGCCTCACGGCAGGCGGGCCGTCCCAGGCGAGACCCGCCTCGGCGGCATTCTCGTGGAGCAAGCCGAACTCGTCGTACTGCTCGCGGCCTGCCCCGTACCCTTGCACCACGTACCCTCCGCTGCGTCTCAGCCGTAGGTATCCGGTCGGCGATGCTCGAGCGACGGTAGCCGCCTGCGCACGTCGTCCTGAAGTTCGAGGTCCAAGTCGGACACGATCACGGTCTCCTCCTCGTGTCCTGCCTGGCCGAGGACGGTCCCCCAGGGATCGACGATCATCGAGTGTCCGTGGCAGCGCAGTGCCGAGTCGGGCCGGCCGGGCTGATCCGGGGCGATCACGTAGACACCGTTCTCGATCGCGCGTGCCCGCACGAGTGGCTCCCAGTGCGCCTGGCCGGTCGCATGCATGAACGCCGACGGCACGCAGATCGCCCGCGCCCCGTCTCCGGCGAGTGCAGCGTGCAGACCGGGGAACCTCAGGTCGTAACAGGTCGCGATCCCGATGCACAGGCCGTCTACGACACACGTGACACGGCGTTGCCCGGGACTGATCGTGTCGGACTCACGGAAGGCTGCGCCCGGCACGTCGTTGTCGAAGAGGTGGATCTTCCGGTACGCGGCGAGACGTGTTCCCGCCGGATCCCACATCGTCGCCGTGTTGAAGAGATGCTCGCCGTCACGTTCCACGTAGCTGCCTGCGAGGAGGAAGACGCCGGACCGGCGCGCCACCTCCCGCGCCCACTCCGAGGTCTCCCCGGACTCGGTCTCGGCGCACGCGCGCAGGACTTCGCCGTTCCCGAGGCAGGCGAACAACTCGGGGAGGACGACGAGGCGGGCGCCTGCGGCTGCGGCTCGGTCGACCAGCCCCGCCGCCCGGGCGAGGTTCGAGGACTTCTCGCCCACACCGGCCACCTGGACCGCGGCCGTCCGCAGCTTCACCGGAGGAACCTCGACCGGCGGCGGTCTGCGAACACGCGGCCGTCCGTCTGGCACTGCGGGCAATACGTGATCTCGTAGTCGTCGTACGAGATGCGGGCGAGCTCGGACCCGCAGTCGGGGCAGGGCTCGCCGTGGCGCCCGTGTACGCGCCAGTCCTCGCTCAGCTTCGCCGGGAGGCCACCGCGGCGCTTCCTCTCGTAGTCGATCCGTTCACCCAGATCCGCTCGGATCACCTCGAGCAGGCGGTCACGCTCGTCGGCGTCGAGGGAGGTGAGCGTGCGCGTCGGGGAGAGGCGTGCCCGGTGCAGGATGTCGTCCGTGTGGCCGCGTCCTATCCCGGCGACGGTCCTCTGATCCCGCAGGATGGTGTGGAGGCGGCGGCGGTCATCCGCCTCGCGCAGCCAGTCGGCGAAGGCGGTGTCGAACGGTTCGGGGCCGAGGTCGCGTGTCGGACCCACCTCGCCCGCCCCGAGGACCCAAAGGCCGACGCGGCGCTCGCGGCCGTACTCGTGCACGAACAGGGCGGAGCGCTCCGCGTGGTCCGGGCCGTCGGGGGCGAAGCCGATGCGCAAGACGCCACCCCGGCCCCGCGTGTCCTTGGCGGGTGACTCGAACGTGATGCGCCCCGCCTGCGACAGGTGCATGGCCAGGCGACAGTCGCCGAAGCCGAGTTCGAGGTACTTGCCGTAGGCGGTCGCCGTCTGCAGCGTCCGTCCCGGCAGCACGTCGAGGCCTGGCACGACGGTCTTGAGGGCCGAGAACTGGATGAGGCTCACACCGTCCACCCGCTTGCCCGCGTAGGCGCTGTCGATCCTCTCGGCCAGGGCGCGGATCACGGGGAGCTCGGGCATGGGGCCACGATAGCGACGGATGCGCCGGGCAGGCCCGGCGCGGATCTCGGCCGCACATCCAGGCAGGAAACGGGCGTATTCATGTCAAACTGATAAGGACAGTGTGGGCTGGTCGGGTGTTTTCGACCAATTCATGCGGTGTCAGAGAACTCGGGACGGGCTGGGAGGCCATGTCCGGGACACAGACGGGAACAGGACCGCGGCTGGAAGCGATCGACCGCGCGCGCGACCTGTTCGGCCTCGGTCCCCGGCCCGATCGGGACGAGATCCTCGCCGCGTGGCGAACTGCCGTCCGTCTCACGCATCCCGATGCCGTGGGGACGGAGAGGCACGCCGCGGCCGAGCGCCTCATGCAGAGCATCAACGAGTCCCGCGACATCCTCCTCGAAGCCGCCGCGGAGGGTCTCCTCGAGCCCATCCGCCCCAACCCGGGCATCGACCGCGAACCGGCCGCCCCCCCGGCAAGTCCGGTCCTCCGCGCCGCTCTCGAGGCGGCGAAGCCGGTGGAGGTGCCGCCCGCACAGGCACCAGAGCAGAGCGTGGCCGATGACCGGTCCGGCATCACCCCAGCGGGATCCCACCCCCCCCTCCTACTCCCGCCGTTGCCGCCCTGGCACCATCTCGCCACCGACAGGTTCGGTGGCGGACGCCGAGCGCCGATGGATGGCACCGGTCCCCCGCCGCGGCTCTCGGACGCGGTGGCCTCCTACGCGCACATGCCCAAGGCTCGGGCACGGCCTGTCCCTGCCACGCGACCCCTGTTCGTACCGCGCGAGCAGATCCTCGTCGCGACAAGCGTGGATGTCGACACCTCGGTCGCGCGGGATACGACGCGTGCTGTGCCGTGGCCTCTGCTCACGAGCGCGGCGTTCATCGCCCTCGTGGTCCTGGCCGCCGTCTTCGTCGTCCTGACCTGAAGACCGGCTGCCCGCGGCGGGACCGGACAACTCCGCCAAGCCGACGTTCGCGTTCTCAGCCCGGGGGATCTGCGGGCGGTTCGGTTCGAGGTGGAGTCTCGCCCCGGGCCCACCCCCACGGATCCGGGGACGCGTCGCCTCCCGCCCCTCCGCCTCCCGCTCCCGACGGACCCCACACCGGGTGGGTCACCTGCACCTGCTGCCAGGCAGGCTTCGGAGGGGGTGCAGGCGAGGGCGCCACCTGCGGCGGAGTGGCCGCCCCGGCCCGGGCAGGGGCGGCGGGCGTGATCGAGAACCGCTCGAGAGCACCCGGCACAGGCGGGATGGCGAGAGCCGGGCGCACTGTCGCCTCGCCGAGGGAGGAGGAGCGGAAGACGACGGCGAGCACGCAGTAACCGAACACGTAGACCATGCCTTGGAGGCCGGCAGCGAGGATCTGGCCGGCCGGCCCCATGCCGCTGCGCTGCGCGCCCGCACTCAGGAACGCGACGAGGAACAGGGCCCCGGCCATGCAGAGGAGGACGGGCATGACTGTGAAAGCACGCTCGAACGAGATGGCGATCGAACTGCGCAACGGCTCTCGGAGCCTTTCGAGCACAGCGAAGGGCAGGAAGGCCAGGGCGAGCACGAACACGACCACACCGAGGATCACGGACAGGATCGCGATGACGACACCCGCGCCGGCGCTCAGTCCCATGAGCGGGAAGAGCACGAGGGCGGCCGCAAGCCGCAGAACCGTCAGGAAGAGGGAGAGGACCACGATACGCAGGACGAAGGCCCCGAGACGTCCCACGCAGCACGAAACGACCTCCCCGTAGGTTCGGCGCGTCCCGTCGTGCGCATCGAGGGCGAGCCGACACACGATCAGGTACTCGGTGCCGACGATCGCCACGAGCGCGAATGCCGTGAGGAGGCCGACGACCACGACACCGCTGATCCCGGCTGACGCACCCAGCATGTAGGCGCCCGTGGCCACACCCGCCGTCACGACTGCGACCTGGAGGAGGAGGCCGACGAAGTAGGTCCCGAGCAGCGCCGGCCAGCAACGCTCGAAGATGCCGGCTCCACCGCGTAGGGCGCGGCCGAACGTCATCTGTCTTGGCTGCACGCGTCCCGGTTCCACAGCGCCACCTCTGCTCGTCGGTGACCGGGGAGGGGCTCAGCCGGTCCCGGATGGAACATCGTCACCATCCGGACCGAACTTGCGCGACGGGACGTGAGGGGGGGATATGACACTGATGCGACCGCGATTGGAGTAGGTTCTCGTCGTGGCCGAGGCATCTGGGTCACGGTGGATCTGATGTGACTCGAATGCGGCAAGGAGTTGGGTAGATGCCGTTGACCGGGAAGGACGTCCAGGAGGCCGTCTTCACGACCTCCCGCAAGGGCTATTCGAAAGACGAGGTCGACGACTTCCTCGACAGGGTCGTCGAGTCCCTCGAGGAGTACCGCGGTCGGCTCTCCCAGCTCGAGGCACAACTCGGCATCTCATCCGCGCCGAGCCAGCCGGGCGACCAGGGTGCCGGGTTCGCCGCTCCGGCACCGGCCGGCGCATCCGGAGTGGCCGCGCCGGGCGCCGGGGCAGGCTCGGCCGAGCCGGCCGGGACCAAGCCCGCGTCGCCGCTGACGACGACACCTTCCACTCCCACCCCGACTTCCTCGACCACCCCGGCACCGGGCCCTGCGGCCTCGGCGGGCCCTGCGGCCTCTGCGGGCCCTGCCTCCGAGACCGCGGCACCTGAGCCAGGTGCCGGACACCAGGCCGGTTGGTACCCCGATCCGTGGCAGCAGGCGTCGGAGCGCTACTACGACGGCAAGGAGTGGACCGCCCAGACGCGGTGACTCGTCAGGACCCGGTCACGGCGAGGAGGCCGGCGAAGAGCGCGACCACACCTGTCCCGACCGTCAGGAGGGGGAGGATCACGGCAATGCGCCTGTGATGTCGCTCGTCCCACCTGCGTGACCCACCGACGATCCAGGCGACGGCGCCGACTGCGACCATCGAGGCGCTGAGCAGCACCCGCAGGAGGAAGCTGGAGTGCGGGGGCAGGAGCCGGAAGAGCGCGGTCCCCGTCAGGATGAACGCGAGGCCGGTGCGGGTCCAGGCGAGCTGTGTCCGTTCCACCCAGAGCGTTGGACCGCGCGGCTCCACGTCGTCAGCCTCGTGGCAGGGGTTCGAGGGCGACGAGGATGACCGCAGCCACGGCGACGAGTCCGATCGTGATCGCGAGGTAGCGCGGGAACCTCGCCTCGGGAATCGTCTCGCCGCGTCTCATCATCCTCTCGTCCTTGTGCCATTCCCGGTAGGACGCGAAGGAGAGGACGGCACCGGCGCCGATGAGCGTGATCCCGATCGCGATGCTCGCGCCCGGGACGGTGAGAGGCCTGAAGAACTGGGTGACGGCGAGCCCGGCCGTGATCAGTGCCAGCGCCGTGCGGATCCAGGCGAGAAAGGTCCGTTCGTTGGCGAACACGAACCGGGGATCGATGTGGTTACCGTCAGGGACATCCCCGTGATCTCTGTCCATGCCGCCGTCCACGTCCGCAAGCTACCCAAGATGCGGCCAAGGCCGGGCTGTACGGTTGCGCTGTGCACGCAGCACCTGAGACCAGTGGAGCCCCGATCGCCGTCTGGGTGAACGGCACGCTCTTCTCCGACCGGGAGCCGACCCGTCCCGTGGCGGCCGCGTGCGTGCCCGCCCTCGGGTTCGGCCATCTCTACGGGGACGGCGTGTTCGAAACCGTGCGCGTGCACGCAGGCAGACCGCTCCTCCTCGACGACCACGTGGCGCGCCTCATGCAGGGGGTCGCCCTGATCGGCCTGAAGGGGATGCCCCCGCCACGCGACATCGTCACGGCTGTCGAACACACGCTGGCAGCAGGCCTACCGGGGGAGGACGGCGTGGTCAGGATGACGGCGACCCGCGGCACCCCTGCACCCGGGACCTTCTTCGACCCCACGGCCTGCTCCACATGCGACGTCGTGATCTCGGCGGTGCCGCTGCCCCGGCTCGAGCTCCACCCCGCTCACGCCGTCTGTGTCGGTGTACGCCACCCGGCCGCGCTGCCTCCCCCCACCTTGAAGTCGACGAGCTACCAGGGTGCTCTCCTCGGCCTGGGTGTCGCGCGGGCTGCCGGGGCGGACACGGGTCTCTGGACGGACGGATCCGGGAACGTCACAGAGGCCCTGACCGCGAACGTCTTCGCCGTCGGCAACGACGTTCTCTTCACGCCGCCCGACGACGTCTGCCTGCCGGGACTCACACGGCGCACCGTTCTCGAGCTCGCGCACGGGGCAGGGATCCCCTGCGAGGTGGCACATCTGCCGCTCGCGCGCGCGGGCCTCTGGTCGGAGGCCTTCCTCACCTCGTCCGTCACCGGGATCCGTCCCCTCGCATCGATCGAGGGATCAGCGCTGCCGCATGCACCGGGACCGGTCACGCGCCGCCTGACCGCTGCCTACGGGAGGTACGTGCAGGAGGCCTGCACGTGAGCGCGACGCTGCGTCGTGCCTGGCAGGTCCTCCCCCACCGGACGGACCTCGCCGGCCTCCTGCACATCCATCCCCGGGGTGACGTCGCCCTGCTCGATACGCCGCTCCCCGGCGGAGAGCACCGCTGGTCCTTCCTCTGCCTCGACGCTTCACACACGATCACGGCGAGCGGTCCGCGGGAACGAGACGTCTTCTCCGACATCGAGACCGCGTTGTCCACCCACGTGGATTCCCTGCCACCCGGGCCGGACACGCCGCCCTTCGCAGGCGGGTATGCCGGATGGCTCGGCTACGAGCTCCTCCACCTGCTCGAGGACATCCCGGCAGTGCCCGCACCTCCTCGCGACCTTCCCCCGCTGGCCGCAGTCTCCCGCTTCGACACCGTCGTCGCCGTCGATCACCTCCGCGCCCGCACATGGGTGGTGTGCACGGGCAGGGAGACCGGGGGGCGCAGCGCCCGGAGGCAGGCGGCGGATCTCCTCGAGCGACGCCTCCCCACGATCCGCCGGTACGCCTGCGCCGCTCCGGACACGACCCCCGCCCCCCTGCTGGAACGCCTCACCGGGGACGAAGCCCTCGCCGCCATGCCGTCCGAGCTCGGCCCGGCGGAGTACCGCGCCCTCGTCGCCCGGCTCCGTGACGAGATACGGGTGGGGAACGCGTTCGAGGTCTGCCTCACACGCCGCCACCGTGCGCGCAGCCCGGTCTCGGGAAGCGAGCTGTTCTCGATCCTGCGTCGCGTGAGCCCGAACCCGATGTCGGCGTTCGTCCGTATCGGACACACCGAAGTCGTCTCGAGCTCACCCGAGCGCTTCCTGCGCCTCGACCGGGAGCGCTGGGTCGAGACGCGTCCCATCAAGGGCACACGGCCCCGCGGTGCGAACAAGACCGACGACAGGCGCTTCCACGACGAGCTGGCCGGATCCGAGAAGGACCGGGCCGAGAACCTCATGATCGTCGACCTCGCCCGCAACGACCTCGGCCGCGTGTGCGAGTTCGGCTCTGTCGAGGTCACCGAGCTCGGCAGAGTCGAGTCGCATGCCCACACCCACCAGATGGTCTCCACCGTGCGGGGCCGCCTCCGCCCCGACGTCTCACCGATCCAGTGCATCCGAGCGGCTTTCCCGCCCGGCTCGATGACGGGCGCACCCAAGGTCGCGGCGATGCGCCTCATCGCGGCCGTGGAGCCCGTACCGCGGCGTGTCTACGCCGGAGCGCTCGGCTGGATCGACAGCGACGGCAGGTTCGACCTGTCGGTCGTGATCCGCGCGTGCGCCCTGCACGCCGGGAACCTGGACTTCCACGTCGGTGGCGCCGTCGTCGCCGACTCCGTCCCCGCGGCCGAGTACCAGGAGACGCTCGACAAGGCGCGTGGCCTCGTCACGGCCCTCGAGCTCGCCGCGACCGCCCGCGACGCCGGCCGCGCCGGGGTACAACGGTGAGCAGGACGTGGCATCCGGTCAGGTCACCCGCGGGCGATGCGGCCGCGCAGGGCCGCCATGGCGAGGGCTTGGCTCAGGATCCCGACCCCGAGGATCGCGAGCAGCGCCCAGAGCAGGGCGGTGGCATCCCATCCGGTGAGGACGAGTGATCTCATGCCCTCGAGGAGGTACGTGACCGGATTCCACGTCACGACCGTCTCCATCCAGCCCGTCAACGCCTCCTTGGGGATGTACACCGTGGTGAGGAAGAGGAAGGGGAAGAAGAGTAGGAAGCTGCTGTTGACGGCGGCCGGGTTCCCCGTGCGGAGCGCAATCGCGTACGGGAAGCCGTTGTAGGCGATCGCCCACGCTCCCGCGAAGAGGATGAAGACGACGACGCCGGGCAGGCCGGCTGCGAACCCTGATCCGACGAGAAGGGCGATCACGAGGATCAGGCACGTGAGCAGCGACGCGACCACGACGTCTGCGGCCATGAGGCCGAGGAGAAGTGCGCTGCGATGTATGGGGGTGACGAGGAGGCGGTCGAAGTACCCGTCCTGGATGTCGAGCACGAGGGCCTGCGCACGTGAGAGCCCCGTGATCGCGAAGAGCACGGCCACGGGGAGTTGGAACGCCTTGATGTTGAGGTCGGTGGCAAGTCCGCCGAACTGCCCCACGTTCACCACGAAGAAGAACGAGCCGATCACGAACGCGGGGAGGACTCCTTCGGGATCCCGCCATGTGGCACGCAGGGCCCGGCCCGCCACGAGCATCGTGTCGCGGGTGAAGCGGGGCCTCCGTGCCGTAGTGAGACCTGCTGCGGTCATCCCTCACTCCCCTCGCCCGCGCCACCCGACTCGTCTTCGGTCAGGTGGGTTCCCGTGAGATGCAGGAAGACGTCGTCGAGCGTCGGTGTGCGCAACGTCATCTCGGTCACCTCGACGGCATGTGCGGCCAGTGCCAGGGCGATCGGACTCACGGCCGCCGCCCCGTGGCGCACACTCGCCGTGAGCTCCCCGGCGCGCCATTCGACGTCCTCGACTTCGTCGAGGGCACGTACCTCGTCGACCGCCCTGCCGGGCTCACCGTTCACACGTACGACGACGACGTCGGCACCCATCGACTTCTTGAGTGTGGCCGGGGGCCCCTCGGCCACGATCGCTCCGTGCGAGATGATCCCGACCCGGTCGGCAAGTGCGTCGGCCTCCTCGAGGTACTGGGTCGTGAGGAACACCGTCATCCCAGCCTCGTTCAGGGATCGCACCTCGCTCCACACGCGGTTGCGACTCTCGGGATCAAGACCCGTTGTCGGCTCGTCCAGGAAGAGCACCTCGGGCCGGTGCACGAGGGCGGCGGCAAGATCCAGGCGCCGCTTCATGCCCCCCGAGTACGTGCCGATGCGCCGGTCCATGGAGTCCCCCAGGCCCGTGAGATCCGTCAGCTCCCGCACGCGTGCGGTCGTCTCGCGAGACGAGAGGCCGAAGAGGCGTGCCTGGAGTGTGAGGAGCTCACGACCCGTCTGCTTGGGATCGAGAGCGGCCGACTGGAGGGCGACACCGATCCGGAGGCGCACCTCCTCCGGCTCCGCCACGACATCCTTGCCGACGACGTGCATCGTCCCCGCACTCGGCCGGAGCAGGGTGCAGAGCATGCGCACGGTCGTCGACTTCCCGGCGCCGTTCGGTCCGAGGAAGCCGTAGATCTCCCCCTTGCGCACGGCAAGATCGACGCCGCCCACCGCCTGCACGTCCCCGAACGTGCGCACGAGCCCCTCAGTCGAGATCGCATCCACCCCTGCGACCTTAGCGACTGCGAGCCGGCCTCCCCCGCGCGTAGGCTCTCTACACCGCCCCCGCGAGCACCGTCACACCATGCCGACAGCAGACCACGAAGCCGCGCGACGCCGCACGTTCGCGATCATCTCGCATCCCGACGCGGGCAAGACCACCCTTACCGAGAAGACCCTGCTCTACGCAGGCTCGGTGGACATCGCGGGCTCCGTCCGGGATCGCCGCCACGTCCGCTCGACCACGTCGGACTGGCAGGACATCGAGCGCCGCCGCGGCATCTCCGTCGCCTCGACGGTGATGCGCTTCTCGTACCGCGACACGATCCTCAACCTCCTCGACACACCCGGCCACCGTGACTTCTCGGAGGACACGTACCGGGTGCTCGCCGCCACCGATGCGGCCGTGATGGTGATCGACGCCGCCAAAGGCGTCGAGGAGCAGACCCTCAAGCTCTTCGAGGTGAGTCGGGCCCGCGGCATCCCTCTCCTCACTTTCGTCAACAAGTGCGACCGGCCCGGGCCCGGCCCCCTCGCGATCCTCGACGACATCGAGTCGAAGATCGGTGTGGTTCCGACGCCTGTGACGTGGCCCGTCGGTGACGGAGCGGACTTCGCAGGCGTGGTCGACAGGCTCACGACCGACCTCGTCGTCTTCAGGCGACGCGAGCACGGCGCTGCCCGAGCAGACGAGGAGCGCCTACCCGCCGCACGCCTCGGCGACCTCGGGCCGGCCGGAGTCACAGCCTCGGAGGAGCTCGATCTACTGCGGGCGCTGGGAGCCGACCACGATCCCGAGTCGTTCCTCGACGGTGGGACGACGCCTGTGTTCTTCGGATCCGCCCTCTGGAACTTCGGGATCCACCACCTTCTCGACGCGATCGTCGACATGGCTCCGGCTCCGGCGCCGCGCGCCGCCCTCGACGGCGCCGCGCGCGACCTGTCCACCCCGTTCTCCGGCTTCGTGTTCAAGATCCAGGCGAACATGGACAAGAACCACCGAGACCACATCGCATTCGTGCGTGTGTGCTCGGGTCACTTCGAGCGTGGCATGACACTCACACACGAACCGTCGCAGCGGGCAGTCTCCACGAAGTACGCGCAGAGCATGTTCGGCCAGGAGCGAGAGGCCCTGGACGAAGCCTGGCCGGGGGACATCGTCGGCCTCGTGAATGCCGGCGATCTCCGCGTCGGCGACACCCTGTACGCCGGCACACCGGTCTGCTTTCCCCCCATACCGACGTTCGCACCGGAGCTGTTCGTCACCGCCCACAACACGGACACGTCGAAACGCAAGCAGTTCGCGCGTGGCCTCGAACAGCTCGACCGCGAAGGTGTCGTCCAGGTCCTGCGCCACCCGGATCGCGGGGACCGCGAACCCGTCCTCGCCGCCGTGGGCCCCCTCCAGTTCGACGTGGCACGCGACCGCCTCGAAGGCGAGTTCGGGGCGCCTGTCCGCTTCGAGCCGGCCCGCTACACGATCGCCCGCCGCACCGACCTGACCAGTGCAGCCGTGCTGCATGGCGTGAGGTACGTGGACGTGCTCGAGCGGCCCGACGGCAACCTCATGGCGCTCTTCGACTCCTCCTACGTCCTCGACAAGACGATCGCGGACCATCCCGAGCTCAAGCTCGAGACGATCCTCGTCTCCTGAGGCACGTCTCAGCGGTTCTCGTGCAGCTCGGAACGCAATCCACCCCACGTCGACTTCGCCGCCTCGCTGCGAGGGAGCACCTCGACCGCCCCGGTGAGGCTGTTGCGCCGGAACAACATGTCGGATTGCCCGCTCAACTCCCGGGCACTGGTCGTGGAGCCGTCCGGCAACGTGACCTTCGTCCCTGCCGTGACGTACAGGCCTGCCTCCACGACGCAGTTGTCACCCAAAGAGATACCGAGCCCGGAGTTCGCCCCCAGCAGGCACCTCTCGCCGACGCGGACGACCTCCCTGCCTCCGCCCGACAGCGTCCCCATCACGGAGGCTGACCCGCCCAGGTCGGTGCCGTCGCCGATCACGACCCCGGCGCTGATCCGGCCTTCGACCATGCACGTGCCGAGTGTCCCGGCGTTGAAGTTCACGAAACCCTCGTGCATCACCGTCGTCCCCTCCGCGAGGTGGGCACCGAGACGCACACGGTCGGCATCTCCTATGCGCACGCCGCGGGGGACGACATAGTCGGTCATGCGGGGGAACTTGTCCACGGAGTGAACGCGCAGGCCGATCCCACGCGCGGCAAGCGTGAGGCGATCGAGCTCGAACGACTCCGGGTCGAAGGGACCTGCGTCCGTCCACACGACGTTGTTCAGGATGCCGAACACACCCTCGAGGTTGCATCCGTGCGGCACTACGCGCCGATGCGAGAGAAGGTGGAGGCGCAGGTAGGCGTCATGCGGGTCGACGGGCGGGGCAGCGAGATCCTCGATGCGGGTCAGCACCACGACGCGGCTGCGGTCGCAGTGGATGGGGAACTCAACAGCTCCACGCAGGCTCTCCAGCGCGACCACGTCGTCCCCGTGGCCCGGTTCCGTGACCGGCGCGAGCGCTGCGACCACCGCCGTCGTGGTCGGGGCGTCGAGACGGGTCGTTCCGCTCTCAGACGGCCACTCGACCACGTCGCCGAGCACGCGGGCCGACTGCTCGGCGTCGTCGAGGTGGACGACGGGGAAGTAGGTGTCGAGGATCTTTGCCGTGGTCCCGGAACCTGCGATCGTGGCGAGGCCGAAGGCCCAGGCGGCAGGTGATCGATATCCGGACTCCCGAGGTGCCATCTGGTCTCCCGTCAGAGATCCACTGTGAGCTGTGGCTGTGCCGCCCTCGCCACGACGGTGTTGAAGTAGTCGGCGAGTACGTCCAGAGGGGCCATGTGCCTCGCCTCGGCCGCGTTCGGGATCAGGAGCAGGACCGCGACGTCCCGCATGAGCCGGAGGCTCTCGAAGGGGTCCATCTCGACGAGGTCCGTCACGGCGTCGACGAAATCCTCCGCCCGGCCGGCGCGGAACGTCTCGAAGAGGTCGAGGGCCGCGGCATACGCCTCACGCAGGTGCCCTTCGTCGCCGTAGACCGCGAACCAGGCGGGCGCGGTCCGGGCAGCCAGCCGCTCGAGGGCATCCGGGGACGGTGTGGGTCCGTCCTCGAGAGCGAGACGGGCAAGGTGCGCATAGACGAGGATGGCGTCGAACCAGACGTCGCGCATGTCTTCGGTGAGGGCGCTGTCGGGCAGGCAGCCCGATGCCACGGCGACCTCGACGGCGTGCAGGGTGTCGCACGTGTGCGGATCGACGAGCTGAAGGCGGGACGAGAGGAGCGCGCGATGCACTGCCGCATGTTCGACTACGTCGTCGTAGTAGTCGTCGCCCAGATCGACCGGTCCGCTCAGAAGCACGGCACAGGCGGCGCAGAGGAGGAACAGGATGTCACCCGGATCGTCGTCGGCGATCGTCGCGACCGCACATTCGGCGGTCGTGTCGAAGGTCTCGGCCTCGTGCAACCCCGAGAACACGTCGAGGAAGGGGAGCGCCCCGCTCCGCCAGTCCCCACACCGACTCTCGAGGTCTGCGACCAGGTCGTCGACGACTTCCGCAAGCGTCAACCCCTGTGCCGCCGCCTCCTCCGAGAGGATCGAGACGAGGAGGTGGAGCACGGCCATCACCGACTGGATCGCCCTGCCCGCCACGATGTCCACGGCATGGGGGCGGAGCCGCGGCGTCGGAGCCCCGTGCGCCTCGATGTCTCCCGTGACCTCCCGGCAGAACGCGGCGACGGAGCGCAACACCGAGTCCGTCGGCGTTGACTGGCAGACGAGCGTGCGCTGACGGCGTGCCATGCGGTCGATCTCGCCGGCCATCTGCGCCGTGTGCAGTCCGAGGACCGTGAGCAGGTGCGACGAGTTCTCGCCCACGTTGTGAGCGGCCACTTCGAGCCCGGCATGTGCGGCATGCAGGACCGATCCGACCCAGCCTTTGGGCGTGAGGCCGCGATGCGGCGGCAGATGCGGCTCGAGCGCGCACGTCTCCTCGCCGTACACGAGACGCAGGACGTCGCGCACCACGTCGCTGCCCGCCTCACCGAGGCGGCGGCGGCGCAGCGCCTGAGGCTCTCCCGCCTGCGGACCCTCCAGGCTCTCGAGGAGCTCTGCCAGGGCCTCCGCCTGCTTCGAGGCGACAGCGAGCACGTCGTCGTGCATCTCGGTCGGGTCCACGAAGAGGCACTGGTCCTCCTCGTCGTGTCCGTGTTGGTCGCCGGCCCAGCGCAGGACGGACTGCAGATATGTGACCGTCTGGTCGGGACGGGACGCCAGCTCCTCGAGCAGCGGCTCGGTGAGCTGCACTCGATCCGGGGTGTCCCAGGCCGTGAGGGCGGCGAGGGCGGTCTGGGCGAGTTGCGAGGCAGAGGCGATCGTCATGACTGCTTCTTCTATAGCCGTTCCGCGGCTGCGAATTCAGCCAGGGATGCCTCGAGCCTGTCACTGACGGCGGCAAGGGAGGCGTAGAGGTCGTCGCGCCGCTGCGCCAGATCATGCATGTCGTGCGCGAGACGCGTGACACCGACACCGTCGCCTGCCGCCGCCGCCGTCCCGATCTCCACTTCGATACGGGCCGCGGACTCCTCGAGGGAAGCGATCTCGGCCTCGAGCTCGGCAACGCGTGTCTGGAGGGGACGCAGCACCGCATTGCGTTCGGCGACACGCCGTCGCCGCGCCTTGCGGGCGGTCTTGTGCGGCGTGTCGGCCCCCAGGCGTGCCTGCCCATGTGCCGGCTCGTCCCGCTCCGCCGACCAGCCGACACGCTCGAGGAAGTCCGCGTAGCCGAGCGCATGACATGTCACGGAGCCGGCATCGAAGACGACGAGGCGCTCGGCGTGGCGGGTGAGCAGGTCCTCGTCGTGTGTCACGAGGACGACTGCTCCCGGGAAGGTGTCGATCGCATCACTGAGCGCCTCGACCGTCTCGATGTCGAGATGGTTCGTGGGCTCGTCGAGGAGAAGGAGGTTCGCCGGGGCCGCCATGACCTTCGCAAGGAGAACCCGGCTGCGCTCACCACCCGAGAGGACACCGATCCGCTTGTCGGCATCGGCTCCCTCGAAGAGCATGCGACCGGCAAGACCCCGCGCCCGTGTCCGGTTCGCTTCGGCGAGGGCGTCCATGATCTCGGCTTCGACCGTGCGTGAGTCGTCGAGTGTCACGTGCGTGCTCTGCCCGAACCATCCAGTGCAGAGGTTCGGGCTGCGCCGGATCGATCCTGAGCGCGCCTCGAGATCTCCGGCGATGAGTCGGAGGAGAGTCGTCTTCCCCCTTCCGTTCGGACCCGCGACGGCGACGCGGTCGCCGGGGGCGATCGTGAACGAGAGGTCCCCGATGAGGGTGTCCGTGTCACTCCAGCCGAAACCGAGCCCGTCCACCTCGAGCAGCGTCTTGCCCGGGAACGGCGCGGTGCTGAACGCGACGGCTGCCGTGTCGGAAGCGGAGGGGTCGTCGGACTCGGCTCGCTCGCGCTCGAGGCGTTCGAGGCGCTTGAGGCGCGACTGCACGGCACGTGCCTTCGTCGCCTGGGCCCGGAAGCGTCTCGCGAACATCTCTATCTCCCGCCGCTGCCGCGCAGCGGTCGCGTCCGTGCGTGTCTCCGTCTCGGCCTCGCGGGCGAGTTGCGTGTAGAGCTTCTCCGTACCGCCTGTGACCTTGCGGAATCGATGCCTGTGCACGGCGGCCGTGTGCGTGCAGACCGTGTCCATGAAGGAGCGGTCGTGGGTCACGAGGACCAGCTCCCCCCGCCATGCACTCAGGAACCGTTCGAGCCAGCGGATGCTCACGACATCGAGGTGGTTGGTCGGCTCGTCGAGAAGCATGAGGTCGGGGTCGGCGAGGAGCACACGGGCGAGGGCGAGGCGCATCTGGTATCCACCCGAGAGAGAGTCCGGCGCGGCCGCGAGGTCGCTCGCCCCGAAGCCGAGACCGGACAGGATCTCCTCCGCCCGATGTGTCTCGGTCCAGCCGTCCGTGTTCGGGCGCAGGGCTGCTTCGGCCTCCGCCAGCACCGTGGCCGCCGTGAAGGCAAGGTGCTGATCCACGTGTCCGATTCGGTGGTGCTTGGGGATCGTGACCGTACCCGCATCGACGCTCTCCTCACCGAGGAGGATTCGGAGGAGTGTCGTCTTCCCGCACCCGTTCCTTCCCACGACACCGACGCGTTCGCGCCGGCCGATGACGAGATCGGCGTCGTCGAAGAGAACGTGGCCGGGGTGGCTCTTGCAGAGGCCGGAGATCGTGAGCATGGCCGTTGCCAGGGTACAGAAGGCTCGACACGCCTCCTCCGTGGGATTCGTGCCCCGCTACGATCGGCCGTCCGGGTGTCCGGGTTCCGGCGAGGAGGACCATGCCGCTGCTGGCAGACCGCACAGTGATCGTGTCAGGGATCGGGCCGGGGCTCGGCCGCGCGGTCGCCGTGGCCGCCGCTCGGGAGGGCGCCCGCGTGGTGCTCGCGGCGCGGAACCCGGCCTACCTCGACGAGGTCGCCGACGAGATCTCCGGGGCGGGCGGTGAGGCTCTCCCCGTGCCCACGGATATCACGGATCCGGCCGCGTGCAAGGGTCTCGTGGCGCAGGCACGCGAGCGCATGGGCCCGATCCACGGTCTCGTGAACAACGCCTTCTCCCCTCCTCGGTTCGCCACGTTCGCCGACGCCGACTTCGGCCAGTGGCGTGACGTGTTCGAGGTCAACGTCTTCGGGACGCTCGTGCTCACACAGCACGTCGTTCGGCGCATGCAAGAGGACGAGACGGAGGGATCCATTGTCTTCGTGAACACGATGGCTGCGAAGGCGGGGATGCCGCGCCAGGCGGACTACGCGGCGAGCAAAGGAGCCCTTCTCGCTGCAACCCGCACGATGGCGCGGGAGCTCGGCCCCGACGGCATCCGCGTGAACTCCGTCCTCCCCGGCTGGATGTGGGGTCCGGGCGTGCAGATCTGGTGCCAGTTCGTGGCACACGAGGAGGGCATCACCCCAGAGGAGGCCCGCGACGAGATCGCGGCCCGTATCCCGCTCGGCTACATCCCCCCTGATACGGAGTGCGCGGGTGCCGTGTTGTTCTTCCTGTCGGACCTCGCCCGCCCGATCACGGGTCAGAGCCTCGATGTGAACGGCGGCGAACGCTTCGACTGATTCGGGGGAAGGGCATCACGTGGGCGTATCCAGCCACATCTGGTGTGTTTGAGTACGCCCACGGAGGTGCGGGCAATCACGTGGGCGTATCCAGCCACATCTAGTGTGGTTGAGTACGCCCACGTAGTGGGATTCATCCCACGTAGGCTTGGGTGCATGGCGCAGACAGACCTCACGGAGCAGCCCGTGCACCTCCCAGGCCGGGGAACCACGTGGATTCGCCGTGCGCAGGGACCGCGCGGGGCGCCCACTCTCGTCCTCCTCCACGGCCTCGCCGCGACGGCACGCCTGAACTGGGGTCCCGCCTTCGGACCCCTCGCAGGTCACTTCGACGTCGTCGGCATCGATCAGCGCGGCCACGGTCGCGGCATCCGCACGGACACGTTTCGCCTCGCCGACTGCGCCGACGACGTCGTGGCCCTCGCCGACACCCTCGGGATCGACCGCTTCACGCCCGTCGGCTACTCGATGGGCGGTCCGATTGCCCAGCTCACGTGGCATCGTCACCGCGACCGCGTGGCGAGCCTCGTCCTCTGCGCAACATCCGGGCATTTCCTCGCCCCCCGCTGGCAGCGTGGGTCTGCCTACGTGCTTCCCGGCCTCGCCCGCCTCGTTGGCTACGCCCCGAATCGCGCGCACCACCTCATGCAGGAGCGGCTCCTCGCCGGCGTGAACCACCCCCGGCTGCGCGATCTCATACGGCGGGAGATGGCGGGCACCGATCCGGCGGCCGTGATGCAGGCGGCGGGGGCGTGCGCCCGTTTCTCGTCCCACGCGTGGGTGGGCGACATCGACGTGCCGACGGCCGTCCTCGTCATGACCGAGGACGACGTGGTCTCGCCCCACCGCCAGCGCAGCCTCGCCGCCCGCATCCCGCTCGCAAGCGTGCACGAGGTGCCTGGCGACCACGTCGTGTGCGCTACCGCCCCCGACGTGTTCGTGCCTGCCCTCGTGAACGCCTGTCTCGACGCCACGTCCCGCGGGCAGGCTGCTGTGACCGCTCCCCCGGAACCATCGCGTTGAGCCCGGCTCACGCGGGCAGGGCGGAACCCTGGCTGCGTGCCCTGCTCGTTCTCGTGTGCTTCACGACGGCTGCGTGTGGGCCGGAAAAACAGGGCACCGCCGTCACGGCTGCACCACCGCGCATCCCGACATGGGCGAAGACCGAGAGGGGCTGTCCCGTCTTCGGGATCGGGACGGAAGCCGGACGTGTAACCGATCCCCGTCTCGACGAGCTGAGTGGCCTTGTCGTCAGCAGACGCAACCCCGACGTGCTCTGGGCCGTGAACGACTCGGGCAACACCGCCACGCTGTACTCCCTGACCGCGGGCGGCGCCCTCCTCGGGGAGACGGAGATCGCGGGGGTGTCACCCCGCGACATCGAAGATCTCGCCATCACGACTCCGGGACCCGGCGGCGTTCCCCGCATCCTCGTGGGAGACATAGGTGACAACAGGGGAGTTCGCGACTCGATCCGGGTGTACCGCGTGCCGGAGCCCGCGGATCCGGCGGACACCCAGACGGCCGAGGCAGAGGTTCTCGAAGCTGTCTATCCCGACGGCGCGCACAACGCCGAGGCCCTCATGGCCGACCCGACCACGGGCTACATCTACGTGGTCACGAGTGGGCCGGCCGGCACAGCCCACCTGTACGGCTGGTCGAATCCGGCACCCGGGACGTCCGCCACGCTGGAGGATGTCGCGTCCATACCCCTGGACGGGCTCTCCGTGGACGGCCTCGTGACGTCAGCCGACATGGCCGACGACGGCAGCGCTGTCGTAGTCCGGACCTACACCAGCCTCCTGTGGTGGAACCGCACACCCGGCCAGCCCCTTGCCGAAGTCTTCGCAACCGAGCCGTGCACCCTCCCCCTCCACCTCGAATCACAGGGGGAGGCCGTCGCACTCACACCGGGCGTGGATGCGTACTGGACAGCGAGCGAGGGGACGGACGAGCCGCTGTATCGCTATCCGCGGGAATAGGCCCGCCCGCGGGGCCGTCGCACGACGTCTGGGTACCTGAGCGGCGATATATCGCCGCTCAGGTACCCAGACGTGTCGTCACGGGTCACATCTCGAGGTCGAGCTCGATCAAATCGAACACGGCGCCCACCGGGTCCGAGACGACGGCGAAACGGCCGGGCGGGATGTCGGTGGGAGGGACGTGTATGCCGCCACCGAGCTCGGCCACCCTCGCGACGGACTCGTCACATGCGGACACCGCGAAGTAGACGCCCCAGTGGGCCGGCATCGGACCCATCTCCTCGCTGTGGGCCATGATGCCGCCGTTCACGTCGCCGTCGTTCGTGATCTCCGTGTACGTCATCCCGTCGGTGTCGGACGTCGTGAACTTCCAGCCGAAGAGGGCCGCGTAGAACTCCTCGGCCGCATTGGCGTCCGTCGTGAGGAGCTCGTTCCAACAGAACGATCCCGGCTCGTTCACGAGCTGGGCGCCGATGTGATCGCGGGGCTGCCAGACCCGGAACATCGCCCCCTGCGGATCGATGACGACCGCCATGCGTCCCGCGTCCATGACGTCGAAAGCCTCACCCATCGGCGTAGCGCCGCCGAGCTCGACGGCCCGCTTGCCTGCCGCGTCGGCGTCGTCCACGGTCACGTAGGACTGCCACATCGAAGGGACACCGGCGTCGCGCATCGCATCGGGCATCGCACCCATCCCCGCGACATGGAGGCCGTCCTTGCTGTACGTCGTGTAGACAATGCCCCCGCCTGCGTCCTCGTCCTCGTAGTCCCAGCCGAAGAGGGCCGTGTAGAAGTCGCGGCTCGTACCGGGGTCGGTCGTGGCGAGATCGACCCACGAGAACTGGCCTGGCCTGTAGCTGGTCACGTGCGGCATGGTTCCCCCTCGGATGTCACTGCGGTCCGGATTGCACTCTATCCACGTCGGCTGCGACGCGCACTCAGGCCAACGAGTACCCGGCGTGGGCGAGGACGGCGCGCCGCGAGAGGCCGGATCCGAAGTCCGGCGGTGCCGGCGTCCCGAAGATCACACATTCGGTGGCTGCGACGACACGGCGCGCCGCGTATCCGTCGCCGTAGGGATTCATGGCCCGCGCCATCGAGGCGTGCGTCTCCGCGTTCCAGAGGACCGACTGCAGGGCATCGAGGATCTTCTCCTCGTCGGTCCCGACGAGGAGGGCGCAGCCCACCGCCACCGCTTCTGGACGTTCGGTCGTCTCGCGGGCGACCAGCACGGGCACGCCTGCCGCGGGGGCTTCCTCCTGGATGCCGCCCGAGTCGGTGAGGACCGCAGACGCCGATGCGAGGAGACGGCTGAAGTCGACGTAGTCGACCGGTTCGAGGAGACGCGCCCGCGTGCCGTCGAGCTCCGCTCTCACCATCTCTCCGATGGCCGGGTTCGGATGTGTGACCCAGGCCACGTCGAGATCGTCGTGGGCGTCGAGGGCTCGGCGCACAGCGCGTGCGATGCGTGTGATCCCTCCCGTCCAGTTCTCGCGCCGGTGCGCTGTGACGAGAAGGCGTCTGCTCGAGCCCGCGGACCACACGTCCATGCCCACCCGGTCCGGCAGTCGGGACGCGAGGAGGAAGGCATCGACCCCCGTGTTGCCCGTCACCGTGATCCGTTCGGCGTCGATCCCGGCGAGGATCAGGTTTGCGCGAGCGCGAGCAGTGGGCGCGAAGTGGAGTGACGCTATCTGGCTGATGACCCGTCGGTTCAGCTCCTCGGGGTAGGGGGACCACAGGTTGTCGGTACGCAAGCCGGCCTCGACGTGGCCGACCGGGAGGCGGTTGTAGAAGGCGGCCAGAGCCGCCCCCATGGACGACGTGGTGTCGCCGTGCACGAAGATCGAGATCACCTCACCCGCAAGGGCGTGCGTCACGATGTCCGCGTAGTGCGAATCGCCGGCTGCCGTCGGCCTCGTCGCGCCCTGCAGGTGGGCCGTGAGATCCGGGCCGGCGCCGTCGCGGATCCGTCTCGCGACGCGGTCGAGGGGGGCGCGTCCCGCCTCGTCCCGTGTCGCCTCGAAGCGTCGCGAGAGCTGAGCCACGACCCGGTCGCTGATCTCGGCGAGGGACAGGCCGGGTTCGAAGATCGAGAGATCTACATCGGGTGTCACACCGAAGGTCGCGAAGAGGTCTGCCACGTCGTGGGGGTGCTGTCCTGTCGTGATCACGACAGGCTCGAAGAGGCGGCTGTCCTCGAGGGCGAGGATCACAGGCAGCATCTTGATCGCCTCTGGTCTCGTGCCGACGACGACGGCGATGCGTGATTGCCCGGCACGGGATATGTCGTCACGAAGGTGTTCGAGGGCCGCCCGGTCCGGTGGGTCCGCGGAGCCCGACGCGAGCGCCGGCGCCACAACGGTCGCGCTCACCTCGTGGCGTCCCAGGCGGTCCCGCTGCTCCTGCCGCCCGTGCCTGCCGCGGAATTCATCCATGTCGGTCCCTTTCGGTCTGTGCGGTGACGAGGTCGAGGAAGCGCGTGACCTGGCGGGTATCCCAGCCGCGGCGCACCGAGCCGAATCGGGGCGGGGCGACTACGTTCCCTGATCCGCCTTCCTCCATTCGGTCCGCGACCTCGCGGAGGTGTGCCGCCACCTGTGCTGGTGGGTATCCGCGGTGCCGGCGCGTGAAGCGCTTGTGTCGTACGTATGCAGGATCGAGCCGCCCGGCCGCGGGGCCGGGCGGGACGGTGCGGAGCGCCCAGGCGCGCCGTGACGAGATCGAGAGAAGGCCCACACAAACGACGATGAGGACCAGGCCGGCCACGAAGTAGATCGCGATCGGACGTGTCACGCCGCTGCCGTACAGCACGTCTCCGGCAGTCGTGGTGAGGGGGGAGAACGCGGTTCCGGCCATCATGAGCCCCCCACCGTGGCAGGAGGTTGGTCCGGGCCGGACGTGCGCAGGGTCTTGGACCATGCCGTGCGGCCTCCGACGAGACGGAAGGCCGCCTTCCACGTCGTCAGATACCAGAGGTACGAGTAGAACGCGTATCCGTGCGCGAGCGCGAGGGCCCTCAGGGCCGTCGTATCGGAGTCGTTCACCCAGAGGGCATACGCGATGGGCCAGGCGGTCCCGAACGTCACGAGGTAGAAGGCGACGACGAGGAGGCCCCAGTAGCTCGTCGCCCATGCCACGATCCCGGCCGGATCGGCGGCAAGCCACATGCCGAGACGTACGAAGAACCACGCCACGAACAGCGACATGAACCCGATGAGAAGGGGGCCGGCGAGCTGGTAGGTGAGATCGACCTTCTGGCGGAATACCAGGGCTTCGCTCCGCCAGATCTCCGGGAGGCGACACCACGTCTGGAGGATTCCCTGCGCCCAGCGGGTGCGCTGACGCACGAGGTGTGACACCGTGGCGACCGCCTCCTGTGACACCCACGTCGTGGGACAGAACATCGTGCGCCATCCCGACGCGAGAAGACGCACGCCGAGGTCGAGGTCCTCCGTCAGGTTGTCGGTCCATGGGCCGTCTGCGGCCTCGGGCCGGGCGGCCAGGGCTTGCAGGGCGGATAGCCGCGTGAACTGGCCGTTGCCACCCATGCCGGGTGTGCCGACGAGGTTGCGGCCACGCTGGAAGATGTCGATGAAGGCGACGAACTCGACGTCCTGGAAGCGGGCGAGGAGGCTCTCACGGCGGTTGAACATGCGGACCCCCGTCTGCACGCCGCCGACTGAGGCGTCGGAGAAGAGGGGCAGGACCTCGGTCATGATGTTGTCCTCGACGCGGCCGTCGGCGTCGAGGACACAGAGGATCACACAGTCCGGATCCCACCGTCCCGACGTCCGCGACACGACTTGGTGGTATGCGGCATTGAGGGCGTGGCCCTTGCCTCGGCGTGCGTCCGGGCGCTCCCGGTGCATCACCCATGTGCCCCGCGTCTCGAAGCGGCTCGCGATGTCGAGGGTGGCGTCGTCGGAGCCGTCGTCCACGACGAGCACCCTGTAGTCGGCGCCGTCGAGTTGTGTGAGCCGCTCGAGACTCGCCTCGAGGACCTGCCCCTCGTCCAGGCAGGGCAGGACGAACACGACGAGGTAGCCGGGTGGTGTGGCGGGCACCAGGGGGCTGCCGTCGCGAGAGAGCGCGAACATGACGCACGTGATGCAGATACCCGAGACCACGACGAGTGTCGCGGTCGCGAAGAGGACTAGGAAGAGATGTCCCATCCAACGCCTGCCGGTCTGTAGATCACTGGAGAGGTGATCGGCCGGGCGAGGCCCTCAGATGAGCGAGATGTCGGACGCGCGTCTGATCCGTCAGACGGCCTCTTCGAGGTCGGTGTCTTCCTCGGCCCGCTTCTCGAGGTGCGCCTCGAGCTTGCGCTTGATGCGCTGGATGGCGTTGTCGATCGACTTGGCGTGCCGGCCGAGACGCTCGGCGATGTCGACGTAGCTGAGGCCCTCGACGTACAGGCGCAGGACCTGCAGCTCGAGGTTCGAGAGGATCTCGTTTAGGGAACCGGCGAGGCTGTGGATGCCCTCCATCGAGATGACCTGATGTTCGGGGTCGAGCTTCTCGTCGCCGCCCACGAGGATCTCCTCGGCAGTGCGGTCGTTCGAGTCGTCCCCGCAGGGCATCGAGAAGCTCACGTAGGAGTTGAGAGGCTGGTGCTTCTGGCGGGTCGCGGTCTTGATCGCGGTGATGATCTGGCGCGTGATGCAGAGCTCGGCGAACGCCCGGAAGGACGCCTGACGGTCGTCGCGGTAGTCGCGGATGGCCTTGAAGAGGCCGATCATGCCTTCCTGGTACACGTCGTCGGCATCGGCGCCGATGAGGAAGTAGCCGCGGGCCTTGGCGCGGGCGAAGCGCTGGTATCGCTGGAGGAGGTGTTCGAGGGCGAGGTCGTTGCCTTGGCGGACCTGCTCCACAACCTGCTCGTCGGTGAGTTCGTCGAGGTGCCTGGGTCGAGTGATTCCGGTCACGTTTTCCTCTGGGTGGTGCCTGTGGGTGCCGTCTTGGTTTCTGACCCCGAGACCCAGCCGGTATCTCTCGAGGGCGTGCCTACACTCTGGCCGAGATCCCCCGGCCTCGCTTCGAGCACAGCGACGAGTAGGCCTACGACAGATGCATGAGTTTCTGTGAGTTCTGTGAACGGGAAGACGGAGAAGTCGGATACATCGGATGAACGGGGCCACGGAACGTGGTGGCACGACCGCACGTCAGCGCGTGGCATACGGCGCGGCGCACCGCTGGCGGGTCTGCGATGAGACCGGAGTCCGGCCGGCATGACGGTGCAGGCTCGGCCTCCCGCCGGAAACGGATCGTGCTCGTATCTGTTGCCGGCGCCGTCGTGGCAGCAACGGGTCTGACCGCGTTCCTCCTGCTCCGCCCCGGATCGGGGCCCGACTCAGGCAAGGGCGACACAGCCCGTGCGTCGACTCCGCAGGCAGCGGCCACGACGGCTGCACCCACCACCTATCCCGCCACGACCACATCACCGGCCGGGGGCACATCCGTCCCTCCCACATCGGCGTCGACGGCAGCAGGAGGATGGCAGGTCACCAACACCACCCGTGGCCGGTCAGGCGTCGACACCGCCGCCATCGCGCTCGCCCAGGCGTACGCGCTCCTCCCTGTGGATGCGGACGCCACCCGGCAGTGTCCCGGGGCGGACATGGAGGTGTCCTATACCGAGCCCGACTTCCATTTCACGCTCGGCGCGTTCGCCCCACCGCTCGGCCCCCCTCCCGACGAGACCACGACATCGGTGAACGGTGTCGTCGTCTGCGGGTCGAGCGAGTACGCGATCATGGGATTCGAGGCGTCCTGGAGCGACATGCGGGGGGCCTGGACCCTGATACCCGTGCCGGCGGTCGATTGAGAGGCGCAGGCGGGCTCAGACAGGCCCCGCACTTCCGAGCAAGGGCACGACGACTCCGAAGATGACAACGATGGCACCCCCCGCCATGACACCGCGCGTGAGGAGGCGGACGAGGCGGGACCGCCGGACTCCGGCCCTGCGCACTTCCAACTGTCCCTCCGTCCACTCACCGGCACCTCCCACAGCCACCCCCTCGGGCCATACCCATATCGACCGTTCGGACCAGGAAACTGTTGGGCACGTGGACTCAAGCGAAGACGTCGGCCACTGACCCGGTCACATGCCTGCCCTGCCCGCCGCGTTTCGCCGCCTTCGCCTCGACACCGTGCACCTTGTGGTCGGAGTCGACGAGCCACACCGGCTGCTTGCGTTCGGTGACGGCAGCTCCCGTCACCGAACCGCGACCCTTGTCCGTCCGGGCCGCAAGCACACCTTTGGCGCCACGGGCGTGGACGGGGATCTCGGCGACATCGACCGACGTGACCCAGCCGTCCGCGGTGCCACACACGAGGACTGCCTCGTCCGGGGCGAGCGCCGCCGCGACGACAACCGCTTCCGCCGCGAGGCGCTGCGCCCGCACGCCGCCGGCCGATCTCCCCTGGGCGGGGAGGTCGCCCGCCGTCACACGCACGGCATGCCCGTCAGAGCTCACGAGAACGAGCGCGTCGGCGTCTGTGACGAGAGCGGCACCCACCACTCTCGCATCGTCGTCGAGACGCATCACCTGCACGCCGGAACGCGTGGATGCCACGGCATCGGCCGCCTCGAGGCGTTTCGCCTTGCCGTCGGACGTGACAAGGGCGAGGGTACGGGTGAGGCCCGTCCCGCCCGACCTCTCGGTGACCGACGCGGGGAAGGCGAACACGATGCGGGCATCACGGGGAGCGTCGCTCAGGTCCCGCAGGGCCACGCGTCTGCCCGCCGGCACGTCGAGGAGGGGGATCCCCCACGCTCTCCCGTCCTCCGTGACGACGGCGATGCGATCCGACATCGCGACGACGCGGTCGAGCACGGGTGCCATGTGCGGGTCGCTGCCCCGCCATGTCTTGCGTCGATCACCAGGCGGCGTCACCTCGACGTACCCACCCCGTAGAACCCTGACCTGTACCTCGAGGTCGGCGAGGCCCTCCTCTGCCTCCTCGGCTTCGGCCTCGAGCTCCGCAGTGTCGACCGACACGATCCGGCTGCGGCGCTTCAGACCCACGTAGGCGGCCCGCACCTCCTGCATCTCGCTGCGCACGACACCGCGGCGGCGCTCCTCGTCGTCGATGATCGCCTTCAGGGTGCGGATCTCCGCGTTCAGTGCCTCGAGCTCGTCGGCGAGGGCCTGCGTCTCGAGGCCCGTGAGGCGACGCAACTGCATCTCGATGATCGCCTGTGCCTGCTCGGCATCGATGTCGAGCAGGTCGATGAGGGCCTCCTTGGCAGCGGCGGCATCGGCAGACCTGCGGATGGCGGCGATGACCTCGTCGATGCGGTCCAACGCCTTCATGAGGGCTTGCACGATGTGGCGACGTGCCTCGGCCTTCTGCCTGCGGAAGACGCTGCGGCGCAGCACGACCTCCATGCGGTGGTCGCAGAAGGCCCTGAGCATCTCCGCGACGGAGAGGACACGGGGGACGCCGTCGACGAGGGCCCGCATGTTGATCGCGAACGTGTCCTCGAGCCGCGTGAGGCGGAAGAGCTCGGCGACCGCGGCAGGCGCCGAATGGCCCTTCTTCGTGTGGACCTGGAGCTGCTGACCCTCCTTGTCCGACGCGTCGACGACGTTGGAGAGGGAGGCGAGCTTGCCCTTCTTCACCTGGTCCACGATCTGTTCGGCGACCTGTGACACGGACACGGCGGGTGGCAGGTTGCGGAACGTGATCACCTGCGAGCCGCGGGCGCCGGCCTCGATCTCGACAGAGGCCCGGACTGTGACCCGGCCCGCTCCCGTCTCGTACGCGGCGGCGATACCGAGCTCGCCACCTGCGTCGATGATGTCGCACCCCGTCGTGAAGTCGGGACCCTTCAGCTTGCGCAGGAGGCGCTTCGTGGTCACCTGCGGTGAGTCGAGGACCATGAGGGCGGCATCGAGGACCTCGACCGGGTTGTGGGTGGGGATGCTCGTCGCCATGCCGACGGCGATTCCGGCAGCCCCGTTCACGAGGAGGTTCGGGAACGCCGAGGGGAGGACCGCGGGTTCGGTCGTCTCGCCGTCGTAGTTGGGGACGAAGTCGACGGTCTCCTCGCCGATGTCGGCGAGCATCTGCTCCGCCGTGGGTGTCATACGACACTCCGTGTAGCGCATCGCGGCGGGCGGAAACCCGGGCGAGCCGAAGTTGCCCTGCCCGTCGACGAGGGGCACGTAGTAGCTGAACGGCTGCGCCATGCGCACGAGGGCGTCGTAGATCGCGCTGTCGCCGTGGGGGTGGTAGGAGCCCATCACCTCACCCACGACCTTCGCGCACTTGCGGTGCGGACCTGTCGCTCGCACACCACTCGTCTGCATCCCCCAGAGGATGCGCCGCTGCACCGGCTTCAAGCCGTCACGGACGTCGGGCAGCGCACGGGCGACGATGACCGACATCGAGTACTCGAGGTACGCGGTCTCCATCTCGCGGGTGAACTCCCTGTCCTCCACCGCGACCGATCCAGCACCGTTCGACTCGCCGTCGAAGAGTGACGGTGTGTCGGACGTGGTCTTCGCACGGCGCTTCGACCCGGCCGCTCTGTTGCGTCGTCTTCCCTGTTCAGCCATGCCGCCACGCTACAGCCCGCCTGCGTCACCCCCGGGTCAATCACTCCAGCCCGAAAGTGAAAGGCGCGCGAAAGGTGCCATTCGGAAACTGCGGTGAATGCGTCCGCAAATCCGGGAGGAACGAAATGCGCCGTCTCACTCACACCCTCGCCTTCCTCATAGGGCTCGCCGTCGTCCTCGTCTCCATTGTCGGAGTCGGGCCCGAGGCTCGGGCCGACGTTGGGGACGACCTGCTCGACGACAGTGTCGTCCACCCCACGACGGCCAGAGACCTACCGCTCGACTTCTGGGACGCCGACCTGACCCTGAGAGAGGCCGTCCTGTGGGCCGAGTTCGTTCCCGACATCGGGACGATCGAGCTCCGACCAGGGGTCACCTACGAGCTCACGATGTGCGGGAACGCACCCGAGGACGCAAACGAGTCGGGTGACCTGGACACCCAGGAGTCTTTCCTGACGATCGCCGGCACGTCCAACATGATCCGCCAGAACTGCCCCGGTGAACGCGTCCTGCACATGCTCGACGGTGACGTGCAGCTCACCGGGACGACGCTCACCGGCGGACGAACCGGCCATTTCCAGAACGGAGGCGGTGTCTACGCCCCGGCCGGGTTCGTGCTCATGGCCTACGGCGCGGGTGCCCGCAACAACAGCTCGGGCGGCAGTGGTGGGGGCGTCTTCGCCCGGGAGGGAGTGATGCTGGTCGAGTCACGGATCACCTCCAACACGGCTCTCAACGCCGGCGGTGTCTGGTCGGGTGACCAGATCAATGTCATCGCGTCGACGGTCGCGGACAACACGGCGTCCGGATCGGGCGGGGGGATCGTGTCTGTGCTCGGAGCTTGGCTCACGGGGTCGACTCTCAGCGGCAACCGGGCCCGGAACGGCGGCGGAGGGGGCATCCTCTCGTTCAGCGAGATCTCCACGGAGAACGTGACGATCTCGGGCAACAGCGCAACCGTGTCCGGCGGTGCCATCTCGGCGTCTCGTACCGCCCACCTGCGCTGGTCGACGGTTGTCGACAACTCGGCGCCCCGCGGTGCGAACGTCACGGCCATGATGCTCGAGTCATACGCCTCCGTCGTCGGTGTGCGGCGTGGCGGCGGCACCGACTGCCGCCTGACCAACCCGACGAACTCTCTCGGATACAACATCGCCGGCGACAACTCGTGTGGCTTCCGCGGTCCGACCGACAGGGTTGTCGCCAACCCGCTCGTCGGCGCTCTCGCCGAGAACGGCGGTCGCACGCAAACGCGCATGCCCCTGGCGGGGAGTCCACTCCTGAACGTCGTTCCGGGGAACCCGCAAGCGTGCGACATGCGTTGGGATCAGCGTGACGTGGCCAGGCCGAGGCCCGCGGGCGGCGCATGTGACATCGGCGCCGTGGAGAGGTGACGGACACCGCCACGTCCCCGAGTCGTCGTTTCGGGCCTGTGGGCGTCGAAGACCATCGCCACGCTGGGTACCTCGTCTGGGTGTACCACGACGGCGCCTAGTGCACCCCGCGTGAATCACCTGGTCGCACCGCCTCGTGTTCCACGTGGCGGGGTCGAGAGCCCCCGGGTAGCATCGGTCCTCCCACTCGGTCAGGCCGGTCCTACCGGGGGACTGCGAGGCGCCACCGGGAGAGATCGTGACCGAACCAGGCTGGTATGCCCACGACACGGATCCGGCCCTCCTGCGCTACTGGGACGGGAACAACTGGACCGGCCACGTGGCCCCCGTACCGGGTGCAGCCGCCCCGGTTCAAGCCCGTTCCTCCGGGGCGTCACACGAGGCGTTTCGCCGCGACTGCATCTTCATCAGCTACAGGCACGCCGACACCCGCTGGCCCGCCAAGCTCATCCGTGATCGTCTCACGCAGGAGTTCGGAAACGAGCGGGTGTTCTTCGACATGGGCACGATCCGGCCCGGATACGACTTCGCCGACACCATCGACGAGTACCTCGAACGCACCCAGGTCATGCTCGCCGTGATCGGCACCGGTTGGATCGACGCGCGTGACCGCGACGGGAACCGGCGCCTCGACGACCCCGCCGACTTCGTCCGCCTCGAGCTCGCCCGCGCCCTCGAGCGCAACATCCGGACGATCCCCGTCCTCATCGACGGGGCACAACCGCCCCCCGCCTCCCTCCTCCCCCCCGACCTCGTCTCGCTCTCACGCCGCCACGCATTCGTGATCGACCACAACAACCCCGACAGCGACCTCGACAGGCTGCTCGCGGAGATCGAGGCGACACCCCCACCCCAACCCCAACCGGCACCCCAACCGGCACCCACACCCACACCCACACCCACACCCACACCGCAGCCGAGGCAACCGGATCTCACAGGGTCTCGAATGGGTGCCTTCGCGCTCGACTTCTGGCTCGTCGTGGCGCTCTCGGCCGGTGTAGGTCTGGGGCTCTTCTGGATCCAGTGTCCCGAGGCCAGCGAGGTATGCAAGAGCACGGGTGACTACGACCGCGCCTTTGCCACAGGTTGGGGGGTGGGTGCGCCCTCTGCCCTCCTCTTACTCCTCCTCTATTGGGCCCTTCCTGCCTCGACAGCCGGCAGCACGCTCTTCATGCGCGCCTTCAAGCTCAGGGTCCTCCGCGCCGACGGGAGGCGGCTCGGCTTCTGGCGTGCAGTCGCCCGCACGCTCCTCCTCGTGGTCCCCATGCTCGCGTGCGGCCTGGGATTCCTCTATGTCCTGACGATGCGTGACGGCAGGAGCGCCGTCGACCGCTGGACCGACACGATCTTCGTCCACCGGTGATCACCTGTCCTATCGGTCACGGATCGCGACCCGCAGGCGCTTGTTGCCCTTCCCCTTCGACTCCGTCTTCGTGACCTCGAACGAGCCGACCTCTCCTGTCGAGCGCACGTGCGTACCACCGTCGGCCTGGCGGTCGAGCCCCACGATGTCGACCACACGGATCTCGCGCACCGACTCCGGGATCAGGTTCACCTTCGTGCGGATCAGGTCGGCATCCTCGAGGGCCACCGCCCGGGGCAGGAAGCCGACCCGCACGAGCCGGTCGGCTCGGATCTCCTCGTTCACCCGCTCCTGGATCTGTCCGGCGAAACCGGGCGGCAGGGGATCGAACTCGAAGTCCATGCGTGCCTCGAGTCTCTTCATGTTCCCTCCCGTGACAGGCACGCCGTACTCGTGCCAGATCACCCCGCAGAGGATGTGGAGCGCCGTGTGTGTGCGCATGAGGTCGTGGCGGAGGTCCCAGTCGATCGAGCCGTGGACTTTGCGGCCGTGTACGAAACCGGACGCGTCGGTGAGCTCGTGCCAGACGACGTCCCCGTCCTTGTGGACGTCGGTCACGGCGACTCCGTCGATCCCGCCGAGGTCACACGGCTGCCCGCCGCCCGTCGCGTAGAAGACGGTGCGATCGAGGGCGATCGCTCCCCCACTCACATCGACGACCTCGGCATCCATCTCCCTCGCATAGGCATCCCGGAGGTGGATCTGCTCGGTCGCCACGGCACCCACGGCGGTCACAGCTCCGGTACCGACGGCGCTGACGTTCCCCGGTCGGGGCCGGACTCCCCGCCGTCGGTATCGAGGCCGAGGACATCACGCACGACGTCCTCGGGCAGGGCGCCGAGGAGTGCCGTGAGGTTGCCGGACTGGGCGAAGGTGTTCCCGCCGTCGGCCATGAGCGTGTTCCCGCACAGGAGCCGGGCCGCATCCGTGCAGCACAGGGCGACGACCTCGGCCGCGTCCTCGGGCTCGAGCGCCCGGAGCAGGGGTGGGAGGCGTGACATCACCTGCATCAGGTAGTCGTAGTAGGGGCCGAGCATGATCTTGAGCCCGTCGCCGAAGAACGCGTCGAAGTTCACGCCCACGAGCGTGATGTTGCGATCGGCGAGCTCGACGGAGAAGTAGCGCACGAGCTGTTCCATCGCCGCCTTCGCCGCCCCGAGCAGGCCGTGCGCAGGCGCCCAGCGCACCGTGTCGATGCCACTGATCGCGACCACACGGCCGCCGCCGCCTCTCTCCATGAGTGGCACGGCTCGCTGCACGCTGCGGATGAAGCCGGTGACCGTGATCGCGAACGTGATGTCGATGTTGTGCGGCTTCTGCTCCATGAGTGGTTTGAGGCTCGTCGCCGCCGCGTTCGCGACGAGGATGTCGAGGCGGTGGGGACCGGGGCCACCGTGGGCAGCGAACTCGTCGAAGGCGGTGTCGATCGACGCGGAGTCGGCCATGTCGACCTGCCACACCCACGCGCGCCGCCCCGCCGCCCGCACGGCAGCGGCGACCTCCTCGGCCGCCTCCGCCTGCTTCTTGTAGGTGACGACGACGTCGGCACCCATGCGGGCGAGTCGGACGGCCGTCGCCGCGCCGAGCCCGCGGGACGCCCCCGTGACCAAGGCGACCCGGTCCGTGAGGTCGACCCCGATCCCGTCCGTTCCTGTCATCCCTGCTTCTCCGTCACTGGTTCCGCCACGTCCGTTCGCCCGCGTCACCCCGCCGGCGGCCCACCCTACCGGCGGCGCCCCCGCACCGCGCATCACGCGTATATTGATGGAGATCTATGTCGGGCCCTCGGAGTACCACACGCGGGGAAATGTCATGACGACAGGACTTCAGACCGGAGACGCGCCAGCCCACCCCTGCTGTCACCCGCTCTCGGCTCCGCTGACGCGTGGCCAGGCGGCGGAGCTGGCCGGCGTTCTGCGGGCGCTCGCAGATCCCGCCCGGCTCCAGATCGTGGCTCTCGTCAACTCCTCCCCCACAGGTGAGGTCTGCGCGTGTGACCTGGTCGAACCTCTCGGACTGGCGCAGCCGACCGTCTCGCATCACCTCAAGGTGCTCAGCCAGGCCGGTGTCCTGACCCGGCAGCAGCGGGGGAACTGGGCCTACTACTCCGTCTGCTGCGACGTCCTCAGCGACGTGGCATCCTCCCTCGAACCCCCCCGTCTGGGTACCTGAGCGGCGATATATCGCCGCTCAGGTACCCAGACTGCGTCCAGACTGCGCATGGGTTGCCAACGTTCTCGCATTCCCTTACTGTACGTGTCACTTCGACTTCCCCCAGCAGTTCCAACTGCCTCTGGGGGACCCCATGCAATCACCGCCGGCAGCGTTGCCCTTGGACGTCACGCGTCTCGCCCTGCGTCAGCACGGCATCATCCTCGTGGAGCAGCTCGTGCTTCTCGGTGTTCCGCGACGTACGATCCGCACCCAGGTGTCGACCCGACGCTGGCGTGAGGTCTACCCCGGTGTCCTCGTCTCCGCGACCCAACCCATGACCGACCTCGCCAAGTGCACCGCCGCAACCCTCATGCTGAGACCGGACGGGGCTCTCGCCCAACACTCGGCCTTGGCGCTGCGGGGTCTCACTTCCTTTCCGAGTCAAACCCATGTCGTGACGCAACACGCGCGGCGTTATCGGCTCCCCCGCGATTTCGTCGTCCACCGCACGCGGGACTTCCCCGAGAGCGATGTCTGCGTCCTGCGGGGGATGAGAACCACCACCGTGGAGCGCGCCCTGATAGACGCCGCCCCCACCTGCACCCACACCCACTTGACGCTGCTCATCGACGAGTCGATCCGACGCGGCGCGGCTACGGCCGACCGACTCCTCGAGCGGGCCCTCGAGCTCAAGAAGTTCGGACGACGCGGTCCCAAGGAGGTGATCGAGATCGCCGCGACTCGGCCCGCCTCCGCGCCCGATGCCCGCTCACCCTTCGAGATCCTCGCTGCCCGCGCTCTGGAGGAGTGGGCGTTGCCCCGCCCGGAGTTCAATGCGAGGGTTGTCACGCCGCAACGCACGTACGAGTGCGACGTCGTCTGGCGACAGGAGCGCGTGATCCTCGAATGCGACAGCAGGATCCACGATCTGGAGGACCAACGCCAGTTCGACCAGCTCAAGGACGAGAACCTGCGTACAGCCGGGTTCCGTGTGATTCGTGTCCGCCTCACGCATTTCACCCGACGGCCGCGTGAACTTCGGAAGAGACTCACCGGTGCGCTCGGTCTGGGTACCTGAGCGGCGATATATCGCCGCTCAGGTACCCAGAGGGCGTGTGTGTGTGGAAGGGGGCGAGGGGTGGGCCGATGCCGTCAGATGTCGAGGAAGCGGGCGTCGCCCGCGTTCTGGGAGATCCACTCCTTGCGGGGCTCGACGACGCTGCCCATGAGCTTCGACACGACCTCGTCGGCGAGGGCGGCCTCTTCGACGGTGATGCGCACGAGGCGGCGGGTCGCAGGATTCATGGTCGTCTCCCAGAGCTGCTCGGCGTTCATCTCGCCCAGGCCCTTGAACCGGCTCACGACAGGCTTGCCATTCCTCGCGTCGAGGAGCCCGTGCAGCTCCTGCTCGGACGCGGCATAGACCCGGTCCTGGCCGAACCTCACCTGGTAGAGAGGAGGCTGGGCCACGTACACGCGGCCTTCGCTCACGACCGGCGTCATGAACCTGAAGAGGAACGTGAGCAGCAGCGTGCGGATGTGGCTGCCGTCCACGTCCGCGTCGCTGAGGAGGATGACCTTGCCGTAGCGCAACTCGGTGACGTCGACGTCGTGGCCGATGCCGCAGCCGAGGGCGGCCGCGATCGACGCGACCTCGGCGTTCTCGAGGGCACGGGCGAGTGACGTGCGCTCGACGTTGAGGAGCTTGCCGCGCAGCGGGAGGATCGCCTGCGTGAAGCGGTCCCGGGCCGAGACCGCCGACCCGCCCGCCGAATCGCCCTCGACGAGGAACAGCTCGGTCTCGGACCGGTCGGCGTTCTGGCAGTCGACGAGCTTGCCGGGAAGCCCTGCGTCGGCGCCGTCGAGGACCCCCTTGCGCCGCGCGAGATCGCGTGCCTTGCGAGCCGCCCGCCGCGCGTTCCCCGCGTCCTTGCAGCGCTTCAGGATGGCCTTCGTATCGGCCTTGTGCTGCTTCAACCAGAGTGAGAGCTCGTCGTTCACGACGGACCGCACGAACCCCTTCACCTCCGTGTTGCCGAGTTTCGCCTTCGTCTGGCCCTCGAATTGGGGATGTGTGAGCTTTACCGACACGACAGCCGTGAGTCCCTCACGCACGTCGTCACCCGTGAAGTTCTCATCGCTCTCCCGCAAGACACCCATCTCCTTGGCGATCTTGTTGAGCGTGCCCGTGAGGGCCATGCGAAAGCCCTCCTCGTGCGTGCCGCCGTGCCTCGTGTTCACGACGTTCACGAAGGAGTGGACGGAGTCGGCGTAGGTGTCGTTCCACTGGGCGGCGACCTCGAGGCTCATGAGGCGATCACCCTCCGTGCGCTCACCGCTGAAGTGGATGACGCGACGGTGCAGGGCCGTGCGGGAGGCGTTGAGCGCCTCGACGAAGTCGACTATGCCGTGCTTCGCCCGGTACTCACGCTCCCACCCGCCCTCGGCCCCCGGGTCGGCCACGTTCCGCTCGTCACGGAAGACGATCGTGAAGTTGGGGACGAGGAAGGCAGTCTCCTGGAAGCGCTTCGCGAGGGTCGGCCGGTCGAAGTCGACCTCCTCGAAGATCGCCGGGTCGGGCTTGAAGTGGATGGTGGTACCCGTCGCCTTCGTCTTGCGCCCCTTGCGCAGCGGCCCCTCGGGCACTCCACCCTGCCCGAACGTCTGCACGTACTCGTTGCCGTCACGGCACACCTCGATCTCGAGATGCTCGGACAGAGCATTGACCACGGATATGCCCACACCGTGCAACCCCCCCGACACGTGGTATCCACCACCGCCGAACTTGCCCCCTGCGTGCAGCTTCGTGAGCACGACTTCGACCGTGGAGGTCTCGGGATACTGGGGATGCGGACCGACGGGGATGCCCCGGCCGTTGTCGGTGACGTGCACGGAGCCGTCGTCGTGCAGGACGACCTCGACCTTGGTCGCATACCCGGCGAGCGCCTCGTCCACGGAGTTGTCGACGATCTCGTACACGAGGTGGTGGAGGCCGTCGACACCGGTCGACCCGATGTACATGCCGGGTCGCTGGCGCACGGGCTCGAGGCCCTCGAGGACGCTGATGCTCTCCTCGCTGTAATCGCCCTTGGGTCGCCGTCTCGTGCTCATCAAGGCCGAGCCTATCTCCCGCCTGTGACGCCGCCCTGTCACGACGGGCACAACGCGGGCTCTTCGTCTCCACCTCCGTTTGCCTGGAGGGGATCACACGTCGGGAGGCGAAGTCCTCTCCCGAGTGCACCTCGAGCCGCGGACACCCACCCGTGGTCTCGCCCCCGACTCCGGGAACACTGGCCTTCTTGGATGCGCTCCGATCATTGGCATGGGAGGACGCCACATGAACTGTGCGAACTGCGGGGCCGTCAACGATTCACACGCACCGGTCTGTGCGACATGCGCGGCACCGTTGGCCGGTTCCGGGAACGGCGCCACGTACGCGCAGTTCACCCCCGATGCGCCACCGGTACCACCGGCGCCACCGGTACCGCCTTCGGCACCTTCATACTCGGCTCCCCCGGTCTCCTCCGCCACGACGACACAACCCGGGCTTCCCGTCACCGGCCCCTCGCCCTACACCGTGTCGGTCCCCACGGAGCCAGTCCTGTCTGCCGGCCTCGCAGCGTCGCCGTCACCACTCGCGCCTCCGCCCTCCGCCGACGCTGTCGTGCCGGGCCTTGCACCTCCACTCGCACCGGATCCCCTCCCTGGGTCGCCCGGACCGCAGTTCGGAACCCCCCCTCCCCCGTTCTCGCCGAACCAGGCAACCCTGCCGGACATGTCACCCAGTCCGGGACCGGACACGGCGGCAGCCGTCCCACCCAACCTCCTTCCCGCACCGTCGGCCCCCCCACCGTCTCCCACCGGCAACCCAGCGGGGCCTGCCGCAGGTGCACCTGCCGGAGACGGCAACGGCGCATGGAACCTCGCAGGCGGCAACGCCGCGCCCGCACCCCTGTTCGCGGCCTCGACGGCACCCACACCGGGCACGGCTCCCCCCGTGTCCGCCTCGAACTGGGGCTCCTCGTTCGGCCAGCCCTCCCAGGCGCAGACGGCGACCGGAGCCGGTGCAACCGAAGTGCAGTCCGGGGGCAGGTTTCGCAAGCTCCTCATACCCGTCTTGGTCCTCGTGGCCGCCCTCGCCGTAGCCGTCTTCGTCTTCAAGATCCCCGAACGCCTCTCGGGCGGCGAGGACACGTCCACACCCGAAGAGGTCGAGATCGAGGGGACCGACCTGGCCGTGACACCCCCCGCCGGCTGGCAGGCGGCGAGCGGCAAGCAGAGCGGCGAGATCGAGGCGAACATGGCGCAGTCGGGTCTCCCGGTCAAGGCATCGGCCGCCTTCGTCCGGGAGTCGGCCGTGCTCGCCGTCACCGTCCTCGAACTGGCTGACCTCACACCGGAGGCGCTGCAGACGATGACCCCCGAAGCCCTCCCACCGGTCCAGCTCCCACCCCTCCAGGTCACGAAGCAGGAGGCCCGTCCCCACGCCCTCGGGCCCGGCCTCTACGTCGAGGCGACGAACGCCCCCGGCCAAGCCCTCGTCCAGTTCGTCTACCGCCCGGGTGAGGTCATCGTGGTCGCGCTCATGAGCAAGAAGGACCTCCAGGTACCCGACGACCTCGGTGCCTTCGGCCAAACCGTCAACTCGTTGCGCAGTGGCCCGCCCCCGAGCGCACAGATACCGGAGGCGACCGCGCCGCCCGCCCAACCCTGATTCACCGTTCGCCGTAGCCTCCCCGCATGTCTCATTCCCCGCGGCGGCGCCGTGAGCTCGAGCTGCGCGGTCCAGGTGTCATCCTGCGGGCTGCGAACCGCCACACGCTCGACGCGTGCATCCGTGACCGTGTCGAGCTCGGCCGCACCCTCCAGGCGCACATCCCCCCCACGTGGCCGCCGCCGGACCTCGACACGGAGACGATCGGGGAGCTCCGCTCTCGCCTCGACGGCACGGGGTCCGGCCCCGGCCGGGCAGGCTGGTTCGTCCTCGAGCCCGGCACGGGCCTCACCATCCCCACACTCGTCGGCATGGCAGTGTTCCAGATCGGAGCGAGCGACGCCGTTGAGGGAATCCGCTGCATCCTCGTTCCGGGCCACGTCGCCCCCGGTCTCGTCGACATGACGGCCGTGCTCCTGAACGACTGGGAAGCCGAGGCATCACGTCAGGTCCCGCCAGGCCACCCCGCGTCGGATCACGCTCAGGGATAGAGATCCTCGGCGAGGTGCGTGACGGGCTCTTCGCCTGCGAACACGCGCAGCGTGTTCTTGAGGCGCATGTGCTGGATGTAGAGGTCGTGCTCGGGCAGGTGGCCCGGCAGCACGTGCGGGCTCTTGAAGTAGAAGGAGAGCCACTCCTGGATCCCGCTGCGCCCTGCCCGGGCCGCGAGGTCGAGGAAGAGGGCGAGATCGAGGACGATGGGGGCGGCGAGGATACTGTCCCGGCAGAGGAAGTCGATCTTGACCTGCATCGGGTATCCGAGCCAGCCGAAGATGTCGATGTTGTCCCACCCCTCCTTCGCGTCACCGCGGGGCGGGTAGTAGTTGATCCGCACCTTGTGATACAGATCGCCGTACAGGTCGGGATACGACTCCGGTTCGAGGATCGTGCCGAGCACGCCCGACTTGCTGACCTCTTTCGTCTTGAACGCGTCCGGGTCGTCGAGGACCTCCCCGTCGCGGTTGCCGAGGATGTTCGTCGAGAACCAGCCGCGCACGCCCAGCATGCGGGCCTTGAACGCCGGTGCGAGAGCCGTCTTCATGAGCGTCTGGCCCGTCTTGAAGTCCTTGCCGGCGATGGGGACCCCACGGTCCGCCGCGAGCTCTTCGAGGGCGGGGAAGTCCGCGGACAGGTTGGGGGCACCGTTCGCGTACGGGACACCTTCGGAGATCGCCGCGTATGCGTAGAGCTGTGACGGGGCGATGGCGGGGTCGTTGTCCTTCATGCCCGCCTCGAACGCGGCGAGGGAGCTGTGGCAGGCGGACGGCTCGAGGTAGACCTCGGTCGAGGCACACCAGACCATGACACCACGACTCACGCCCGGCCGGGCGAGGGCATCCCTGATGTCCGTGCGCAGCGCTTCGGCGAGGTCGAACTTGTTCGTCTCCGTCTTCACGTTCGGACCGTCGAGGTTCCGCACGTATGAGTGGTCGAACGCGGCGGACATCGGCTCGATCGACCCGAGGAAGTCGGCAAAGGGCTCGACGTCGTCCCGGCCGAGCACATCCGCCCGGCGGGCGGCGTCGTAGGCGTTGTCGGGAAAGAGGTCCCACGCCGCGAAGTCGAGATCGGTGAGTTCGGCGAGCGGCACGACGTCCCGGATGGCGGGAGAACTCCCCGCCGAGCGCTTTCCGAGGCGGATGGTCTGCATCTCGGCGAGAGACCCGAACGGACGTGCCCGCCCCCGTCTCACGGCCTCGACTCCGGCGATGAAGGTCGTGGAGACCGCGCCGAGCCCCGGTGTGAAGACGAGCAGTCTGCCCTCGGGGGCTGCGACATCGATCCGGCGGTCGGTCATGGGTGGACGCTCCTCGTCATGGCCCGTTCTGTGGTCGGGTCGCCTGCAGGTGTGCGGCTGAGGACCCGACATGCGGTGGGCGCACCGATGTTATCCCCCGGGCGGATTCGTCGAGGATCTCGACGAATCGCACGATGAGGTCGTCGAGGGTCGCCGCACCCGGCCGTGGATCCGTGTTCGTGAGGATCGTCACGTAGACGTCCCGGTCCGGTACGTAGCGCATCCGGCCTTGGAACCCCGGGATGCCACCGCTCTGGCCGATCACGGTGATGTCGCCGATCCTCTCACGGTTGATGCCGAGGCCGTATTCGTGTGCCGGCCCGAATGACGGCGCCGGCAGGAAGGTGAGCATCTCGGCGAGTGACGCGGACGAGAGGAAGCCCTCACCGAGCAGGCTGCGCAGGAAGGCGGCGAGGTCGTCCACCGTCGAGATGAGCCCACCTGCCGGCCCGCCGGCACTCGCCACCGAGTTGTACGTCGGAATGAGCCACGTGGGCATGGCCCTTCGGAAGAAGCCCATCGCGTTCGTGCGGCCGGACAACCGCGGATTCCTGTCACGCGTCACATACACGGTGCTGTCGAGACCGAGGGGTTCGAGGATCCGCTCGCGCAGGTTCGTCTCGAATGACTCACCCGTCACGACCTCGACGACCTTGGCGAGGAGGAAGTAGTTCGGCTGGGAGTAGAGGAAGTCGGTTCCCGGCTCGAACTGGAGTCCCCTGCCTTTCCACTTCCCGGCCGTGATCGAGTACATCGGCCACGGCGACCTCGACCAGGCGATGATCTCGTCGATCGTCCACCAGTGGAAGAGACGCAGGCACGTCGCGGCCACGAACACGAGGTCGTCGGTTTGGAGCTCCTGGAGGCCGCTGTGGTGCGAGAGGAGATGGCGGATCTTGACCTTGTGGCCGCCCGGACAGGCGGGGACGAACGTGTCGAGGGTGTCGTCGAGGGAGAAGGATCCCTCCTCTACGAGACGGAGCACGAGCGCGCCGGTGAAGGCCTTCGTGATCGAACCGACCCGGCCCGGCTGGTCCACTCGCATCGGCCTGTCCGGCAACGTGCCCAGAGTGCCCGCAGCCCCGCCCCATTCGAGCGAGCCCGGACACACGACCTTGGCAGTGACACCGCGCATGCCCGCGTCGAGTCGCCACCGATCGAGCGCTTCCTCCAACGCGCCGCCACCATTCACCGCCTTCCTCCCATCTCGCTCCTGTCGACACTACCGGGCGCTATCCCCACCGCTACAGTGGGCCGGTGCTCCTCGCCGCCACTGCCGCAGATGCAGCCGCCGTGGTCCTCGCTCTCCTCGCAGCGATGACGTATCCGGCCGGCAGCGCAGCCCAGCAGAAGGCACATCTGCGGGATCTGCTCGCCGACAGAGATGCGGGCGTCGCCGCTGCCACCGTGGGTGTCCTCAGGCAGTGGATCTGGTGGGCCGGCATCGGGCTCGGGTTCGTCGGTGTCATCATGCAGGCCGGGGCGTCCGCACTCGCCCCCCTCGTGCTCGTCGCGCCCGTCCTCGCCCTCCAGCTCGTGTTCCTCGTCCCGGCCAGCGCCTGGGTAGTCGGCACGGGAATGGAAGGACGCGAGTGGTTCGCGGCCGCGCTCACGACCGTGGGCCTCGCCGCCACCCTCGTCGCCCTCCAGCCGGAGGAAGGCGTCGATCTCGGCCGAACCGGAGCCTGGCTGGAGGCGGCGGCCGTGTGCGCCGTCCTGTTCGCCGTCTTCTGGGTCGCGTCGCTCACCGACAGCCCGTACAAGGCGGCATTGCGCGGCACCGCCGCAGGCGTGCACGCAGGCGTCGTCGGCGCGGTCATCAAGCAGGCAGTCGAGGCGCCCAACCTCGGCAACTGGGCGGTGTGGGCCATGGCCGTGCTCGGCGTCATGAACGTCGTCTGGATCAACTCGGCCCTCCGTGTGGGCAGGCTCGCGACAGGAATGACGATGATCGTCGTGTGGGGCACGATCGTGACATCGGGAATCGGCCTCTGGGTGTTCCGCGAAGAGCTCGCCCTCACGCCTCTGCTCGGATTCGTAGCAGTCCTCGCCCTGACAGCGGTCGGGATCGGGATCGCCCTTCTCGCCAAGTCCCCGTCGCTCCTCGCACTCGAGGAGACCACGGCGGAGGCAGAGGCCGAGGCGACCGCGACGGCGAAACCCTCACACTGAGGAAGCGTCTGCCGAAGCACGTGTCATGGGCAGGATCACGGTCGCCACGTTCAACACGCACATGGGGGTCGGTCCCGATCGTCGCCCGTACGACCTGCTCGAGGTCGTACGCGAGCTCGACACCGACGTGGTCGTCCTCCAGGAGATGAGGTGCGCGACAGGAAAGGGATCCGTCCTTGCCGAGGCGCAGCGCCTCGGGTACGAGACGGCCGTCTCCCCCTACCGCATCGCGGGGAGCTCGCGCCGCCCCGTGCCGGCGGGTGGTCCGGACTCGCACCCGGCACACGGACACGGTGTCGTGGTGCTCTCCCGTCTCGAGATGGTCGACGTCTCGCAACGCGACCTCGTCCCGATCCCAGGTGATCCGGCGCGGCGCACAGTCGTGCGTGTGGCGCTGCGGGACACGACGGGTCACATCTGGCGCGTGCACGCCACGCATGTGAGCTGGCTGCCCCACGGTTCGGTGTCGCACCTCACGCAGCTCCGTCGTGTACTCGGCCCGCCCCGACCCCGTGACCTCGTTGCCGGCGACCTGAACATGTGGGGGCCGATCGTGACCGGCCTCATGCGGGGATGGCGCCGCGCGGTGCGCGGGCGTACATGGCCGGAGCCCGCTCCGCACAGCCAGATCGATCACATCCTCGTGGGTGCCACAGTCGGTGTGGAAGAGGCCGGCGTCACGCCCGGTGGTGCCTCGGATCACCGGGCCGTGTGGGCGCGACTGCGGTGCCTGGCCGGGGAAGCGGTCGCCGTGCCACGCCAGGCGGCCCCTAGCACCCCTCGGCTTCGGCTCCGGCCTCGAACTCCAGGGCGGCTGAGTTGATGCAATAGCGCATGCCTGTCGGGGCCGGTCCGTCGGGGAAGACGTGGCCGAGATGGGCGCCGCAGTTCCGGCAGTGCACCTCGGTACGGACCATGCCGTGGCGCACATCGGTCTCCTCGTCCACTGCCGTGTCGGCCTGCGGGGCCGTGAACGAAGGCCAGCCCGTCCCCGAGTCGAACTTCGCCTCCGATGCGAAGAGGGGGGCGTCGCACACGATGCACACGTACCGGCCGGGCTCCTTGCCGTCGAGGTGCTCACCCGTGAAGGGTCGTTCTGTGCCCTTCTCCTGCGTGATCCGATACTGCTCGGGTGTGAGGCGGGCACGCAGCTCCGAATCGTCGAATCGCTCGATCATTCTCAGTTCCTTCCTGCGCACCCGACTCTAAGCGATGCGGGCACAGGGTCTGGACTACGAGTGGTTCGGGCGTTATCCTGGCCTCACCCCGAACAGGCGGGACATGATCCGCAGAGGGCAGGTGCGACGTACCGTCGGTTTTCAGCCCCCGGAGGATGTTCGGTCAGTTCGGGGTACTTCGCGCCCCGGCGGCCCTCACGGCTGGGACAGATGGGGCAGGGCCTCTTCGGCGTAGAGACGCAGGCTGCGCCAGCCGAGCTCGGGTGGCGCGCCGCCGACGAGGGGGAAGTGGATGAAAGCCGCCCACCGTCCCTCCTCGGCTGCGTATTCGAGGCACTCTGCAGGTGTGAGTATCCGGTAGCGCCCCTCCTCCTGCAACTCCTCGACCGTCGTCGCATGCGACATCACGTGCGATCGGATGTCGGGGGTCTGCCAGCTCGCATACGTGCGGGCATCGTGGAGGAAGTACGGGCCGTACTCGCGCCAGCTCGCCGCGGGATCGTCGGAGACGTTCACCATCACCGACTTGCCGGGGCGCACGACGAATCCGCCCTCCACGCCGTTCTCTGCGGCGAGTTGCTTGTAGGTCGCGACGAGCTCGGGGTCGTCCACGGCGGGTGCGAGGGGCAGCCCGAAACGGATGGCGCGCCGCACGGCGGCTTGGGTCGAACCTCCGATCATCATGATCGGGTGAGGCTGCGTGCCGGGCCGGGGCAGGACGCGCACAGAGCGTCCCTGGTACTCGAAGGCTTCGCCCGTCCACGCGTTCAGGATGACCTCGAGGCACTCGTCGAAGATGGCACCGCGCCGCGACCAGTCGAGACCGGCTGCATCGTATTCCTCGCGCCGGTAGCCGAGGCCCGCAGTCACGCTGACACGGCCGCCACTCACGAGATCGAGGACGGCGAGCTGTTCGGCGAGGCGAATCGGGTCGTGCAGGGGTACGAGGAGTGCACCGACGTTGATCCGGATCCGCGACGTGCGGGCGGCAACTCCTGCTGCCATGACCAGGGGGGCGGGAAGGAAGCCGTCCTCTGTCTGGTGGTGCTCCGACAGGACGATGTCCGTGAAGCCCACCTCGTCGGCGAACTCGGCCATGTCGAGAGCCGCGGCATACAGGTCGCGGGGTGGCGCTCCCGTCTCGGGTGCCCGCATGTCCAGGCGCAGAAGGGACAGTGCCATGCGTCCTCCAGTTCGGTGCCTCTCACTTCCCGGGTTCGGACGATACAGCGCCCGGCGGAACCAGCCTGAATCGCTCAGCCGCGCCGCCATGACACGTCGTAGAGGACCAGAGTGCGGGGACGAAGCAGCCAGACGAGGCCGAGCAGGGGCTGGATGAGGGGGAAGAACCCGTAGCCGGCGCCGAAGCGCGACCAGACCGTCTCGTCCCCGAAGACGCCCGGATTCAGTGTGGTGATCAGGCCGACGGTGAGGACCATGCCGAGCTCGAATGCGAGGGCCACGACCGAGACCCACCAAGCCCACGGCCTGCGCTTGAAGAACCCGATCGTCGCCGCCAGGTAGCAGAGGGCGGCCACGAGGCTCAGGGCCGCCGCGGTCGTGCTCGCTCCCTCCTTGAAGCCGGCAAGCTGGTACAGGGCGCGGGCGCCGGTCGAGATCGCCAGAACCGGATAAGTCACCCCGAGCACGTAGCCGATCGAGTTCACGATGTCCGCCCACGAGTTCGGCTCGACGTCGGCCGACCGCGTGACGAGAGTCTCCTGCGAGGCCTCTGGTTCGGTGGGAGGTGCGAAATCCGTGTCCGCACCCGGCGTGTCAGTCATCCCGCCCAAGGTATCGCGGACTCCACCGGCCACTCATCCCGTGGGCGTCATCTTGCCCTCGATCGAGAGGTCGAGCGTGATGCCGGACACGAGCTTGGCCACCTCGGCGCCGATCCCTGTACCGGCGTCGACGGATACGGCGACATTGATCTTGTTCGTCCCGCCGGACTCGACGAGTGCCTGGTCGGGGATCGAGAGGGCACACGCCGTGGCGAGCGTGAGATGGCCCTTGGCGGTCGCCTTGACGCCCGTGAGGGCGGGCACGTCGAGACCGAGCAACTCGACGACCTCGGTCAGCTCGAGGGCGGATTCGAAGTCCTGATCCACGTTCGCCGTGATCTCGGCCACCTGCTGGTCGGCTGCGTCCGTGTCCTTCCAGCGGTTCGAGGACTCCCACTTCTCCCCTTCCTCGTCGGAGAACGGCGGTGCCACCTCGCTCGTCCACGTCGCACCGCTCTTGGTCGCCTCACCCGGCAGGGGCGGGCAGTTGAAACCGAAGGTGCTCGGGACGCCCGGGATCACGGCGAGCAGGCCGTCACCGCTCGATCTCACGATCTCCCCCTGCGGACTCACGGTCATCTCGTACGTCTCCTTGTCGTTGGGGTAATCGGCGCCGAAGGGCAGCTTCCCCTTGAAGTCCGTGAGCTCGAGCGTGAGGACGTTGTTCGCGCCCTCCTTCTTCACCTCGAGCTTGGCGTCGGCCGTGAGCGTGACGTCGAGGTTGCTGGCCTCCTCGGCGGAACTGCCGATGATCGCCTCGAGGGCGCCGAGCTCGATGTTGCCCTTGATGGCGAGCTCGACCTTGTACTCGAACTCGCCCGCCTTCAGGTCATAGGAGTCCAGTTCGTAGTTCTCGACGCGACTGCCGCCACATGCCGCCGCGACGAGGGCGATCAGAACGACGGTCGGCAGGATGCGGCGCAGCAAAGGTCTCACCTCTCAGGTCGGACGTGGTGGTGTCGACGTCGAGGAGGGTACTCGGCGGATCCGGCCGGCTCGTGTCAGCGGGACGCGGCGTGGAGGGGGGCGGCGTCGGCGAGCTCCTTGAGCGCGAACGGGATCGCATCCGAGATCGTCCACGCGTCGGGCACGACGTCGGGACAGCTGAGGAGGCCGAAATCGATGGAGTCGCAGTAGCTCATCACGGTGATGTTGAGGCCACCACCCATGAGGAGAGGGCCCATCGGGAACACCGACAGGAGCTCGGCCCCGGCCACGAAGAGGGGTGTCGGAGGGCCGGGGATGTTCGAGACGATGAGGTTGAAGGGCGCGCCCCGGTTCTCGATCTGCCCTGCCCGGTAAGCGCGGGCGGCGAGGTTGACGAGGGCGGGCGAGACGGCCTCCGTGATGTGCACGGTCTTCGTCTCGCTCAGCGCGGACCGGACCTCCTTCGCGTACCTCGCGCCCGCATGGATCGCATAGAGGCGCTCGGCCGGGTCGTCGATCTCGGTCGCGAGAGGCACGCTCATGTTCGACACCCGCGTCCCGTCCCCTTGCCTGTCATGCGTGGTCCGCGTCGACACGGGCACCTGGGCGACGAGCGGGTCGCCGGGGAGGGCGCCGTGTGAGATGAGCCAGTGGCGCAGCGCGCCCGCACATACGGCGAGGATCACGTCGTTCAGGGTGACCCCGTATGCGTCCTTGACCGCCTTGGCATCCGCGAGCGAGATGTCCGTCGCGTCGAAGCGGCGCTCCGGGGTGAGCCGGCCGTTCGTGAGCGACATCGGCGCCGAGAAGGGCAGCGAGGGTGGATCGGGCCGCCCCAGATAGCCGAGGAGCGCGCTGCCCTGTCTCGCCAGCGAGCGGGCCAGGCGCGTGAGGCGGGCAGGAGTGCTCACGACTGCACGCACGGCGTCTCCGACGAGATCCCGCACGGACACCTCCGTGTCGGCCTCGCCGGAGGTCACGGCCTCGTCGAGGACGGGATCGGGCGTCGGGTCGAAGAGGAGCATGGCGACCTCGGCCGCCGCGACGCCGTCGATGATCGAGTGATGGATCTTGGCGAGGATCGCGACCTCACCGCCCTGGAGTCCTTCGATCACCCAGATCTCCCACAGGGGCCGCGTGCGGTCGATCTTGAGGCTGGAGAGCGTGCCGACAAGCTCACCGAGCTCGGCCGGGCCGCCGGGACTCGGACAGCCGATGCGATGCACGTGATGGTCGATGTCGAACGCGGCGTCATCGACGAGGGACGGGCGTTCGAGACCGAGGGGGACATGCTGGAGCTTCCACCTGAACTGTGGCGCCCGGTGGAGACGACGCTCGATGATGCGCTTGAAGAGCTCGGTGTCGAATCCCCCCGGGGCGTCCTTGGGATCGACGACCAGCAGGGCCGACACGTGCATGTGCCAGCTCGGCGTCTCCCCGTAGAGGAATGCTGCATCCGGTCCGCTCACACGTGGCATGGGACTTCCGTCCAGTCGGGTTGCACCGGTGCGCCGCGTCGTCTTGCTGCCGTTGCGGTGTCTTGGCGTCAGCAGCCTACCCCGCTCGTCAAGGGGCCCCGACCATTCCGGTCGTTCGTCCCGATCGGGCTCTTCACGCGTTGGATGCCCTCGAGCAGGGCGTCTCAGGTCAGGTAGCGGGCGACGGCATCCGCGACGCAGGCCGGCTTGGGGGAGTCCTCTATCTCGACGGTGATGCGGATCGTCGCCTGCACACCACCGTTGATCTCGGCGACCCCGGTGATCTCACCCCGACCTCGCACACGACTCCCGACCGGCACCGGGGCCGGGAAGCGCACCTTGTCGGTTCCGTAGTTGATGCCCATCGAGATGCCCCGGACCGTGACGAGGTCCGGCAGGAAGAGGCTCGTGAGGGAGAGCGTGAGGTACCCGTGCGCGATCGTCGCGCCGAAGGGACCGTCCTTGGCACGTTCCGGGTCGCAGTGGATCCACTGATGATCGCCGGTGGCGTCGGCGAACGTGTCGATGCGTTCCTGTGTGATCTCGATCCAGTCGGTGGGTCCCAACGCGACACCGATCGCGTCGCCGAGCTCGTGGGGGGATTCGAATACGCGGGACATGCCCCCTGGGATAGCAGAGCGGTTCCGCGGGGATCGCATCGGTGCGAGAATCTGACCATGCCCGAGCACCCGCAGCCGCTGAGCGGCAACGAGATGCCCCGCTTCGCGGGGCCGGCGACGATGATGAGGCTCCCCTCCGCGTCGACCGCACGCGGTCTCGACGCCTGCTTCATCGGAGTACCCCTCGACGTCGGCACCTCGAACCGTCCCGGCGCCCGGTTCGGGCCCCGCGCGATCCGGGCCGAATCGTGCCTCCTCCGCCCGTACAACATGGCGACGGGCGCAGCCCCCTTCGAGGCACTTACGGTCGCAGACGTGGGGGACGTCGCGATCAACACCTACAACCTCGCGGCGAGCATCGGGATAACGGAGGCCGCCTACGACGCGGTGCTCGAGGCAGGTTGCCGGGCGTTGACCCTGGGAGGCGACCACACCATCGCCCTTCCCATCCTGCGGGCGATGCGGCGCCGCCACGGACCGGTCGGTCTCGTGCACGTGGACGCCCACGCCGACGCCAACGACGACATGTTCGGGGAGGAGATCGCTCACGGCACACCGTTCCGGCGTGCTGTCGAAGAGGGGTTGCTCGACACCGCACGTGTCGTGCAGATCGGCCTGCGGGGCACCGGCTATTCGGCGGGTGACTTCGACTGGCCCCGCGCGCAGGGCTTCCGTGTCGTGCCGGCCGATGCGTGCTGGAACCGGTCACTCAGTCCGCTCATGCACGAGGTGCGCGAGCAGATGGGTCGGGGGCCGGTCTACGTCTCGTTCGACATCGACGGCCTCGATCCGTCGGTCGCGCCCGGGACGGGTACTCCCGAGTTCGCCGGCCTCACAGCAGCGCAGGGCTTCGAGGTGATCCGGGGCTGTCAGGGGCTCGACATCGTCGGGGGTGACGTCGTCGAGGTCGCGCCGGCGTACGACACGTCGGGCAACACCGCCCTCCTCGCCGCCAATCTCCTCTACGAGATGCTCTGCGTCCTGCCCGGCCCGGCATCCTGAAGGAGGACGTCCCCCGGCCGGCTTCTCCATTAGCATCCGGGTCCGATCGTTCTCCCGATTCGAGGTTCAAGATGGCTCGACGGATCCTCGCTGGGTTCCTCATCGCGTTCGCGATGATCGGCACCGCGCTCACGCCGGTCGTCTGGATCGTCTACGACCTCACGATCGACACGAGCACGCTCATGTCCAAGGCGGAGGAGCTCACGACCGACAAGGCGATTCGCCGCGCCATCAACACGGCGTTCGTGACCGCCGTGTTCTCCGTCTGCGAGGAGGACGGCAAGACGACCACGAAGCAGGCGGACGAGGACTGCACGCCGGTCGTCCAGACCTGGATCGAGGATGCCGGTCAGGGAATCCTCGACGCCATCACCGACGGAGACGTGAAGCTGCCCGCAGGCGCGGCTGCGGCCGCGGCAGCCGGTGCCCAGAACGGCGTGCTCTCGCTCCTCAACAACTGGAACTACTCCGAAACCCTCGCGCCCGTCTGGCAGACGGCGCTCGAGAGCACGCACGGCCAGCTCACGGACCCCGACAGCGACGAGGTCACGCTCGGTCTGCACGAGCTCCTCACCCTCCTCCAGAAAGAGGGGCTCGTGACGTCGGGTCTCTCCTCCCGCATCGAGGATCTCCCCATCCCGGAGAAGTACACGACATACGTCCTCTTCACGCGGGAGCAGGTGCCGATCGCATGGCAGGCCGTCGAATGGGTGCGCATGGCGGCATGGGTCGTGCCTCTCTTCTCCGCCGTGTTCCTCGCGTGTGGCCTGATCGTGTCGCCCTCGCGGTGGCGCCTCCTCGGCACATACGGAATCGGCGTGACGGCGCTCGCGACCCTCCTCCTGTGGGTCTTGTGGGCAACGGAGGGTCTCGTCGTGAGCGGGATCCCGACAGCCGTGTGGCGCGATGCCGCCCAGGCTGCCTGGGACATCCTCGTCGCCACGACGCTGCGTGTCGCCCTGATCTGGACGGCTGTCATCTTCGCGGTCGTCGCCCTCGTCTCCTTCATCCTCGCCGGCGAGGAGAACCGGGCGGCGATCGCCCGCGGCTTCCGGTCTGCCGCCACGGGAATCCGCGAGGGCTGGGATCGCCTCTTCGCGAAGGGTCGTGAGATCGCCGAGCGCCACCGGGCCGGCAAGGCGACAGACGGCGAGGGCACAGAGGACGAGCCGGCACCCGCGGGCGCCGAGTCCGCCGGGACGGACCGCCGCGAACCAGCCGGGACAGACGACACGGAACCGGAACCCGCACCCGAGCGGGAGCCGGTGGACGTCGGCCTCTGGATCCAGGAACGCATGCCGATCCTCCTCCTGGCAGGCGGCGGCGTGTTCGTCCTCATGTTCCTCTTCTGGCCGGAGAAGAACGCGACCGTGTTCCTCGTCCTCCTCCTCCTCTTTGCCGCCTACGGCGGCGCCCTGTACGCCGTCGAACGCTTCGAGCTCACACAACACCTCCGGCCCGCAGGCCCGCGGGGCGCGGTACCGGAGCCTCGCACTCCGCCCGGATTCGACGACCGCATGGCTGCTATCGAACGCCTCTCGGAGATGCATGCCAAGGGTGTCCTCACCGACGACGAGTTCGCCGACCAGAAGACTCGCCTGCTCGACACGACATGACCGCTGGGTGGTCCCGTATCGACAAGGCCACGGCAGGACTCGTCGTCGTCGATCACGGCTCGGCGGAGACCGCCGCGAATCATGCGTTCGAGGACCTGACGCGATCCAGGTTCGACGACGGGACATGGCGGCATGTGGAGCCGGCCCACATGGAACTCGCCGAACCGACGATCCCCACGGCCGTGCACGCATGCGTGGACACAGACGTGAGCGCCGTCGTCGTCAGCCCGTTCTTCCTCCTGCCGGGACGCCACTGGCAGACGGACATTCCGGCTGCCGTGCGCAGCGCTCTCACCGGCACCGGCGTGCCCTTCCTCGTGACGGCACCGATCGGCCTCGATCCCACGATCGCAGTCGCGGTGGGCGCATCGGTCGAGGCCTGCCTCGCCCAGGCCGCAGGCAGTGGATCCGTCTGCCCGTCCTGCCTTCTCCTCGGGATGCGAGGGTGCCGCGTCACGGCCACGGACGCCTGAGGGCGGAGGCCGGCCGTACCAGCACGCGTGGAACTACGAGGCCGCATCCACATTTCGGACGGCCGCGGCCTCGCGGGTACGGTCCGTCGCATCGAGGAAGCTCGCGCACCCGAATCGGGGGGACCGCAGTGCAGGGAGAGATCCATCCGGACTTCAGCGCCGTCGCCGACGTACTCGACGAGATCGTCGTGGAGGAAGAAGCGGGTGGGCCTGCCGGCGGTGGGGCTGTGGCAGCCTGGCACCACGGGGAGAAGGTCGTCGACATCTGGACGGGCACGCGAGACGCGGACGGGACACCCTGGGAGGCCGACACGCTGGCCATGGGTTTCAGCACGACCAAAGGTGTGACGGCGACTGCACTCCACATGTGTGTGGACCGTGCTCTCCTCGACTACGACGACCCCGTCGCCGACCACTGGCCCGAGTTCGCCCGCAACGGCAAGGACGCGATCACGGTGCGTCAGGTGATGTGCCACGAGGCGGGCCTGTATCCCGTACGCAGCCTCGTCGAGCATGCCTTGGAGCTGAACAACTGGGACCTCATGGTCGAGGCACTCGAGGAGGCCGAGCCCGCCGTCGAGCCCGGCACAGCCAACGCGTATCACGGATTCACGTACGGCTGGCTCGTGGGTGAGCTCGTGCGGCGCGTCTCGGGCCGGACCATCGGCGAGTTCGTCCGCACGGAGATCGGCGATCCTCTCGACCTCGACGGGCTCTACATAGGTCTGCCGGACAGCGAGGTGAGCCGTCTCGCGACCCTGTTCCCGGGCAGGGAGCTCGCTGCCCTGCAGAAGGCGTCGGAAACCCACGACGTGAGCGGCCTCGTTGCCCCGCGTGGTCCCCTCGCCCAGCTCACCGAGGCGATGGGACTCGAGATCGATCCCCAGAAGATCATCGACGCGATCTACCCGCCCGGCATGAACGAGTGGATCAGCCATCCCGAGACGGTCAAAGCCCAGGTCCCCGCCGCGAACGGCTGTTTCACGGCCCGGTCGCTCGCCACGCTGTACGGTGCCCTCGCGAGCGGCGGCAAGCTCGGCGGGGTCGGCCTCCTGTCAGCCGAGACGCTCGCGCGGGCGACGGAGATCCAGAACACACGGCCCGACCTCGTGCTTGTCATGCCGATGCAGTGGCGCCTCGGCTGGCACATGGCCTTCACCGCCGACGGCATCCCACCCCGCGGCTTCGGCCATTTCGGCTTCGGCGGTTCGGGGGCATGGGCCGATCCCGACCACGAGGTGTCGTGCGCCTTCATGTGCAACCGCTTGGGCGGCACCGCGGTGGGCGACATGCGCAGGGCGCGCCTCGGTGCAACGGTGTGGAGCGCGGCGCAGGCGCGGGACTGACCGCCGGCGTACTTCAGCCTGCGAGCTTGCTGCGCACGTCGTCCATGTCGACCTCGCGCACCTTCTCGACGAGCTCCTCGAGAGCGGGTCGGGGTAGAGCGCCGGCCTGCTGGAAGATGACGACTTCGTCGCGCACGACCATGAGGGTCGGGATGGACATGATGTTGAAGGCTGCGGCGAGCTCGGGCTCGGCCTCGGTGTCGACCTTGGCGAAGACGATGTCGTCGTTGTCCTCGGAGACGCTCTCGTAGACGGGGGCGAACATGCGGCACGGGCCGCACCAGGATGCCCAGAAGTCCACGAGGACGGTGTCGTTGGTCTTGATGGTCTCCTCGAAGGTGTCCTTCGTCAGAGTGATGGTTGCCACGAGGCCTCCGTTTCGACCGGTCACCGCATCTCACCCGAGCGGTTGGGGCCGGTACCTGCTTGCGGGGTCAAGAGGGGGAACGCCGATGCCGGGAGTGTCATTCCCGTCCGGGTACCGGGGCAGATGGTGGCGGCGGTGCGGAACCAGGCGCCTGCGGCGAGCAGCGCCGCGAACGTCCACGTCGGGCTGCGATGCGGGGGCTGGCTGGTCGACCGCATGGGTTTCCTCCTCGAATCGGGTCCGGTGCCACTGGTAGGACACCTCGCGGTCGCCGAGGCTTACAGGGTCTCGACGGTGAACGCGACCCGACCGCACCCACGGGCGGAGCACCAGGGCGCGGAACCCGTGGCTCCGTTGATGCCAGACCGCGCGAGCGGCGTGAAGAGAAGAGGGACGTCGAGCCGCACACCGGCACCCGGATCGCGGATCTTCAGACTCCCGACGTAGAGGGGCAGCCCGATGATGGTCGAGGCCTCGAGCGAGACCGTGGCATCTCCCCCCGTTGCGCCGGGAACGACTGTGCTGCCCGTGACCTGATACAGGAACTCGTCGCCCGGGATTCCGACGACGAACGTCTCGGGCGCGAGCTCGGTGTCGAGGGACCAGGAGGTCGGGCCGCGCACGTCGACCCGCAGGCGTTGCGGGCGTCGTGCCCAGATCCCCGACTCGACGTCGGCCGGCGTGCAGTCGGCGGGGGCCGAGACGGGATTGCAGCCCGACGGTGTCCCCCCCGGGATCGAGACCGACCAGTCGCCCCGGGCGAGGTGCCCGGGTGATTCGAAGTCGGTGCTCACGATCTGGGCACCGCTCGCCAGTGCCGCGGCTGTCTGCGCCGGCTCGGGCCTCACGTCGTCGTCAGCACGGGTCCGCACGATGTAGCCCGCAGACACGAGATCCTGGATCTCGTCGAACCCGGAAACAGGGTCGTTCTCGACGAAGACCACTGCCCACGATTCACCGACCGAGCCGTTCGGGAAGGCGACGCGCCCGGCCAGGTCGGGATGCCCGTCGAGGTAGTTGTCCGTGAGCGGTCCCGCTCCGACGTCGAGGTAGAAGAGCATTTTCCCGCGTGTCTCACCGAGGGTCGGCCACCCGTCTGCCGCGATCGCCTCGACCAGGGACGTGTGGCTGCCCCGCACGTCGTCGGGTGTGATCAGCTTCTCCGGCGGGAGAACAGAGCGGATCGTGGCGTCGAGCGCGTCGTAGTGGTCGGAGACCTTCACCGACGAGAGGTCGTCCTTGGGTTCGATCTGGACGAAGATGGGAGCGTGCATGGGGTTGGCATCAGACCACGCCTCGAGCTCGGCGAGGCATGCCACGAGCGTCTCACATGTGCTCCGCTCGTCCACGACAGGGATGTGGAGGACGCGGAAGGTGCCGCCGGGCCGGGCATGGACGTCGAGCTCGACTGCCCGCACTCCCTCGAAACCGAGTTGGACCGGGAGAGGCGCGTGCCCGTACTCGAGGAGCCGTACGACGAGTGGGATCGGCCACACACTGCGCTGCCGGTAGCTGTTGTGCGAGGCGAGGTGCTGCACTTCGTTGAGACGCAGCGTGTCGTCTCGCGGATACGTCTCGTCGGCACCTGCAGGCGAAGTGCGGCTGAGCCCTCCGACGAGGAGGCAGACGGCGACGACAGCGCACATCAAGGTCCCAGCCCGTCTCTTCATGTCCGCTCGCCCCGCTGTCAGATGATCGGCTCGAGCGCGATACTTCGACCCCGCCCACGGGTGACCCTGCACCCCTTCACCTACCTCGTGCCGCGCTTCGCCCGTGTGACGTCCGCCCGGCCGGGCAGGTCGCGGTAGTGCTCGTCGAGTGGATAGCAGCCCGAGACGAGACCGTTGCGTGGCGCCGTCGTGCAATCGCTGAACGTGCGGCAGAGCCGTCTCCTGTCGAGACCGACCCCGGCGAGGACGTCCGCGCGGGCAGGTCCGGATAGGAAAGAGCCATGCGTCCGATCCCGACGGCATCCACCCCACCACGTGTGACGACTGCGGACGCGACGTGTGCGAGCCACTCCTGCAGGTACGAGTAGCCGGAACCGACGACGGCGAGGCGGGGATGCCGGGCCTTCACCGCGGCTGCCGCTTCGACGAGGCGGGCAACGCCGACGAGGGGATCCTCAGGCGGGGGGTAGCCGTCACTCGGCGGGAAGTAGGCGGGACGCTGCACGTGCGGGCAGTAGTAAGGGCTTCCGGCGCTCACGCAGACCGCGACTGCTCCCGCCTCGGCCAGGGCTTCGAGCAGGGCATTGGGCTCGCTCAGGTCGACACCCGCCCCCGTTCCGTCTCCCCCGAAGGCGAACCTCCCCGCCTCGTGCCCTCCCTCGCCCTCGCTGTCGTGCGGCGCGAAGTCGAAGAGGGAGAGGCGTACACCCACGGGGAGATCGGGGGTTGACGCGCGGATCGCCTCCACGGTCGAGCACACGAACCGGGAGCGACCTGAGAGGTCCCCGCCGTACAGACCGGGGCGCGTGTGGGCGCTCAGCAGCTCGTGTCCGAGGTAGCCGTGGCAGCACTTCACGTCCACGAAGTCGAATCCGATCTCGCGTGCGAGCCGCGCGGCCCGCACGAAATCACCGACGAGGTCGTCGAGCTCGGCATCGGTCAGGAGCGACGTCTCGTCCGCGCCGACACGCGCGTCGAGTACCGGATGCCGGTAGGCGATGCGCGGGCGCGGCTGCCCGTCCGGCCGCGCCCACCGACCCGAGTGCGTGAGCTGGAGACCGACCACGAGCCCGGCGTCAGAGCCGAACCGGCCCCGGTGCTCTCGCACGAGGTCGTCGCGCAATCCCTCGATCCCGCCGGCTGTCTCGGATGTGAGGACGAGCTGACGGGGGTTGGCCCGCCCGTCGTATCGGACAGCCGTCGCCTCGCCACCCCAGATCAGCTTCGCGCCGCTGCGTCCGAAGCGTCGCCAGCGGCGTCGCACGAGGTCCGTGGGTCCGCCTCGGGCCGTACCGTCCCAGCCCTCCATCGGCAGGATCGCGAACCTGTTGCCGACGTGCAGGGGCCCGAACCGGAACGGCGCGGAAAGTCCCGCCACGTCGGGTGCGGGATCGAACGGCAGCTCGACTCCGAGGGAGGAGACGTGTGATCGGAAGTCGTCCGCGGTGATGAGGCGGCGCACCTGGACGTGGCGGCCGGTCACCGATCCCCGTCCTCGCCGTCGAGCCGGGTGAGGACGGACTCGAGGCGCCCGAGGATCTCACGCAGGACCGGCTCGTCGGAGTCCGGTCTCAGCTCCGCCCCGGCGGGGACTCCGGCATCCCCGATCCAGCCGCGCAGTCTGAGGAAGCGGGCGGCGTCGTGACGGTAAGCCGGTACCGGCTCGCGGAACGCGAAGCTCCCCAGGTACTGGAGGAGGTCGTTGAGCGCCCAGAAGCGCTGATCGCCGTACTCCCAGAGGCGGTCGCGTACGGCGAAGGCGTCAGGTGCGAACGTGCCGAGCCCGAGCAGCCAGTCACTTCCGTATGTCACCATGTCGATCGCACGATCGTTGCCGCTGAGGACCATGAACTCGGGCCGGATCGCGTCCCGGCGCCCGAGCCGCTCCCACTCGGGTTCGCGGTGGAGCGACGAGTGCTTCACCCCCGCACATGCCTCGATCTGCATGACCCCCTCGAACTCCTGCAACGACCAGATCCGTCCCTCCGACAGGAACGCCGGGCCGAGCTCGAAGCCGAGGAAGCGGTCCACGGTCTCCCCGAAGGACCTGTGCGCGGCGACGAGCGCATCGCCCCTCAAGCCGCTCAGTCCCCACGACGGGAAGACGATCGGAGTACCCCCGAACGCCGTGACCGTTTCGAGGGCAGACGCGTAGGCGTCGAAGTCGAAACCGTCGCCCGGCGTGTCGAGGACGTGCACCCCCGCCACGAACCGGTCCGGGCGGGAAGGGTCGGGTACCGAGCACGTGGCCGCGGTGCGCAGGACTTCGAGGCGATCCTCCTCGCGGATGTGACGCCCGAATCCGGTGTCCATGTTCACCGCCGGGACGAGGCCCGCGCCCGAGGTACGGGCGAGGATCCCGCGGAACCCCTCCCAGTCGATCTCCCCCCTGCCCGTATGGGGGAGGAGCACAGCCACGATGCCGGTGATTCGACGCCGGGGACGCAGCGGAGCAAGTGGGCGCACGTGGATCTCGGGGATCTCGGGTTGCACAGCGAGAGGCTACGGTTGCAGGAGGAGGCAGCGGAACCCGAGGCAATGACACAGACACCCGGCCGGGAACTTGCGACCAGCGTTGAGCTGCGCCAGACCCTGGCAGGCCTGGCCAGCCTCGCCGTGCTCGGCGCACACCCCGACCGTGTGCGCCCCGCCCACTACGTGCCCGCCTACATGGCTTCCGCCGGGTGCAGGGTGGTGCCCGTGAACCCGCGCTTCGAGGGGGAGATCCTGTTCGGCGAGAGAGTCCGCGGGCACCTCGCCGACATCGCCGAGCCCGTGGACGCCGTGGTCGTCTTCCGGCGCAACGACGCGATCCCCGCCCATCTGCCTGAGCTCCTCGCCTTGCGCCCACCACCCCGTGTCGTGTGGCTGCAGGAGGGCCTGCGCGACGACGACGTGGCCACCGCCCTGACACACGCCGGGATCGACGTCGTCCAGGACCGCTGCATCATGGTCGACCACCGCGCCCTCGTCGGCGCGGACGGCCCCTGACCACCTGCGCGTAGGCTGCTGACACCGTGGAATCCCGCTCCGACAGAGAAGCCCGCCACCTCGAACGTCTGCGCGAGGAGCTCCTCGACGAGGAGGTGCCGCTTCCCCTCGACCTCGACGGTCACCCTCTCCTCGAGGAGATCCTCTACGCGCGCCGCCCACCCGTGCACGAGGGACGCGTGCCCACGTACGGATCCATAGTCCTTCCCGACGGCGACGTGGAGGGGTGGAGCAGGACCGTCTCGGCCGTGCGACTCCAGGAGTTGGCGGGAACACACCCGGACGTGACCCGCCGCTTCGCCGACGGACGTGCCGCTTTCACGCTGCGCTGCCCGGCCGGGCTCACCGCGCTCGCGACGTTCGAACGCTCCGTCGAGCACACGGCGAGCCTCGTGGAGTTGCAGCGCCGCGCGGGCGGCTTCATAGTGCAGCGCCACAGGAGCGGGAACGTGCGTGTGTTCACGGCCGAGGCCGTGATCGAATGGGACACGGTGCGCTGGAACGAGACCCCGCACGGCTGGAACTACGTGGTACCCGTGCGCCTCGCCGCCCCCCAGGCCGACCCGGAGGTGGTCCGGGCGATCCTCGACTTCTGTGTCGACTACCTGAGCGCAGGCCGCGTGGGCGCCACCCTCGTGTGGTACCTCGAGGATCCGGGTGCGCGACCGCCGCGCATGGACCTCGCCCAGGCCGTGTCACCACCCCTGCTCCCGATCTCGGACAGGCGCACCCACTCTGCGCTTCGCAGTGCACTCGCCCAGATGGACGGGGCCGCCGTCCTCGCGCCGGACGGAGACCTCCGCCTCCTCGGGGTGCGGCTCGTACCGAGTGAACTGGCCGAGGGCATCGTGTCGCCGCTGCGGGGGACTCGCCACACCTCCGCCCGCCGTTTCTCCTTCGACGAGAAGCGGGCCGTGGTCTTCGTCGTGTCGGCAGACGGCCCCGTGTCCGTCTTCTCGGACGGGGCCGAGGTCGCCGAGATGCATGCCGACCCGTGTCCACTCGCCCATCCCGAACCGGACGGGACAGTCACCCTGATCGGCCCGTCCCAGAAGACCCTCGTCTGCCCGTTCTGCGGCAAGGTCCTCTTCGGTCACCTCGCGACAGGCCGGGTGGACCAGCCCCGCTCAGTCGTCTGTCCCGTCTGCAGCAGCAGCATCACCGCACCCGAGGAGGGCTTCCATCTCCGCGGTGTCATGAAGTCCCTCGACGCTCGCGTCTGAGTCGCTTGCGCCGAGTCGGCGACGGTCCTTTACACGGATCGGGTGCCGTGACAGTGTTTGTCGCGCCGAGGACGACGTTCGCATCTTCCATCAAGGCCCTCGTCCCTTCCCCAACCCGGTACATGCCGGGCCGGTTCGATCCGTGGGAACGGGAGACGGAGCGGTGTCAACAACACCAGTCGAAGAAGTGGGATCGGGGCCGCAGGCCGCGCAGGCACCATCTGCCCTCACCCTCGCCGCGAACGAGTACGACGTGTGCGTGGAGGTCGCGCTCGACCTGCACGACCTCTGGCTCGACGGTGAGCTCGGTGCCTTCACTCTCTCCCTCGAACTCGTCGACGACCTCGCGCCGCCGATGCGCTTCACCGTGTTGAGCGTCCTCCTCGACCTCATCGAGTGCCGCAGCTTCCCCGAGCTCGTTCGCGACCCCGGCTGGGACGCGCTCGACGTGGGCTGACCGTCACCTCCGACCGGCCCCGCCTCGACCACTCCCCGACCCCATATCCTGGGCGGATGCCACCGCCCGGCCCACTGCTCTCGCACCTTCCCGTCACGGCGGATGCCGCGTCCCTGCTCGACGCCTTCCTCGCATACGTGGACTCCGTCGGCATCGAGCTCTACGCGGCCCAGGAGGAGGCGATCCTCGCCCTCTTCGAAGGCGACAATGTGATCGTCAACACGCCCACGGGGTCGGGCAAGTCGCTGATCGCCCTCGCCCAGCACTTCAGAGCGCTCGCCCGGCACGAGCGGAGCTGGTACACCGCGCCTGTGAAGGCCCTCGTGTCCGAGAAGTTCTTCGACCTCTGCCGCACCCTCGGTTCCGACACGGTCGGAATGCTCACCGGTGACGCGGCGATCAACGCGGATGCGCCCGTGATCTGCTGCACGACCGAGATCGTGGCGAACCTGGCCCTGCGTCACGGAGCCGCCGCCGACGTCGACCACGTGTGCTTCGACGAGTTCCACTTCTACTCCGACCCGGACCGGGGCTGGGCATGGCAGGTGCCGCTCCTCTCCCTGCCCGAGACGACGTTCCTCCTCATGTCCGCCACACTCGGCGACGTCGCGTTCTTCGAAGAGGAGCTCTCGCGGCGCACAGAGCGGCGCACGACCGTGGTGCGTTCCGGGGAACGTCCCGTACCCCTCGACTTCGAGTACCGCGAGACCCCCGTGCACGAGACGATCGAAGACCTCCTCGAGTCGGGACGCGCACCCGTCTACATCGTCCACTTCACACAGGCAGCCGCGGCCGACCAGGCGCAGGCCCTCACGTCGGCAGCGCTCGTCGACGCGGACCGCAAGGCGGCGCTCGCCTCGGCCCTGCGCGGTTTCCGGTTCGACACGCAGTTCGGCGCCGACCTGAAGCGCTACCTGTCACACGGAATCGGTGTCCACCACGCCGGCATGTTGCCGAAGTACCGCCTCCTCGTGGAGCGCCTCGCCCAGGACGGCTTGCTCGCGGTCGTCTGTGGCACCGACACGTTGGGGGTCGGCGTGAACGTCCCCATCCGCACCGTCCTCTTCACGCAGCTCTGCAAGTTCGACGGATCCACCACACGCATCCTCTCCGTACGGGAGTTCCAGCAGATCGCAGGGAGGGCAGGCCGCAAGGGTTTCGACGACGAGGGCAGCGTGTGGGTGCTCGCGCCCTCACACGTGATCGAGAACAAGCGGGCACTCGAGAAGGCTGGTGCGGACAAGAAGAAGCAGCGCAAGCTCGTGCGCAAACGTGCCCCCGAACGTGGCTTCGTCCCATGGAACGCCGACACCCTCGCACGGCTGTCCCGGGGCCGGCCCGAGACGCTCGAATCGAGCTTCCACGTGACGCATGCGATGCTGCTCGACATGCTCGACCGCCCCGGTGACGGCTGCGCCGCGATCAAGCAGCTCCTCCTCGACAACCACGAGCCCCGCGCACGGCAGCGCAGGCACATCCGGCGGGCGATCCAGATCTACCGCTCACTCCTCGCCGCAGACGTGATCGAACGCTTGGCCGAGCCCGATCCCGAGGGCCGCTACGTACGGGTCCATCTCGACCTGCAGGCCGACTTCGCGCTGAACCAGCCGTTGTCCCCCTTCCTCCTCGACGCCCTCGCCGAGCTCGACCCCGCATCCCCTTCGTGGCCTCTTGATGTCCTCAGCGCGGTCGAAGCCGTGCAGGAGAACCCGCGTGCCGTGCTGTTCGCGCAACTCGACCGGGCGAAGACGATCGAGCTCGCCCGTCTCAAGGCGGAGGGGGTCGCGTACGAGGAGCGCATGGAGGCTCTGGAGGCGGTCGAGTGGCCCAAGCCCCTCGGGGAGTTCCTCTACGAGAGCTTCGACGCGTTCCGTGTCACGCATCCCTGGGCAGGGTCCGACAACGTGCGACCCAAGTCCGTCGCGAGGGAGATGTACGAGCGCGGTCTCGGTTTCACCGGGTATGTGAAGGACTACGGGCTCAAACGGCACGAGGGGACCCTTCTGCGGTACCTCACGGACGTTTACAAGGGCCTCGTGCAGAACGTCCCCGAGGACGTGAAGACCGACGACCTCTACGACCTCACTGAATGGCTCGGTGCCGTCGTGCGCCAGGTCGACTCGAGCCTCCTCGACGAGTGGGAACGGCTGCGTGACGCGGCGGAGCCCGGCCATGCCCTCGCACCCGCACCTGAAGCCGGACCGGAGGGAGATCTTCCCTTCGACGTCACGCGGAACGTGCGGGCATTCCACACGATGGTGCGAAACGAGCTCTTCCGATGGGTGCAGGCACTCGCCCGCCGCGACTACTCCACCTTCGCCGAGGTGCGCGGCGAGACCGGTCCCTGCGAACCCGACGACATCGCCGCTGCCATGGCGCCGTACTGGGAGGAGTACGCCGAGATCCGCACCGATGCCGACGCCCGGGCGTCGGCATGGCTCGAGATCGACGCGTCGGGACCCGTGTGGAGGGCGACCCAGATCCTCCTCGACCCGGACGGAGACGCGGAGTGGCGCGTCATGGCGAGCGTCGACCTCGCCCGCTCGCGGGAAGAAGGCAGGGCCGTCGTCGGTCTGGACGAGATCCTCCGTCTGTGAGCACAATCGTGGGGACTCGGGAGGGCCTTTGGGAATGGCTGCACGCAGGGACCGATGTGGACGGTTCCGCCTCGTTGTCCTGGGCGTCGCGCTCGCATCCCTCTTGGCGGGCCTCCTCACGCCTTCGAGTGCCGTTGCCGACGCAGCGCTCGTCGTCGACGGTGACGGAATCCGGGCCGAGATCGACACGGATCCGCTGCGGCTTCGGATCCTCGACGGGAGTGGCAACGTCCTCCTCGAGGAGAAGGGAACGGGGACTCCCCGCTGGGCGGGTCTCTCGTGGAGCCGCGGCCTGTTCCTGTCGGGGCTGTTGGACACGTTCGAGACACCCGTGTACCTCGACCTCGACCTCTTCACCTTCCGCCCCACTCGGGTACTCGAGGTGGCCGACGTACCCGGCGGCCTCAGGCTCGTCGCCGACTCCACCGAGCCGGGCAGGACCGCGATCGTCACCCTGAGCAGTGCCGGTCCCCGCCGGATGCGGGTGCGCCTCGAGCTGTCGGGCAACTCGACCCGGGACCATCGACTTCGCGCCGCTTTCGACGCCCGGCCCGGAGAGCACTTCGTGGGCGCGAACAAGATCGGGACACGCGTCGACCAGCGCGGCCGTTCCTACATGCTGGGGGCAGACCGCACATACGGTGGACCTGAGCTGCCCGCCGTACCGCTCCCGGACTACCACGCGGTCCCGTTCTTCCTCTCCGACCACGGATACGGCGTCGCGGTCTGGACCGACGGGGCCGCCACCCGCTTCGACCTCGCCGCCGGCGGCTCGGACGCCGTCTCGTTCGCGGTCCGGGCCGCGGCCGTCCCCCTCGAGTTCGACGTCTACGCGGGCGACCCGGCGAGCGTCGTCGAGGACTACACCGCCGACGTGGGACGCCCCCAGGTCCTGCCGGAATGGGCGTACGGTGTCTGGAAGAGCAGGAACCGTTACGCGAACCAGGCGGAGCTCGAGGACGACATCGACAGTGCCCGTGGCGTCGGCTTCCCCGTCGACGTCGTGCGCATCGACTCGCCGTGGGAGACGACGTACAACACGTGGGAGCCGAATCCGGAGCAGTGGGAGGACTTCCCAGGGATGCTCGCCGGCCTCAGTGCGACGGGAGCACACCCGGTTACATGGATCACGGGCTGGATGAACGTCGACTCGACCGACGGCGACAGGGCGGAGGGGCCCCAGTCCGAGCTGTGGGCGAGTGGGCCTGCCGCGCCCTACGCCGAGATGGCGGCCCGAGATCTGCTCGTCGAGCGACCGAGCGGTTCCCCCTACCTCTTCGACTGGTGGATGGGACGCGGCTCCTTCGTCGATTTCTCGAAGGCCGAGGCCCGCGAGTTCTGGCGTGATCTCGCCGTGCCCACGATCGCGCTCGGCCTCGACGGTCTCGTCCTCGACGGTGAGGAGGGCTACTACCTGTCGGACAGCGCCCGGTTCTCGGACGGACGCACGGGAGCGGGTGCGGCCTGGGGTCTGATCCGGCAGTACCGGGAGACGATGCTCGACGCCCTCGCGGCGGCGGGGCGGGCCGAGACGGTCGTGATGGGGCGGTCGGCGACGCACGGGGCGCAGGCGCAGGGGATCACGTGGCCGGGCGACCAGTGGTCGACGTCCTACGGCATGCGGGAGGTGGTGACGAACGGGATCACCGCGGGTGCGGCCGGCTTCAGCAACTGGGCGCACGACGTCGGCGGCTACTTCGGGCGCCCACCGACCTTGCTCGACATCCTGAGGCGCCTCGCCGCGAATCCGGATGTCGATCTCGAGGATCTCGTGACGGGGTATCCGCCGACGAAACCCACACTCGTGCGCTGGGCACAGCTCGGAGCCTTCTCGCCGGTCTTCCATCTGCACTCGATCGCGACGGTCGAACCGTGGGATGCGGAGGTGTACGACGCCGAGACCCTCGAGGTCGTGCGCCATTATGCCCGCCTGCACGAGCAGCTCGTACCGTACGTGCGGGCGATGGCACGGCTCGCGGCCGAGTCAGGCATCCCCGTCGTGCGGGGTCTCTTCTTCGAGGAACCAGAGCGCGATCTCGCGTGGACGGTCTCGGACGCGTACTTCTTCGGGGATGCATTCTGGGTTGCGCCGGTTCTGGCGGCGGCGGCGACCTCACGGCACGTGCCGCTTCCCGCCGGCCGGTGGATCGACTACTGGACGGGCGAGGTCGTGGCGGGCGGCTCCGAGATCACCGCGCCAGCACCTCTCGACCGCATCCCCGTCTACGTCCGGCCTGGGGCCATCGTGCCCACATATCCATCCGACGTCACGACCCTGACCGACGGGGCAGCGGATCCCCGCGCCGTCGGTCCGGGCGGGCGTCTCGACGTCCGTGTCTGGCCGTGGGTGGACGAGACCTCGTCGTCAATACGTCTCGCGGACGGCGCCGTCCTCTCGGCCGCGCCGGGCAGGTTCGAGTGGACGGGATCCCCCGCACCGAGCCTCCTCGTCCGCATGCCACTCGCGGCCGCACCCGCTGAGGTGCGCACGGACCTCGGGCCACTCTCAGCGGCCGTGAGCCGCGAGGCTGTCGAGTCGTCGCGCACCGGCTGGTACTGGGACGCCGGCACGCAGGAGCTCTGGGCCGCCATTCCCACCGGCGCCACCTCGCTCGAAGCAGGTTGATCCCGCCCCTCTCACAAGGACTGGGTACCTGAGCGGCGATATATCGCCGCTCAGGTACCCAGTCCTACCCTCTCTCTGTCGTCCAGCGTCACTTCTTGATCGCGGTGACGTAGATCCAGAGGACGACGATCGCGCCGAGCACGGTGCCGATGAGGCCCGCCGGGTGGATCCTGAAGCCCTGCCCGGAGACGAGGTTGCCGATGATCCCGCCGACGAAGGAGCCGGCGATCCCCGCCAGGAAGAGCTCCCCCCACGACAGGTCGGCGCGGTCTCGCGCGACGAGGAGCTTGGCGATCCAGCCCGAGAACATGCCGAGCAGAATGATGTAGAGGATCAGCCACACAGTCGATTTCCCCTTTGGTCGGGCCCTGACATGTCCGTCCGGGCAGGGGGAGCATACGTGCCGCTGCCGCCGAGGCGGGTGCAGGGACGCCGCCGACTACGCTCTGTCGGTCGAGGCGTTCGGCCTGCCCCCATCGTCTAGCGGCCTAGGACGCCAGCCTTTCAAGCTGGTAGCACGGGTTCGAATCCCGTTGGGGGCGCTCAGACCATCGAGCGTCCCACCGACCGGTCTGGGTACCTGAGCGGCGATATATCGCCGCTCAGGTACCCGGATGTAGCGGAAGCCCCACTGCCCGGCCCAGGCTCACGTCAGATGTCGAGGGGGGGCAGCATCGTCCGCGCCGGGCCGACGATCCGGGGATCCGGTTCACCCACGACGTCTGCTGCCTTGCCCTCGTATTCGAGGCCGGCGAGGACGAAGCGGATCGCGTCGATGCGACCGGTCCGCTTGTCGTTGGTGTTGACGACCGTCCAGGGTGCCCACGGCGTATCGGTCATGGCGAACATGGCATCGCGCGCACGTGTGTAGTCGTCCCACTTCTCCTGGGCGGCGGCGTCGATCGGACTCAGCTTCCAGGCCTTGAGCGGATCCTCCTTGCGGGCTGCGAGGCGTCGCTGCTGCTCGGCCTTGCCGATCGACAGCCAGAGCTTGAACAGCACGATGCCGCTCTCGGCGAGCGCCTGCTCGAAATCGGGTGCCTGGCGGAGGAAGAGGGCGAGCTCGTCCACGGAGCAGAACCCCATGACGCGCTCGACACCCGCCCGGTTGTACCAGCTCCGGTCGAAGCAGACGATCTCACCCGCAGTCGGCATGTGCGCCACGTATCTCTGGAAGTACCACTGGCCAGACTCGGTCTCGTTCGGCTTCGTGAGAGCCACGTGCCTCGCCCCCCGGGGGTTGAGGTGCTCGAGGAAACGCTTGATCGTGCCGCCCTTGCCCGCGGCGTCACGGCCCTCGAAGACGATGACCACGCGCTGCCCCGTCTTCTTGATCCAGTATTGGGCCTTGACCAACTCGATCTGGAGTGCGCGCAGGGTCTCCTCGTAGACCTTGCCCTTCATCTTGGGTGGATGCCAGATCTCGTCGGATCCTCCACCCTCGCCTGAAGTCGCCTTCGTCAAGCCGGACCTCCTCCGTGCGGGCCGTGAGGACTCTAAACGACACCACGCGGACGAGAGGCGATTGAGAGGACTCTGAGAACACGCCCCTGGAACCTTGCCCGCGTCCTCCCCCGGACGGGAGAATCCTCTGGAATCATGCAATGGCACCAGGGGAGGTTGCCATGCTTCACCTCGCTGTCGGACCGCGGGGAAGGCTCGAGCCCCACATGGAGCCCACCCATCTCAACGGGTCCCCCCCGCCAGGCCAGGTGTTCGGAGACAGAGGCAACGTCGTGGACGCGGGTGGTGAGCCCACCCGCCAGTTCGAGACGGCCCGCTGGGTGTACGCCCCGACATCCGGTACGGGCTCACCTCTCCACATCCTCGACGAGGCAACCGCCCTCGCGGCGGGACACCGCCCGTGCGAGGTGAACGACCCCGCCCGCTTCGCAGCCTTCGCACATGCAGTCGGGGCGGCGGGTTCCTTCACGCCGCCTCCACCCGACTGGATCGACGCGCAACTCCACGCCGAGCGCCTCGACCCGGCAGGCACCAAGCCGCTCCACACCTGCCGGTGGGGAGATGTCCCCACCGGCGCTTTCGTCGAGCACGACTGGGGAGCATGGCTCGTCCTCGGCGACTCCCTCCACCAGTGGTCGGCGACGAGCTACGCGAAGCGCACGCTGCGACCCCGGCACGGCACGGCACAGGTTCTCACACCGCCCCTCACGCTCGGCGCCCTCACCGCCGGCTACGTGCCTGCGATCCACCCCAGCGCCGGCGCGACCTCGCCCACCGGCACCTTCGCGACCGCGGCCGTGCCAGCGGGACCCGGCGGTGCGCGCCCTGACCCTGTTCCCCCCGATCTCACGGCGGCGCGCAGCGCAGGCGAGATCAGGGTCAGGTTCCACACCACGGGCACACCGTGGTGGCGGGACGAGGACCACGCCATGCTCGGCGTCTCCTACGAGACGATCTCCGCGGCCCTGTTCGGAGACCTGGGCATGCAGCGCTTCCTCCGCTGGGGTGGCTCGTTCGCGCAGATGACCTCCCTCATGCCGCGGCCGGTCCATTCCGTAGCGTGGCAGGAGGGTGGCCTCGCCGACGTGGTCATCGGGGGAATGCTCGGCGGCCGCGAGGTCGCTGCACTCGTCCCCGCGGAGGTGGCGATTCCCACCCTGAGGGTGCTCGACATGGCCCCGGGACGGGCCCGGGACATGATCCCGGAGATGTTCAGGGCGCATCCCAAGCTCGACCTCGTCCCCGAGGCGTTCGACGGCGGGGCACCCATGCGAATCGTGGAGGAGCCCGTGCCGTGCGGACCGCAGGCCGGCTGGTACCCCGACCCCGTCGCGGAACGCGACCTGCGCTGGTGGGACGGGACGACGTGGACCGCGCACGTGCGCGAGGACCCGTCGCGCACACCGTCGGGACGGACCGCCTGAGTGGCCACCGACGCTGCAACGGCAGATCTCAGGACGGTCGCCACTTCGCGTCGACCGTGGACGGTATGGGTCTCCCGACCCATACCAGAGCTGGGGCATCCGACCCATTGCCATTCCAAGCTGTTCGTCCCAATATGGGACTCCAGTAGGCCTGTGGGGACGGGGTAGGGGGCGCCGGGTGGTGGTGCGAATGGCCCCCGATGACAGTGAGGGCCGGGAGTCCGGACCGAACGGCATCGACACGACATTCCAGAACCCCGGGGTCGCGTTCGAGCTGCAGCCACGCCCTGTCACGGCCTGGATCAGGGCCCTGCGCGACTGGACGAACGTCACCCTCGACATCACGGAATCCCGCGCGCGGGGCGAGATATCGCCCTACGTCATCCTCCCGCGGGCCGAACGTGACCTCACCCTCGTCGTCCAGGCCTCCGTGCAGCGCCAGCTCACCGAGGCGACCGTGCGCGGTGAGGACGTGATAGCGATCCGGTTCGAATGCGACCGCGCGGACGCGGCACGGGTCCTGCTCGGCCTCCGCGTGTTCTCCGAGTTCGCCGTGGAGCTCGCCGAGGAAGGACGCCTCGAGTCGGCCCCGGGTCGGGACACGCTCAGGCTCCTCGCCGACGTCGCCGCCGAGCTCTCTGCCGAGACGCCGTCTCGTGAGACGATGTTCAGTCCGACGGCACGGGCACGTCCACAGCCGCCAGCGCCTCGATGATCGCCCCCTCGAGCGACTGCGAATCGAAGGGCTTCGCGACATAGCCGTCCATGCCCGCGGCCAGGCACGTCTCACGGTCCCCGCGCATCGCGTGCGCCGTGACCGCGACGATGGGCGTGTGCCGGCTCGTGCTCCCCTCCGCATCGCGGATGCGACGCGTGGCTTCGTAGCCGTCCATGCCGGGCATCTGCACATCCATGAGGATCACGTCCCAGCCGTCGTGGTGGACGGCCACCGCTTCACTCCCGTCCTCGACCGCCTCGACCTCGCAGCCCAGCCCGGCAAGCATGCGGGTGGCGACCTTGCGGTTCACGGGGTTGTCCTCCACGACCAGGACGCGGAGGCCCTCGGGAAGAGAACGCCCCCGCGGTGTCGAAGCGACGGCCGGGGTCTCACAGACCACGAAGGGAAGCTCGACGCGGAACGTCGCGCCTCTCCCCGGTCCCTCACTCTCGACGCCGATCGTGCCGCCCATGAGGGAGGCGAGGCGTGACGAGATGGCGAGACCGAGCCCGGTACCCCCGTATGCACGGGCCGGGGTTTCGTCCACCTGTGTGAAGGCCTCGAAGATCCTCTCCTGCTGTGCCTTGGCGATCCCGATACCCGTGTCCTCCACCTCGAGTCGCACGTCGACGTGCTCGCCCGCCTCGGCAGTGCACTCCCCCACGAGGGCGAGCCGGATCGTGACCCCCCCGGCCTCCGTGAACTTGAGAGCGTTCGCCGTCAGGTTCACGGCGATCTGGCGGAAGCGGACTTCGTCGCCGACGACCCAGGTTGGCACGTTCGCGGCGATCTCGCTGTGCAGGTAGAGCCCGGCCTGGCGGGCGCTGGGGTGGAGGAGTCCGACGACGGCCTGAATGCAGGCGGCGGCGTCGAACGGTGACGCCTGCAGGGCGAGGTGGCCGGCTTCGACCTTGGAGAGATCGAGGACGTCCTCGAGCACGCTGAGCAGGGTCCGGGCGGACTGCTCGACGATGCGCAGCATGTCGGCCCGCTCGACGGGATCATCCGTCTCACGCGCGAACGTCGACATGCCGAGAATGGCGTTCATCGGTGTGCGCAGCTCGTGGCTCATGTTCGCGAGGAACTGGCTCTTCGCGCGGTTCGCGCGCTGGGCGGCGACGACCGCCGCGTTGAGCTCGCGGTTGGATTCCTCGACCCGATCGAGCAGGGCGTTCACCTCCTCGGCGACCGAGGACAGCTCGTCGTGCCCGTCGACAACGACGCGCTCCGCAATGTCGCCTGTGGCGGCCATGTCGCGTATCGAGGTGCTTATCGCGGCCAGTCTCCTCAGGACACGACGGTCGACGAGGAGGGCGACGGCCGTGATCGAGGCGAGCGCCGTGCCGATGCCGATGAGGAGGAGTCGCTGTAGCGTCTTTGCCGCGGCATCCGTGAGGCGGCGCGGCTCGGCGAATGTGAGGACGAGCGGGTCGGACGTGCCCACCACTGGGAACCTCACGAACCCCGTCGCGCTCGCCCCGTGCAGCTCGGCCGCCACGACGACACCCTCGCCGAGGTGCTGCCTGTCCGCCTCCGCTGGGATGGCGGCATCGCTCATGCGCAGATCACTCACGAGGACCGTGTCCGTCAGCTCCGCCAGCGACTCCTCCCCGAAGGGTCGTGCCATCACGAGCGTGCCCTGTGACGGCCCCTCGTTCGCGCTCGTCAGGATCGGGAGGGCGGCCACCGAAATGTTCACGCCCCCGACCCGCATCACACCCGTCGATGACTCCTCGGCATCGCTTATCCCGAACGCGACGGACGACTCGGTGCCGGGAGGTGTCGGCACCATCTCGTCCGCCTCGAAGTCGTAGCCCGACCGCCAGACGGGGCGGCCCGCCCTGTCGTAGAAGCCGATGAAGCTCAGTCCCATCGTCGTGAAGGTGCTGGGCATGAGGTTCGCACGCACATACTCCTCGTTCGCGTTGCGGACGAACGCGTAGGTATCGTCCCACCACGCCCAATCCGTCGTGAACGTCTCGAGCTCCGACGCCCGTACCTCAACCGCCGCCACGATCCGCTCCGAGTCACGCAGGACCGCGTCTGTCTCGACGGCCCTGAGGCCCGAGCTCGAGAGGATGATGCCGCTCACCAGCGTGACGACGGCTGCCACCGCCAGGATCCCGATCGATGTGAGAAGAACGCGCGTGCGAAGGGACAACCTCGACGCTCCCTTGGCGTGCAGATCCCGCAGCCTCAATGCACCGTCAATTATGGTGCCTCCGGGTGAGGCCCTTGACCATGAGTCGGTCGCCCGGCCGGGGCACCTTGAGGAAGAGGCGGCCCGGTAGCGACACGCCATCCCTTCGAATCCGGTCGGGCTGTCGCGATAGGGTGAGGGACGACTAGGGAGTGGGGAGACGTCGTGACCAGGGAGGCGACACCGATGGGGCTCATCAGACGCAGGCTTCTCGCCTGCGCGACCACTGGCGCAATCGCACTCGTCGCCGTCATAACGGTTCCCGGGCCGCCGACCTCGGCAGCCGCCGAGGACTCCTGCACGCAGGAGTTGCGCGCCGTCGCCACCGACATCGACGAGACGTTGACCACGTCCGACGCCGAATGGCTGCTCTCGATCCTCGATCCGAAACATGACGCGGCCGAGCGGTCGTCGGCCGCCGAGGTGTTCCGCGCATATGCGGAGCGCGGTTACCGGATCGTGTACGTGACTGCGCGACCCGACGGGCTTCGCCTCCCGAGCGGCGCGACCACGCGGGCTGCGACACTCGCCTGGCTCGAAGCGCACGACTTCCCCACCGACCCCGGCAGCACATACCTCTACCAGGCGCCCGACGTGCTGTCTGCACTCCTGCCCCGCGGCTACAAGGCATCCGTCGTCGAAGCGCTCGAGGACGACGGGTATACCGTCGACTTCGCGTACGGCAACGCACTCACGGACTTCCAGGCGTTCCTCGACGCCGGCATCCCCAAGGACCGAGTCTTCTCGATCGGCAAGTACGCCGGGTGGCGGGGAACGAACGGGATCGGGGGTGGCACCTACGACACGCACCTCGCCGCGCACATGCCCGCCGTGGAACCGGTCTGTGACCCCGTCACGTTCCCGACGGAGCCTGCGACCTGCCCCGCTGTCGCATACGACGACCTGTTCGCGTGGATCCTCGAGGAGCTCCTCGGGATCCCGCCCAAGCCGCACACGCTCGCCTGCCACTGACGCCCCGGCCCCCTCGCCCGGAGAGTCGCTGGCACGTACCCGACTTCATTAGTTATGCTAAGTAATTATGCCACCACGACCGGATGCCGCATCCGAACACGGACTCGCCGACCTCGCGGCACGCCTCCGCCTCCCCCTCATGCGCCTCGCGCGGGGTGTGCGCCATCACGGCTCCGGTGAGCTCACGCCCGCGCAGCTCTCGGCCCTCGCCCGGATCGCGGAACACGAACCGGTCACCCTCGGCCGCCTCGCCGCGATCGAGCAGGTGCGGCCACCGAGCATCACCCGCATGACGGCCCTGCTCGAGGAGAAGGGTCTCGTCGCACGCACGACAGAGGCCGCGGACAGGCGCTGCACGGCGGTGGCGACCACCCCCCGCGGCCGGCGTCTCCTCACCCGCGTGCGCGAGAGCAGGGACACCTTCCTCGCCGAGCGCCTTGCCGGACTGCCGGCCACCGACCTCTCCCGGCTCGAAGCCGTCGTCGACATCCTCGAACGACTCGCCGAGGAGGTTCGCCCTCCCGAGGAGGTCACGTGACCCCCACGCAGCACGAGCCGTCGGCGACGACCCGCGTCTTCTCGTCCCTCCGTGTCCGCAACTTCCGCATGTACTTCACCGCCCAGGCGGTTTCCGTGTCGGGCACGTGGATGCAGACGGTCGCCCAGGACCTCCTCGTCCTCCAGCTCACGAAGAGCGGCACTGCCGTCGGGATCACGGCCGCACTCCAGTTCGTCCCGCTCCTCCTCGGTGGCGCCTGGAGCGGCCTGATCGCGGATCGCGTCGACCGGCGGCGGCTCCTCATCGCCGTCCAAGCCGCCATGGCCGTGCAGGCGGTCGTCCTCGCCGGCCTCGTGCTCTCCGATGCCGTGACCGTGGAGATCGTCTGGCTCATGTCGTTTCTCCTCGGCCTCTGCAACATGCTGTCGCTCCCCGCCCGCCAGGCCTTCGTGCACGACCTTGTCGGCGACCGGTTCCTCACGAACGCCGTGTCGCTGCACAGCGCCGTCCTGAACGCGGGCCGCGTCGTCGGTCCCGCCCTGGCAGGCGTCACCGTCGCAGTCTGGGGGACCGCCCCCGCCTTCCTCCTCAACGCCGCCAGCTACGCGTTCGCGATCATCGTGATGTCGCGCATGGACCGGAACCGCCTCCGCCAAGGCGAACCGGCCGCACGCGACTCCGGGCAGATCCGGGCGGGCCTCGCTCACGCGTGGCGCAATCCGGTGCTGCGAGAGACGTTCATCCTCGTCTCCGTCGTGGGGGCACTCGGCTACAACTTCCGCGTGACCGTACCTCTCCTCGGCAGCAAGGTGTTCGCACAGGGGCCGAGCACGATCGGCATCCTCTTCGCGACCATGGCGTTCGGCGCCTGCGGGGCCGCCCTGTTCACCGCCTCGCGACGGTCGCCCACACGCCGCCTCCTGTGGACGACCACGCTCGCGTTCGGAGCAGCCATGCTCCTCACCGCCGCCGCTCCGTCCCCGGCCTTTGCCGGTGTGGCGCTCCTCCTCGTCGGGGGCACGGGTGTGTCCTTCATGGCCTCGGCCAACGCACGCCTCCAGCTCCACGCCGATGCGGACATGCGAGGGAGGGTGATGGCCCTCTACGTGATCCTCGTCCTCGGCACGACACCGATCGGCGGCCCGATCGTCGGCTGGATCGCCGACACCCTCGGCACGAGACCAGCCATCGCCCTCGGTGGGATCGCACCCCTCGTCGCCGTCGCCGCGATGTGGCTCAGCGGCTGCCGCGGCCGGATCGCACGTGACGCTCAGGACATCGAGACGGCCACGCGGCCGGTCTGAGCCGGACCGCCGCATCGCGCATGGCGGGACTGCTGGTCGGCCGTCAACGCGCCGGCGCTCGCGATCGCACCGTACAGGCGTCCACTCTCGCGTACGGCGCGCTGCTGTGTCGCGCGATCGAGGGCCACGAGACCGCACCGTGTCGACCAGCCTCGTTCCCACTCGAAAGCATCCACGAGTGTCGCGTGGAAGTAGCCGCGCAGGTCGACACCATCCTCGATGAGCTCGTGACAGCACCGCACGGCCTCGACGACGAGCCAGGGCCGGATCCGATCTGCGGCGTCGGCCACGCCGTGCTCGAGGACGTAGACGGGTTTCCCCCACTTGGCCAGCAGACGTGCCACGCTCTCGATCCCGTCCGGGTCGCACTCGCCGTGGAGGGGGTCCGGTGATCCGTCGCCTGTCCTTGCCCCTGACGGCGCGTAGTGGTGGGCGAACCCCTCGGCGGCGGCACGTCGGTCGAAGCGCACACGCCACCGCCCGCAATGGCTGATACCGAGAAAGTCGGCCGTGCCCTGCACGGCCGACACGTCACCCGTGAAGACGCGCAGCTCGGGGAAGGAACGTCCCGTCCGCACGAAGTGCGGGAACGCCGCATTGATGTGGCGATCCTGCACACGTGCCGCCACGCGGTCGACCACGCGATGCGACGCCGGGACGAGCGTGTGCTGGTGCTGAACCCAGCTCACGCTCGCATCCTGGATCCGGGCGTGCAGGACTCGGTACGCCGCCGCGTGGGCTCGTGCGATGTTCCCCAAGCCGATCCCCGCCGCGACGATGTTCCCCCTTTCCCCCGGCGGATACTCGCCTGTGAGCCAACCGCGGGCGAGGTACGCGCTCGGCTCGTTGAACGTGAGCCACATGTCGCACACGTCCCCGAGGGCATCGGCGACGCGGGCGGCATAGCGCGCGAAGAGGTCGACGGCACCGGGTGACGTGAATGCGCCCCGGCGTGCGAACCAGACGGGATCCGCGAAGTGGTGGAGGCAGACCATGGGACGGATGCCCCGGTCGATCATGCCCTGCGCGATCTCGTGGTAGCGGTGGAGGGCCTTGTCGTCGAACGACCCCTCTTCCGGCTCGACCCGCGCCCAAGCGGTCGAGAGTCGCAGCGCGTTCAGGCCGAGCGCGGCAGCGAGGTCGAGGTCACGCTCGGCGTCGCGCCACCAGTCGCACGCGATCCCGGCCTTCTCCGGGACGCGGCCGGCGTCCTCCCATGCCGTCCAGGAGTCGACGCTGCCCCCTTCGACCTGGTGCGCCGAGACAGCGACGCCCCACAGGAAGTCACGGGGGAACGAGCGGTCCCGCAACTCGCCTCCCTCACGAATCGGCCCACCCACAGGACGTGCCTCCCTGCTCAACTCTCGGGCTTCTCCGCGATCAAGACGACGTCGACCGCGTCCCCCGTCAGGTCCTCCCGCTCGACATGTCGCACGACCTCTTCGTTGCGCAGGATGTGCAGGGTCGCGAAGTCCGCGGCGAGGTCGGCCTCGGTGAAGAGGACGTCGGGCGACGGCGGCCCACCCACGCCGTCCGTGAGGTTCCGCAGGTGATGAGCGGCCAGGAAGAGGCGGCCGCCGGCCCGGAGCGCACGCACGGCCTGGGCGTGGATCATGCGCCTCTCGTGCGGAGGTGTCTGCACGTACGTGAGGATGACGAGGTCGAACGCGGCCTCGGGGGCGTCCCACGTCGCGGCGTCTGCGCAGACGGTCGTCAGCTCCACCCCCGACGCGGTGGCGAGCTCACGTGCCTGCTCAAGCGCCACCTCGGACTGGTCCACGGCGGTCACGGTGTGCCCCTGCCGGGCGAGCCAGACGGCGTTCCTGCCCTGACCGCACCCGAGGTCGAGCGCGTCGCCGGGCGGCAGGTCCGCGACGCTCTCGACGAGAAACAGGTTCGGCTCGACGCCCCACAGGCACGAATTCCGGTACCTGTCGTCCCAGTACCGGCGCTTGTCACCCGTCTGCATCGGCACAGCGTATCGAGACTCCACACGCCGCAGAAATCGCCGCCTGTTACTCGTGGTGGAGAGCGATCTCGATCTCGGTCAGGGTCTCGGGGAGGGCGATCTCGCCCGAGTCGATCACGACGCTGACGAGGTCCGCCGTGATCTCGAACGGAGGCTCGTACGTGTCGCTCACGGGGAAGGGCCGGCCGTATCCGACTGTGAGGAAGGCACCGTTCGGCGTCCACCGGAACGGGATCTCGACCGGGATCTCCCCCGCACCGATCGGTGTACCGTCGGCGTCTACCGTGCAACGGATCGTGCCGTCGTCCGCCCGCACGCCGCTGACTGTCAGCGACTCGGCGCCGGGTGGGACCGCGGCACCGACCGAGTACGTCCTCTCACCGACGTGGTTCAGCATCCAGGTCGTGCGTCCGCCCTGCAGGATCCACGCCCAGCCGTTCGTCCAGTCCCCCTGCTCGCAGATGACCCCTTCGTCACCCGTTTCGAGCGGTCTGCCGAAGGCGGCAGCCATGCGGAAGCCTCCGCTCAGGGCGGGGGCGGCCTCCTCGTGCAGGGCATCTCCCCTCTGCAGCACGACACGGGGACGGTACGAGAGCCAGCGCTGGTCGAGATGGGCGAATCGGCGCACGAGTCCGTCGTCGATCGGGAGGACACTGTTGCGCTCCGCCTCGCTGTACCAGAGATCCACGAGCTCTGCGAGCCGCTCCGGATGTGTCGCCGACAGGTCCTCGACCTCGGCGAAGTCCTCCGCCACGTGGAAGAGCCGCCACGTGTCGAGATCGAAGTCGGAACTGCCCTGCATGAGCTCGCGATCTGCTGCGACCTGCTGGTTCACGTGGTCCGTGGCCGCCTTCCAGCCGTCGCGGTACACCGCCCGGCTCCCCCAGCACTCGAAGTACTGCGTGGTACGCACCTCGTCTGCGTCGGGCTGCTCGACCACATCCCGCAGGGACACGCCGTCGAGACTCATCTGCTCGACACCGTCCACGCGCTCGGGCATCCGGATGTCGACGAGGTCGAGGATCGTAGGCATCACGTCCACGGCATGGCAGTACTGGCCACGCACCGAACCGTCGGCGATACCCCCGGCCGGCCAGCTCAGGATCAGCGGGTCACGGATCCCCCCCTCGAGGGTGTAGCGCTTCCAGCGCTGCGCGGGCGTGTTCCCGGCCAGCGCCCAACCCCACGGGTAGTGGTTGTAGGTGTGCCAGCCGCCCAACTCGTCGATCATCGCCATGTTCTGTTCGAGGTCCTCGGGAAGCTGGGCGATGAAGCGGAGCTCGTTCACGGACCCGTGCGGTCCGCCTTCTCCCGACGTCCCGTTGTCGGAGGTGACGACGACGATCGTGTTGTCGAGCTCACCGCTCGCCTCGATGTGGTCGATGAGGCGGCCGAGCTGATGATCGGTATGCGTGAGAAACGCGGCGAAGACCTCCTGCATGCGGGCATACAGGTCTCGCTCCCGCTCCGGCAGATCCGCCCACGCCTGCACCCACGGCGGGCGGTCCGAAAGCCGTGTGCCTGCCGGCACGACACCGAGCGCCGCCTGGCGGGCGAGGGTGCTCTCCCGCCACTCGTCCCAGCCCGCGTCGAACCTGCCCCGGTACCGCTCGATCCAGTCGGCAGGCACGTGGTGCGGCGAATGTGTAGCGCCTGTCGCGAACCAGAGGAAGAAGGGACGGTCGGGCTGGTGCGTGCGCAGCTCGCGGATGTAGCCGATCGCGCTGTCCGCGAGGTCCTCGGTCAGGTGGTATCCCTCCTCGGGTGAGGCGGGGGGATCGACGAACGTGTTGTCCCGCACGAGGTTGGGTGTCCAGTGGTTGGCGTCGCCGCCGAGGACGCCGTAGAAGCGCCCGAAACCGGAGCCGAGCGGCCACGTCGTGTAGGGCCCGGCCGGCGTGCGCTCGTCCCGTGGCGTGAGATGCCACTTGCCCACGGCGAACGTCGCCCAACCGGCGTCGCCGAGCACACGGGCAAGCGTGCCGGCCTCGGGCGGGATGCGACCCGTGTAGCCGGGGAAGCGCATCGGGATGTCGGGCAGCATGCCCATGCCCACCCTGTGGTGGTTGCGGCCGGTGAGGAGACACGCCCGGGTCGGCGAGCAGATCGCGGTCGTGTGGAAGTTGTTGAACCGCAGCCCTCGCCCCGCGATCCTGTCCACGACCGGGGTCTCGATGTCGGAGCCGTAGCAGCCGAGCTGGGCGAAGCCGAGGTCGTCGAGCACGACCACGACCACGTTCGGCGCTCCCGGCCGGAAGGGGACAGCCGGGGGGGTGGATTCGGACAGATCAGGGGTGAGGCGGGCTCGCGTGGGGCTCATGCCCAGACGGTAGCGGGCACGTCACCGCGAAAGTCGTCGCAGACCGATCCCGGTCCGCCCGAGGATTGCGGGAAGGTTGCGGACCCGCGCCCTGTCCTTCTCGCGAGCTGCCTCGCCGAGTTGGCCCGGACCGAGCCTGGCCGCGACCGCCGGCGTGTAGCGTGCCCGCCGCTCGTCCCCGGACATCGGTTCGTAGGGCACGAGGTCGGGATGCGTCGGGGGGACGGCATCGTCGTCGCGGTCCGGACCCCACGTGTAGCCGCGGCCGACAGTGTGCTCGATCCAGCGGTCGTGTTCCGCGCAGGCCAGGGTCTCGACCTCGGCCGGTGTCAGCTCGAGCGGCTCCTCGTGCGCCGCGTTCACCCACACGGCCCGTAGGCCCACATGGCGCAGCTTGTCGGGGATGGCACGGACGCTCTCCCGGTTCAGCTCCTTCTCGTCCTCGCTCAGATCCGCATACGCGGGTCCGGGCCGGCCGGTGAGCAGGACGTACGTCTGGTGCTCACGGGCGGCCAAGCGGTCCACGAGGTCGGCGTCGAACGTAACCTCGGTTTCAGCCGCACGGTCGGACATCGATCGCAGCGTATCAGTGAACTCGTGTCAGTTGAGCGCTTCGACCTCCGCCGCACCGGGACGACTGCCGGAAGCGCTGCGTCCCCCGTTGCCGTCAGTCGGGCCGGCCCGGCGGCGCAGCCTGAAGCCGGCATATGCGAGCATGCGGGGGATGCGATCGATCTGGTCGTACTGCTTGCGCCGGTCGGCATCCGAGACGTCGGACCACGACACGAGGTCTGTGGCTGTCCTGCCCTTGCCGTCACGGCCGTCCGGGCTCGTCGCGATCTCGTCGAGCTTGAACCTGCGGTACCGCTCGTGCTCTGCCGCGGCGAGCCTCTCCTTCTCGTCGTCGGTGAACGGTTCGGAGTCGTCGGCCGCCGAGGTGAGCACGGCCAGCTCGAAGCTCCCTGCAAGGACGTGCGTGAGTGCGTCGACGGCGGCCCTGTTCGACTCGCGGATCGGCTCGTCGAGATCGTCCCACACCCGCATCGACGGGTCACCGGGACGCACGCCCTCAGTGGAAGCCACATAGAAGACGTATCCGAGGTGCAGGATGCGGGCAAGGCGCTCGCGCATGTCGACACAGACCTGCTCCGGCGTGCACACGCGGTCGAGTGTGGGGTACACGGAGGTGGCGGACTCGGACGGGTCGGCGGTGGCAGGCTGTACGGGGGTCTCCGTGAAGAGGCGGGCAAGACCGCGATCCGTCCGCGTGCAGACCACGACCTCGCTCTCACAGGGCGCCTGTTCGCCAAGCACGAGAGCGGCCTGCACAGCCGTCGATTCGTCCGCATAACAGACGAAGATCGTCTTGGGCGCGGCCTCCTGCACGAAATCACACGTGTTGAACTCGTGCGTGTCGACGGCGACGCATGCCTTGCGCAGATCACAAACGGTCTCGAGGCCCGGAATCCACATCGAGATCGAGTCGGCCCGCGTGTCGACTTGTGTATCGACGAGGACGAGGGTGAGGCGGTCGGTGCTGCCGGCCGGACGCATCGCCTGCCATCGGCGCACGGCTTGCACGGCGATCGCCATGCCGAGTGGTGTGAGGCCGGCAATGGCAAGGCAGGGTGCACGGGGGACTTCGCCCGGTGCTGGTAGGTCGAGGGCGCGGTCGAGGAGGTCTTCGGCGGCGCTGATCGCGAGGTTGAAGAACTCGATCCGGAGGGCCGCATCGTCACCGAAGGTCCTCGCCTGCAGCCGCCTGCAGAGGTCGGGGTCGTCGATCCCCACGAACGTGCGTACGGTCCCCCCGTACCCGCTCGAGAGCGAACGGGTGCCCCGCATCACGTCCCCGAGCGCCGTCGCGACCTCGACACTCGTGTCGTCACCGCCGACCACGCAGACCACCTCGCCGGCACGCGCTACGTTCGCGCGTCGCAACTGGGTCGGGCTCGACGCATCACCGACCACCACGGGGATGCCCATCTCGCGGGCCTCCGCGACGGAGGGCTGCGTCTCGTCCTTCTCGATGAGGGTCACGGCTCTGCCTGCCTGTCGGAACGCCCTCGCGAGGCGCATTCCTCGGTCACCGGCACCGCACACGACCACGTGGTTCCTGGACAGGCGAGCGCGGCCGGTCTGGATCTGGGCGCGGAAGACCGCGTACCCGGCGATGATCACAGTGCTCGCGACGACCAGGGGCGCGAAGAACCGGGCAGCCTCGAGTGGAGGGGGTAGGGAGCCCGATACCGAGCCACCCGAGCCACCCGTGAACAGCTCGATCGTGTCGTAGAGCCAGGTGAGGTGCGGTTCCCTGCCGCCGTAGTAGGCACCCCAGCCGACGAAGCCGAGGACCGCCGTGATCGCGCCGAGAGCGATGATCACGGCCCAAGCCCACGGCTGCCTGCCCCGGCGACTCCCCGATCTGCTCACCCGCCCATTCTGTCAGTGGAGCTGCTTCCTGGACACCCTGACACACGGAGAGGTCACCGAGCGGGCGCTCCCGTGCGGATGGGAGGGCCTGAGCCACCTGGTCGGCCTCTGCTAGGTTCGGGCGGCCTGACCTGGCCGTATCCCGCTCACGACTCGGGGGACCACATGCCTGGATCGGGATTCGGCGTGTCGAGACGTACCAGGGCCGCCGTCCCCGCGTGCCTTCTCTCGGGTCTTCTCGTGCTGGCGTGCGCGTCCTCCGGCGGCGAGGGCAGGGCGGCCGGCAAGGATGCCACCCAGCCCGGGGAGAGCACCCAACTCACCCGGAACGACGTGACGACGCTCGACGTCGTGAGTCCGGCCGATGCCGGCAAGCCGGGCGACACGACTGCCGACGAGAACATCGTGGGCGGCTTCACCATCACAGCGTTCCCCTGGATCGCCGCCCTCGTCCCTCCCGGCGCCAGTGACAACTTCTGTGGTGGAGTCCTCATCCGCTCGAACCTCGTGATGACTGCAGCCCACTGCGTCACCGACAAGGAGGACCTGGCCATATACGGGCCGGGGACATTCGAAGTCGTGCTGGGAAGATCAGACCTCACCCAGGCCGGAGGTGAGGTGCTCGGCGTGAAGGCGGTCTACGTGTCTGCCCTGTGGGACTGGGCCGGCCAGTGGGACTTCGCCATGGTCGAGCTCGACCAGCCCTCCTCGGCGACACCCGTCGCCCTCCCCCTTGCATCCGATGAGACCCTGTGGGCCACGGGGGAGCAGCTCATCGTGGCCGGGTGGGGGTGCCAGTGGCCATTGGCCGAGGGCCGCCAGACGTGTGAGCAGGCCGGCGGCAGCCCCCTCAAGGCCACCCTCACCTCGGTTCTGCCCGCAGACACGTGCGCGCAGCACTACTCCACTTTCTCCGCCGAGACGATGCTCTGCGCGACGGACGAGCGGGCCACGAGCACCACCTGCCAGGGCGACAGCGGCGGGCCCTTCGTGACGGAGGGTTCCGACGATCGTCTCTTCCTCGTGGGTCTGGTGAGCTTCGGACCCGTCGGATGCCCTCCCGGGGTGCCGGAGATGGCCGCGTTCGTGCCGGCAGTGCTCGACACGGCCCGACCCGCCATCGACCCCGACTCGGAATGGTGGCCTTGTCAGGTGCCATCCTGCACTGTTCCGCCGGGGGCTTCGCCTGCAGACGAGGACTCGAGCGGCGACACCCGCTGAGAAGACGACGCGGGCCGCGAGCTGCAACATGGAAGACACCCGTTCCGCCGACACCTGGGACAGAACACACCTCGTCGCGACGGCTGCCGTCGCCGCAGTCGTCCTCGCCTTCACCGTCGGCCTGCCCCTCGTCGACACCTTCGTCGAGCCCCGCACCAGGGACGCCGTCGCGGCCGGAACGCAGATCGTCTTGAGCACAGACCGCAACGAGGTGGCCGCCGTCCCGTCCCCCGGTACCACGGCAGCAACCTTCGTTCCGGCCGCCGGATGGGGGAGATCGAGAGAGCACGACTCGCCACGCGGATCCGTCGTCCTCGCCCACGACGGCATCTCGTTCGAAGTGAGGGTCGTGGAGACAGCGGGGGAACAGGCATGCCCGGCGGTCCTGCGCACGGCTGCCCGCTCTCTCGAAGACCTCGACCCGACCGGCACGCTCGGAAGCTCCCGCACGTTCGTCACCGACGCCGGGCATACGGGACTGACGGCCCCGTTCCTCGGCTCGCGAGTCGAGGGGCTCGCCTTCGCCGTGTGCGCAGGTGCCGTGGCGGTCACGGCCGTCGCAACCGGCCCCGTCGGCTCGCTCAACGGAGTCTCCGCCCCGGACGGTCCCGTCATGTCCATGACGCGGTCGATAGAGATCGCCTGATGCCTGCTGCGTCCCTCCTCGAGACCGAGCCCGGCTGGGGCCAGGGCGACTCCCTCTGGCAGCCGCGCCGTCCGGCGTTCTGGCTCGCCGCCGTCCTCCTCGTCCTCGGTGCTCTCCTCCTCTACTCCCGCGTCTCTCCCGGCCTCAACGTCGACCTCGGGGCGGCGAGCCTCACTCTCGTCATCTGGACCCTGTACGCCGTGCCCCTCGTCCTCCTCATCGTGGGTCTCGATCTCATCGAACCGGAACCACCCGCCTTCCTCGCGTCGGCGTTCGCGTGGGGGGCACTCGTCGCCACATCTGTCGCGATGGTCGCCAACACCGCCACACAGTCGCTCATGACCAAGCTCGCGGGGCCGGAGTTCACACACGCGTGGTGGCCGGCGCTGAGTGGACCGACCACGGAGGAGACCGTCAAGGCGCTCGGCATCGTCGTCGTAGTGCTGATCGCACGGCGGCAGGTGACGACGGTGCTGGACGGACTCGTCTACGGCCTCTTCGTCGGCCTCGGCTTCCAGGTCGCCGAGAACATCGTGTACACGGCCGACCGCCTCCCCCTGGCAGCGTTCGGTGGTTCTCCGGGTCGCGTCGTCCTCGACATGTTCATCCTGCGTGGCCTCGCCCTCGGCTTGTGGTCCCATGCCGTCTACACGGGGTTCGTCGGATTCGGCATCGCCTTCGCCCTGATCCGTGTGGACCGCAGCCGCTGGGTGCGCGCTGCCGTCCTCCTCGGCTCGTGCACGGCGGCATGGGGCCTCCACTTCCTCTGGAACACACCGTTTCTCCAGCCCGAACGGGCGGGCGCACCGGCGTGGGAGGACATCGTGCTCTACGTCGGCAAGGGTCTGCCCGCACTCTGCCTGGTCATCGTGGTCTACGTGTTCGCCCGCCGGCGCGAGGTCGCGTGGTTCGCCTGCGTGCTCCACGACGAAGCCGACGTCACACCGGCGGAGCTCGAAGCCCTCACGAGCCTGCGGGGACGTCGCGCGGCGTGCAGGGCCGCGCGCCGCGCCCGGGGCAGGAACGGGGCACGGGCGATGCACCGGTTGCAGCGTGCCCAGGTGCGCCTCGCCTTGACTCGCGCGCGCAGTCCGGACAGGGATTCACCTGCCGTTCAGTCCGCCCGCGCTGCCGTGCGCGAGGCACGGCGGGCGGTGGCGGACGAAGGACTGGGTGAGGGGTGACCCTCTAGGCGACCGGCTCTGTCCCCCGCCGGATCACGAGGGGGACGGTGTCGGGGTGCACGCCTCCTGCACCGACGAAGACCTGGTCCGGGGTGACCGGTTCGCCGTCGATCGTTCCTTGGATGACGATCGTGGCCGTGCAGTGCGTGACGAAGCTGAGCCCGTCGATCCAACTCCAGTTCACGAAGCGGTAGAGGATGCGCATCGGATCGCGGCGGATGACGGCATCGTCGCGGCCCTCGGCGAACCGCTCGTGACCGAGGAGCTTGCCGTTCACGGTGATCCTGCCCTTGAACACGACAGGCCCCTGACCTTCGTGTGTGACACCGAGATGCCAGCCGCGGTTGTCGTGCCACACGTAGATGCCCTTCTGGGCGTGGGCCTGGAACGACGCGGGACGGCCCTCGTACTCCGCCGGCCAGTGTCCGGTCACGCAAGCGGAGTCATCGAGCTCCGCGGGCAGCTCTGCTGCTGCCGGGACCGCCGTCCCGGCCAGCAGACCGACCAGCAGGCCGCACAGCACGCTGATGGCGATGAATCGTCGCATGGGCTCCCTCCTTCTCGACACGGCCGGACCACCTCGGTTGCCGGCCGCCGCACCAGGATGGGCCCGAGAAGTCAGGGCCATCCGTGGAGGATGTCAGGAATCGGTAATCCGTCCGATTTCACGAGCCACTGCGTCCGCCGAGCAGATCGCGGATCTCGGCGAGGAGCTCGACTTCGGTCTGTTCGACGTCTGCTTCCTCATCTTCGCGGGCAATGCGCGCCTGCGCCGCGTTGAGGGCCTTCACGACGAGGAACACGGCGAAGGCGATGATCAGGAAGCTGATGAGCGCCGTGAGGAACGCGCCGTAACGGATCGGCGTGTCCCCAACGGTGAGGACGAGGTCGCTGAAGTCGGGGGTGCCACCGAAGACGGCGATGACCTGCATGAGGATGTCGTTCGTGAACGACGTCACCACGGCACCGAAGGCGGCTCCGACGACGACGGCAACGGCGAGGTCGACCACGTTGCCCCGGTTGATGAAGTCACGGAACTCCTTGAGCATGGGTCATCTCCTTCAGAACGCGATCGCGACGAGGGTGAGCAGGGGCAGGAGCAGTGCCACGACGATAGCGGCGAGGGCGGCGATACCTCCGACCACGTGCGGCAGCGGGTTGACGAGGGCACGCGCGTTCACGACCACGTCCACCAGCACCTGCCGGAGTTGGTAGAGCTCGCCCACCATCCGCCACATGACACGCGGGCCGCCGGCCCGGCGCAGGCGGCTCTCGCTCTCGGGCTCGGCATGCAGGGCGCGGTCCTCGCGGAACTCGGCCCAGCTCTCGGTCAGGGCATCGGGGAGACCGACGAGCGAACGCAGCATCCGCTCGTACCACCAGAGGACGACGGCGGGCGCGAGGAACACGATGAGGGCGACGACGAATGCCGGGAGACGCCACGCGAACACCTCCCAGACCGCGACGGCGCAGAGGGCCCCCCCGACGAGGCTGAACCGGCTCGCCATCCTCGCCCACCCGAGGAGTCGCAGGGCGAGAACGCGGATCTCCTCCGCAAGGGCGACAGCCCGCGCCGCGCGGGACCGGGCATCCTTGGCGGAAGTCACGGTCCTCCGCTCCGCGGCACACGAGGGTGGCCAGACCCGGCCCACTCGTGCAGGAGGCCGGCACTCGCCTTGGGTACCCGGGCGGCGTCGATCAGGCCGAAGGGGACGTCGAACCCGAACGCCCACTCGTAGTTGTCGACGCCGGTCCAGTGGAAGAACCCGCGCACGTCGACACCGTCGCCCATCGCCCTGCCGAGGAGTTCGAGCGACTCGGCCAGGATCACGCAGCGGCGGGTGTCGTCGCGGGTCCCGACCCCGTGTTCGCACACGAGGACCGGCCGACCGGGGAGCTCGGTCTCGATACGGCGCAGCACGAGGTCGAGTCCGCCGCTCCAGGCGACGTAACCCATCGGTCCGGGCTCCACCTGGGGTGGATACGGGCCGAACGAGAGATCCGCCCCGACTGTCGCGGCCGAGTAGTAGGAGAAGCCGGCCAGATCGAACACCTCGGGGGCGTCCGGGATGTCGATCGGCTCACGTCCCGGCACGTGCAGGACGCCGTCGCGCACGAGTCGCGTCCATGTGCCCCAGCAGACGTCGTCGACCAACTGCGTGGCAGCCCGATCGGCTTGCGTGTCGCGCGCGGGGAACAGAGGGCTTGCCGCCTCGACCGTGGCTACGGGTCTTCCCGTCCCGTGGAGGACACGGGCCGCATCGGTGGCGGCCACGTACGTCGCTTCGAGGCAGGCGAGGAATCCGGCGACGTCGGTCTCACCGGGCGGGTGGACTCCGAGTAGCCATCCCGCCGCCGCATACGCGACGGGCTCGTTCACGGGTTTCCACCCGTACACCTCGTCGCCGTATGCATCCGCAATCCATGTGACGTGGCGCCGCCAGCACTCGCGGCCCTCCGCCGTCTCGAATCCTCCGAGCTCGGTGAACCAGACCGGCAGGGTGAAGTGGTGAAGGCAGATCCACACGTGGATTCCCGCGTCCCGCGCCGCCGCCAGCACACGTGCGTTGTGCGCGATCGCCTCAGGATCGCGTATCCCGCACTCGGGCTCGATACGTGCCCACTCGATCGAGAGACGGTGGTGGCGCAACTCGAGATCGGCGAGCAGACGGAAGTCCGCGTCGTAGCGGGATGCGAAGCCGTTGCCGTCACCCGAGGCGGGGACCCGGCCCACCCGCTCCCACTGCCACCAGTCCGACGTGGGGGCCGCCCCTTCGGCCTGGGTCGACGACGCCGCCGTCCCCCACCAGAAGCCCTGAGTCTGCCCCGGGTCCTCTGACGGCCTCATCGTCGACCTCCGCTCGCACCTACTCCTACCGGGCGTTCGAGGCTACCGTGGTCCCGCCCCTTGGCTGTGGACCGCGGAGGCGTGTTGCAGGTCGGAGTCAACCTTCCCCAGTACGACGTCGACTTCTCCGCGGGTCGGGCCGTGGCGGCGTCGACGCTCGCGTACGCCCAGCACGCGGAAGACCTCGGCTTCGACTCCGTCTGGGTGTCGGACCACCCCTGGGTGGCCGGTCCGGACGGCTCGATCTCGGGTGCCCTCGACCCGATCGCCCTGCTCGGAGCCATCGCCGCCGTCACGTCCCACGTGAGAGTCGGCTCCCTGGTGCTCGCGGCGTCACTCCTCGACGAGCCGACGGTCGCCGAGCTCGCCCGGAGCCTGCGGCTCCTCTGCCCCGATCGCGCGACGCTCGGCCTCGGCACGGGCTGGAACCCCGTGATCCACACGGCGTACGGCGTCTCGCTCGTCGACTACGCCGACCGGGTAGCACACCTCGCCGATCTCGCCCGGGCGGCGAGGCTCGATGGCGGCCCCGAGGTCCTCGTGGGTGGCTGGGGCACGGACGTGCTCGACGTCGCACGCGAACTCGCCGACGCCTGGAACGTGGCATGGGACGTCCCGGCTCACGCATTCCGGTCGCTCACCGCCCGCCTCGCCGCCCCTGCTGCCTCTCCCTGCCGCACGCGGCCTCCGCTGCGCTGTTCCGTGGGCCTCACGGTCCTCGTCGCCGCGACACCGCAGGCTGTCACACGGGCCGTCGATGTCCTGCGCGGGCGCGCCCCGTTCCTGCGAGACCTAGACACCGACACTCTCACGGCCCGTGCCGTCGTGGGGAACGCAGCCACGTGCGCCCACCGCATCCTCGACTACGGAGCCGACGAAGTCGTGATAGCGCCATTCCTGCGGGATGACCTCTCGTACCTCGAGACCATCGGCGAGGATCTCCTCCCCGTCCTCCAGGCCACGCGCGCGTGACAGCGCCGCGACGCGCTTGCGAACACAAGCACCGTGTCGTATGAACGAAGGAGAAGCGGAGGTGCACCATGGTGGAACGTGAGATCAAGGCGGACATCGCCATCGAAGAGGACGAGGCGCACACTGTCGCCGCGGCACGGTTGCACGTCGCCGGCGCGGACTTCGAAGGGCGGGGTGTCGCCCGACGCAACCCGGGGGATCCGAACATCCCCGCGATAGGCGAGGACCTCGCCATCGCGAGGGCGCTGGCGGATCTCTCACATCGCCTCATCGAAGCCGCCGTGAACCGGATCGAGGCGTTCGAGGGGCGTCACGTGAGCATCACGCAGTAGACGTCGCCGGACACCCATATCTATTAGCATCTTCCCTGCAACTTGCCTGTCGGGAGGAAACCATGCGAACGCACCGCCGTTGTGCCGTCGTCCTCTGCGCCGCTCTGCTCCTCGGTCTTGCACCCGCCGCCCAGCAGCCGGCGTCGGCGCAGAGCCTCGGCATCATCACCGGAATCCGTGGCACGAGTGGGGACCCCTCGGGACAGCTCAGCCTCGACGTGAGCTGCTTCTTCATCTGCGTGGGTTCGTTCCGGGTCGTGACCGGTTCGAGCATGCTCAACCGCATCGTGATCAGCGGGACGCTCCTCGGCGGGGCGAGTGGGAGCACTCCCGGTGCCCCCGTGAACCTGAACGGCATCCTCGTCTACCTCGCCGCCCAGGACGAGCCCTTCCCCCTCACGTTCCCGGCGCTCACGGGCGCCAAAGCACAGATCATCGACGAGACGGTCGGCACGTTCAAGACTGATCTCGCCCACGTGACCACCGTGAACGTCTACGGTGCCCCCGGGACCTACCGCGGGCCCGTCCACGCCGAGAAGACGGACGCGTCCGATCCGGGAGTCGCACCTTTCACCGTGACCCGCATGTAACGCCCACCGCTTCCCCCGGACTGACCTCCGGCCCGAGGCATCCGACGGTACGACGTCACTGTTGTGTGAGGATGCGTGTCACCTCGGCTTCGAAATCGACCGTGGCGTCACCTGACATGTCGAGTGTGACGCGCCGGATCTCCCCCGTGAACGCGAACGGGGCCTGCCACCGCGACGGATCCACCGAGTCGGTGGTGTCGTAGCCGCACGACATCCCGCCCCCGAGGCCCAGGAGGATCGGGACGCTGTGGGGCAGCTCGCCCGTGACGAGCAGCTCGCCGTCGCAGGCGAGCCGCACGCGGGCAGGCACGCCCTTCCCGACCAGAAGGTTCGCGTGGCCCACGGGTTCGAACTCGTACGCGAGCCTGTGCTCCCCCGCCGGGATCGGTGTGGCGGACTCGACCGTGAACCGGTCGACGCCCAGGTAGTTGTAGACGTGGCAGAGGCGGCCTTCGTACATGTACAGCGCGAAGCCGCCGTGCCGGCCCCCCTGGGAGAACACGACCCCCTCCGTCGCCGCGTCCGCGAGCACGACGTCGGCGGTGACCGTGAACGGGCGGTTCACGAGGCGGGGTGCAGTGCTGAACGGCAGGGGTGCCGCTCCGGGGTAGAAGACCATCCGGTCGCGGCGCCCGGGCATGGGCCGTTCGCCTATGCGGGCCACACCCACACCGGCGAGGGGCAGCACGCCGTACTTGTCCGCCTCCGTGTACCAGCGCTGGATCATCGCCTCGAGTCGTTCGGGTTCGGCCGCGGCCAGGTCCTGTGTCTCGGCAGGGTCACGCGAGAGGTCGTAGAGCTCCCAGCCGTCTGCATCCAACTCGTCCAGGACCTGTCCCGTGAGCTCTGTGAGGCCGAAGAGGCGTCCCTTCTGTCCTGCCTCGACGAAACTCGGCCCGATCCAGGGACAGACCGCCTTCCAGCCTTCGTGGTAGATCGAGCGGTGCCCGAACATCTCGAAGTCCTGGGTCTTGTGCCGCGACTCGGCGTCGGCGTCCGTGAAGGAGTCGGCGAAGCTCACGCCGTGGATCTCGGACTGCGCGACACCCCGGATCGTCTCGGGTCTTTCGACACCGATCACGTCGAGGAGCGTGGGCGCCATGTCGATCGAATGCAGGTACTGGCCGCGCACGCCGCCTCCCGCGGGGATGCCCCGCGGCCATGTGACGATGCAGAGGTCACTGATCCCGCCCCGGTACGTCTCCCGCTTCCAGCGCCGGAACGGCACGTTCCCGGCCCACGCCCAGCCCCACGCGTAGTGGGGGAAGGTGTCGACACCGCCCCAGTCTTCGTAGTGGTCGAGGTTCTGTTCGAACGTGTCGGGCACGTTGTTGAAGATGAACGCCTCGTTGACCGAGCCGTGCACCCGCCCCTCGGCGCTCGCCCCGTTGTCGGAGACGACGACGACGATCGTGTTGTCGAGCTCGCCGATCTCCTCGATGAAGTCGAGCACACGGCCGAAGTGGTGGTCCGTCTGCGTGAGGAAGCCCGCGTAGACCTCCATCTGCCTCGCGTACATACGCTTCTGGTCGTCTGTGAGGGAATCCCACGCCGGCACGTCAGGGTCGCGTTCGGACAGCGTCGTATCGGAGGGGACGAGCCCCTGCTCCACCTGACGCCGGAAGACCTCCTCGCGATACGCGTCCCAGCCGGCGTCGAAGCGACCCCGGTACGGCTCGACCCACTCGGGCTCGACATGGTGCGGCGCATGCCCGGCACCGGTCGCGTAGTAGAGGAAGAACGGCTTGTCGGGAGCGCCGACATGCGCGTCCTTGACGAACTGGATCGCGTGGTCGGCGAGATCGCGGTTGAGGTGATATCCCTCCTCCGGCGTGTAGGGCGGCTCGACCGGACCGTTGTCCTGCACGAGGGAGGGAAACCACTGGTCGGTGTCCCCCGGCATGAAGCCGTAGAACCGCTCGAAGCCGCGGCCGAGCGGCCAGCGGTGGAAAGGCCCCGCCGACGTGGACTCCTGTGACGGTGTGAGGTGCCACTTGCCGACCGCGAACGTGTTGTAGCCGGCCGCAACGAGCATCTCCGAGACGAGGCCGTGCTCGAATCCCATATGGGCGTTGTGGGAGGGGAAGCCGAGGGAGAGCTCCGTGATCGAGGCGAGACCGAGCGTGTGGTGGTTACGACCCGTGAGAAGGCAACCCCGTGTGGGCGAGCAGAGGGCCGTCGTGTGGTAGCTGCGGTAGCGCAGGCCTCGTGCAGCGAGGCGGTCCAGCGTCGGCATCTCGCACAGGCCCCCGAACGCGGACGACTGCCCGTAGCCGACGTCGTCGAGCACGAAGAGGACGACGTTCGGCGCCCCCTCGGGTGCATGAGGTGGCACTGGCCAGGCCGGTGACGACTCGTCCAGGGTGCGACCTACGACTCCGGGGAAGGCCTCGCCTTCCGGGTACTCGGTAATCTCCGCCACCTCACTCGCCCCCTTCATCCGGTTCCCGATGTCTTCGCCCGTCTGCAGTCAGACGGAAACCGTCGTCAAGTCGTCGCCCATGACGATCTCGCCGTCGAACACCTCGGCGGCGAGCCTACGCCACTCCTCTTCCTGCCCGGTATAGGGGGCGGGCACGTAATGGGTCAGGACGAGCACCCGGGCGCCCGCCCGCTCGGCCGTGCCGGCCGCCTGTTCCACGGAGGAGTGATAGCCGAGGATGTCCTGCATACGCGGGTTCGCAACGGCACCGATGATGTCTGCTCTCAGCACGGTCTGGACGTATGCGTCAGTCCCCGAGCACAGGACGTCCAGTTCTTCGCAGGGAACACCGTCGCCGGCGAGCACGACGCTCACGCCGTCGTATTCGACGCGGTAGCCCACGCTGGGGTCGACGGGTCTGTGATCGGTGCGACCGACCCTGACCGTCACGTCGCCGACGGCCAGGACGTCACCCGGCTCGACCTCGCGGACCTCCACGTCGGGTCTCCAGGTGAGATCGGCGTGGTGCGCCATGCGGTACTCGATGTCGGGCGCGAGGGCGGCGAGGGTCGCGACCACAACCTCCTCCGTGCGGGGGGGTCCCCACACGCGGAGCGGTCTGGCAGCGGGAGAGAAGACCCAGTGGCTCGTGATGACGTCGTTCAGATCGGTCAGGTGGTCGCTGTGGAGATGCGTCAGGAGGATGCCCGAAACCGCCATCGGTGTGAGGCCTGTGGCGGCCAGGCGTTGGAGCACGCCCCGGCCCGCGTCGACGAGGAGGTTCGTCTCACCGGCCCGGACGAGTGTCGACGGACCTGCCCGGTCTGGATCCGGCAGCGGGTTGCCCGTACCCAGCAAGGTGATCTCCATGTCGGCATACTGCCCCTCCCGACGTGATCCGCGCCATTCTTGCGTGCCCAGTGCATATAGATTCCGTCAGGCGGCGTCGGCAGCCCGGGTCTTGCGGACGAAGGTCACGATCATGTCGACGAACGTGAGGATCCACGCGACGAGGGCGACCCAGACGAAGACGGCCGAGATGTCGGCGAGGGGCGGATACGCGATCGCGTCCGAGAACTTCAGGCACGCGACCGTGTACATGCCGAGGGGGAAGACCATCGCCCAGTAGCCGGGCTCGAGCAGGAACGTGTAGCGGCGCACGACGTAGCGCCAGACGCCCATCACGACCAACCACGGTATCCAATACGTGGCGACGGCCCAGAGCAGAGTCGTCAGGCCCTTGAGGAACGGCAGGAGATCGGCCGTGATCGGATACCGGGGTGCTTCGAGCACGAGAACCGACCCCGCGACCGTGGAGATCGCCACCGCCCCCATCGTCACCCAATACGTCGGGGACAGATCGGCGGGCTCGACGGCGCCGAAGAACAACCTCTGCAGGATCATCGCCATCACCCAGATGTAGATCACGACACCCAGGAGCCAGAGGCACAGCGAAAGGAGGATCACCGCCTCCGCGTTGGTCCCGAACTGGCGGGCGACGGACGTTCCCAGGAGCGACACACCCTGCGTGGCGACCACCCAGACCAGCCACGTTCCCGTGATGCCGTCCGTGATCTCCGGCTTGGGCTCGCGCAGCATCTGTGCCACCGGTACGGCGTAGACGAGCACGGCCCAGAGCGCGAGGGCCGCCACCCACACCACCTTCGCGAACGACGGTCTCCCCCCCACGATGAGAAGGGCGGTTCCCAGCACGGCTGTCCCCGCCACGATCGTGAAGAAGCCCATACCGCGCATGTGGTTGCCGAGATCGTCCCGCACGGCCCCCGCATGGAGCACGATGCGGGCGATGAGCAGGATCCACAGGACGACGTAACCGACGATCGTGATCCAGAGCAGGACGTCGGCCACGGCGGAAAGCCCTTCCAGATGCGTCGCCGTCGACACGATGCCCGTCGCCATCACGAAGGCGAACCAGGCGGGGTTCAGGCCTTCGAGCCACGATGCCGTGGTGTGCTCGGCGGCCGGTACCTCGACTACGTCTTCCTTCATGTGCGCACCCGGTCGTTCCACGTGGCAGAGATGCGCAGTAGCCTACGCCCGCTCTCGACCACGGAGGCACCCACTGGCACCAGGCCCCGACGACACAGGCCACCGACCCGCGGCCACGGTCCTCCTCGGCAGACAGCGGTACCTCACACGCGGCAACCCGTCGGCGGACGGCCGCTACGTCGAGCGTGTCGACGATCGGGCAGCAGAGCATTTCTACCGTGACCGCTGGCGCCACGATCTCGAGGTCCGGTCCACGCACGGCGTGAACTGCACGGGGTCGTGCTCGTGGAAGGTGTTCGTCCGCGACGGGATCGTGAGCTGGGAGACGCAGGCGGTCGACTACCCCGAGACACCGCCCGACATGCCCGACCACGAACCACGCGGCTGCCCCCGCGGTGCCACCTTCTCGTGGTACATCTACAACCCGTCCCGGGTCCGCTATCCCTACGTGCGCGGGCCGCTCCTCGACCTCTGGCACGAGGCCCTCGCCGCGCACGGCGACCCGGTCGACGCGTGGGCGAGCATCGTCGAGGACCCGGCGAAGGCGGCCGCCTATAAGGGGGCGCGGGGGCGTGGCGGCTTCGTGCGGGCGACCTGGGACGAGGTCTACGAGCTCATCGCCGCCGCCCACGTGCACACGATCAAGGCCTACGGACCCGATCGGGTGGCCGGGTTCACGCCGTTGCCGGCCATGTCTCCCGTCTCGTACTCGTCGGGCTCCCGCTACCTCGCCCTCACGGGCGGAGCCCACCTCTCGTTCTACGACTGGTATGCGGACCTCCCCCCCGCCTCCCCGCAGGTCTTCGGTGACCAGACCGACGTCCCCGAGGCCGCGGACTGGTGGAACGCTTCGTACCTCCTCGTGTGGGGCTCCAACATCCCCGTGACGCGATCACCTGACTCGCACTTCATGGTCGAGGCGCGTTACCGCGGGCAGAAGGTCGTCGTCGTGTCCCCCGACTACGCGGAGCAGACGAAGTTCGCGGACGACTGGCTCGCCGTCGCACCCGGCTCGGACTCCGCTCTGGCGATGGCCATGGGACATGTAATCCTGAACGACTTCCACGTGCGCGAGCCCGTACCCGCGTTCGTCGACTACGTGACCACGTACACCGACATGCCGTTTCTCGTCACGCTCGATCCCGGCCCGGACGGCGCGTACGTTCCGGGGCACTTCGTCACCGCTTCCGACCTCGGCGACACGACAGAGGGCGCGGCGTGGAAGACGGTGTTGCTCGACAGCACTTCGGGTGAGGCCGTCGTTCCCAACGGATCGGTCGGCTTCCGCTGGACCGAGTCGGGTGTCGGCAAGTGGAACCTCGACCTCGGCGACATCACACCCGCACTCTCGTGCGCCGAGCTCGACGGCCACACCGCTGTCGAGGTGCACCTGCCGCGTTTCGATGTCACACCGGCGGGCATCCTGCGGCGCGGCGTACCCGTACGCCAGATCGGCGACCGGATCGTCACGACCGTGTACGACCTCCTCCTCGCCCAGTACGGAGTGGAGCGGGACGGCCTGCCCGGCGAGTGGCCGAGCGGCTACGACGACGCGGCTACGCCCTACACGCCGGCCTGGCAGGAGCAGTTCACGAAGATCCCCGCCGGCGTCGTGACGCGGATCGCGCGGGAGTTCGCCCGCAACGCCGAGGTGACTGGTGGCCGCTCGATGATCGTCCTCGGGGCAGGCTCGACCCACTGGTTCAACTCGGACGTCATGTACCGGGCGGCGATCACGATCCTCAGCGCCTGCGGGACGATTGGGCGCAACGGCGGTGGCTGGGCGCACTACGTCGGGCAGGAGAAGATCCGCACGTTCACGGGTTGGGTCACGCTCGCCCACGCCCTCGACTGGAGCCGGCCACCCCGCCAGTGCAACGGCACCGCCTGGTTCTATCTCGCCACGGACCAGTGGCGCTACGAGGTCTTCGGTGCCGACGAGCTCTCGTCTCCCCTCGGCCGAGGCACCTTCGACGGGTGCGCCCCGATCGACTGCCTCGCCCACGCGACGCGCCTCGGCTGGCAGGTGACGTATCCGACCTTCGATCGCAACCCGCTCGACCTCGCAGATGCCGCAGCCGAGGCCGGCGCCGACACCGTCGATCACGTCGTCGAGTCCCTGCGGCGCGGGGATCTGCACTTCTCGGTCGAGGACCCCGACGACCCACGGAACTTCCCCCGCCTCCTCTTCGTGTGGCGTGCCAACGTCCTCGGCAGCTCGGGCAAGGGCCACGAGTACTTCCTGCGCCACCTCCTCGGCGCTGAGGACAACGCGTCCGCCCTCGAGACACCCGCCGAGAAACGACCGCAGGACGTGCGCTGGCGGGACGAGGCACCCACCGGCAAGCTCGACCTGCTCGTGAACCTCGACTTCCGGATGACGAGCACCGCCCACTTCGGCGACATCGTCCTTCCCGCTGCGACGTGGTACGAGAAGTACGACCTCTCGATGACCGACATGCACCCCTTCGTGCACTCGTTCAACGCCGCGATCGATCCCCCGTGGGAGTCACGCACCGACTGGGATGCCTTCGACGGGCTCGCCCGCGTGTTCTCCCGTCTCGCCGCAGATCACCTCGGCGTGCGCCACGACGTGGTCGCGACGTCGATCGGGCACGACACACCGGGCGAGACGGCGCAGCCGGGCGGGATCGTGGCCGACTGGCGGGCGGGAGAGACCGAGCCGGTGCCGGGCCGTACGATGCCGCACCTCACCGTCGTCGAGCGTGACTTCAGCGCGGTGCACGACAAGTACACGAGCCTCGGGCCGCTCGTCGAGTCCGCCGGAGTCGGCTGCAAGGGAGTCGAGTGGAAACCGACCGAGGTCGTGGCTTGGCTGGGTGAGGCGAACGGAGAGATCTCCGACGGTGCCGGCCGGGGCCGCCCCTCCCTCGCCTCGGCGGAGCACGTCGCCGAGGCGATTCTCGCCCTGTCCGGGGCGACGAACGGCTCGGTCGCCTGGGAGGGCTTCCGGCAACTCGGCACGCGTGTCGGCAAGCCCCTCACCGGCCTCGTCGAAGGCGAGCGCGATCGGCACGTGCGGTGGTCCGACGCCCAGTTCCGGCCCCAGCAGACGCTCACGAGTCCGGAGTGGTCCGGTGACGAGAGCGGTAGCCGTCGCTACAGCGCCTTCACGATCAACGTCGAGCACCTCAAGCCCTGGCACACGCTCACGGGTCGCATCCACATGTACCTGGACCACGACTGGTTCGCCGAGTACGGCGAGCAGATGCCGATCTTCCGCCCACCCCTGAACATGCCCGAGCACTATCCCGACCTCGACGACATCGGTTCGGACGCGATCGTGCTGCGCTATCTCACTCCCCACTCGAAGTGGTCCATCCACTCGGAGTACCAGGACAACCTCGTCATGCTCACGCTCGGACGGGGTGGGCCCGTCATGTGGCTCTCCGTCGAGGACGCGGCACAGATCGGGGTCGCCGACAACGACTGGATCGAGGCGTGGAACCGCAACGGCATCGTGGACTGCCGCGCTGTCGTGTCGCCACGCATGCCGCGGGGCCTCTGCTACGTGTACCACGCCAAGGACAGGCACGTGCAGACTCCCCGCACGGAGCGCACGGGCCGCTTCGGCGGAACGGAGAACTCCCTCACGCGCATCCTCCTCAAGCCGACACACATGGTCGGCGGCTACGCGCAGCTCTCCTACGGCTTCAACTACTACGGCTGCGCGGGGATCCAACGCGACGAGGTGACCGTCGTGCGCCGCCGCGGCCAGGACGTGAGATTCGAATGAGGGAGGCGATCGGCAGATGAGGGTCCGGGCGCAGTTCATGATGGTCATGGCGCTCGACAAGTGCATCGGCTGTCACACGTGCAGCGTGACCTGCAAGCAGGCGTGGACGAACCGCAACGGCACCGACTACGTCTGGTTCAACAACGTCGAGACCAAGCCCGGCATCGGCTATCCGAAGCACTACGAGGACCAGGAGCGCTGGAAGGGCGGATGGAAGCTCGACGGCCGCGAGCGGCTCCAGCTCAAGGCGGGGGGACGCGTGCGCAAGCTCCTCCACATCTTCGCCAACCCCGACCTGCCCGTGATCGACGACTACTACGAGCCGTGGACGTACGACTACGGGCATCTCGTGCAGGCCCCGCTCGGGGACGCGGCGCCCGTTCTCAGCGCCCGCTCGCGTCTCACGGGCAAACCGACCGCGTTGGAGTGGGGACCGAACTGGGAGGACAACCTGGGCGGTGCCACCGAGCGGGCCCGCGAGGATCCGAACCTCGCCTCGATCCAGGACCGGGTGCGTCTCGACTACGAGCACGTGTTCATGTTCTATCTCCCCCGCATCTGCGAGCACTGCCTGAACCCGTCGTGTGTCGCGTCGTGTCCGTCCGGTGCGATGTACAAGCGGGAGGAGGACGGCATCGTCCTCGTGGACCAGGACAAGTGTCGCTCGTGGCGTTTCTGCGTCTCGGGCTGCCCCTACAAGAAGGTCTACTTCAACCACGTGACGGGCAAGGCCGAGAAGTGCACCTTCTGCTACGCGCGTGTGGAGGATGGCGAGCCGACGATCTGCTCCGAGACGTGCGTGGGTCGGATCCGCTACATCGGCATCGTCCTCTACGACCTCGATGCCGTCACGGCGGCAGCCTCGGCACTGGACGAACGTGACCTCGTCGAGGCGCATCGCGACCTCTTCCTCGACGCACGCGATCCCGACGTGGTCGCGGCGGCCCAGGACTCGGGGGTTCCGCATGACTGGATCGAGGCGGCGCAGCATTCCCCCGTCTACGCCCTCGCGCGCGAGCTGCGCGTCGCCCTGCCGCTCCATCCCGAGTTCCGCAACCTGCCCATGGTCTGGTACGTGCCCCCCCTCGCCCCGGTGCTCGATTCGCTCGCCGTGGCCGGTTTCGACGCCGAGGATCCCGCCGACGTGTTCGCGGCGATCGAGCATCTCCGCATCCCGATCGAGTACCTCGCCAACCTTCTCGCGGCGGGTGACGTGGCACCGGTCGAGGAGTCGTTGCGCAAGCAGACGGCGATGCGCGCCTACAAGAGGGCCGAGCAGCTCACAGGCCGGGGCGATCCGGCCGTCGCCGAGGCGGCCGGGCTCGATGCCGCTTCACTCGAGCACCTGTACCGCCTCCTCGCCCTCGCCAACTACGACGAGAGGTACGTGATCCCGAGGAGCCACCGTGAGGACGTGGGCGCTCTCCAGACAGAGCATTGGAGCCTCGACTTCCCGGGCGTCTTCGAGACGCGCCGCGGGCAAGAGGTCCCCCTCCCCCACCGCAAGGAGGCCCGATGAGCTTGACCTTGCGCCGCGCGAAACGGAACGGGCGGCCGACGGATGCCGACACGGCAGTCGTGTGCATGGCCGCCTCGATCTGCCTCGACTACCCGGGCGAGGACACGGACGGGGCGCTCGGGCTCGCACGTGACGCGATCCTCGAGCTCCCCGAGTCGGTCTCGCGGCGCCACCTCCTCGACTTCGTCTCTGAGTGGGAGCAGCGGCCGGCGTCGACTCGGCGTAGGACCTACGTCGAGACCTTCGACCTGCGGCGGCGCTGCTCGCTCAACCTGACCTATTACACGCACGGCGACACGCGCGGCCGGGGGGCGGCCCTGCTCGGCCTGCGCGAGCTGTTTCACAGCAACGGGCTCGAGATGCAGGGGCGCGAGCTACCCGACCACCTGCCTCTCGTCCTCGAGTTCGTCGCGTCCGCACCAACCGCCGTCGGGGTCCTCGTCGACCACCTCCCGGCACTCGAGCTCCTGCGCCGCGCCCTGCACGATGCGGGCAGCCCGTTCGGGGCGGTCCTCGATGCCGTCGTGAGCCTCGTCGCCTGGGCCCCACCCGTGGACGAGCGACTGCTCGCGGACCTCGCCACGCACGGACCACCCACGGAGCAGGTCGGATTGCAGGCCGACCCACCGTGGGGATGCGCCGGTACGGAGCGGGGTCTCACATGACGGGGGCGGCTGGGTGGGAGATCCTCCTCTTCGTCGCCTTGCCGTACGTCGCCCTCACGGTGTTCGTGGTGGGGCACGTGTGGCGCTACCGCTTCGACCGCTTCGGCTGGACTGCCCGCTCGTCGGAGCTCTACGAGAAGCGCTGGCTGCAGCTCGGGTCGCCCCTGTTCCACCTCGGTGTGATCCTCGCCGTCGCGGGACACGTTCTCGGCATCCTCGTGCCCGAATCCCTCACGGAGGACCTCGGCATCCCGGAGTCGTTGTACGCCTTCGTGGCGGCGGCGGGCGGGACGACGGCGGTGGTACTCATCCTCGCCGGCCTCGGCATCCTGAGCGTGCGGCGCATCACGGGCCCGCGGGTGCGCAACGCGTCGTCCACGAGCGATCGGATCATGTATCCCCTCATGTGGATCATGATCCTGCTCGGAGTCCTCGAGACCGTCGGCTACAACGTGTTCGGACCGGGCTACGACTACCGGCCCACGGTCGCGGTCTGGTTCCGCAGCCTCTTCGTGTTCGACCCGGACGTGTCAGGCATCGTCGCCGCACCCGTTGTGTACCAGGTGCACGTCACGGTGGCCTGGCTCTTCCTCGCCCTGTTCCCCTTCACACGTCTCGTGCACGCGTGGAGCCTGCCGTACTCGTACCTGTGGCGTCCCTACATCGTCTACCGGCGCCGCCGCACACGACCCGACCCGTCACCGGGCGAGTCGGCTGCGTGGACCACGATCGCGCGACGCTAGGGGCGCTGTCAGGCCTGGCGGGCGGCCTCCATCTCGAGCACGGCGGGGAAGAGGGCGTTGTTCTCCTTGTGGATGTGCATGTGGGTGTCCTCCTCCAGCGCGGCGAGACCGACGTAGAGAGCCTCGTAGCTGGCGCAGGCGTCGCCGGGTGGGGTGTAGCCGCCGCTCAGGTCCCGAAGCCGCACGAGGAGATCACCCGCCGCGTCGTGCTCCATGAGCATCACGCGGATCGGGTTCCCGAGAGATCCGCAGTGGAACTCGAGTGCCTCGTCCGCGGCTGTCAGCTCGCGGATCATGGGGAAGAGGATCTGTTCCTCCTTCTCGAGATGCGGCTCGAGCTCGTAACGCAGCTCCATGAACGTGTCGTGGACGGCCGCGAGCTCGGGGTGGCGTTCGCCGTGCACGTCGCGCACCTTGGCGGCGAGCGCCGCGAGTCGCGGGAGCTCCTCCTTGAGGTAGACGTGGTGCGTCTCCTCGAGGTGCTCTGTCAACGCGGCCGGGTCGAGTCCGACCCAGTCGCCTGCCGGTGTCGACTCGACCCACTCGAGCTCGGTCGCGGTCGTGTCGGGATCGAGCCCGACCTCGGAGCAGGCTTCGGCGAGCGTGCGCTGTCCGCCGCAGCAGTAGTCGAGGTTGCGGCGCTCGAGCTCGCGGGCGAGACCTGGGTTGACGGTGACGAGCTCGGCAAGTGTGCTCGAGGTTTCGATGCTGGGCACTGCGTTCTCTCCTTCTTGTCAGCTTGCTGGGATTGCGAGGCCGGCGCTGACGGCCACGACGAGACCGAAGCAGATCTGCTCGACGCCGATGACGGCAGCCCGCGGGGCAGGCGCACGCGCCAGGCAGGCCTGGACAGCGGCCAGCGCGACCAGCGGCAGCGCTGCCATCACGGGCAGCCACCCGGCGAGGAATCCCGCCCCTGCCGCAGCCACGGCTCCGGCTTGGGCGAGATCCTGGCGGGCGATGTGACCCGACCTTACCTTCGCACGGCTCACCTGGTATCGCACGAACGGGAGGGACGCCACGACCCGGGCCGCGATCACGAGCCACGCGCCCGCTGCCGCCGTCGGCGATCCTCCCCCTGCCAGAACGATCGAGGCCGCAACCGAACCCATTCCGATCGCCCCCGCGAGCTCGGGTAGGAGGCGCCGGCCGTGGCTGCGCATGTCGAACCAGAGCTCGAGCGCGAATAGAGGTGCCGCGAGGGCGAGCGGGACCCAGAAGTCCCCGTGCGCGAAGAGGACGGCTCCTACGAGGAGGCACACGATGGCGCCGGCCTCGACCCCGAGGACGAGAGCGGCGAGGCGTGTCCGCGCGAGACGCCGCCCCCGCCGCGAGTCCACGAGGATGACCTTGAGCGGCGTGCGGGCGACGAACGCCACGAGGGCGGCCAGGCCGAGGACGAGCCCTGCCCCGCTCGGGGCGACGAGCATGCCGAGGATCGCCGGCTCGAGTGTGAGGCTCCAACCACCGTGCTCCGCGGGCAGGGCGACCGCCCGCAACGTCGACCGCGGTCGGGCTTCGGACTCGGCAGGCGGTGCTGGGGTGCTGTCCGCGACCAGACGAGTCGGACTCGTCATCGCCGTCCTCCTGTCTGCACGACGTCGACGAGCGAAGTCGCCCGCAGCTCTTCGACGAGCGATTCGCGAGCACGAGCCCAGGCGTGATGAAGGGTGCAGGGGTTCCGCGTGTCGCACATCCTGTTCTCGACGACGCAACGGCCCGCGTCGGTCGGCCCGTCGATCGTCTCGATCACGTCGAGCACCGACAGGGACTCGAGGGGATTGGCGATGGAATAGCCGCCCGTCGGCCCCGGGTCGGAGCGCACCCAGGCCTTCTCGACGAGGGGGCTGAGCACCTGGGAGATGAAGCCGGCGCTCGTGCCGAGGAGCTCGGCGAGCTCCGCCGCCTTGAGGCGGCCCCCCACCTCGGCGAGGACCACGAGGGCCCGGGCGGCGAGGTCCGCCTTGCGCGTCACCTGCAGTCTCATAGTCATTCAGTATAGGACTAGAAGACAGGGCTCGGAAGTGGGGGTGCCACCCCGTGCGTCATTCGCTCCCCCCGGCCGGGCTACCGGCCGCCGGTGCCGGCATCACCGAAGCCGGCCTGAGGTAGACGTCATAGCGGTCTTCGACGGGCCGGTAACGGACGACGTCCCCTGTACGGGGAGCCTCGATCGTGTAACCCGCCCCGATGTAGAGGCCGACATGCCCCGGATGCCATCCGATGTCACCCGGTTGGGGGTTTGCCGTGGGGAGGAGCGCGTCCTTCATCTGGTACGAGGTGCGGGGGATCAGGACACCGACACTCGCGTACGCCTTCTGGATCAGACCCGAGCAGTCGTAACAGCTCGGGCCGACCCCACCCCAGCAGTACGGCGTACCGAGGCGGGCCCTTGCCCACTCGATCGCACCCCGCGCCTGCTCGGTCGTGGCGACGGGGACGAGCCCGGCGTCGATGAGCTGCTGCGCGGCAGATGCATCCTGGGCGGCCTGCCTCTCGAGCTCCGTCCGGAACTGGTCGACGATCACCTCCTGGGCGGCGATCGCGGCCTCGACCTGCGTGCGACGGCTCGCGAGGTCCGCGAGCAGGCGCTTCTGGGCCACCTCCTGGTCCGCGAGGCGATCGACCATCCGGGCGAGGGCGGCGTGGCTCTCGTCGAGGCGGCGCAACGCGTCGACCGAGTTACCCTGCACCGTCTCGAGGTACTTCATCGCACGGGTGAACGAGTTGAAGTCCCCCGAACGCGTGAACGTGTCGACTTCGACGAGCGTCCGGGACCCGTACTTGTAGGTGTCGACGGCGTGCCGGCGCACGTTCGCCTCGTTATCCGCCACGTACTCGCGCAACTGCTCGACCCGCGCCGACGAGTCCGCGATCGCGGCTGCCACGGTGTCGGCCTCCTCTGCGACCTCGTTGTAGTGGTCCACGAGGGCGTCGGACTCCTCCTGGAGCGCCTCGAGGCGGCGGCGTGCCTCGGCGAAGTCGTCGGTGGGCTGGGCCCTGACCGCGGGTGTCAGGAGGAGGAGTGCGAGGACAACGGCAAGCGCGACGGCACCGCGGCCGCGCCGGAACGACTTCACGGATTCTTGATCGGCCCGCCCGTGCCGGTTCTCGAGGTCATGCACCGCCTCGGGTTTCGACTCGGCGACTTCACATTCCTCCGCCTGCCGCTGGGCCTCGATGCACCCTGAACGCGGGTACGAAGTACTGGTGTAGGAAAGAGCGCAGCTCGGAATCACTACGTTCACGGGGCCCTCGAAACGTGACGAGGGAGAGGAGAACGCGGACGGTCCACTCCGAGGCCTCCTCGGCATCGAGGTTCGCCGGGACGTCCCCCCGGCTGCGCGCCGCCTCGAGGAGCGGTGTCATGAACCGCGACATCGTCTCGTACACCGTCGCCGAGGCACCGACGAGCGTAGTCGTGTAGCCGACCGTGTCGGCCGAGAAGAGGAGGCCGAGGTTGGCGTCCTCGCGGATGCGGCGCAGAGCAGCGATCATGCCCTCCACTATCCCCGCCTCGAACGTCGGCTCGGCGGCGACGATCTCGAGCAGACGATCGAAGTTCGCCTCGGCGCTCCGGGCGAGGACTCCCACGACGATCTCGTCTCGCCCGCCGGCGAAGTACCGGTACAGGGTCGCCCGCGACAGGCCGGCCTCCGATGCGACGTCCTCGACAGTCGTCTTCGGGACGCCGTACCGCTCGAAGCACGCAGACGCGGCGTCGAGGATGCGGCGCCGAGTCTCGCCACCCGCCGCCGGTGGGCCGGGACCCGCGCTGCTCATGCGGCCGTCATCGCGAGGACGATCGCTGCCTGGCCGAGCCCGATGAGACCACCGAGCGCACCTCCGATCGCGACGATCGTCGTCTCGTCCTCGGTGAAGATCCCTCGCAGGACCTGCTCGAACTCTTCGGGGGGCATGGCGACGAGCGCTCGCTCCATCGTCTCGGCTATCTCGAGGCGCTTTGCGAGATAGCCCTGTATCTCGGGCAGAGCCTGCGGCAAGGCGGCCGGGATGCGCTGCATGAGGACGGCGAGGACACGCGAGCGGGCGCCGGGGTCGACCGGCTCACCCAAGAGGGCGGCGACCTGGTCGATCTGGGCCTCGAGCTCTCTCTCGAGTGCCTGGAGCCCGACCTGATAGAGCTGGAATGCGTCGGTGCTCCCGGCCAGGTGGGCGAAGAGGGACTCGGGGGTGAGGACCTCCTCGGCCAGCATGGCCGAGTACTCGGCAGCGATCTCCTCCTTGCGGCGATGGAAGAGCCCCTGGTACGGGAAGACACCGAGATACCACGTGCGCTCGCGGGGACGGAAGATCATCTGGATCGCGAGCCAGTTGTTCACGACTCCGTCGATGACACCGACGAAGGGCATGAGCCACCATCGTTCGAGGAACGTGTATCCGGCCGCGGCGACGAGGCCCATGAGGAAGCCGAGCACGCCGCCGTAGGCGATCACGACGTTGAGGTCACGCCCGGCCAGACGGCGCACGAGGCGGGCAAGGCGGTTCGCGTTCTCGCCCGACAGCTCCGCGACGATCGTCGACTTGAGGTCGACGGCATCGGCCAGAACAGGCTTGAGCTCTGCGACGAGGCTCACGGCGACGCGCTTGCCCTCGACGCGAATGTGGTCGATGACGGTGCCACGGGCCTGAGGCGCGAGCTCGTCCCAGAGTCCCGGGCGCACGGCGTCGACGAGCGCGGGAACCACGTCGGGTGCCTGGGCGTCGATCGTCGGGGTGAGGATGTCGACGAGCTCCTCGGGATCGACACGGTCGAGGATGCTGTCGACGCCGAGACCTGCCGTGAGGACCGTGTCCGCGATGCCGGCCGCGAACTTCGGCGCGCGTCGCTGCACGATGCCCTGCCAGCCGATGGGGCCGATTCCCACCCAGCGTGCCGGATGGAAGATGAGCTTGATCGCGACCCACTTCGTGATGAGGCCGATCGCCGCTGCCACGAGCGGGATGACGACGAAGACGAGTCCCGTCCCCACTTGCACACCCTTTCCGACGCGAGATGAGAAGTGTGACAGATCTTGTCTCTTGTATCAAGACTGGTGCTGCCCACCCGAGTGGGAGCGGCTCGAACCACCCCGCGTCAGGAGAGGGGCTCCCGCCCCCTCGCCACCGTCACGAGGTCACGCAGCGTTCGGTCGCGGGCCTTGCGGGCCGCCGCGATCTCACGATTCCCCTCGGGTACGAGCAGCGTGAGCCCGAGGGGATGTGTGCGGAACACGAGCGGGGACGGCAGGTCGAGCGCCTCGCCGTCGACACCCGCGAAGATCGTGCCCGACCGCGAGCGGACCTCGAACTCCTCCGTCGTGAACTCGTGCCAGTACGGACTGCGTTGACGCTGGCCGACCGCGGAGAGCGTGACGAGCCGCGCCGCAGCCGCGCCCGTGGGCGCGCTCACCGCGAAGACGCCGAGAACGCCCGAGTCGAGCCGGCGGCGTTGCGCGACGTCGATCTTGGCACCGAGGGCATACGGGTTGTTGGACACCATGACGACGAAGGCGCCGTCGATCTCCTCGCCGTCGGGGGTGGTGAACTGGAGATCGAACGGCTCGGCCTGCCGACCGAGGAGCTCGGGCAGGCGTGACCTCGCCGTTTCGACCTTGGCGTCCCGATACGAGTCCTCCTGTACGACGGTGGCGTAGACGCCGAGGGAGACGTTGTTGACGAAGAGGCGGTCACCCACGGTCGCGTAGTCGACACGGCGTGGCACGGCGTCCCGGAACGCATACATCGTGGAACGGGGGTCGTCTCTGTCCAGGCCGAGGTCGAGCGCGAAGTGGTTGCGCGTGCCTGCCGAGATGCAGACGAAGGGAAGACCGTGCTCGACCGCGATCGAAGCCACGAGGGCCTGGGATCCGTCACCGCCCGCCATCCCCAGGCAATCCGCCCCGTCGGCCACGGCGCCGCGGGCGAGCTGTTCGAGATCGAGCCCGTGATCGAGGAGGACCGTCTCGACACCGAGCTCTTCGGCCAGCTCGAGCAGTCCGAACTGCTCCACCTTCCCGCCCCCCGACCACGGGTTGCACAGCAACACGGGATGCCCGGGCGGTACTGGTGGATCGCCGCCGGCATGAGCCGCATCGCTGTCCCCCACCGGGACCGTCTGCGCGCCGAGGGCGACGCGGGTCGTGAGGACGACGACGGCGAGCAGGGCGACGAACACCGCGACTCGTGCGAGGATGCGATCGGCGCCGCCGACGGCGAGAACGACCCCCACGACGAGGAGGGCAACGCCGCCTGCGACACCGACCCAGCCCGCCCGGTGTCGCCAGTCGCGCTCGGCTGCGACCCACCACGCACCGGCGACGGCTACGAAGAGGCCGGCGATTCCGAATAGCACGGCGGGGATGTTGCGCACGAGGAACACCACGACAAGGACGGCGAGGGCCGCCGTGGATGCGATCGCCGCGATTGCCGCCCAGCGACGCCCTGCAGACACCCTGACCGAGTCGCCGCTCAAGCCTGCCTCTTTCGTCCGAGCCGATCTCCCCCCGTTTGTATCACGACTCACAGGGGGTTGTGAGGATCCTGCCGCTCCATTGCGGGTGAGATCCTCACAACCCTCGGTCCCACCACTGTCTCCCACCACCTCGCAGGCTTCAGGCGACACGTCTGGGGGAGCCCGCCCTCGCTCTCAGCTCCTCGCACTCCTCGTCGAGGGACTCCCAGATCCGCACGCGCTCGACGTAGATCTCGGACTCGGGATGGAACGAGGCGGCCTGCTGCGCGCGGCGATGGCCGGCGGCGATCTCGTAGTGGACCTGGCGGAGGAGCCCCTCCGTGACGTCGGTACGGTCCTCTGCCATCTGACGGCGAATCCAGTTCAGCCTCGTCTTGACGTGCAGGCATCCCTTCACAGTGTGCCTCCGATGACACCGAGCGCCGTTGCCACGGGCTGCGACAACCGATTCGGAGCGCCCTCTTGCGGTTCGACGTAACAGGTCTATGTGGGAAGTCTGAGACGTGTGTGAATTCCTGCGCCTCGACTGCACCCCTTTACGGCGTGCGGCTCGACGGCGAGACTCTCGGCATGCCCGAGGACTACCACCTCTACTCGGATCTCGCTCCGTGGTTCGCCCTGATCACCCCGCCCGAGCACTACGAGGAGGAAGCAGCCGTCTATGCCCGACTTCTCACCTCCGGGGAGATCCCCGTACGGGAGGTCCTCGAGCTCGGCAGTGGCGGTGGGCACAACGCCTCGTACCTGAAGCACGACCTCACGATGACCCTGGTGGATCTCTCCGAGGACATGCTTGCCGTATCGCGAGTACGCAATCCCGAATGCGAGCACGTGCAGGGCGACATGCGCGACGTGCGACTCGGACGGGACTTCGACGCCGTGTTCGTCCACGACGCGATCTCCTACATGGCGACCGAGGCCGACCTCACACGCACGATCGAGACGGCCTTCGCCCACTGCAGGCCCGGCGGGGTGGCTGTGTTCGCCCCTGATCACACCCGTGAGATCTTCCGGCCGGGCACCGAGCACGGCGGATCCGACGCGGCCGACGGCCGGGGGGCACGCTATCTCGAGTGGACCTGGGACCCGGACCCGGACGACACGTGGTACGAGACCGAGTTCGTCGTCGTGACTCGCGACGCCGACGGATCCGTCCATGTCTCCCACGACACCCACAGGCTCGGCGTGTTCCCGCGGGGCACGTGGCTCCGCCTCCTCGACACAGCCGGCTTCGCCGGCTCGGTCACCGAGACCACGTTCGAGGACGGCATCCGCGTCGACATCCTCGTGGGACGGCGACCCCTCTGACACGCCCTCCGACGGGTCAGATACCGGAGCCGAGAGTCGAGATGCCTCCGTCGACGGGGATGACGGCTCCGGTCAGGTAGGCGCCCGCCCGGGAAGCGAGGAAGATCGCCGCACCCGCCATGTCGTCGGGCCGGCCGATGCGCCGCAGGGGGGCCGAGGCGGCGATCTGCTCCCCGAATGCCTCGAGCGTGGCGGCCATCATCTTCGACTCGAACGGGCCGGGGGCGATGGCGTTGACGGTCACGGCCGGCGCGAGTCGCTTCGCGAGGTGCCGCGTCATCTGGTGCACACCTGCCTTCGACACGGCATACGAGTACGTCTCGAGGACGGGGACGTGGATGCCGTCGATCGAGCCGATGTTGATGACGCGGGACGGCTCCTCCTGCGTCCCGGCCGCCTGGAGTGGGCCGAGCAGGTGCTTGGTCATGAAGAACACGCCCTTCACGTTCAGGTCGAGGACGCGGTCCCAGGCCGCCTCGTCGTGTTCGGTGAGCGGCGCTCCCCACGTCGCCCCGGCGTTGTTCACGAGGATGTCGAGCTCGGGCTCACGGGCGGTGATCTCGGCTGCGACGCGGGCGCACTCCGCCTCGGTCGAGAGGTCTCCGGGGACTGCGAAGCACTCCCCCGTCCGTGACAGCTCGGCCGCGACCTCGTCGCACACGTCCGCCTTGCGCGACGAGATGTAGACCCGGGCGCCGGCCTCGACGAAGCCGCGGGCGATCATGAGACCGATCCCCCGCGAGCCACCTGTGACGAGAGCGACCTTGCCCTCGATCGAGAAGAGATCTCCCACGGCCGCGTGCCTCCTGTGTCGGCGGACGAGTCTGCAGCGTAGAGAACCCGAGGGGGACTGGCACACCCCGCGGCCCACCCGTCATCATTCGGGACCGGGGGCGGACACGAGGAGGGGAGCACATGAGGGATCTGCAGTCCTACACCCGTTCGGGCTCCGAGGCGCCGCCGAAGATCACGATGGTCGGGGCGGGCGGTATGTCCTTCGGGCCGTCGATGGTGAACGACGTGGTCCACACACCGGCGCTCGCCGGCGCCCGGCTCATGCTGCACGACGTGAACGAGGAGCGCCTCCTGCGCGCGTATCGGGTCGCCGCCAAGCTCAACGCCGCGTCCGGCGCCCCCGTCATCCTCGACTACAGCACCGACCCGGCAACCGCGCTCGAGAGTGCCGACTTCGTGTTGAGCAGCGCCGAGTTCGGCCGGTTCAAGTACTGGCGACAGGACTACGAGATCCCCAACAGGCACGGGGCGAGGCAGATCAACGGGGAGAACGGTGGGCCGGGTGCCGTGTTCCACTCCCTGCGGAGCATCAAGAACACGCTCGACATCTGCGCGAGCATCGAGAAGCACTGCCCGGACGCGTTCCTCGTGAACCTCTCGAACCCGATGAGCCGCGTCACTCTCGCCGTCAACCGGGGCACGGACGTCGCGAACGTGGGGATGTGCCACGAGGAACCGGGCGGCATCGTGAGGCTTGCGCTGCTCCTGCGGATCAAGCCCTCCCGTATCGCGGCAAAGGCTTCGGGCATAAACCACTTCACGTTCTTCACGGAGTTCCGTGATCGTGAGACCGGCGAGGACCTCCTGCCCCGCATCAGGGACCTCTTCGCGAACAACATCTTCGACTACTCACCCCGCACACTCGGGATCGTGAAGCGGGCCGAACGCGCATTCCCGTTCACGTTTCTCGTCGACCAGCTCTACACGCCGCTCGTCACGCACATGGTTCGGACGTACGGTCTCGTGCCGACGTCCGTGGACAGCCACATCGGCGAGTACCTCCCCTTCGCCCTCGACGTCGTCCCGTATCACCCGGCACCGGTCGACACCTTCGAACGGCTCGACCGCGTGACCGAGCGCTTCGCGACCCGCATCGCGAACTCCCACTTGCCACTGCCGTTCCACAGGGTCGGACACAGCCTCGAAGAGGTGATCCCGATCGTCGCCGCGCTCTGGACGGGTGTCCCCACAGAGGTCCTCGCGGTCAACGTACCCAACCGGGGCTATCTCCCCAACGTCGCGGACGGCGCCATCGTCGAGGTCCCGGCCCGGATCGACGGTACGGGTCTCCATCCCGAGAAGATGCCTCCCCTCGCCGAGCCGATCGCCGGCCATACGGCGACACAGGTCGCGTTGCAGGACCTCGTCGTCGAGTCGGCCCTCACCGGCGACCCGGAGCTCGCCCTGCGAGCCGTGATCGAGGATCCCTGCTCGCCTTCCGACGAGTCTGCGTGCCGGGCGATGTTCGACGAGCTGCGTTCGCTCCAGGCAGAACAGCTTCCGTTCTGAACCGGGGATCGGCACAGGCGCTATCGCCGAAGGGCGATCTCGGTCCAGAGCAGAAGGTACGCTCGCGTTCGGTACCATCCCAGCGAGCCGGGAGGTCGGAAGTGATCGCTGACACATCGCCGATGGCAGTGGGGCCACCCCCTCAGATCCAGGTCATGCAGATGATCATGGCCGCGATGCCGTCGCGCACGCTCGGGGCTGTCGCCCAACTCGCGATCCCGGACGTGATCGGGAACGACGCCCGCAACCCTGCGGAGGTCGCCGAGGCGATCGGGGCCTTCGAGCCTTGGGTGCGGCGGATCATGCGGGCGGCAGCGAGCCTCGGCGTGCTGCAAGAGCGTGGGGACGGCAGCTTCGAGAACACGCCTCTCGGTGATGCGCTGCGTTCCGACACGCCGGGCTCGGTGCGGGCGTTGGGCGTTCTCGCGAACGAACCCTTCCACTTCATGGCGTGGGGAGGCCTCGCCGCGGGGGTCCGGACGGGCGAGGTCCCGTTCGAACACGTGCACGGTACGACGTTCTTCGACTACCTGCGGGACAACCCCGACGCCAACGAGAAGTTCGCGGCATGGATGACACAGACGTCCAAGCTCGCCAACGAGGCGATCGTTGCCTCCTACGACTTCTCCACTGCGAACACGATCATCGACGTCGGTGGCGGCCAGGGCGCTCTGCTCGCTGCGGTGTTGGCGCGTGCGCCGCAGGCCAAGGGAATCCTCTTCGACACACCGGAGGTGGTCGCCGACACAAGTCCTCTCGAAGGCGCGTGCGTGCAGGATCGCTGTGCGGTCGTCGGTGGTGACTTCTTCGAGTCCGTGCCGAGCGGCGGTGATCTGCTCATGCTCAGGACGGTGCTGCACGACTGGGACGACGACGACTGCGTGCGTATCCTGTGCCGCTGCCGCGAAGCCGCCGGACCCGGAACGTCTCTCCTGATCCTCGAGATGGTGCTGCCCGGGGAGTGCTCGCCCCATCCCGGCTTCATCATGGACATCAACATGCTGGTCCTCAATCACGGCGGCCGCGAGCGAACCGCCGCCGAGTACGGGGACTTGCTCGCCCGGGCCGGCTATCGGATGGAGGGCACGACCCCGACTCCGAGTCCGATGTCGATCGTCGAAGCGACTGCTGTCTGACCGCTCCCATGCCCACGGCGAGAGGGCGGTGGATGACGATGCCGGTCGATCCTCCCGGCGTAGCCTCCCCGCATGTGGTTACTCGCGACGCCCACTCCGGCAACGGTGGAGGCAGTGCGCCTCGTGCGTGACGCGTCCCAGTTCAAGTGGTACGCGGTTGCGCTCCTCGCTCTCGTGTTCCTCGCGTACGCGCACGAGGTCGAGCGGGGCCGCATGGACATCGTGGCGGCCGGGCTCGCCGTGTGGGTGGCGGACTGGTTCAACGAGATCTTGAACTCGCTCGTGCTCCACGTGACCGACCGCGCCCCGCTGTGGGCGACGACCGGGCCAACGGCCTACCAGCTTCTCGTCGGCCTCAACGTCGAGATCTCGTTCATGTTCGCGCTCGCAGGCCTCGTCTACGTCAAGCTCCTGCCGGCCGACCGGCACGCCCGCCTCCTCGGTCTCCCCAACCGTCTCACCGTTGCGCTCGGCCTCTCCCTCCTCAGCGTCGCAGTCGAGATCTTCCTCTCGGCAACGGGCACCTTCCACTGGGAGTACTGGTGGTGGAACGTGGCGTCCTTCCCGGTCATAGTCGTGTTCGGCTACCTCTGGTTCTTCCTCTTCGCGGCGTGGGTGTACGACGCGCCGACACAGCAGGTGCGATGGAAGCGGGTCGGAGGCCTCGCCACGGTCGATGTCGTCCTCGTGGTCGTGTTCGGGGTGGTCCTCGGCTGGATCTGATCGTGGACGTCTTCTCTAGCATGAGGCGTCACCCGTTCGGCGGGAGCGCCCTCGACCACCAGGAGACCGACGTGCCCTACCGATCCGAGCGCGTCACGACGAGCCCTTTCGCAGTCGGTGCCCGCGCCCTCTGGCGGGCGACGGGCGTGCACGGCGACGACTTCGGCAAGCCGCTCATCGCCGTCGTGAACTCCTTCACCGAGTTCGTACCCGGGCACGTGCACCTCGCGGACGTCGGCAGACGCGTCTGCGAGGGAGTCTGGGCGGCAGGTGGCATCGCACGCGAGTTCAACACGATCGCCGTCGACGACGGGATCGCGATGGGCCACGACGGCATGCTGTACTCGCTGCCGAGCCGCGATCTCATCGCCGACTCGATCGAGTACATGGTGAACGCGCACTGCGTGGACGCCATGGTGTGCATCTCGAACTGCGACAAGATCACGCCGGGCATGCTCATGGCGGGATTGCGCCTGAACATCCCGACCGTCTACGTCTCGGGTGGGGCGATGGAGGCGGGGCGGGTCGAGGTCGAGGGCGTCGAGCACCGCCTCGCGGCTTCCGATTCGGCCCTCGCGTTCCTCGATCCGACCTTCCTCGGCGGCGGCATGGCGCAGGAGGTGGAGGAACACTCCTGCCCGACGTGCGGGAGCTGCTCGGGGATGTTCACGGCGAACTCGATGAACTGCCTCGCCGAGGCGCTCGGCCTCGCCCTGCCCGGCAACGGCACGCTCCTTGCGACGCACATGGACAGAGGCAGGCTTTTCGACGAGTCCGCGCGGCGCATAGTGGACCTCGCCCGGCGCCATTACGAGGACGACGATGGCACGGTCCTACCTCGAGCGGTGGCCACACGGGCGGCGTTCACGAACGCCATGGCGATGGATATCGCGATGGGAGGCTCGACCAACACCATCCTCCATCTCCTCGCCCTCGCCGACGAAGCCGGAGTGGACTTCACACTGGACGACATCGACGTCCTCTCACGCCGCGTGCCGTTTCTCTGCACGGTATCGCCGGCGACGCCGGACTACTACGTGGAGGACGTCCACAAGGCAGGCGGCGTGATCGGAATCCTCGGCGAGCTCGAGCGGGCCGGACTGATCGACACCACGGTCGGCACGCTCGTCGAACCCGACGGCACACTCGGGGACGTCCTTGCCGCCTGGGACGTACGCCGCAGCGATGATCCGGCCGTGCACAGCTTCTACGCCGCCGACGCGAGCGGCCGCACGGGAACACCGGCTCTCTCGCACGAGACGCGCACGGGAGTCGATCTCGACCGCACGGCCGGGTGTCTGCGTGATGTCGAGCATGCACACAGCCCAGACGGCGGACTCGCCGTCCTATACGGGAACCTCGCCGCGGACGGCTGCATCGTGAAGACGGGGTCGGTCCCCGACCACATGCATCGCTTCCAGGGCCCGGCCCGGATCTTCGACCAACAGGACCAGGTCGCCGAGGCACTCCTCGGGGGCGGGGTAGGGGCAGGCGACGTCCTCGTCATCCGCTACGAGGGCCCGAAGGGGGGACCGGGGATGCAGGAGATGCTCATGCCGACCCTCCTCATGAAGGGGCTGGGTCTCGCCGAGACAGCGGCGATCATCACGGACGGACGGTACTCGGGGGCGTCGAGCGGGCTCGCCGTCGGCCACATCTCACCTGAGGCGGCAGCGGGCGGGACGCTCGCCCTCCTCGAGGAGGGCGACCTGGTGACGATCGACATCGCCGCCCGGGCCCTGCGCGTGGAGGTATCCGACGACGAGCTCGCCGCGCGGCGTGCCCGCATGGATGCAGATCCGGCGGGGTGGAAGCCCATGGGTGAACGCAGTCGTGTTGTCACCCGCGCCCTCGCCGCGTACGCGGCGTTCGCGACGAGCGCGGACCGGGGTGGTGTGCGCCGCATCCCCTAGGATGGCCGCCGTGACAGAACTACCTGACGACATCTTCACCGAACCGGACCTCGACCCGAACACGTTGGCGAACCTCGGACCGCTCACGGCGATGGCAGGGATCTGGGAGGGCACGACGGGAGTCGACGTGCACCCCGTCGCCGCGGGCAGCGAGACCGACACGTACGTGGAGCGGTACGAGCTGCAACCTACCGATCCGCAGACGAACGGACCGCAGTGGTTCTACGGGCTCCGCTACCACATCCACATAACCAAGCCGGGTGAGGTCGAGACCTTCCACGACCAGGTCGGTTACTGGCTGTGGGAGCCCGCCGCGAACACGGTGATCCAGACGATCGCGATCCCGCGTGGGCAGGTCGCGCTTCTGAGCGGCCCGGCGGAGCCTGACGCCGAGAAGTTCACGCTCGCCGCGCATCTCGGATCGACCGTCTACGGGATCTGCTCGAATCCGTTCCTGGACCTGGCTTTCAAGACCACGGACGTGGAAGTGAACGTGGAGCTCCACGCCGACGGAACCTGGTCGTACGACGAGACGACCACGCTCGTCATGCCCGACCGCGACGAGCCGTTCTTGCACACGGACCGTCACACCCTGACCAAGGTGGCCGACCCGACCCCGAACCCCCTGGCACGGGCCAACGCCTGATCCGCGGTTGGGCCACGGCCAACCGCGCGTGAGACCCGACAACACGCAGTTGTCCGCACGCGCGGGAACAGGAGGAAGTGGACAATCTCCGTCGAAGTCCAGCACCTGAGAACTCGCTGAGGAGGTTGGGGTATGCGGTTCAGGACGGGTAGGACCACGACGCCTGGGTCACGGGTTCGGAGGCGTCTCGGGGCCGTGGCAGCCACGCTCGTGTTCGCGTCGATGTTGACGGTGGCGTACGCGCCGGAGCCGGCCGCAGCGGCCACGAACACCACGACCAGCGCCCTCGGGTGCGGGACCAACCTGCACGTCGGCACGCTCGACGCACCCCTGCTCGTCGCCGCCCTCATGATCCAGAACGGTTCCTTCACCCTCTCCGGTGACCAGTTCAACTGCATTCTGCACGCCAAGGAGATCGTGCCCGGCTTCGGTTTCGTGCTCGCAGGCGGTGCCCAGAACATGCGGGTCACCCTGACACGTGTCGGTGGCTGCCTCATCGTCTGCCTCCCCCTGCCCGGGCCCCGCGACATCAAGGTCAGCTTCAGTGGCTCGGCCGGTGGGTGCCTCCCCATCATGCTGGGCGTGCGCACTACCGCGGCCCCGAACACGGTCTCGTTCCAGTGCCCGGCGATGTCGACCAAAGTCGGCGCGACCATCTACACGGGGCTGAACAGCAGCGGTGGCCTCGCCACCCTGCTCGGCTGCCCCAAGCTCTCGGGGAGCGGCAGCCTCAACTGGCCCACATTCTCGATGCAGAGCTGGAGGGTCGTCTCGGGCTCACCGGGTTCGGTGAACGGCAACGCGCCCCTCGCCATCCTCGGTGGCGATATCGTGGGCGACTTCGTCGGCAAGTTCGTGAACCCGTTGATCATGGACCTGATGTCCAAGTGCGCCGGTGCCAGTGTCGGCATCCTCTCCCAGGACGTGCAGGTGGGCGTCACGACCCGCTGACCCCTCGGATGATGAATCAGGTGACCGGCCCGATCGGCGCCGCGTTGAACGACGAGTTGAACCGGCGGCACCAGATCACGACGGAGTGATACCGGGACACGTCGACATCGGGCGGGATCTCGTAGTTCTGGCTGCCGACGTTGCCCTTCAGTGCGCCGAGGTCCACGAAGTCCTCGTCGTAGGCGCCTCCGTCGGACACGAGCTCGGACGTCGAGAGGATGACACGCAGATCCGGTCCGTTCGAGACGTCGAGGTCCTCGAACCTCACGACGTACAGGCCGTCGGGCAAACGGATCAGGTCGGCACGACCCGTGCCGGCGTGGTCGAGCTCGACGAAGTCGCCGCTGGAGACGACGACGGGTTGCGGTGGGACGGTCGTCGTGGGAATCGCCGCGGGCCCGTCTGCCTCCTCCTCCCCGGCACCCGGCTCGCCGGCCTGAGGCAGGGTCTCCTCGACCCGCCTGTCGACGAACAGCTTCTGCGGCTGGAACCAGATCAGACCACCGACGAGGACCATCACGGTCACCGCGAGGGCTCCCGTCGAGATCACCTTGTGACTTCGGATCCATCCGAACAAGCGCTTCATGTGGCTACCCCCTGATCGACTCCCGGCGCGAGGCTCGGGTTCGTGTCTGAGATGACACTGAGAGCGGGCTGGGCGCCCCGAATCGCCCGCCGGCGCCGGCGGGCGCTTCGTCTCCCGGCCGAGCACGGACAGCCCGCGGGGGCGTACACACCCGTTGTCGCTAGGGCTGGACCCGCTTGTGTCTGGGGGATTCCCACGGGGCTCTAGCCTCACGACGTGGAAACCCAACCGCATCTCGACACAGGCGGGCCATCCCCCGACGTAACCGGCGCAGACATCGACGATCTGGACGTGACCCAGCTTCTCGGCACCCTCACGACCAGTGCCGAGGGGCTCTCCGGGCAAGAAGCGGAGCGACGCCTTTCTGTCTTCGGCCCGAACGAGATCCCGGAGAAGCGGCACAACCCCCTGCTCCAGCTCCTCGTCTACTTCTGGGGACCGATCCCATGGATGATCGAGGTAGCCCTGATCCTGTCTCTCGTTGTCAGGGACTGGTCAGACGCGGCGATCATCGGCCTCCTCCTCGTCGCGAACGGGCTGATCGGATTCTGGGAGGAGCACCAGGCCGGGAATGCGATCGCTGCCCTGAAGGAGAAGCTCGCTGCGACCGCACACGTCAAGAGAGACGGCAGCTGGGGGGACGTCCCCGCCTGCGAGCTCGTGCCGGGTGACGTGGTCCTCGTCAGGCTCGGAGACGTGGTGCCGGCCGATACGCGGATTCTCTCGGGTTCGGACCTGCTGATCGACCAGTCCACCCTGACAGGTGAGTCCCTCCCCGTGACGCGCTCGTCAGGCGACAGCCTCTATTCGGGGTCGGTTGCCGTCAAGGGGGAAGCTCACGCCGTCGTCACGCGTACGGGAACCCAGACGTACTTCGGCCGGACCGCCGAGCTCGTGGAGACGGCAGGGAACGTAAGCCACTTCCAACAGGCAGTCATCCGAGTCGGCCGCTTCCTGATCATGATCGCCGTGGTCCTCGTGGTAGCCATGTTCGTTGTCGGTGTCCTGCGCGGCAACGACTTCGTCCAGATGCTGCAGTTCGCCCTCGTGGTAACAGTCGCGGCCGTTCCCGTGGCACTGCCGACTGTCCTGTCTGTGACAATGGCGATCGGGGCGTCACGTCTCGCCGGGGAGCACGCGGTCGTGAGCCATCTGCCCGCGATCGAGGAGATCGGCGGGATCGATGTACTCTGCTCGGACAAGACGGGAACGCTGACGCGCAACGAGCTGCATGTGCGTGATCCCTTCGTGATGCCCGGCGGCGACGACACCTCGAGATCCCTGCTTCTCGATGCTGCGCTCGCGTCGAACGCGGACAACGGGGATCCGATCGATGTCGCCGTCCTCGACGCCTTCGCTGCCGGCGGTCTGAGCACGGACGGCTGGACCGTGGACGACTTCGTGCCCTTCGACCCGGTTTCCAAGCGGACGGAGGCGACCGTGACCTCACCCGCGGGTGACACGGTGCAGGTTTCCAAAGGCGCCCCGCAGGTGATCCTCGGACTGGGCAGCGGGGGCGACGGAACCAGGGAGTACGAAGGGGCCGTCGCCGAGTTCGCATCGAAGGGGTTCCGCTCCCTCGGTGTGGCGCGCAAGACCGGAGCGGACGGGGCCTGGCACGTGTGCGGTGTCCTCCCCCTGTCGGATCCCCCGCGGGAAGACTGCGCGGCGACGATCGCCGAGGCGCAGAAGCTCAACGTGAAGGTGAAGATGGTCACGGGCGACGCCCTCGCGATCGCCAGAGAGGTTTCGGATGAGGTCGGGCTGGGACCAGACATCGTGGACGCCTCCGTCCTCAGTGATGCGGACGCCGACGAGACCGGCCTGAAGTCAATGGTCGAAGCAGCGGACGGTTTCGCGCAGGTGTTCCCCGAGCACAAACACAAGATCGTCGAACTGCTTCAACAAGCGGGGCATCTCGTAGGCATGACCGGCGACGGGGTCAACGACGCGCCAGCCCTCAAGCAGGCCGACGCGGGCATAGCCGTCTCGGGTGCGACGGACGCGGCGCGGGCGGCGGCCGACATCGTTCTCCTCAGCCCAGGCCTGTCGGTGATCGTCACCGCGATCAGGCAGAGCCGCCAAATATTCGAACGGATGACGAGCTACTCGATTTACCGGATCGCCGAGACGATCCGGGTTCTCTTCTTCGTCGTGCTCGCCATCATGGTGTTCGACTACTTCCCGGTCACGGCGCTCATGATCGTGCTCCTCGCCCTTCTCAACGACGGCGCGATCATCTCCATCGCCTACGACAACGCCGAGACAAGCATCACACCAAAGGGTTGGAATCTGCGCCGCGTCCTCACGATCGCGACTGTCCTCGGCCTGACCGGCGTCGTCGAATCCTTCCTCCTTCTCGCCTTCACCAAACTCGGGTTGCATCTGGGCGACGGGGAAATCCAGTCGATCATCTACTTGAAGCTGTCGATCGCCGGACACCTCACGATCTTCGTGGCGAGACGGCACGGGCCCCTGTGGTCGCGGCCCTATCCGTCCCGGATCCTTCTCGGCGCGGTGATCGGCACCCAACTGGTTGCGACCACGATCGTGAAGACGGGACTGCTCGGTTTCCACGCTCTCCCGTGGGCTTGGATAGGTATCGTCTGGGTCTACACCCTCGTCTGGATGTTCGCCATAGACGCGATGAAGCTCCTGACATACAGGGTCATCGATCGTCGCACCGCCGACGGGATCCGCTCGAACTCGTTCCTCGACCTCGCGTCCAAGAGCGCCGGCGCCGCGGGATGAGGTCGCGGGCGGTACGCTGGCCGCATGCTCGCGAAGGGGTCGCCGTTCCGGGCCGGACGGCTCGACCACGTCCACATCCGTGTCCCCGACCGGGCGCAGGCCGCCACGGACGCCGCCACCGGAGCTGGCCGCGTTGGCCACCACCCGCCGCCATACTGCACTCGAGTCGGCGACGTGAGGTTCTTCAGGTGAAGGCGTTGATCGCCATCTGGGGTCCACGCGACGACCGACTCCACCGCGACCCGGAGTTCCCGCATGCAGATCCTCGAGCTCGGCATCTGGTCCGACATCGCCTGCCCGTGGTGCTACATCGGCACCCGGCGACTCCGCGACGGCATCGCCCGGTTCCGCGAGACCCACCCCGGCACCGAGGTCGCCATCACCTATCACAGCTTCCTTCTGACACCCGACATGGACGTCGACTTCGCCGGGAGCGAGGCCGACTTCCTCGTCGCTCGCAAGGGAGTGCCGCGAGCCCAGGTTCAGGAGATGCTGGACTCCGTCACCGGCATCGCCCGCACCGAGGGCCTCGAGTTCGACTTCGCCACCGTGCGGCCCGCCAACACGGCGAAGGCGCACGAGCTGCTCCACTTCGCGAAGTCCCGCGGCAGGCAGGCAGAGACGAACGAGCGCCTCTTCCGCGCCCACTTCGGCGAGGGCCGCCACGTCGGCCGCGTCGAGGACCTCGCCGAGCTCGCCGCAGAGGCCGGCCTGGACCGAGACGACGCGTTGGGGGCTCTCCGAAGCGGCGCATACGAAGCCGCCGTCCACGCCGACCTGGAACGGGCCGCGGCGCTCGGTATCAGGGGCGTGCCCTTCCACGTCATCGACGATGCCTACGGAGTCTCGGGCGCGCAGTCCCCTGCGACCTTTGCTGCAGCCCTGGAGCGAGCCGTCACCGACGAGACCCGAGCCGCCAGGGGGCACTGACGTCGACGCCGGCAAGCCGAACTGGGGCCGCTGCAGGCTGGCTACACCGCGTGGTGTATGATGGTGTATGTCCCGTACGAACATCGACCTCGATGACGAGCTGATCGAGCAGGCCATGTCCCGCTACGGATTCACGTCGAAACGAGCCGCAGTCGACTTCGCGCTTCGACGCCTCGTCGGTGAGAGGATGACACGGGAGGAGGCCCTGGCGATGGAGGGCTCTGGCTGGAGCGGCGACCTCGACAAGATGCGGGACGAGACGGTCCGGGAACTCGAGTGACCCTTGTCGACACCTCGGCCTGGGTGGAGTACCTGCGGGCATCGGGCTCGACGACACACGAAGCCGTCCGTGACCTGCTCGGTTCGGACGCGCCGTTGCACACGACCGAGGTGGTCGTGATGGAGGTCCTCGCCGGCGCACGCGACGAGATGCACTGCAAGGACCTGCGGCGCCTGCTGACCCGCTGCGAACTGGTCCCGATCGCGGGGTTCTCCGACTACGAGGACGCTGCAACCCTGTACCGCCGGTGCAGGCGGGGAGGCGAGACGGTCCGGGCGCTCAACGATTGCGTCGTAGGGGCGGTCGCCATCCGTGCGGATCTGGACCTACTGCACCAGGACCGCGACTTCGAGGTGCTGGCACGCCACAGCCCACTGCGCCTCTACCTCGCCGTGGGCTGAGGACGACAAACGTCGCACGTCGCCCCAGACGCCGAAGGATGAGCCGCGGTCGCCAGGCCCTCGACGACATCGGCATCCTCCCACTGCTCCACGGGACGCATGCCTGGAACAGCCCCCACTGGTCGCGGTTCGACTTTGTCATGCCCCGTCATGACCGAGACGCTACCCGAGCGACCTCGTCTTCTCAGACAGGGCCGGGCTCACCCGCGCGGAAGATCCGCTGTGTGAGGGTATCCACGACGTAGGCGTAGTCGACGGGGCTGCCGTCGATCAGGGGAACGGCCGTGTCGCTGTCGATGTGGGCGTGGCCGGCGTCTGCGGCGAGCGCACGGGCGTCGCCGCGCCAGGGCAACTGGTTCGGGTAGGGGCGACCTTTGGTGTCGACGAGGGCGAAGCTGCCGTCGGGTCCGGGTCGCACCTGCCAGCCGCCTTCGTGCACCCAGTGGTGGTGGTAGCGGCAGTAGCTCACGAGATTGTCCAGGCACGTCTCGCCGCCGTGGAGCCAGTGGCGCATGTGGTGGGCGTCGACCTGCGTGGCCGTGCAGCCGGGGAAGCGGCACGTGCCGTCTCGCACGGCGAGGGCACGGCGCAGGGCGGTGGGCACCCTGCGGGTGCGCCGCCCCACGTCGAGCGGTGTACCGACGGTGTCCTCTCGCACCTCGACGACGTCGGCGTCACACGCGAGCCGTTGGGCCGTCTCGGTGGGAAGCTGCGGGCCACCCTCGAGTCCGGACTCGCAGTCCGTGGAGCCGAGCCGCGTGTGGACGACGATCTGGGTCGCGACCGTGCTCCGACCCGCTGCCGGCCCGTGCGCCAGGTACGACTCGGCCACTGCTACGAGCCCGTCGGCATCCCGGCGTTCCCACGGCTCCGCGTCGGACCCCGCCGGCGATACCGCGGCATCGCCGGCGCCTGCCATCTCGGGCTCGGCCTGTGCGACACGCGCGGTCTCGAACCGGACGGCCCGTAGAGCCTGCACGAAGCGGGCCCCGCCGTCGGGCGCGAGACGTGCCGACACGCACAGAAACCCCTCCGCGTCCCAATGCCAGCGGAGGCAGCGCCGCTCGAACTGGCGCCGGGCCAGCTCCGTCGACGAAAGCGCCTCCGCCTCGAGGACGCGGCGCATGCCCCGCACGACCCGCTCGAGCTGGGACGCTGACAGGTACCGCGACGTCTCCAGCAAGGCCGTCTCGTTCGCACGTGTCGCCACCCGCACGAGCGCCCGCACCTTGCTGTAGCTCAACCGGCCCTGCGAGAACGCCTCGCAGATCAGGGGCAGCTCGGGCAGGGCCCGCCCCACCCGCACCTGCTCGCGGGCCGTGACGAGGCTGATCCCACATCGCCAGTTCAGCCAGTGCGCACACGACTTCGCACCCCACGTCGCCCAGCCCAGACGCCGGTCGAACTCGGCGACCAAGAGCATCCACCGGCACGTGGCGGCGTTGATGTGCGCCGCCAGCGTCGTGATCTCGCGCTCGATCACCTCCAACGGACGCTCGTCCTGACCCCGATCCTGCGTGTCTGCCACCATCGCACCTTCGCTCTCCCTCACTTCACCTTCACCTCACCTTCACCACGCCTCTCAAGTCCGAACATGTGTTCGAGCCTAGACCAAGGCTGCGACACGCCGGCGCCACCCGTGATGCCGCGGAATCGTCACTTGCGACCCGCGTGGACGAGGTCGACGAGGCAACTCCGGGGCGGGTGTGCAGAGCGTGAGCTACGCCCTCGGCTGTTGAGACCGGGTACGCGGGTAGCGTTCCGAACGTGGAGGGGTTGACCGCCGGTCTGTACGAGGTTCTGGTCACCGAAGGACTCAAGGCGCGCCTTGATGCCCTTGCCGACACTCTGCCGACCGAGCAACGAGCATTGCACCCAGCCGAGGCCCCCGATCGGATCGCCCTGCACCTGAGGCGGGAGATCGAGCGGGCCCTGGCCGACGTAGGCGAGGCCGACCGGGCCCGCGTCGGCATCGAGGTTGCCCGCGCGCTCCTCGACCGGCTCGGAGAGATGGTCGTGGTCGACTCCACGGCTGCGCCCGTCGATCCGGCCACCGTGCTGCACGCGATCCTCGGTCGCCGTCCCGACGGCAGCCCCGAGGTCGTCGCAGCCCCGTTGATCCCACTCCTCGACACGACGCTGCTCACGAACGCGCCGGGTGAACCGAACCTGTGGAATCAGTTGCGATCCGAGATCGAATCGGCCGACCGCATCGACGTAGTCATGGCCTTCATCCGCCGCAGCGGCATCACTCCCCTGCTCGATGCTCTTCGTCACCACGGCGACCGAGGCCGAGGGCTCCGGGTCCTGACGACGACCTACACCGGGTCGACCGAAAAGGCCGCCCTCGACCAGCTCGTCGAGCTCGGAGCCGACGTCCGGGTGTCGTACGACCTGAGCACCACCCGGCTGCACGCCAAAGCGTGGGTCTTCCACCGCCACTCCGGCTTCTCCACGGCCTACGTCGGCTCCTCGAACCTCACCCACTCGGCGCAGGTGACCGGCATCGAGTGGAACGTGCGTGCCTCGGCCGCCCGCAACCCCGACGTGGTCGCCAAGTTCGGCGCCGTGTTCGAGAGCTACTGGTCGGGTGGTGACTACGCCCCCTACGACCCGGCGCAGTTCGACGACGAGCAGCGCCGTGCTGCACGGACCGAGACCGGCCCGCTCGTGATCCTCAGCCCGATCGAACTTCACCCGTATCCCTTCCAGGAGCGGCTCTTGGAACTGGTCGAGGTATCCCGCGAACAGGGCCACCACCGCAACCTCCTCGTCGCCGCCACCGGTACCGGCAAGACGGTGATGGCCGCTCTCGACTACGCGGCCCTCCGGGAGCGGCTCGGCCGGTCTCGCCTGCTCTTCATCGCGCACCGCGAGGAGATCCTCGACCAGAGCATCGCCACGTTCCGCCACGCCCTCCGGGATCCGTCCTTCGGAGAGAAGTGGGGCGGCGGTGCACGCCCGACCCGGTTCGAGCACGTGTTCGCCTCGATCCAGAGCCTCACGGCGTCGGGACCGACGCAGATCCCACCGGACCATTTCGACGTGGTGGTCGTCGACGAGTTCCATCACGCCGCCGCCGCCTCCTACAAGAGCGTGCTCGACCACCTCGAACCGGTCGAGCTGCTCGGTCTGACGGCGACGCCCGAACGAAGCGACGGCCTTCCGATCCTGCACTGGTTCGACGATCGCATCGCCTCCGAGCTGCGCTTGTGGGACGCGATCGATCAACAGCACCTCGCCCCTTTCCTCTACTTCGGCGTCCACGACGGGCTCGACCTCGCCGACATCCCGTGGCGAAGGGGACGCGGGTACGACGTCGAGGCGCTCACCGACCGTTACACCGGCTCCGACGCCTGGGCCCGCCTCGTCGTCAAGCAGGTCGACTACCACGTCGACGTCGGCACGATGCGAGCGTTGGGGTTCTGCGTGAGCATCGAGCACGCCCGGTTCATGGCCCGCCACTTCAACCACCACGGGATTCCGTCGGTCCCGATCTGGGGCGACAGCCCCCGGGCCGAACGCGAGGGGGCACTGCGAGACCTCGCGGCCGGGGACGTCCGTGTCGTGTTCTCCGTCGACCTGTTCAACGAGGGCGTCGACGTCCCCGACGTCGACACGGTCCTGATGCTGCGCCCGACGGAGAGCCCCGTCCTGTTCCTCCAGCAACTCGGCCGGGGGCTGCGCAAGGCCAAGGGCAAGGCGTACTGCACGGTCCTGGACTTCGTGGGCACCCACCGCAGGGAGTTCCGCTTCGACCGCCGCTACCGCGCCCTCCTCGGCGGCACTCGCCGCGACGTGGAACGGGCGGTCCAGACGCAGTTCCCGTTCCTGCCCGCGGGCTGCAGCATGCAGCTCGACCGGATGTCCACCGAGATCGTGCTGCGGAGCCTGCGGGAGGCCATTCCGTCGCAGTGGAAGGCAAAGGTCGACGAGTTGCGTTCCCTCCGGCGCCAACGTCCGGACCTCGGTCTGGCCGAGTACCTGCACGAGACCGGCCTCGACCTCGACGATGTCTATGCCAACTCCCGGAGCTGGTCCGACCTCGTCGGAGCCGCCGACGGCACCCTGCTTCCCGGTGGTCTGCAAGAGCGAGTCCTCCGGCGGGGGGTCGGCCGACTCCTCCACGTCGACGACGCCGAACGCATCACCGTCTACCGACAGCTCCTGACGAGGGACCAGCCCGATGTCAGCGCCCTTCCCGAGCGGGAGAGACGCCTCGTGCATATGCTCGTGGCCGCACTTGCCGACCAGGCGCTCGGCAAGGACATCGGCCTTCAGGACGCGGTCGACCTCGTGTGGTCCCACCCGCAGGTGCTCGCCGAGCTGGCCGAGCTGTTCGGGGTGCTCGAGGGCCGGATCGATCATCTCCATCAACCGCTGTCCACGCACGCGGGTGCACCGCTGCAGATCCACGCCCGCTACAGCCGCATCGAGATCCTCGCCGCGATGGGTCTCGGTGGCGATCGGGCCAGGATCGCCGCCTGGCAGAGCGGCGTGTACGAGGCGAAGCCCGCGAACGCAGAGCTGTTCGCCTTCACCCTCGACAAGAGCAGTGGCGGCTTCTCTCCCACTACCCGCTACCGCGACTATGCGATCAGCCGCACGCTCATCCACTGGGAGAGCCAGTCGGTCACGCGTGAGGACAGCCCGACCGGCCTGCGCTACCGGCACCACGAGCGTGACGGGCGCGCCATCCTCCTGTTCACCCGCCTTCGCGCCGACGAGCGGGCGTTCTGGTTCCTCGGCGCGGCCACCTACCGCGGCCATATCGGCGAGAAGCCCATGGCCATAACCTGGGAGCTCGACGTTCCCCTTCCCGGCGACCTCTACGCCGCGTTCGCCGCCGCCGTCGCCTAGGGGTGACTCACCCGAGAACATCGCCGCGGGCCCGAGGCATCCGGGCGTTCTAGTCTCGCCCCATGTCGCTACCAGCTCCGTCTCCCGACCACACCGCTCTCGTGACGGGCACCTCCTCGGGGATCGGAACCGAGATCGCCCGTGAGCTGGCTCGTCGCGGCCAGAACGTCACCCTCGTCGCACGGTCGGAGGCCAAACTCGTCGTCCTCGCCGCGGAGCTCGCGGACTGCGGCGTGCGGGCCGACGTGCTCGCGACCGACCTGGCCGATCCCGCGGCACGTGCCAAGCTGGCCTCGCGCGTCGAGGAGCTCGGCCTGAGCGTCAGCATCCTCGTCAACAACGCCGGGCTCTCCACCATGGGTCCCGTACGCCGGGCCGATGCCGACAGTGAACTGCACATGATCGAGGTCGACGTGGCCGCGGTGACCGACCTGTGCACCCGCTTCCTGCCGGGCATGGTCGAACGACAGAGCGGTGCGATCCTCAACGTCGCGTCGACCGCCGCGTTCCAGCCGATCCCCGGCCAGGCCGGGTACGGGGCGGCGAAGGCGTTTGTCCTGTCCTACACGCGGGCACTCGCTGGAGAGCTCCGCGGGACGGGGGTGACCGCCACTGCGCTCTGCCCCGGGCCGGTGGAAACGGGATTCGGAGCGGCGGCCGGAATCACCCAGACGGAGGCAGAAGCGGCGCTGCCGTCGTTCATGTGGGAACCCGCCGACGCGGTCGCCCGCTGTGGGCTCGACGCGCTCGCGGCCGGCCGTACTGTCGCCATCCCGGGCAAGGCAAACCGCGCCGTTGCGCTGCTCGCGACCTTGACGCCCAAGCAGCTCCTCGTACCCTTCCTGGCGAGCCGCCATCCCAGCCTGCGCAAGTGAGGCCGCCACGGACGCCAATGCCGGCATGCCGGCTACGAACGACCTCGGGACGCCGCCATCACTCCGGCCTCCCATCCCGGCGCGCGACTGCCCGGCGGTGGCTGCAGCCCCTCCAGGTCGAGGCGCGCCTGTACGAGCAGCCAGGAGACGAGTGAGTTCGAGTTCCACATGTCACCGACGTGGAGCTCGTCGCGGCCCCAGACCAGCGTCGGGAACTGCGGGACGAGCTCGAGGATCCGACGCGCCGTGCCGGGTTCGACGGCGATCCGGACAGGGCCACCCACCGCCCACGCGACATCGGGGATGGATCCGCCGTGCCAGCACCGAACCTCGTACCGGAACAGGCGGGAGCGACCGAGAAGACGGGACCCGACAGCGCCTTCGGCCACGACGCCACGCTCGCCCCGCGTGACCCAGACAGGCGCCATCTCGACGGTCGTCGTCATGCCGTCGATGCGCACGGCGAGCGCCGAGTGGAGCAGGCTGAGACGGGGACGGCCCGAGATACGCGAGCACAGCCACTCGTAGAGCCGACCGCTCCAGCGCACGAGCGAACCGCCCGCGCCTGCCCCGAGCGGGATCCAGTACAGCTCGAGACGCGCGGCTCCCATCTCGACTCAGCTCGGAGCGGGAGGGGGGCCGTCGACCGGGACCGGGTCGCGGGGATATCGACTGGAGAGGAGGACGGTGATGCCGCCTCGGCTGTCGGGGGTACCGGCTGCCTCCCAGATGCGCAGCTCCCAGTCGTAGGCGGGCACCCACGCGAAGGTCATGCCGACCGGCCCCCCCGGCCGCTCGGTCAGGTTGTGGAAGACGAGCGCCCGCAGGGATTCCTGCATCCCGGCGGGGATGCTCGCGAGGTACTCCCGGAACATCTCGGGATCGGAGCCGCTCACCACGCCGAGCTCGGTCAGTGTCTCGACGAGATCGACGCCGGGTGCGAAGAGGTCTGGATCCACCTCCCCGATCATCGGTGGTGTGGCGAGGGCGTTCACGCGCGGAAGCATGGTCTGGGCAATAGGCATGGAAACCCCCCTCTTCATGCGGTCTGATGCAACCGCCCTAGGATTGCCAGGGATCGTAGCAACACGGGCCACTTGCGTGGCGGGAGGGGGGCCGTCTGCAATGGGGTTGGGCACGACCTTTGTCACGACGAGGGACGGGGTGCGCATCGCCTGCTCCCAGCACGGCAACGGCCCACCCCTCGTCTTCGTGAGAGGCTGGATCACACACCTCGAGCTGCTCTGGTCCGACCCGTCGTTCCGGGCCTTCTTCGAGGAGATCGGGACGCACAACCGGGTCGTCCGCTTCGACATGCGAGGCAACGGCCTCTCGGACCGGGACGTGCCCCTGCCGGACGTGGCCGATCTCACGACGGACATCGAAGCTGTCATGGACGGCCTCGAGATCGAGACGGCGACCGTCTGGGGATCCAGCTATGGCGGCCCCCCGGCGATCCGGTACGCGGCCGAACATCCCGAACGTGTCGACAGGTTGATCCTCGACGGGACCTTCGCCGTCGGACGCGACACGGTCACACCCGAGCAGCACGGTGTCGGCCGCATGATCCAGGCCATGCCCTCGGCTTCCGAAGCCGTGTTCGCCGGCATGAGCTACCTCACGGACCCGGAGCCGACCATGCGCCACGAACAGCGCGTGGACCGCGCAGTCCGCTCCGTCGAGCCTGTCTTCGCGGCGCATCTCTACTCCCTCCTTGCGCGCATCGACGTTTCGGAGCAGGCACGATCGATCCCTGCACCGACTCTCGTCCTGAACAGGCGTGGCAGCAAGGCGGTCAACGCCGATGCCGGGCGCCGCCTCGCGGCCCTGATTCCCGGGGCGAGGTACGTGAGTCTCGAGGGCCGTGCCCACAACCCCTGGGAGGGGGACGCGGAGGCGCCGCTGCGGGAGATCTGGGAGTTCCTCCACCCGGGCGAGAGCTCGATGCCCGCGGTGAGGACCGTGAGAGGGGGACTCGTCGTCGTGCTCTTCACCGACCTGGTCGGCTCGACCGGCCTCACCGCGGCACTCGGGGATGCCGCAGCCCAGGATCTCCTCCGCTTCCACAACTCGGTCATACGGTCCGCGCTCGACGGGCACGGGGGGCGGGAGGTCAAACACACGGGGGACGGCATCATGGGAACCTTCGGTTCGGTGACTGCAGCCCTCGCCTGCGCGATCGAGATCCGGGACGGCTTCGCCACTCACAACGCGTCGGCCTCGGGCCCACCGCTCCTCGTCCGCCTCGGCTTGAGTGCCGGAGAGCCCATCGGCGAGGACGGCGACATGTTCGGCAGCTCGGTGCAGATGGCGGCGCGTGTGTGCTCGCAGGCCGAGGCGGGCCAGATCCTCGTGCCGAACGTGGTCCGCGAGCTCGCCGCGGGCAAGGGGTTCTCCTTCGCGGACTCAGGCACCCGCGAGCTGCGCGGCTTCCCCCAACCCGTGCAGCTCTACGACGTGGGAGCAGGCTGAGGAGATCGCACCTCGACGTCCACCTCGGCCGCTCCCGCTTCGGCTGTCACGAGGAGGACGTGGGGATCGACACCGGAAACGCTCCAGGTACCCCCCGAGACGTCCACGTCGTAGCCCGCCGGGTAGTGCTGCTCGAGCGGCAGCCAGATCTCCGTCGGGGCGGCACTCCCGGCATCCGGCGTGTACGTGAGACGGAAGGCCCCCGTGTCGGCGTTGAACACATGGCGGCTCGGGACGCCTGCCACCCGGCGGGCGAAGCTCCGCTCGAGGACCCTGACCTTGGGCCGGAGGACGATCGGTCCCGTGTCGTCGTCGACGAGGTGCGAGTTCAGGCCGGTCGTCGGATCGTCCCACTTCTTCCACTCCCAGTACTGCCAGCCGAGGAACTCGCGGTCGAAGAGGTCGGCCTGGTCGTCGATGCCCTCCGTGAGGTCGCTCGCACCGTACTCGGTGACGAGCCAGCCGGCACCCGCAACCCTGTCGCGGTAAGAGCGGGCGTGGCGGACATTGGCGCCGTCGAGCATGCGGCACGCCTCCTTCGGCCACACGACACGCCCGAGGACCACGGCAGCGCCGCAGTAGATGTGGGAGCTGAGGGCGAGGTTCGGGTCCGGGGGGAAGTCCATGCGGTCGTGCAGGAACTGGGACGAGGGAATGCTCGGCTCCCAGAAGATCGCATGGTCCGTGTCGACCGTGCGGATGGCCGGGATCACCTTCTCGTACATGCGCTGGACCGTGTACCTGTCCTGGGGAAGGACCCAGACAGGCGACGTCCACGGCTCGTTCATGATGTCGTAGCCGAGCACGTGAGGGTTGCCTGCGAACCGCTCTGCCACCTGCTGCCACATCGAGACGTACTCGTCGAGGACGCCGTTGCGATTCCTCCAGAAGTCCCAGTACGCCATGCCGAGCGAGGAGGACGTGAAGTACGTGAGAGCCCAGTTCGTGGGGTGGCGGATACCGGTGCGGAACACCGCCCAGTCCGGTGCTCCCTCGCCTCCCCAGCGTTCGTTCCAGATGTCCTGGTGCGCGTCGACGAGGACGTGGATGCCCCGCGCGCCGAGGAGGTTCACGATGTCCTCGTACCTGTCGAGGTACGCGGCGTCGACCGGGCCTGGCGTCGGCTGCATGCCCGCCCAGATGAACCCGAGACGGACGGTGTTCCAGCCGAGGGCTGCGATCCGATCGGCGTCGGCGGGGCCGAACTCCTCGGGGGAGGGGATGTAGGGAGCGACCTTCTTCACGACGTTGACACCGTGGAGGAGCACTACGCGCCCTTCGGCATCACGCCACCAGCGGCCGTCGGGCCGGAGAAGGTCGGCCGGAGCAGCCGGATCGGCCGTGGCGGGTGGGGACGAGGCGAGCAGCCCGGCCACGAGGGCGAGCGCGCATCCGACAGCGGCGACGCGGCCGAGACCTCCCCGAGCGGTTCGCTTGCCCCACATGCCGGCGAGTGTACGTGGGTTCGAAGTGCGCTCACCAGCGCCTGTCAGGGGGACCCCGGAGTGGGTCGCTCCGCGCGTTCTACTGCGCGCGCGAGCTCGACGCGGGAGGTCACGTCGAGCTTGCGGAAGATGTTGCGCAGGTGGGTCTCGACCGTCTTCTTGCTCAGGAAGAGCTCGGCGGCTATCTCGGCGTTCGTCTTCCTGTCCACGACGAGCCGGGCGACCTCGCGCTCGCGTTCGGTGAGCGATTTGATCCCAGTGGTGTCAGGCCTGCCCGGCCCCGTGCGGCGCTGGATGCGGTGTCCGAGCCTGCGCAGCTCGCTCTCGGCGTGATCGCGGAAGCGCACAGCGCCGCACGTTCCGAGCGTCTTGGCTGCAGCCCGGAGCTCTTCGGAGGCACGATCGCTGTCACCGGCCTCGGCGCATGCGCGCCCCGCGACGATGCGTGAGAGGGCGGCCTCGATCGGCGCTCCGAGCGCGTCTGCGGCGTCGGCCGACGCGAGTGCCCGCTCCGTGGCCCGGGCGCTGTCACCGGCATGAAGGGAGACCGCTGCCGTCGCCCGGTCCGCCCACGCGGCGGCGAGGGGGACTTTCACAGCCGAAGCCCAGGCCGCCGCCGCGTCGGCAGAGCGCTCTGCCTCGGCGTGGAAGCCGAGCGCGATTCGACAGCGCGTGAGCAGCTCGAAGCAGTAGGCCCTCCAACTGCCGGGGATCAGCTCCAGCTCCTCACCCCCGGCGGCGCCGAGGAGCAACTCGACAGCGGTATCCGGGTGTCCCGTCTCGTGCAGAGCGCCGGCGAGACGCACGGCCGCCCAGGCCGAGTGGAACCCCTGGTCCAGTTCCCGGCTGAGGTCGAAGCTCTCGCGGGCTGACACGACGGCGAGCTGCACGTCTCCGGCGGCCAGCGCCACAGCAGAGCGGTTGAAGAGGTTCCAGACGAGGGCCTGCGTGTTGCCCAGGAGGCGTGCCGTCTCGATCCCGCCATCGAGCAGGTCGGCGGCCTCCGCGAGCTTCCCGCGCACGTACCAGACGCGGCCCAGGATCTGCACGAGTACGAGGAAGTGCTCGCCCTGACCGGTCGCACGCCCCACTCGGAGTGCGCGGTCGGCGTGCGCGTCGGCCTCGACGTAGCGGTCGAGGTAGAGCTCGGCACCGGCGAGCCAGGCGGCCGCGTCCACGCGATGGCAGAGCTCCTCGTCAGACAGGGACTCGACGAGACCCTCCGCTTCGGACCGGCGCGATTCGGCTCGCTCCGCCTCGCCCGTCATCGAATCCGCCAAGGCGAGGACGGCCAGTGCAGCCGCGGTCAGTGGCCGGTCTCCGACCCGTCTTGCCGCATCGGCACCACGTTCGGCCCACGCTCGCATCCCCTCGTACTCGGCACGCCAGAAACCGTTCATGGCAAGGTCGATCGTGAGCGCGACGGCCTCCGCCGACTCCTCCTCCGGCACGGCATCCAGGGCGGCCACGAGGTGAGCCTGGGCCTGCTCGTGGCGTCCGAGGTTGGTCTCGACCGCCGCGCAGGTTCGGATGATCCTCACACGAAGGGCGTGGGCGTCGTCGGGGGTCAGGGCGAGAGCCTCGAGCAGCGCCCCGTGGCTGTCGGAGAACTGGCCGGCGGCAGTCAGGGCACCCGAGCTCGCGAGAAGGAGTTCGACTCGCCGGTGGGAAGGCGCAGTCCGGGGGAGGATGCGAAGGGCGTCGTTGAACCAGCGGGCCGCCCCGGCCGGTGCCAGGCGCAGGGATGCCTCCCCGGCCTCGCACAGGACTTCGACAGCGGCGAGGTCACCCTCGCGGGCGGAGCGCTCGACGTGGTGGGCGCGAGCCTCTGCCGGCGCCCCCCGCACGGTGAGCAGTTCGGCGCAGCGCTCGTGAGCCTGCAGGCGCCAGGCCGCCGCCGTCGTGTCGTACACGGCTCGGCGTACGATCGGATGCCGAAAGCGGAAGCGTCGCGGGAGTTCCGTGGCGTGGACGAGGTCGAGCCGGAGGAGCTCGTCGAGGGCTTCCATGGCTGCGGTCTCCGCCAGGCCGGCCGCCGCCGCCGCCATGTCGGGTTCGAACGGGTCGCCGGCTACGGCAGCCCCGTCGAGGACGAGGCGGCCGCCTTCTGACAGGAGGTCGAGTTCCTCGCCCAGGGCGGCGGCAACTGCCTGCGGAACCTCGCCGAGGCCGGCAGGCAGGGGCCCGGGAGGAGGCGGACCCCCGGGCGAGCGATCGACGGCCCGCACGAGCTGCTCGAGGTAGAAGGGGTTGCCACCGGTCTCTGCGTAGAGGGTATGCGCTGCGCCGATGTCAACCGTCTCGCCGAGGAGCTCGCGGGTCTCCGCGGGTGTCAGCGACGCGAGCTCGAGGCGGTCCGACATCGACGTGCGCCGTGCCCTCCCGAGGGCAGCTGAGAGGCGTTCCGGGCACTGCTTGGGGCGGATGGCCAGTGCCGTGAGGACGGCGCCTGTCGGGGGACGCCGGAGGAGTGCCCCGAGGAGCTCGACGGATGCCGAGTCGGCCCAGTGGAAGTCGTCGAGCACGAGGAGCAGAGGTCTCGGCCGGGCCAGATACTCGAGGAGCGCGCGCACCGCTCGATGCGCGCGGTAACGCTCGTGCTGGAGCGGTGCCGTCCCGCGATCGACGCGCGCGGTCAGCGAGGGGAGGATCTGCCCCAGCTCCGTCTGCACATCGGCGTCGAGCGTCCTGACGAGATCGGCGTCGAGGCCGGCGACGTAGTCGTCGAGGGCATCCACGAAGACCGAGAACGGCAGGTCACGCTCGAGCTCGGAGGCCGATCCGGACAGCGTGAGGTACCCCCGCGTGTCGGCCCGCCGGGTGAGTTCGTGAAGCAGCCGTGTCTTGCCGATGCCCGGTTCGCCCACCAGCTCGATCGCCCGCGGCCGGCCTCCGGCAACGTCTGCGAGAGCCAGCTCGAGGAGGCCGAGCTCGTCGGTGCGCCCAACGAGGTGCGCCGCAAGCGCCATCTCCCTCCTTGCGGCTCAGGATAGGTCGGGGTACCCGAATCGGAACTCAGGGTACGGATCAGGGTGCTGCCCCGATGTCAGGGTGGGCGGTTGGCGGCAAGCTCGATCACATGACCCGCTTTCTGCTTCACCACCACCACGAACCGCAGGAGTGCGGAGTCGTGTTCGCAGCGTTCAAGGGCTACGCGAGCCCGCTCCGTCACCAGGCGACCCTCGCATCGTGCCGCTGGGGAGGGCACGCCATCTGGTGGACGGTGAACGCCGCGAGCGCGGACGACGCGCTCGACCTGCTGCCCCCATATGTCGCCGAGCGGACCGCTGTGACACGCGTGAGCGAGGTGGAGATCCCGTGAAAGCCGGCTCGTTGAGCAGACCCGAATCGGAGGAGAGAACCATGCACGAGAAGAACCTCGGGCAGCAGCCCAGCCACAATCAGAAGAGCAAGCCCAAGACCGGGGCCTTCACAGCCGGCCGGGTCGTCGCCCTCGCCGTGATCGGTGTCCTGATCGCCGGTCTCGCCTGGCTCGGATTCACGCCCGACCCCGACGCTGCCTCGGTTCCCGACGGAGCCGAAGCGGGTGACCTGGCCCTCGAACCGTGCGACTACACGACGGATGAGGGCACGTACGCGGCCGAGTGCGGGACCCTCGTCGTACCCGAGAACCGGATCGACCGGCAGTCACGCCTGATCTCCCTCCCGGTGACTCGCATCCCCTCCCGCTCCGACGATCCGGCCGACCCGATCTTCCGGCTCGAAGGCGGTCCCGGAGTCAGCAACATGCACTTCCCTGCGGCGGGTCGTTTCGTCGGTGACCGGGACGTCGTGATGGTCGGCTACCGGGGTGTGGACGGCTCCGTCCGGCTCGACTGCCCGGAAGTCACGTCCGCCGTCGGGCACTCGACGGACATCCTGGGTGAGGATGCCTTCCGCGCCTACAGCGACGCCTACCGGGCCTGCGCCGACAGGCTCACCGACGCGGGCGTCTACGTCGCCGGCTACGGGCTTGTCGACCAGGTCGAGGATCTGGAGGCGGCACGCAAGGCCTTCGGGTACGAGCGCATCGACCTCGTGAGCGAGAGTGCGGGCACGCGCACGGCGATGATCTACGCGTCGCGGTATCCGGAGAGCATCCGCCGCTCCGTGATGATCGGCGTCAACCCGCCCGGCAACTTCGTCTGGGACCCCGAGACGACGGACGAGCAGATCGCCCGCTACGCCGACCTCTGCGAGAGGGACGAGGCCTGCAGCGCCCGGACAGAGGACCTCGCGGCGACGATCCGCACGCGATCCGAGGACATGCCCGACCGCTGGTACCTCCTCCCGATCGACGCGGCCAACATCCGCACCGTCTCGTTCTGGGGGATGATGGAGTCGACCCCGCAGGCGGCACCGGCGTCGGCACCGATGATCATCGACGCCTGGCTCTCGGCCGCCGCAGGTGACAGCAGCGGCCTCTGGTTCGGGTCGATCTTCGGTGAGCTCATGTTCCCGAAGGCGTTCGTCTGGGGTCAGTACGCCGCGGCGGCGAGCGTGGATGCCGAGGCGGCACGCGACTACTTCTCGTCCGGAGAAGGAGGGCGCGACGCTAACTTCGGCTACGCGGCATCGGCGTTCGCGTGGGGGGGTGGCCGCATGGCCGACGCATGGCCGGTCGCGCGGGGTGTGGACGAGTACCGGACCGTGAAGGTGTCGGATGTCGAGGCACTCCTCGTGGGCGGCGAGCTCGACACCACAACTCCGCCGCAGGTCGCGAGGGAAGAGCTCCTCCCCCACCTGCCGAACGCCCAGGAGGTCGTGCTTCCCGGGTTCGGGCATTCCTTCAGTTTCTGGATGGAACAGCCCGACGCCGGCACGCACCTCATCGAGACCTTCCTCGACAGCGGCGAGGTCGACACGTCGCTCTACAGGCCCCAGACCGTCGGCCTCACGCCCGACTTCGGGCTGCCGGCGATGGCCAAGGTCGTCGTCGGGGGCCTGCTCGGTCTGGCTCTCGTCATGATCGTCTCGCTTCTGTGGATGGCCCGCAGAGTGCGCACGCGAGGTGGGTTCGGTCCCAAGGGAGGTGCCGTCCTGCGCTCCGTGTATCCGGTCGTCCTCGGACTCGGCGGGTGGTGTCTCGGTGTCCTGGTCACCACGTCCGCGATGTCCTGGATCCCGATCGATGACAGCCTCTTCGTGGCGCTCTGGGCGGGTGTACCCATCGGCCTCGGGATCTTCCTCGCCTGGGTCGGGAAGGACCTGGCCTCCCCGGCGAAGACCGCGGGCTTCGCGGTGGCGACAGGGGCGTCCCTCGTGGGGGCCGGACTCGGCTTCGCCGTGACCGACGGCTTCGGCGCGGTCTTCACCGGCATCGTCGGCGCAATCGCCTGTGCGAACCTGGCGTTGATCCTCGTCGACATCTCCCGCGATCGGGTACGTCATGGCACGGTTGCAGCCGCGTCGGACGCTCCGGCGGGTACCGCTTCCCCGCCCGAGGTGCCCGGCGGCGCCCGCCGCGAAGAGGATCTCGTTCCTGCCGGGTCGAGCTCCCGCATCGACCCTCGGTGATGGCGACGCAGTTGCTCGGGTACCGCTCTCGAGAAGGGAACTCCAGACTGCCGATATTCGGTCCCCCGTCACCGCCCGCGATCGGAGTCGTCGATCTCGGGGCCCTGGCCGAGACGCCAGCGGCTCCATGGCCAGGTGCCTTCGATCTCCACTTCGAGCGAGAAGCTGAGCACGATGCGGATGACCACGATCAGGCCCAGCACGACGACGCTCTCGATCGTCGGGTCGACGACGATGGTCCGGACGATGTCTCCCACGATGAGGACCTCGAGTCCGAGCAGGATGGCGCGTCCCAGGCTCTGGCGCAGCTTCCGGTAGGCCTCGCCCCGTTTGCCGGGACTGGCGAAGGAGGCGGCGTAGACGAGCAGGGCGAACAGCCCACCGAGCACCATGATCGCGGCACCGATGGCCTCGACGACCTTCACGACGTCGGAGATGACCTCGTCGTACTTCACGGCGTAGTTCTTCCCTGTGGGGTCCAATCGAGTGATGCTCGTGCACGCCAGACCGTCAGGGCGTGACGATAGCGAAGGCGGGGGTGACCCCCGGGGCCATGTCGGTTGTGAGCTCAGGGCACGAGCACGAGTTTGCCCCTCGCCGCCGAGCCGGGGAGCATCTCGTGGGCACGGCGCGCTGTGCTGATTTCCGCCGCCCTTGGATGGCGATTTCCGCCAGATTGACGCTGAGGCTCCTCTCGAAGAGGTTGCGTGATCGCTGCCGACCGTCGCGGGGCACCTTGCGGGGCTCAACTGGTGCTACAGCATGCCCGACGAAGACGCGATCGCAGGTCAGAGCGGGTGTTCGCGAGGCGTACTACCGGCTGGTCACACTCCGTCATCCCGTACAACCCCATTTCCAGGACTTTCGCGGACAACTCTGATGACAAGTCCGAGGGGTGTGTCGACAGCAGGACGGCGTCCTGCGTCCGACGCGGGCCGACCGCTGGTGAACTGCCCTCCTGTGCCTGATTGCGCGTCTCATCCCTCCGCCACGTCGGCGTTGTCATCCCGCGTCATCACCTTGCCATCACCTTGTCATCACGATGCTCGCCTGCGCGGTGTCGGACGTCGGGTGCCGTTCATCGCTCCGACTCCCAGGAAGGAGGAATCGCTCCGCTTGTCATCAGACGATCGTGAGCAGCGCGTCGGCAACGAGGGTTCCTGCCGAGTCGACGTCGTAGCCGGCAGGAGCGTCGCCGACGAGCCCGGTGAGATCTGATCAGAACCGCGGGTCGACAAGGTGCTCGCGGAGACCTTCGATGGCTCGCTCCGACGTGGGGCCCTCGGGACGGTAGGGGTCGAAGCAGGCGACGATCTGGGCAGGGTCGAGCGTGCCGGTGTCGGTGGCGGAGGTCGGTCAGGGTTCAGGCGGCAGACATGGCTCGGCCGTACTTGCGTTGGGCAGCCTGTTTCGACATGCCGAGCATGGCACCAATCTCTGCCCAGGACCGATCCGAGCGGCGCGCCGCAATGACTGCCTCTCGGAGATCGCTCTCGAGTCTCGTGCGCTGGTCCGCGAGTTGAGCGAGATGCCGGAGCACGTCGGTGTCAACGGAGACAAGCTCTTCGGCGGACACCCCCTCGGCCCAACGCTCCAGTCTCGCCGCCTTCTCGGCACGCGATTCCGTGGTCATGACGTCCACCGTCCTTTCAAGAACTTCGCCCTCGCTGGCATGCAGTGGATCAGTGCCTCACCGTCGTCATCGGCCACGACCCAACCTCGATCGGCGAGCCGTCTCGGGGAGGACCGATGAACATCGTCACATCCGCGTCGTCGGTTCCGAACGCTCTCCAGTGATGGCGATAGGCGTGCAACATGTCCTCGTCTGGAACACCGTGCTTGCGGGCGCTTGCCTCGATGTCCACTCGCCAATCCTACCGAGGTGCACCCGTTCGTCGATCGTTGCGACGCTGGCGCTGCGGTGGTGGGGTTCACGCCGTCGCTCCTTCAGCGGGAGGGGCCGGCGTGGGTGACGGAGGTGCCGGTGTCGTCGAGGTGCAGGACGTAGGACGGCGGGTCCATCGGTCCGGTGGACGGGTGCGCTTCGAGGACGCCGGCTCGGCCAAGCTGGCGCAGTCGCCGATGAGCGCTGTCCTTGGAGAGGAACCCGAGCCGCTCGGCGACCCCTCGGGTGCTGGCCGCAGCGACGAGTCGCCCGTCGACGAGCTGGGCGTCAATGGCAAGCACGTGGAGGATCGCCACCGCGTCTGGTCCGTGCTCGCGAAGGAAGGCGAGCGCTTCGGGGTAGCGGTCGGAACGTCGATGAGGCTGAGCAGTTCGGACATGGCGACCTCCGGACGGGCGCGGAGTATCCCCAAAGGCCGAATGGGTTCAGCAGCCAGATGACCGACCACTCCTGAGGGCTAGGTGGTTGCAGTCGGTCGCCTGATAACGGTATCATTATCGGATACCTGACTGGTCCGTCGAGTTCCATCCCGCGTGCGAGCGGTGGGCAGACGGACTCGACCAGGCCGATGCCGAAGCCCTTCTCGCTGCCGTCCGCGTGCTTCGAGATCAGGGGCCCACGCTGGGCCGACCACTGGTCGACACCGTGAAGGGCAGTCGACACAGCAACATGAAGGAGCTTCGACCCGGTTCGACGGGACGAAGCGAAGTGCGGGTGTTGTTCGCGTTCGACCTGGAAAGGAACCCCATCCTCCTGGTCGGCGGCGACAAGAGCGACGACTGGAAGGGCTGGTACGAGGCGAACATCCCGGTCGCCGACGACCGTTTCGACGAGCACCAGGCACGACTCGCCGAGAAGCGAGCCAAGAAGCCGGCAGGCAAGGCATCGAAGAGCAGCAAGAAGAGCAAGGGGAAACGACGATGAGCCTCAAGCAGTGGGAGAAGAAGGTCCTCCAAGCGCCGGGCGCCGAGGAGCGTGTCCGTGAGATCGAGGACGAACTGCGTCTCGCCGCGGGCCTGACCGCACTTCGCGAGAAGGCGGGCGTGTCGCAGCGTGAGCTCGCCGAACGCATCGGCGTGTCCCAGCCGCGCATCGCCGCGATCGAGCGCTCGCGCAACGTGACCATCGATGTGCTCGAGCAGTACGTCGAGGCACTCGGCGGCCAGCTCGAGGTGTCAGTCGTTCAGGGGCGCCGACGTACGTCGCTGCTCGGGCACCATGAACCGAGGCGCTCGACCACTTCGAAGGCAGCGACGAAGCGCAAGGTCACACCACGGTCTGCGACAGGCCGCCGCAGCGCCCGAGCCGACAACGCCAAGGGCATGTCATCCCACGAGGCAAACCACTGAATTCCGCAGGTTTGTCCGGACGCGACACATGGCCGAGGGCGCTCGCTCAGCGAACGGCCTGCAGGCGAGCGTTCACGAACGCGAGGTCGAACTCGTTCGGGTCGACCGGGCGACCGACCCACTCGCTCAGGTGCTCGTACTCCTCGTGCGTGGGATCGGCGAGCACCTCAAGCAGGTGCTCGTAGCCCCACGACCCGCCAACGTCCTCGGGAGGGCATGCGTTGGCGCCGTCCAGGCACACGGCGAACTTCAGGCCCTTCGCCATCCGCCACACGCGGTGCACCGTGACCTCGTGCACCCACGAGTCGCCGAAGTCATAGTCGTAGGTGAACCGCTCGTTGCTCCCGATCGCGGTGACGACGGTGAAGTCCTTCTCCTGCAGCTCCCCGTGCGGGTACTCGTCGAACTGCATGCCGTAGCGCTCGCCGCCGATCTCGAACGCGTGGAGGTGGCAGTCCTCCCATCCCATCGCCGCCTGGAACATGCGGTGGAGCTTGTCGAGCCGAACGCTCGCCGGCACGAGAAGGCGGCGCCACACGCGAGATTGGACCTCGCGCAGCTCGATCGTGCAGTCGACGACGGGTTGACCAGGCGGCGTCGGCATGGATCCGACCCTAGATCGTGCGGACGTCGGGAAGGCTCGGGATGAGCATCGATTCGGGGTTCACGGATCCGGCTCGGTGAGGATGCAACCCCCACATCACGAGCCAGATCTACACCCACGTCACGAGGCCGATGCCGGCACGGCCCGTTCGCAATGCGGATCGCCCAAGGGCACCGCTGTGATGACAAACCGATGACAAGCGACCGATGCGGCCTTCTCGACAGCCGCCGAAAACTGCGCTGACCAGGGCGTTTGCCCTGGTCAGGTGGTGTCGGAGGGGGGACTTTAACCCTTAGTACACGCGACCCGTGGCGAGCTTGGCTCGACATCCGCGCGGCGTGACCCCGCTCAATGGCTTCTACTTTCGCGCCGATCACTGCACGCGCCCTCCCTTGTACGTAATGTCTGCACGGCGGCGCGCGTCCTCATGTCCGACGGCTCGACTTCAGTCGTCGAGGCCGGCGGGCACCACCCATTCGCACCGCTGTCCTCGTGACGTTCGCGATCCGGTTGAAGTCGGCGGCGTAGTGGAGCACCGTGAGATCGGTGGCCTCGACCGCCGCCGCGATGAGCAGGTCAGGGACCTTGCATCCACGTTGATGCCTCGCGACGAGAAGGCGTTGGACCTATCTGGCGCGGCGAAGTTGTTCGCTCGTCGTCTCGATGAGTTCGAAGACTGCGAGTGCTTCCATCAGACGGTCCCACTCCGCCGCCGGGGGTAGGTGACCTGGGCGCCCGTCAGTTCGCTGCGCGTTCTGGGACCGCGCTCGGTGGTCCGCGCCACGAGCAGATCACCGAATATGGCCGGCCGTCCCCGCAAGAGGTTCCCGCGCTCGCGAAGTCGCTGCGCCCTGATCCGCACCTTGGGAACGTCTCTGGCTGCGAGTGAAGCAACCCGCTTCGGCCACGTGTGGCCGAGGGAGTGGACGTCGGGATCAGCGGGCGGTCCGCCACACCCAGGCGAAACTGATCGGCCAGTCGCGATGGCCAGACCACTTCGGCTTGCGCTCGATCCACTCGTCATCGATGAGCCCTTCGCGGAGTTCGACGGCAACGAAGCCGGCCGCTCGTGCAGCATCCATGTGTGCGCTCGGCAAGTGCACGTGGGTCTCGATGGCGACCGGCTCACCGTCGGGACCGTCGAAGTGCGTCGGCATGCCGCTCGCCATGATGAAGAACGGGTGATATCCGACGAGGACAAAGGTGCCTTCGACTCCGAGGAGACGTCGCGCCTCGCTGTACAGACCATGGAGTTCGGGAAGGTGCTCGTCGACCAGTGCGCAGACAACCAGGTGGTAAGCGCCAGCGGGAAGGCCGGTCCTGCGAACGTCTGCGAGCTCGAGGCGGCGATGCAGCCCACGGACGCGCGCCACCTCCAGCATCTCCGGAGCGACGTCGACGCCGTCGATCGTCGTGACCCCTCGGCCTGCAAGCCAAGCGGCGGTTCTGCCAGTGCCGCATCCGAGATCCGCAACCTGCTTCATGTCGCTCCAGCGGACAGTGCTGACCTGATCGAGGAGCCGCAAGTCCATAATGTCCTGGACGGACTCCTCGTAGGTCGGCTGCCATGCGCCGTAGCCGTGCCGCGCTGAGACCGTGCGGTAGCCCCGCTGATCGAATCTCTTGAACGCTGGCACGCAAGAAGCCTACGCAGGCAAGGGTCGCGAGGGCGAGACATCCCTCAATCCCTCCGACATCGCACGCGCCGCGACCGCCGGGGTGACACGCCGTGATGCTCGCCGACCGCCTCGTACTGCCTGACACGAGCGCGCCAGATCGACGGCTCTGGGCGCGCTCTGACGGGCACTGCGTTTCCCCGAACGCCCGGACAGAACGACGCGTCCCCCCTACGCCGATCAGCGGCGCGCAATGGCGCGCGAAGACGCTAACGGACGCGTCTCTCTCGCGCCCCTTGACGCGACAACGCCCGAGGTTCCCACTGACCTCGGGCCGGCATATCGAACACACGTTCGGGGTGTCGGAGGGGCGTCTTTAACTAGCAGAACTGATCGCCGACAACTCCCCGCGCACCGCCGCAGTACTCCGGCGCGTTGCCGCAAGCTATGAAGCCGATGCTCGCTATTTCGACGAACAGGCCGAGCGCCTCGCCGAAGGCCTTGATCGCTAATCGAGCCGCTGCAACCAGCCCCTGCCGGAGGCTGATGACAAATCGCTGACAGGCGGCCCGATCTGACCTCGCAGCACTGGCTCTGACCTGCGGTTTCTTGGTGTCGGAGGGGGGATTTGAACCCCCACGCCCTTGCGGGCACTAGCCCCTCAAGCTAGCGCGTCTGCCGTATTCCGCCACTCCGACGTGGTCGGCCATCTTAGCCCATGCCTCCGGGAAGCTTCAGTGGGTTGGGTCGGGTACGTCGAGGGGTCTGCCCTCTTCGGACGAGTCGAGGCCCGTGAGGAGCGTGACGAGGATCTGCCTCGCATCGGCTCCGGTCAGGAGGACCTCGGGCTCGCCGGTACGGAAGAGTGATGCCGTGTAGTCGGCCATCCTCGCGAAGCTGTCGGCGAGGGAGCTGTCGAGGGCATGGTACGAGTGGATCTCACCGTCCTTGTACACCTCGACGGACGGCTCCTGCACTCCGTACGCGCTGATCCTGTTCGCCCGTACATACCCCTTCTCGCACGTGACCTCGACGCGCTCGTCGCCCGAGTAGTAGTCGGACTTGAAATAGGTGGCGGGTGCGAACGTGACGTCGAGGACACCACGCACCCCGTCGGCATGCTCCCACACGAACGTCGCCGGTGCGTCGATCGTGGCGTCGGGGTCGAGCTCGGGCACGACGACGGTCTCGCCGATCCAGCCGAAGATGCGTCGCACCGGCCCGAACAGCCAGTGGGTGAGGGCGAGCTCGTGCCAGCCGTGGTCGAACGTGAGCAGGCCCCGTCCGTCCTTGATCTGTTCGAACTGCCACTCGTAACTCGACAGGTCGACATCCCAGCCTCCCCAGCCGGTCGCGACGAGCTTCATGTGCACGGCTCGGGGCGCGCCGAGCTCGCCCGACTCGACGATCTCGCGCAGCTTCACGAGCGGGGGATGGAAGAAGTAGTCCTCCATGACACGGAAGAGCGCCCCGCTCGCCTCCGCCGCGGCGAGCATGCGGTCCGCTTCGGCGAGGCTACGGGCGAGGGGCTTCTGGACCTGCACGTTGAACCCGGCGTCGAGCACCCGGCACACGACGTCCGCATGCGTCGGCGTCGGCACGAGCACGTCGACGACATCGGCGTCCCATCCGAGCATCTCGTCGATGTCGTCCGTGCACGCCGCGTCCGGGAACACCGGCCGCCACCGTTCCAGCCTCTCCTTGCGCCGGTCGCACAGCGACACGACCTCGACGGAGTCACAACCGGCATACGCGGGCAGGGCGAGCTCGGAGATCTGGCCGAGGCCGACGACCGCGATCCGAACCGGCCGCTCGCCGATCGGGAGTTGCACCGGAACCCGACCCGCATGACTCATGGTTGTTCCTCCAGCTCTCCGACTGCCTCGAGCTCGTCCTCGGCGAAGGTGGCCGCCACCCGCTCCGAGGACGCGAGGACAACGATCCCGAAGACGACGAGGGCGAGGCCGACCAGTCGCGTGACCGTGGCGAGCGCCCCGTCGGGTAGGGGCTGGCCGTAGAGGACGGTCGCCATGACCACCGGCACGAGCATGTTCGGCACCTGGATCGACGGTACGACCCGGTTCGCCCGGTGCACCTTGAGTGCGTTCTGAGTCGTGACGAACCCCACGAACCCGAAACAGAAGAGGAGGACGGCTGCCGTGACACCCATGAGGAAGGGGGGCTGCCAACCCCCGTTGGGTGAGAGCCAGGCTCCCATGAGGCGGTTCATCGTGTCGGACGAGCCGAACGCGACCCCGGCCGCGAGGCCGACGGCCACGCCCGTACCCCCTCCCCTGCGACCGTGGGCGCGGGACGCACCGATCGCCGTCGCCACGACCGAGCCGAGCACGGCCACGCTCACGGCGAGGGCAACCCACGAGACCGGCTCGATACCTGCCTCCTCGCCGATCGTGAGGACGAGGAGGACGACACCCGTCACGGACAGGGCGATGCCGGCGATCTCCTGCCGCCCCGGGATCTCGTGCAACACCACCCACGCGAAGGCGACCACGCACACGATGCCGGCCCCGATGATGGCCTGCACGATCATGACGGGCGCCCGCGTGAAGGCGAACACGTGCAGGCCGAACCCGGCCATCTGCAGGGCGATCCCGAGCAGCCAGACCGGCCGCCGTGCGAGGGCGAGGACGATGCGCACGCCATGGGCGCGGGTCTGCTCGGCCTCGTACTTCTGGACGACGACCGCGAGGTTGTAGAGGATCGCCGCCCCGACGGCCGCGCCCACGCCTGCGCTCACCCCGCCTCCCGCCCAGTCGCGGTCACCGCGGCGTCGCCGCCGTGAGGGTGAACTCGCCGACCTCGGTGTAGGTCACGTCCCCGATGATCGACGCCGTCACGACGGACGAGCTGCGCGTCACACGGAGAACGAGACCGTTCTCCGTCGAGAACCAGGTGTCCGCTGTCCCCGTACCGGACTTGATCGGGCTGTCCGCCGAGGCCGGGCTGAGCACCTGGTCCTGGCGGATGCGGTAGGCGGAGACGCCGGCCACCTCCTCGATCCCGATGAACGTCATCGTGTTGTCCTGGCGGGTCACACCTGGGGCCTGCTGCTTGTTGTCGGTCTCGGACAGGCAGTGGTCGGACCACGACTCGCCGGGCTGCATGCCGGCCCTCACCATGATCTCGGGCGGATCGCACGTCGAAGTCGTGTTCACCTTGATGGTCTCCCAGCCCTTGATGAGCTCCACCTCCGTGTACGTCACGTTCATCGTGACGATGAGCCCGCCGTCGCTCGTCGGGCAGTACCTGTCGAAGGACCGGTGGAAGGGGTGGAACCTCACCTCGATCTCGAAGCAACCGTCGCCACGGTGACGCACCTCGTAGTCCATGTCGCGCCACGCCTCCGGTGCGCCGGGTGCTCCCTTCGTCTTCTCGGTACCGGAACCGGTGATGGGATAGTGACCTGCAGGTGGACGCAGGACCTTGCCACCCGCACCGCCACCGCCGTCGCCTCCGCCACCGGCACCACCACCGCCGGAAGGGTCGCTGCCTCCGGACGAGCCCGTCCCGGACCCGGTCGAACCAGCCGTAGCCCCGCCCGTCCCCGTCGAGGCACGGGCAGCCGACGAACCGGATCCCGCCGACGTGTTGTATTCGACCGACCCCGAACCCCCACCCTCCGTGACCTCCGCCTGCCGGCTCACGGCGATCCGCTCGCCGTCTCGCGCCACGGCCACCACACCGACCGAGACGAGCGCCACGGCGAGGAGGGCGCCGACCGTGGCGCCGAGGATCCCGCTCCAGGGCAGCCTTCGCCCCCCAGGACGGGCGGGAAACGCATGCGAGTCGAACGGGACGAGCGCACCCGGTTGATCCCCGCGCACAGCAAGGGCCCTGCTGGTTTCCCGGGCCCCGTCCCCTTCCCACCTATAGGACGCCCATGCGGGCCTATGCGGCACGCTCTTCCCCCGAAGTCGGCTGCCACCAGTCAACCACCATCCGGGGGTGGGCTGCCAGGCCCTCGCGCATCCCGGGAGGCCCCCGGCGACCGCGATTCAGCCGAGCTTGCGCATGGCACGGAGGAGAAGGGGCTCCATGGCGCCGCTACCCCGTCCCGCCTCGAAACGGGTGTCCTGGCGAAGGAGGGATTGGCGCGTGAGCTCGGCCCCGATCCAGCGGAGTGGCTCCGGTGGGAACGTGTACTCCTTGGAGTCCACGAAACAGAGCTCGGTGAGCCCGGTCCTGCGGCCGAGGACCTTGTCCCGCAGGATCTTGCCGCCGGTGTGGCTCGGCGCGACACCGTGGCCGTTGTAGCCGAGCCCGTAGTGGAGGCGGCCCTCGAGGAGGGTGCCGAAGATCGGCAGGAACGACACGGTGATCCCTACCGGACCTCCCCAGTGGTGCGTGAACCCCACGTCGGGGAGCTGCGGGAAGGTGCGGTGGAACGTGGCGGTGAGTCGCTTCAGGATGCCCTCGCTCCGGTCGTGGCGCGGCGCGATCCTCCCGCCGTAGTACACGATGCCGTCACTCCCACCCCAGAGGATGCGGCCGTCGAGGGTACGCCGGTAGTAGTGGACGAAGTTGCGCTTGTCCTCGATTCCGCAGTGGCTCTCCCAGCCGACCGAATCCCACTGCGCGTCGCTGAGCGGCTCGGTCATGGCGATGTACGTGTAGAGGGGCAGGACCTTCCTCGCGAACCAGGGGGTCTCGGCCGCCCATGCGTTCGTGGCGAGCACGACCTGGTCTGCTGTGATCTCGCCCTGCGGGCAGACGACGCGGATCCGACCGCCTGCCTCCTCGATCGTGGTCACGTCCGTTCCCTCGAATACGTCCGCACCCCGGCTCGAGACGACGCGGGCGAGGCCGCGCACGAGCTTGGCGGGGTGCACGACCCCGCAGTGCTCCTCGCGCAGACCCCCGACGTATGTGGGTGAGTGGACCTCGGCTCGGGCCTCCTCACGCGAGAGCCGTTTGAAGCCGTCGAGACCGAGTGCCTCCGCTGCTTCGAGTTCGGCTTCCACCCGCTCCAGCTGCGCCGCGCACGTGGCCACGACCATGAGGCCGCCGTGCTTCCACTCGCACTCGATGCCGTCCGCCTCGATCGTCGCGTCGATCTCGCCTACCGACTCGGCGACGGCCTCGTGGGCTGCTGCCGCGGCTGTGTCACCGTGGTTGCGCCTGAGGTGGGCGAGGCTCATGTCGAGCAGCGTCATCGCGAACCCGCCGTTGCGGCCGCTCGCCCCGAAACCGACGACCTCGCGTTCGATCACGGCCACACGCATCGACGGCTCCGCGTCGAGGAGCTGATAGGCCGTCCACATTCCCGTGAAGCCGCCCCCGACGATCGCGACGTCCACGTCGTGACGGCCCGTGACGACCGGCCCGGGCGTGTGCTGTGAGGTCTCGGCCCAATACGACGCGGGACCCTGGTACTCGATCATGGCTGCCTCCCGTCGGTACCGACCTGTCTCGTGCTCCGTTGCGGCACGACCAAGATACGACGACGCCCGCGCCGGCGGCGGATCAGCCGATCGCGATGAGGGTGAGACCGACGAGGGCGACACCGAGACCCGCGACCTGCAAGGGCATCATGCGCTCGCGGAGCACGACACGTGCGAGCAGAACCGTGAAGCCCGGATACAGGGCCGAGACGGGCGCCACGAGGGTCACGAGCTCCTGCCGCACGGCAACGAGGAGGAGGGCCGTCACCGACGCGTCGACGAGACCGGCTGCCACGGCTGTCGACCTGTCGCCGCGTTCGGGCAGCATCGCCCGCCGGCCCAGGCCGAGAGCTGCAGCCGTGAGGGGAACCGCCGCGACGCGAGCTGCCAGCACAGGCCAGAATCCGCTCGCTTCGGAGGTGTGGGCGAACAGGACGAACGACAAGCCGAACCCGGCACCCGCGAGGACGGCAAGGACGAGCTCGGTCACCCACCGCCTCTCGTGCTCATGCGCATCCTCGACCTCCGCCGAGCGGGCGATGAGGACGACGGCTACGAGCGCGATCCCCGCGCCGCAGAGGCCGAGGAGCGACGGACGTTCCCCCTGCAGCAGCCCCCACACGATCGGGATCGTCGCGGCGACGGCGGCGCTGACCGGGGCGACAACCCCCATGCGCCCCGATCCGAGCCCCCGGTACAAGGCGGCGACACCGACCACGTTCGCGATGCCGGCGCAGGCCCCGAACGCGATGTCCGGCCCCGGCGGTGCTCCGGACGCGAAGAGCGCGAGCCACGCCGCGGCGACGAGAAGGCCGGCGGTCTGGGCTGTGAGGACCACAGCCCCTGCCTCGGAGCGCCGCGAGGCCAGCCCGCCGAGGAAGTCGGCACCGCCGAAACCCGCCGCGACGAAGAGACCGAGAAGGAGTGCCACTGCTGCAGGTGCCTAGGCCGCGGCGTCTTCGCCACGCGGGACTCGGGACGGGAGACCGGTCGTGACCATGAGCGCGACGGCGGCCACGAAGCCGGCCGCGAGCAGACCCACCTTCAGCGCCGAGAGCTGCGCCTCCTCGTAGTTCTCGACCACGGCGTCGGCCTCCTCGGGATCGAGACCCGCCGCCTCGGCGGCAGCGGCGACGTCGGAGCTCGCCACGAAGGACACGTTTCCCTGCACGGCGATGCTCACGGCCTCGTGCGTCGCGTCGCTGATCCGCTCGTCGGCGCCCACGGACGACACGAAGTTCTGGACGAGCCCGCTCAGCACGATCGCCCCGACAAGGGCGACGCCGATGGCCGAGCCGAGCTGCTGGGCCGTGTACTGCAGACCGCCCGCCTCGCTCCGGTCCTCCGTCCCGACGGCAGACTGCACGACGTTGCCGAGCTGCGACGCGATGAGACCCATCCCGACACCCAGTGCGCCCATACCGAGCCGGAACGTGCCGGAGTCGAGGTCGGGATCGATAGCCGTGAGCAACACGGCGACGGCCAAGAGGATGACGAGGAGCCCGATCCGCACGAGGGTGCGGGGGGAGAACCGCGTGGCGAGACGCGATCCCGCGATCGAGGTCACGAACATCATCACCGAGACGGGGAGCATCTCGAGGCCGGTCTCGAGCGCATCGAGGCCGAGGACGAGCTGCAGATAGAGGGGGATGACGAAGAAGACACCCATGAGGATGAGGTTCTGGGCGAGGAGCGCCTCGAGGCCGGCCCGCAGGTCGGTGAGGTCGAATAGGCGGAAGTGCACGAGCGGATCCTGACCCGCCCTCTCGCGATGTGCCTGCCAGCGCCGAAACGCCCACAGGAGTGCGACGCCGGCCCCGACTACGAACGGTGTGAGGCTGAAGCCGAACGGCTCGGCGGGCGAGTTCTTCGGCTCGAGCCACCCCCATGTGCTCGCCTGCAGGATCCCGAGGACCATCACCATCATGCCCGCGGCAGAGAGGATCGCGCCGACGACGTCGAGACGGGGTTTGGCACCGGAGCGGGGGGTGTCCTTCACGAGCCCGAGGGACGCGAGGATGGCGATACCCACCACCACCTCGCCCGCGAACACGACGCGCCACGTCAGCTCCGTCGTCGCCCAACCGCCCAGGATCGGCCCGACGGCGATCCCGGCACCGGCCACACCGCCGATCGTGGCGTACGCCACGACACGGGCCCGTCCGACGAAGTTGCCCGCGATGAGAGCAGCCAGCGCCGGTAGGACGAGGGCGGCGCCGACACCTTCGAGAATCGACCAGCCGAGCGTGAGGATGGCGACGGTAGGGGCTAGGGCGGTCATGCCGGAACCGATGCAGTAGACGACGAGGCCGACGGCGAAGGCACGCTTGCGTCCCACGATGTCGCCGATCTTCCCACCCGTGATCATGAGCGCGGCCATCGTGAGGCTGTAGAGCGTGATCACCCCCTGGATCGCCGTGACGGAGGTGTCGAAGTCCGCGACAAGCTGGCTGATCGACACGTTCATGACGGCCTGGTCGAGGACCATCAGGAACTGTGTGGCAGCGAGGGCGGCGAGAGCTCCCCACGCGATCCCGGTCGCGACCGTCTCCTCGCGTCCCGTCTCGGCTACGTCGGCCACAACGATTCCTTCCCCGTCTGTGCAGGCGCCACGCGGGGAGCCCGAGCCGCCTATGTTTGCGTCTCGGAGTCCGGATCGCCAATGGACGGGGCTGATGGATGGGGGCTGTGGACGAGATCGGTGTGGGCCTCGTCGGATGCGGCAACATCGCCTTGCTCCACACGGCCTCCCTCGCCCGCATCGCCGCGGATGGTGTCGCCCTACGACCCGTGGCCGCCTCGGATCCGTCCGCGGACGCCCGCGCGTCCGTATGCCGCAACTGGCGGTTCGAACGGCTCCACGCCGATGCCGCTGCTGTGCTCGACGACCCTGACGTGGACGTCGTGTACGTATGCACGCCGACTGCCCTGCACCGGGACCTGTACCTGGCCGTGCTCGACGCGGGAAAGCACCTCTACGCCGAGAAGCCGATCGCGCCCGACTTCGCCACGGTGCAGGAGATCTGCGCTGCGGGCGAGGCGGCGCCCGTCATCTCCCAGGTCGGATTCCAGCAGCGGTTCCACGCCCTGCTCAGGTACGTGCACGACATCGTCTGCTCCGGCGAGCTCGGTCCCGCCATGGCCTACCTCTACCGTGACGACGAGGCGTTCCCGACCACCGCCCACAACCCCCACAGCAGCGACTGGCGGTCACAGGCGAGGCACGCAGGCGGCGGGACACTGCTCGAACACACCATCCACGGCATCGACATCCTCACGTGGACGTTCGGAGCGGCTGCCCGGGTGTCGGCCGTGACACGCCACACCCTCGGCTTCGACGTCGAGGACACCGCCACCGTGGTCGTCGAGCACGCGTCCGGCGTCACGGGCAGCATCGTGTCGATCTACGGCGGTGTCACGGGCCGCGAGGAGAGCCGCCTCGAGGTGTTCTGCCGCGACGGGATCATCGAGGTGACGTGGGGTGTGCTCGTCGAGGGACCGGAGCTCTCGATGCGGATCCAGCGGGCCGGGGAGCAGCCCGAGACCGTGTCCCCCGACACTGTGCTCGATGCGATGCTCGCCGAGACGGGGGTGAGCCTGCGGCCCTGGTTCTGGAACGAGCTCGCGAGCCGTGCGTTCTTCGACGCCGTGCGGGCGGGACGCCCCGCCACGCCCGGATTCCGGGATGCGCTCCTCGCGCACGCGACCGTCGACGCCGCCTACCGCGCGGCGTCGAGCGGGACTGTGGAGGAGGTCTTCACGATTCCTGCCGCCTGAGGCGAGGCAGATGGGGCGGCGGCGCGCTCAAACGGCCAGAATGTCGGAGGGAAGGAGTGGCGAATTGGATTCCGGAGACTGCCTGTCGATCCGTGACGGACGGCTCTTCATCGAGGAGTGCGACACCGTCGATCTCGTGGAGCGCTTCGGTTCACCGATCTTCGTGACGTCGGAGAGCCAGTTGCGCGAGAACTACCGGCGCTTTCGTGACGCCATGGCGCGGGGCTGGCCGGACGGCCCCGTGGACATCCTGCCGGCGATGAAGGCGAACACGACACTGGCGACGCGCTGCATCCTGTCCGAGGAAGGAGCGGGTGCCGACATCTACTCGCCCGAAGAGCTCTCGGGTGTCCTGCGCACCGGTGTCGATCCCCGACGTGTCTCGGTGAACGGCGGTGGCAAGACCCGCGAGCACATCCGTGCCTGCATCGAGGCAGGCGTGCGCATCACCGTCGAGGACGTCTTCGAGATCGACTTGGTGGAGGAGGTCGCTGCCGCGGCCGGGATCAAGGCGCAAGTCCGCTTCCGGGTCAAGCCGGCCCTTCCCAACCTGTGGCGGCGCACGGACTTCTCGCAGCTCAGCGTCCCCATCGACATCGGCCATCAGGTCTACAAGTCGGGGATCCCGCCCGAGTACCTCGTGGAGATGGGGCATCGTGTCTTCCGTATGGAGCACGTGGAGCTCGTCGGGCTCCACTTCCATGCCGGCCGCCACCATCCGAGCCTCTGGTTCTGGGAGGGTCTGATGAAGCGGTTCGGACGCCTCGTCGGAGACCTCTGCCGGGCGTGGCCGAACTGGCAGCCGGGCGAGCTGGACATCGGTGGCGGCATGGCGAGCCCCCGCGATCCCCACAACAGGGAGTTCCCTCGATCGGAGTTCGTCCTCACCGCCGTCGGCTACCCGTTCCTCGTCGGGTTGCGCGGCCTCGGCGAGAAGGCCTACCACTCGACCCTCGAACGGATCCTGCCGGTCCTGACGGGGCAGCGCGAGCGCAAGCCGCCACCCACGGTCGAGGACTACGTGGCGACGATCACGTCGTCCCTTCGCGCCGAACTGCAGCACCAGGGTGTGTCGACAGACGGTGTCCGCCTCCAGACCGAGCCGGGCCGCGCGATGTACGGGAACACGGGGATCCACCTCACGCGCGTCAAGGTTCACAAGCGTCAGACACAACCGTTCGCGTACAACTGGGTGCTCACCGACACGACGGTGTTCTTCCTCGCGGGCGGGGTCCTCGAGCACAACCGGCATCCGTTCGTCGTGGCGAGCAACGCCGACGCGCCGGCAACGATGACAGCGGACCTAGTCGGCCACTCCTGCTACGCCGACCAGATCAACCTCGGTGCCGACATGCCGGAGGTCCGCCCCGGCGACGTGATCGCCATCCTCGAGACCGGTGCCTACCAGGAGTCCTCCGCCTCGAACTTCAACGCCCTCCCCCGCCCCGCCACAGTCCTCGTCAACGGCATGGACGCGGAGGTCATCAAGAAGGCAGAGACGATCGACGACGTCTACGCCCGCGACGTGGTGCCCGCCCGCCTCGGCGGCGCCTTCATGGTCGCATCGCGACGAGGCATCCCGCTGCCAGCGACCGTCGAGGCGCCCATCCCGTGACCGGCGACGCAGCCGTCTGGGTCGTCGCCGTCCTCGAGGTCGTCGCTGCAGCCGTGATCGTGACCTTCTGGATCACGTGGTTCCGCGACGACCACGACGCGGCATGGTTGCCGGCCGGTTACGTCGACCACGAGACGCCGTTCGTGTTCTCCGACTCGGTCCTTGCCCTCCTCCTCGTCGCCGGCGCCGTCCTCCAGGTCTTCGAGGAGCCGCTCGGTCGATCCCTCGGGCTCGTGAGCGCGGGCATGCTCGCGTTCCTCGGCATTCTCGACACCGCCTACTTCGCCCGCACCGGCATGTTCGCACGGGACAGGGACGGGGCCGCGAATCTCGCGATCGTCGTCGCCGTGCTCGTCCTCGCCGTGATCCTCTTCGTCAGGTTCGCGTGACGGTCCGCCTCTCACCTGACCTGCACGCGGTCGTGACGGGGGGGTCGAGCGGGATCGGCCTCGCCACCGTGGAGCGTCTCGCCACGCGTGGTGTGCGCGTCTCCGTGGTCGCCCTCGACGACGCTTACATGGCCGCCCTCGCCGCCGAGCCCCCGCCGTCCCCCCATCCCGTCGAGCTCGTCGCGGCCGACGTCGGCGACCGCAGGCAGATGGAGGCCGCCCTCGCTGCGTGCGTGTCAACCCACGGCCCCTGCGACGTGCTCGTGACATGTGCGGGGGTGGGCAGACCTGCCCGCTTCGAGCAGGAGGCCGTGACCGAGTTCGAACGCCACATGCGTGTCAACTACTTCGGCACGCTGTGGGCGGTGCGGGCTGTCCTGCCGGCCATGTTCGAGCGCCGGCGGGGCAGCATCGTCTGCATCTCGTCCGCCGCCGCCCTCTTCGGCGTCTTCGGCTACGGCGCGTACGCCCCGTCCAAGTACGCCGTGCGGGGTCTGTGCGAGACCCTGCGCACGGAGCTGCGCCCGCACGGGATCAGCGTCGGATGCGTCTATCCATCGGATGTGGACACACCGATGCTCGCGGCCGAGGAGCCACTCAAGCCGGCCGAGCTCCGCGCCCTCTCGGGTACGGTCCGCCCCATCCCGCCCGGACAGGTGGCCGACGCGATCGTCCACGGTATCGAGACGGGCCGCGCACGCATCTTCACCGACTCCGAGACCCGCCTCCTCGCCCGCGTGTTCGCCGTCGCCCCCGGCCTCGCGTCCCGCCTCATCGACTTCCGTGTCGCCCGTGCCCACCGGGTGGACGCCTGACCCCGACCGTGACACAACTCACGCAGTCTGGGTACCTGAGCGGCGATATATCGCCGCTCAGGTACCCAGACTGCTCGTATCCTCGCTGGGTCCTGAGCGGAGTTGGGTGC